>NZ_JAGGOY010000037.1:58760-81888 GCF_018614095.1 Streptomyces sp. ISL-87 | reverse complement strand
CACGACTTTGCAATCGCCCTGTGGCCTTGCAGCTCTTGCCGCTGGCTCTGGTGACCGGGGGCTTCCCGCGTAGGCCTTGAGGGGCCCGGCGTTGGCGAATCGGCCCCGGTCGTCGCCGATCTCGGCCAGCACCCGGGTGCCGGTCAGCGCTGCGCCGCGGTTGATTGTCCATGAGGCCCCGCAGGCTGTCCCGGTGCGGCGGCTCTTGGTTTTGTGCTGGTCAGGCCGGTGTGCGCGGTTCGTAGGACAGTGCGATGCGGTGAGGTTGGTGTCACTGGGATGCGTTGGCCTGGACAACGGAACGCGGCGTAGCAGTTGGGTACTGCGCAGTTTCACTGGTCGGCGACGAGAGTTGTCGTCGGCCAGTGGCGGCCAGGGGCGTTTCAAAGTCCTGGTGATCGCGTGAGTCCGCAGGCCAGGCGGTCGGGCTGGGCCCACCACGTGTACAACGAAGCTCCGGTTGAACGGGGTGACCTTCCCAAGTCGCCCTGAACCACCGGAGCTTCGATGTGCCGCCAGTCTGCCACCGTCTGTCTCGTCAAGTCGCCGGCTCTGGAGGGTGTTGCGGGGCTCTCCTTGCCGGAACGGCTGCGAGTGCTGCCGACCCGCGCCGACGGAGTGGAGTGCGTCACCCGTTCGTGGCGGTGCTGCTGGTCGCCGCCTCGGCGGTGATCGCCGGCGCTCGCTCCTACGCGGCGATCGGCCACTGGTCCGCGAGTGCTCCGCAGCACGCCCTGGCCCGGCTCGGAGCCCGCGTGTTGCCCGCGGCCAGCAACGACCACCCGATCGAGACTCCCGTTCGACGCACACCCCTCAAGATCGGAACGACAACAGTTACTCAGGTGATCAGGTGATCAGGTCACCTTGAACTGGGCCATCATGCCCATCGCCGAGTGGTCGATCAGGTGGCAGTGGTAGAGGTACGTGCCCCGGTACGTGTCGAAGGTCGCCTGCACCTTGACCGTGTCACCCGGCATCAGCCACACCGTGTCCTTGAGACCCGACTCGGCGGGCCCCGGCGCCTTCCCGTTGCGCTCGATGACCCGGAACTGCACCAGGTGCATGTGGAAGTTGTGCGGCAGGAACGTGTTGACGTTCGTGATCGTCCAGACCTCACTGGCGCCGTGGCGGATGAAGGCGTCGATGCGCTCCGGGTCGTACACCTTGTCGTTCAGGTAGCCCGGCGCATTCGGGTTGTCGCTCTCGTCCATCCGCATCACCACGCTGCGCTCAGCGGTGGGCGTCGGCAGGGCCGGCAGGGTGCGCAGGACCGACGGGACCTGGCTGGTGTCGGCGGCGGTGCGGACCACGTCGAAGCGGAGCACCTGGCCGAACTTCTCGACCGGCCCGCCACCGAGGTTGGTGTTCTCCAGGACGATCTTGGTGCCCACCGGGTAGCGGGAGAAGTCGATGACGATGTCCGCGCGCTCGCCCGGCGAGAGCTCCACGGAGTCGGTGCGGAACGGCTTGGGCAGCAGACCGCCGTCGGAGCCGATCTGGATCAGCTCGCTGCCGTCGGCCAGGCGCAGCGTGAAGGAGCGCAGGTTGGACGAGTCCAGCAGCCGGAAGCGGTACTTGCGGGCGGCGACCTGGAAGTACGGGTACGCCTTGCCGTTCGCCAGCAGCGTGTCGCGGCCGTCGAAGTCGTTCATCTTGTAGACGAGCTGGCCCGTGTCGTCGAAGCCGGCGTCGCGGATGGCGATCGGTACGTCGTAGGCGCCCGAGGGCAGCGACAGGCCCTGCTCGACGGCGTCCGTGATCAGGTAGGAGCCGGCCAGGCCGCGGTAGACGTGCTCGGACTCCATGTGGTGCGCGTGGTCGTGGTACCAGAGCGAGGCGTGCGGCTGCTTGTTCGGGTACGTGTACGAGCGGACGTCGCCCGGCTCGATGGTCTCCATCGGCGAGCCGTCGTTCTCCGGGGCTACCGAGGCGCCGTGCAGGTGGACCGAGGTGGGCATGTCGAGGTTGTTGACCTGGAGGACCTCGACGGTGCGGCCGGAGCGGGCGCGGATGGTGGGGCCGGGGAAGGAGCCGTTGTACGTCAGGACGTCGGTCTGGAAGCCGGGCACGATCTCCTTGCGGGCGGGCTTCATCGTCATGAGGTACCGATCCACGCCGTCGGCGGTGGAGTACGGGGTGAGGACGGGCGGGATCGGCATCGCGAGCTTGAACTTCTCGACGGCGAGCGCGGCGGCTCCGGCGGGGGCGACGGTCGCGGCCTCGGCGTCGGGTCGGGCGAGCAGCGGTGTGAGGGCGGCACCGGTGAAGGCACCCGCGCCGGCTGTGACAAGGGATGCTCTGAGCACGGTACGTCGGGTGGCCATGGCCTTCTCCTGAGTCGGCGGATCTCGGCCTGCCGGCCGGGCGGCCGCAAGCCTGCCGACTCCAGCAGGCCGCACTTGAGCGGTGCTGGGAGGAGGGAGGGGCTCCGCCTGGGAGCAAGATCGATTGATGGCCCCAGGCGATGAAAAAGAACAGGCCGCCCGGTATATTTCTGCTGTCGCAGAGAACACCGGCCGGGGGGAAGGCATCGCTGTGCCTGAGGACAACGAGAACGTGACGGTGGCCGGCGGAGAGCCGGCCACCACGAGTCCGCCGGGTCCGCCCGGTCCGTCAGCCGGCCGCGTCCGCCGTCTCAGCGGCTTCCGCGAGTGCGGCCACGGCCTGCGACTGCGCCAGGGCCTCGGCGTAGACGGCCGCCCCGCGGCCCTCGGAGATGTCCACGGAGGCGAGCACCGAGGACAGCACGATGCTGGGCAGCAGGTGGCGCAGCAGTGCGGAGACCCGGACCACGAGGTCCTGGTAGTCGCTGAGCGCCTGGGACATGGACTGGATGCCGGCGTAGGTGCCCACGATGACGTCGGCGGTCTCGGCCGGTACGACATGGGGCAGCAGCTCGCCCTGGGCCTGGGCTTTCTCCAGCAGCCCCCGGACGAGGTCGCCCCAGCGCAGGAACGGGCCGCTGCGGTCGAGGCCCTGCGCCAGCTGGTCCATCGTCAGCCGGACGGCCGCCCGGACGATCGGGTCGGTCTGCAGGCGGTAGGTGTGCAGCATGACCACGTCCACGATCTCCTGCATCTTGGACGCGCGGTCGGGGATGACGAGGTTCTGGTCCTGGGCGGCGAGCACCCCCTGGGCCAGGTCGTCCTTCGACTGGAAGTGGAAGTAGAGGGCGCCCTTGGTCACGCCGGCGGTGGAGAGGATCTCGGAGATCGTCGCCGTCTGGTACCCGCGCTCCTCGAACACCTTGGCCGCGGCCAGCAGGATGCTCCGACGCGTACGGATGGCCCGCTCTTGCTCCGCCACTATGCCCTCCAGTTGATCGCCGAACCCCGGAAAGGCTCCGTGCACAAACCGTCTGGTTCGTATATTACAGCGGGTCACCGCCGTGCCAACCCACTCAAACCGGATAACAGTTATGCGCCACTCCGGGAGGCCCTCCGATGATCCTCGTGACCGGTGCCACCGGGATGGTGGGGCGCGAGGTGGTCCGAGGGCTGCCCGCCGACGCGGCGGTGCGCATCCTCGCCAGGGATCCCGCGCGCGTCTTCGGAGCGCCCTCCCACGCCGAGATCGTCCCCGGGGACTACGGCGATCCGAAGAGCCTGGCCAACGCCCTGTGCGGGGTTCGCAGCGCGTTCCTCGTCACGAACCGCGTCGGCGGGGACCAGGACGCGTGTTTCCTGCGGGCCGCGCGGTCGGCGGGGGTGCGGCACGTGGTGAAGCTCTCGGCCGCCGCCGTCGAGGACTGCCAGGCCGATGATCTGATCACCCGTTGGCAGCGGGGGAACGAGGATCTCCTGCGCGATTCCGGGATGGAGTGGACGCTGCTGCGTCCGCGCTCCTTCATGTCCAACACGCTGTCCTGGGCGGCCTCCGTCCGCTCGGAGCACGTCGTCCGTGCCCTGTACGGGTCCTCGGCCAACGCCTGCGTCGATCCGCGGGACATCGCGGACGCGGCGGTACGCGCGCTCACCGAGCCGGGGCACGCCGGCCGGGCGTACACGCTGACCGGGCCGCGGGCCATCACCGCCGTCGAGCAGACGGCGCAGCTCGCCGGGCTGCTGGGCCGTCCGCTGCGGTTCGAGGAGCTGGGGCCGGAGCAGGCCCGCGCCCTGCTGGGCACACGCCATCCCGCGCCCGTGGTGGAGGCGTTGCTGCACAGCGCGCGGCGGCAGCGGGACGGGGCCAAGGCCCGGGTGGAGAACACGGTCGCGGAGCTGGCGGGCCGGCCGGCGAGGTCCTTCCGGGCATGGGCCGGGAACCACCTCGCGGCCTTCATGCCGGCCTGACGCCGCCTGGCGGTGCTCGCGTGCCGCCCCGGCGCTGCCTGGCGGTGCTCCCGCTCTGCCCGGCGCCGCCCGGCGCTGCCCCCGCGCCGGCTGTTCGCCGCGGGGGCAGTCGCCGCTGCTACGCGGCCGCCGTCACGGTGGAGCTGAAGACGAGCTCGCCCTCTTGACGGCCCGTCACACGCACGGCCTCCACCCCTCCGGGTACGGCCTGGGGGAGGCGGTGGGCCTCCACCACGCAAGGCGCGTCCAGCTCGGCGTACCGCTTGAACGTGCTGGTGATGCCGAGGGGGAGGAAGGAGGAACGTTCCAGCGCGGCGGCCGCCGCCTGCCGGGCGGCCTCCAGCAGGACCATGCCCGGCACGTGGTCGACCGGGTGGTCGAAGAGCACGGGGTGGCGGGTGTCCACACGCAGCTGCCAGCGGTTCGCCTCACCGATCGGCGAGAGCACCACATCGGACGGGGACAGCCGCCCCACGCTCTGCGGTGCGGCGGGCGCCGTCAGGGGAAGAGCGCGGTAGTCGGCGTCGAAGACGCGCTGCGGACGCACCCGCCTGTATACGGCCGGGCTGGTGCAGGTGTAGGAGATCCGCCCCGTGGCGACGAGCTCTCCGTCGCGGCGGACGGCTGCCTCGTAGCAGAGTCCGGCCAGGTTTCCGCCCCGGCGCCTGACATCCGTACAGGTGACGTCGATGTCGATCGAGGCGGGCATCTGGCCGAGCTCCAGGTGCTCCGGGTGGACGGTGAGGTCGAGGTCCCACATGAGGAAGTGGTGCCCGAAGGGGACGCCGAACTCGGCGTGCCCGAGTAGAGAACCGACCTGGCGGATTGTTTCAGCAACCATCAACGGATCGTGATGCTCCCCGTCGATCGGAGTGAAGAAGCTGTGGCTGCGGGACCACTGTGCGGCCACTCTGAAGTGCGTGTCGTCCTGTCGCTCCCAGCCGGTGAGCATCACCTCGGCGACCGCGGCGCGGTGCACGAACTCCTTGGGGACGGTGGCCGTCAAAGTGGGGTAGCTGAAGGCTGCGTGCCCAAGAGGTAAAGCCGTGACGTCCCCTGCCGGAAAAGCCTTGATCGCTGCGCGTTCGACTCGAAACGTGCTCGCGGTCATTGTTCCCCCTGAAACAGCGTTGGCGAGATTTGCGGTGTGAATGGGTTCGAGGCGAGAAAAGATACATACCAACCGGTTTAATATCTAGGGGAAGTCGATCCTCCGGAACCGAAAAATCTGGAGCGGTACGTTCCGTCCCACCCCCTCCGGACATCGCCCCAGGTCCACGTCGTGCGGGCCTCACTAGATCTTGTTCAGCGGCTCTGCCGGATCTCAAGCGGGACAGGAGTCCCTCTTTAGGCGCGTGACGGACGGTGTCTGGAGGCCTGAGGAGGGGGAATGGGCGTTCCGGACAGTGGGAAGCTCGCGCTTCGTATCGAGCGTGGGTGGGCCAGCGATGAAGAGCTGGCCGCGGTCACCGTTGTGCTGTGTTCGGCACTGGCCGCGCGCGGCGAGGAGGACGGCGAGGAAAAGTCGCCGGATATGCCGAGGTGGCAGCCCGAGCGGTCCACCGCGGCCTATCGCTCTCCGTACAGCTGGCAGTAAGGCCGGCCACAGGGGCCGGCAGGTAGTGATCCATGGCTGATTCGTGTGCGCGCCATGCTCCAGCTTTACAAACCGCATAGGCGGTTTGTTACGGTGAGGGGCATCGATCGGGCCGCACTCTTGAGGGAGGGACGTGTCGTGACTGTTCTGAGTGACATCTCTCGGGCCTCTGTGCTGGCGGCTGACGCTCACGGGCGTGTGGCCGAACTGCACGCGACCCGCGAGCAGGCCCGGCGCGGCCCGAGCGAGAAAGCGACCGAGGCGCAGCACGCCAAGGGCAAGCTGACCGCCCGCGAGCGCATCGAGCTGCTCCTGGACGAGGGCTCGTTCAACGAGGTCGAGCAGCTCCGCCGGCACCGGGCGACCGGGTTCGGCCTGGAGGAGAAGAAGCCCTACACCGACGGTGTGATCACCGGTTGGGGCACGGTCGAGGGCCGGACGGTCTTCGTCTACGCGCACGACTTCCGGATCTTTGGCGGCGCGCTGGGCGAGGCTCACGCGACGAAGATCCACAAGATCATGGACATGGCCATCGCGGCCGGTGCTCCGCTGGTCTCGCTCAACGACGGTGCGGGTGCCCGTATTCAGGAGGGCGTCTCCGCCCTCGCCGGCTACGGCGGCATCTTCCAGCGCAACACCAAGGCCTCGGGCGTCATCCCGCAGATCAGCGTGATGCTGGGCCCGTGCGCCGGCGGCGCCGCGTACTCCCCGGCGCTGACGGACTTCGTGTTCATGGTCCGGGACACCTCGCAGATGTTCATCACCGGCCCGGACGTGGTCAAGGCGGTGACGGGCGAGGAGATCTCGCAGAACGGGCTGGGCGGCGCGGACGTGCACGCCGAGACCTCGGGCGTCGCGCACTTTGCGTACGACGACGAGGAGACCTGCATCGCCGAGGTGCGGTTCCTGCTGTCGATGCTGCCGCAGAACAACCGCGAGTACCCGCCGTGCGTGCCGTGCACCGACCCCCAGACCCGGCGGTCGGACGTGCTCCTGGAGCTGGTGCCGGCGGACGGCAACCGTCCGTACGACATGCTCAAGGTGATCGAGGAGCTCGTCGACGACGGCGAGTACCTGGAGGTCCACGAGCGCTGGGCCCGCAACATCATCTGCGCCATGGCGCGGCTGAACGGGCAGGTCGTCGGCATCGTCGCGAACCAGCCCGGCTTCCTCGCGGGTGTGCTGGACATCCACGCCTCGGAGAAGGCCGCGCGGTTCGTGCAGCTCTGCGACGCGTTCAACGTCCCGATCATCACGCTGCTGGACGTCCCGGGCTTCCTGCCCGGCGTCGACCAGGAGCACGGCGGCATCATCCGCCACGGCGCCAAGCTGCTGTACGCGTACTGCAACGCCACCGTCCCGCGGATCTCGCTGATCCTGCGCAAGGCATACGGCGGCGCGTACATCGTCATGGACTCCCAGTCCATCGGCGCCGACATCACCTACGCCTGGCCGACCAACGAGATCGCCGTCATGGGCGCCGAGGGCGCGGCCAACGTCATCTTCCGCAAGCAGATCGCGGACGCCGAAGACCCCGAGGCCATGCGGGCCCAGATGGTCAAGGAGTACAAGGCCGAGCTGATGCACCCGTACTACGCGGCCGAGCGCGGCCTCGTCGACGACGTCATCGACCCCGCCGAGACCCGGTCCACCCTGATCAGCGCTCTCTCGATGCTCCGCAACAAGCACGCCGATCTGCCGTCCCGCAAGCACGGCAACCCGCCGCAGTAACGGAGCACTTGATGGTCAAGCAGGAACGTGCGGTGCGCACTCGGGAAGCCCTGATCCGATCCGCGGCCGAGATCTTCGACCGCGACGGCTTCACGATGGCCTCGCTCACCACGATCAGCAGGCAGGCCGGGGTGAGCAACGGTGCGCTGCACTTCCACTTCGCCAGCAAGGCGGCCTTGGCGGACGCCGTCGAGGACACCGCGCTGGCGCGGCTGAGGATCGTCGCCGAGGGCCGGCAGCCGGGTGGAGGCGGCTTCCTCCAGCACGTCGTCGACGTCACGCACGGGCTCGCCCGGGGCCTGGCCGGCGACGTGGTGCTGCGGGCCGGCTTCGAGCTCAGCAGCCGTCACTCCCGGCCGCCGCGTACCGACCTGCGGGCGCACTGGCAGCAGTGCATCGAGCAGGCGCTGGAACGGGCCGGGGAGCGGGGCGAGCTGCGGCCGGGGGTGACGCCCGCGGCGGCGGCCGCCGCGGTGGTGGCCGCCACCGTGGGGTTCGAAGTGCTGAGCGGCCGCAACGCCACCTGGCTCTCCCCGCAGACGGTCAGCGAGTTCTGGCGGCTGCTGCTGCCGGGGCTCGCGTCCGGCGAGGTCCTCGCCGCGCTCAAGGCGGAGGGTTCCTAGTGCCGTGGCCGGAAAGGTTTGCCGGGGCGCGGCGTCCGGTGCGGTGCAACGCAAGGCGGAGGACCGCGGCNNCGACCCGGTGAACCTTGCCGGTCACGGCACTAGCTCCTTCTTCGTTCGTCCGCCCCGGCTCTCCGCACCCCCGCGAGGGCCGGGCTCTCGGTGTGTCCCCGCGGGGCCGACTCGTGACGGTTTCCGCTCGGTTGGGCGAGGACGCGCGCGACGGAAAGTGGTCATCGGGCAGGTTGGATGGCTCCTGAGGATTGACAAACCGACCGTGCTGTTTTTTTATGGAGCAGTCCGGTTTTGGCTGCGCACATACCCCGGCAGCGGAACCGCACAGGCCGGATCTCGGCCTCCGGACGAACTCTTGGGGGAGACGTGGACATCGAAGTGCTGGGCGCGCTGTCGGTGCGTGAGAACGGGGTGTCGATCGCGCCCACGGCACCGAAGCCGAGGCAGGTCCTGGCCCTGCTCGCGCTCCATGCAGACCAGGTGGTCCCCGTGGCCACGCTGATCGAGGAACTGTGGGGCCAGACCCCTCCGCGCAGTGCGCGCACCACGTTGCAGACCTACGTCCTGCAACTGCGTGAACTGATCACCGAGGCGCTGTCCCACGGCGAGAACGAGCGGTGCACCGCCAAGGACATCCTGGCCACCCTCCCCGGTGGGTACCGCCTGGAGACGCGGCGGGGCACCGTCGACTACCGGGAGTTCGAGCGCCGCGCCGGCGCCGGCTACCGGGCCATGGACGCCGAGGACTACACGGGAGCCGCCCGCCGCCTGGCCGACGCGCTCTCGCTGTGGACCGGTTCGGCCCTCACCGACATCCAGGCCGGCAGCCAGATCGACATGGAGATCAAGCGGCTCGAGGAGGCCCGGCTGTGCGCACTCGACCAGCGCATCGAGGCCGACCTGCGCCTGGGACGCCACCGCGAGCTGCTGTCGGAGCTGACGGTCCTGGTCAACCAGTACCGGATGCACGAGAGCCTGCACGGCCAGTTCATGCTGGCGCTGCACCGCTCGGGCCGGCGGGGCGAGGCCCTGCACGTCTACCAGCGGCTGCGCGCCACCCTGGTCGCGGAACTGGGCCTGGAGCCCTCGGCGGCCCTCAGCCGCCTTCAGCGCTCGATCCTGGTGACGCGCCCCGAGCCGGCGGCCGCGGCCGGCGGCGCGCGGCTTGTCGCCGGATGAACCGACCGACGCGCCGTCGCACGAGAGGGACGGCGCGTCGGCGCGTTCAGCGGGCCGTCACTGGCCCGAAGCGCGCCTTGAGGCAAGCCCGTTCGGCGCAAGCCCGTTCGGCGCGAGCCGGCTCGACGTGAGCCGGTCGACCCTGCTGACCAGATCCCGCTGCTCTCGCGAGAGCCGCTCGATGTGCCGGCGCAGCCGGGTGATCTCGTCGCGCAGCAGGTGCACGCTCACCTCGCCGTCGGCCCACTCGTCATCGCGGCCCCCATCGGCGCCGTTGCCACCCACCGCCTCGCCCAACGGCCCGGCGGACGCCGGCGGATCGTGCGGCCACTGCGCCACCCGCATCCTGGGGCCCTCGGCCCACCCGTGCGCGGCGGAGCCCATCCGGCCCGCCTCCGCCCGTGCCTGTCCGGCCGTGCCCGGTACGGGGTCCTGATGGTGGAGGATCGCTTCCATACGGCCGCGCAGCACGGGCCCGGGTTCGATGCCCAGGTCGTGCACCAGCCGCCGGCGCGCCCGCTCGTACGCGCCCAGCGCCTCCGCCTGCCGGCCGCACCGGTACAGCGCCGTCATCAGCAGCTCGTAGAACCGCTCCCGCAGCGGGTGAGTGGTGGTCAGCTCTTCCAGCTCGCCGGTGATCTCGTCGTACCGGCCCGCCCGCAGACACGCGTCGTACAGCGCCTCGAGGGCGACCAGCCGGCTCTCCTCCAGCAGCGAGGCCTCGGCCGAACAGATGGTTCCGCGCCCGCTGCCCTCCAGGGCCGGGCCGCGCCACAGCGCCAGCGCCTCGCGCAGTACGCCGGCCGCCCGGCCGGGGTCGGCGGCGGCCAGCGCCCGCCCCTCCGTGACCAGCCGGTGGAAGCGCTGCGCGTCCGTGTCGGTGCGGCCCAGGCGCAGTACGTAGCCCATGGGCCGGGTCACCAGCCACTCGTGGTGCGGCTCGCCCGAGCCGGGCGCGGGGACCGGCAGCAGCCGGCGCAGCCGGGCCACGTGGGCCTGGAGGGCGTTGGCGGCGTTCGCGGGCGGGTGTTCGCCCCACAGTTCGTCGACGAGCCGCTCCGCGGGCATCACCTGGCCCGCCTTCGCGACGAGTGCGCCCAGCAGGGCGCGCTGCTTCGCGCCGGTGGGCACGATCTGTACGTCGGCACGGTCGTCGTAGATCTGGACGGAACCCAGAATCCGAAACTCCATCTCATCCTCGCACGGGGAAATTCGACGAGTCTGCGGCCAGAGATCCCTGACTCGGCATTCTCTCCGAATAGCCGCGGATCTTTTTCCCTCCGTAGCAGACAGTAGCTGCCGTGCGGCCTCGGTGCGGGATTCCCCAGCGGGCTACAGGGAGTTGTGGAAGATTCCTTGAGGGCGTTTCAGGTGCGGGCGCCGGTCAGCTCCGGAAAGCCGACCTGGACCCCGCGGCGGTGATAGTCGCTCAGCAGGGCCAGCAGCATCGGGCCGGGCAGGTCCGGCAAGAAGTCGTGCCTGCGCCGGGCGCCGCCGCCGACCGCGCCGTCCGCCTCCCCCGGCCGGGCCGACGTCGTCAGACGGCCCAGCAGTCCCCGGGTGAGCGAGTCCGCGCTGCGGGTCGTGCCCGCACCCTCAGATTCCGTCGCCATGGCCGGAAAGCTAACAGCACCCGTGCGCCCCGGACAGAGTGTTCACCGGGCATCACCAGCTCGCGGACGCTTTGTCAGCAGGATGTCAGCGCGGCGTCAGAGGCCCTTCCGTGGCTCATTGCGAGAGCCGCTCGAGAAGCACTCAAAATTTTCTGGCGGGCCGATCGTCAGGAGCTACTGTTCCCCTCGCTCGCGGTCAGTGGCAATGCCAGAAAAAGCCGGGAGGCGACAGTATCTAATGACTCGATCACCGGCTCAGAACCGACGGCGACCGACAAGGCGCGGAGGGAATCATGAAGATAAAAGTCCTGGGTGCGTTGAATGCCGAAGTCAATGGGGTATCAATCGTTCCGACCGCCGGGAAACCCCGCCAGATCCTGGCACTGCTCGCCCTGTACCCCGGCCGGATCGTTCCGGTGCCCACCCTCATGGAGGAGATCTGGGGCACCGACCTGCCGCAGAGCTCCCTGACCACGCTCCAGACGTACATCCTGCAGCTGCGCCGCATGCTGGGCACCGCCATGGGGCCCGACGTACCCGGCTCGGCCAAGGACGTGCTGGCCACCCGGTACGGCGGCTACCTGCTCCAGATCCCCACCGAGGCGGTCGACGTGTACGCGTACGAACGCCTGGTGGCCGAAGGGCGGCAGGCCTTCGACGACGGCGAGGACGAGCACGCGTCGCTGCGCCTGCGCGAGGCGCTCGCCCTGTGGGAGGGGCCCGCGCTGGTCGACGTACGCGTCGGGCCGATCCTCGACATCGAGGTCATGCGGCTGGAGGAGAGCCGCCTGGTCGCCCGAGAGCGCCGGATCGACGCCGACCTGCGGCTGGGGCGGCACGTCGAACTCATCTCCGAGCTCACCGACCTGATCGCCCGCCACCCCCAGCACGAAGGGCTGCACTCACAGGCGATGGTGGCCCTCTACCGCTCCGGCCGGCAGGCCTCCGCGCTCGACATCTACCGCCGGCTGCGCCAGCGGCTGATCGACGACCTCGGCGTGGAGCCCTCGCCCCAGCTCCAGCGCATGCACCAGGCGATGCTCGCCGTCGACCCGCGCCTGGACGTCGTCGCCGGACCGCGGCGCAGCTCGACCTTCGACCTGTACGCGGCCTGAGAGCGAGGCGGTGGATCCGGCCCGCCGGGCGGCGCTCCCGATCGAGCACCGCTCAAGGCGGACAGATGAAGCTCAGGCTGCGGATGCCTGCGTCACAAAGGCCCGCGCCGCGGGCGGGTGCGTTGCGACGACCGCGCCGCGACCACATCGTCGTACGACGAATCGCGCCGTACACAGCTTCCCAGGAGGAGGGCGACGGATGGTTTCCCGCACGGAGGTCGACGAGGCGGGGGACGGGCGGGTCAGGCTGCACTGCCTCGCCCACGCGGGCGCGGGAGTGGCCAGCTATCGCCGCTGGCCCGTGGCGGTCGGGCCCGCCGTCGAGGTGGTCGCCCTCCCGCTGCCCGGTCGCGAGAGCCGGCGGCGCGAACCGCGCGTCACCGACCGCGACGGTCTCCTCGCCGACCTGCTCCCGACGCTCCTGGAGTCGGCGCAGGCCGGGCCCTACGCGCTGTACGGGCACAGCCTGGGCGCCCTCGTCGCGTACACGCTCACCCGCGCGCTGGCCGACGCCGGCGCGCCGCCGCCGCTGTTCCTCGCGGTCGGTGCCTGCCTGCCCCCGCACGTCGCGACCGCCCTGGTGAGCGCGGCCGACCAGCCCGACGAGGAACTGCTGCCGCTGCTGGGCCACCTCGGCTCGCTGCCGCAGGGGCCCGCCGCGTCCCCTGGCGGGCTGTGGCACCGCAGCGTCCTGCCCGTACTCCGTGACGACCTGCGCCTGGCCAAGTCGCTGCGGGACGCGGCCCTGGACCCGGTGACCGGCGGGCACGTGGACATCCCCGTACTCGTCTTCGCGGGGAGCGACGACCCGCTGGCCGCGCCCGCCGCGCTCAGCGACTGGCAGCAGTGGGCCACCGGGCCCATCGAGGCGCGCACCGTCGACGGCGACCACTTCTTCGCGGGCGACACGGCCCTGCCGCAGCTGGTCGGGCAGGCCTGCCGCGACCACGCGGCCGCGCTGCCGGCGGGAGGCAGCCGGTGAGGCGTGTCGTCATTACCGGGGTCGGCGTCGTCGCGCCGGGCGCGGTGGGCACCGGGAACTTCTGGTCGATGCTGACGTCGGGCCGCACCGCGACCCGGGGCATCACCCTCTTCGACGCCTCCACCTACCGCTCGCAGGTCGCCGCCGAGGTCGACTTCGACTCCGCCGCGCACGGCTTCACCTTCGCCGACACCGAATGCCTCGACAGGGCCGCGCAGTTCGCACTGGTCAGCGCGCGCGAGGCGGTCGCCGACAGCGGGCTCGGCGACGCGCTCGCAGGCGAAGGCGCCGCGGGCGACCCGCTGCGCACCGGGGTCAGCCTGGGCAGCGCGGTCGGCTGCACCACGGGCCTGGCCACCCAGTACGCCATCCTCAGCGACCTGGGAAGCACCTGGACCGTCGACCACACCCTGGCCCCCGACTGCCTGTACGACTACTTCGTGCCGAGCTCGCTGGCAGCCGTCGTGGCGCGCGACAGCGGCGCGCAGGGGCCGGTCAGCGTGGTCTCCAGCGGCTGCACCTCCGGCCTCGACGCGATCGGCCACGCCGCCGACCTGATCCGTGAGGGAAGCGCCGACGTCATGATCGCCGGCGGTACCGAGGCACCGATCTCCCCGATCGCGATGGCCTGCTTCGACCGCATCCGGCTCACCAGCCCGCGCAGCGACGACCCCGCCACGGCGAGCCGCCCCTTCGACCGCACCCGCGACGGCTTCGTACTCGGCGAGGGCTCGGCCGTCGTGGTCCTGGAGGAACTCGAACACGCCCGCCGGCGCGGCGCCCGCGCGTACGCCGAACTGTCCGGCTTCGCCGCGTACAGCAGCGCGCACCACATGACGGGCCTGCGCCCGGGCGGGCAGGAGATGGCCTACGCCATCCGGGCCGCCCTCGACGCGGCCCGGCTGAACCCGGTCGACGTCGACTACATCAACGCGCACGGCGCCGGGACCCCGCACAACGACCGGCACGAGACGAACGCCTTCAAGGTCAGCCTGGGCGACCACGCCCGCCGCGTCCCTGTCAGCTCCATCAAGTCGATGATCGGGCACGCGCTCGGCGCCGCCGGCGCCCTGGACGTGGTGGCCAGCGCACTGGCCATCCAGCACGACACCGTGCCGCCGACGGCCAACCTGCACGAGCCCGACCCGACCTGCGACCTCGACTACACGCCGCTGTTCGCGCGGGAGCAGCGCACCAGCACGGTGCTCAGCGTCGCCAGCGGCTTCGGCGGCTTCCACAGCGCCACCGTGCTCACCCGGCCGCAGCTGAGGGAGGCGGCGTGAGCATGCGGGAGGCGCTCGTCACCGGCATCGGCGTCGCCGCGCCCAACGGCCTGGGGGCGCGCACCTGGTGGAACGCGACGCTGCGCGGCCGCAGCGGCATCGGCCCCATCACCCGCTTCGACGCCCGGGGGTACCCGGTGCGCATCGCGGGCGAGATCCCCGGCTTCGTCGACGAGGACCACATCCCCAGCAGGCTGCTGCCCTCGACCGACCGCGTCACCCGCATCGCGCTCACCGCGGCCAAGGAGGCCCTCGCGGACTCGGGCGCCGACCCGGAATCCCTGCCCGAGTACGCGGCCGGTGTGATCACCGCCAGTTCCGCGGGCGGCACCGAGTTCGGCCAGCGGGGGCTGGCGGCGCTGTGGGGCAAGGGCGCCAAGCACGTCAGCGCGTACCAGTCCTTCGCCTGGTTCCACGCGGCGAGCACCGCGCAGATCTCCATCCGGCACGGCCTGCGCGGCCCCGGCTCCACCATCGTCAGCGAGCAGGCCGGCGGCATCGACGCGCTCGCCCGCGCCCGGCGCCGGATCCGCTCGGGCGCCAGCCTGATGGTCACCGGCGGGGTCGACTCGATGCTGTGCCCGTGGGGCTGGGCCGCGCACCTCGCGGACGGGCGGATGAGCACGGCCGCCGATCCCGAGCGGGCCTACCTGCCGTTCGACGACGCGGCCGGCGGCCATGTCGTCGGCGAGGGCGGCGCGCTGCTGGTCGTGGAGGACGCCCAGGAGGCGGCCCGGCGCGGCGCCACCGGCTACGGGGTCGTCGCCGGCTGCGCGGCCACCTTCGACGGGCCGGATCAGCCGCGGCTGCGGGAGGCGGCCGAACTCGCGCTGGCGGACGCGGGGGTGACACCCGGCCAGGTCGACGTCGTGTTCGCGGACGGCGCGGGCGAGCGGGCGGCCGACCGGGCCGAGGCGGCGGCGCTGTGCGCGCTGTTCGGGCCGTACGGGGTGCCCGTCACGGTGCCCAAGTCGATGACCGGGCGGCTCGGCGCGGGCGGCTCCTCCCTGGACCTGGCGGCGGCCCTGTTCGCGCTGCGCGAGAAGGTGGTGCCGCAGACCACGGGGACCGGGCGGGCCGCGGACGACTGCCGGCTCGACCTGGTCACCGGCGGGCCGCGCGCGCTGCCGGGCCTGCGCACCGCGCTGGTACTGGCGCGGGGCCGCGGCGGCTTCAACTCCGCGGCGGTGGTACGGGCACCGGCGGCGGCCTGACGTCCGAGAACCGGCGCCGGCGAACCCGGCGCCTGCGAACCGGCGTCCCCGAACCCGTCGCCTGCGAACCGGCGTCCCCGAACCCGTCGCCTGCGAACCGGCGTCCCCGAACCCGTCGCCTGCGAACCGGCGTCCCCAAACCCGGCGTCCCCGAACCCGTCGCCTGCGCCTGCGAACCGGCGTCCGAGATCCCGACATCTCCGAATCCGGCATCCGAGCTGCGCGGGGCGACTGACGCTTGTCAGCGCCGTACGGCAAGCTGAACAGCGCGGGCGTCCTCCTCGGTTAGGACGAGGAGGACGCCCGCCCCGAGATTCAGCGGCTACCGCCCGCGTACGCGGAGAACACCGACCACGCGGCCGCGGTGAACCCGAGAACCGGCGCCCCGGGCTCCCCCTTGCGCTTGGAGTCCCGGACGTGGACCGCGCCGGGCTGCCGGCACGCTTCGACGCACTCTCCGCTCGTCCCACCGCTGTAGGAGGACTTGAACCATTCGCCGTACGGACGGTCGACGTTGGTGTTGCTCATGCTGCTGCCTCTCGTGCTAGTCGATCAAGAAATGCAGGGGTCTCATGCACGGGCAGAGCTCCCTGGGTGAGGAAGTGGAAGCGCCGGTCGAACTGCTTGACCGGTCGCTCCTTCGACAGGACGCGGGCCTCACCGCTGACCGTCGAGCTCACGACAGCCGGCCCTGGAAGGTCCTTCCGGTCGAAGTCGAGAAGGAGGAATTCGCCGCCGGCCACGCGGTAGGCCGGCGCGGCAAACGGGATGATCTGCACGGTGACGTTCGGCAGAGCGCCGAGCCGCTTGAGCTCCTCGTACTGCTCCCGCATCACGTCCGGCCCGCCGACCATGTTCCGCAGCGCGGACTCGTCCATGATGCATACGAGCTCCATGCCATCGTCGGTGATCCGCTTCTTTCGGTTCAATCGGACCTCGACCGCGTTCTCCACGAACTCTGATGTGCGATCGTCCGCGCTGCGCGCCGACTCGATCAACGAACGTGCGTACCCCTCGGTCTGCAGCAGCCCGTTGACGACCATGGGCGTCCATGCCCGAGCGGTGCGGGCGCCAGATTCGAACGCGAGGAAGGTGGTCAGCCCGGACGGTAGGACGGACACCTTGGGCGTCCACCAGTCCTCTTGCTTCGCATTTTTGTACCAGTCGGTCAGTACCTCCGCGCTCTCAAAGCTCACGTCGTAGGCCTTGAGGAGCTTGGTGAACTGCTCTATCCGCTGGAAGCCGCTCGTGCCGCTCTCGACCCGGCTGATGGCCGAGGGCGCGCAGCCGATCTTCTTGGCCGCCTGGTCACCCGTCAACCCGGCCTGCTCACGTAGACGGGTGAGCTCGGCCCCAAGGGTGATCCGCAGGAACGTCGCTCGCACGTTTGCCGCCATACGCCTTGCCTCCTCTCCGGTTCGGACTGCGCGAGCCTCGGTCCCGATGGTGACAGCTGCGGCTCCCGTCTCGCGACCGGCGGTACGCCCCCTCTGGCCACCGGTTCGCCTTCGCCGCGACTCGGTTCGCCCCATGTCATATACCAATCCACGGTCGCGGGCAATTGCGATGCGGGTTCTGATTGCACATCAACTCTGTTTGGTAGGACCGTAGTCGAGCCGCCCGGGAGCCGGTGACCACCAGCCGCGCACACCCCGGCCTTGGGCGGCTTCCACTGCCTTGCCTGCTGAGGAGCACCGCCGTGACGGCCATGACCAAGCTGGAGCTTGACGACTGGATGGACCGTGACAACGCCGTTCAGCGCCATTGGGCGGGAGTCGGCACGCCTCCGGCACGGCAGTCCGATCCGCTGGCCAGGCTGCTGGGGTTTCGCACGGACGGGGTACGCGCCGCCGGCGAGGTTGCCCGGCAGAACGGCCGCAAGCTTCGTGTCGTCCGCTACGTGCAGGCCCCCGAGCACGAGGCCGGCCCCCAGTTCGAGGCCCTGGAACTGGTTGCCCAGTCCCGCCACTTCCAGGTTCGCAGCGAGCTGTGCCTGGACCCGGCCGGCCCCGCGCTGCTGGAGTACCGCCCCGGCCTGGCGGCCGCGCGATGTCTGCTGCGCGCCGGGTTCGCGGACGGGCTGGTGGCGCCAACGTACGAGCACATCAGCCCGGACCTGCGGGAGTACGAGCGGTTCTTGAAAGCGATGGCCGAGCGCGGCTGGTTCGTGGCGTTGGCCCTCTCAGAGACCGGCCGGTGAGCGGCTTATGGGCGTGGGTGGATCGACGGCGCTGGATGGATGAGTACGGGGGCTGGCGGCAGTGGATCTTGCAGGCGGTGCTCGTGCTGATCGTGTTCGGACTGATGGTCGCGTACTGGTACGCGACGGAGAGAGGGGACGATGACCGTGGAGCACGCCAGGGCGGAGGAGCCGGGCAAGCTGCCGGTGCGCACGCCGCAGCAGGAGCTGAGGCGGAGGCGGCTCTTGGAGGACCTGGAGCCCACCGAGAATCTGGTTGCCGTTGCTGGCCGAGAGTACCTTTCGGCGATCGGCGTGGGTGAGGGCCGCCTGTCTCGTCGGGGAGGTACGTCGTGAGCAGCCTGCCGACCCTGACGAACGACCTCGGCCTCTCCCGAGTGCCGGCCGACCCGATAGAGGCGCTGCGCAAGCGCATGGACTGGGATCGCTTCTACTGCGCCCCGCACCCTCAGGAGAACCTGCCTTTCACGAAACTGGAGCTGGAGGGCATCCGGCGGCACGTTCTTGGTGCGGGGATGAAGACGGCCGTGGACGTGGGCAGCGGCTGGGGGGTGCTGACGACGGCGTTGGCCCGTGAGGGCCTGCGTACGACCGGCTACGACTGGTCGCCGGTCGCGGTGGAGCGTGCCCGCGAGTTCTGGTCCGACGAGAAGCGGCTGTCGTTCGAGGTTCACGACTTCCTGACAGGCAACGCACCGCGGGCGCTGGTGCCGGGCAGCGTGGACGTCCTGGCGTGCCGGCTGGTGCTGCCGTATCTCGATGTGCACCGCTTCATGACCGACGCCCGCCGCTGGGTCAAGCCCCGAACAGGCGTGGTCTACGTGGTGGTGCAGGTGTGGGAGCAGCAGCCCGACGGCTACTTCCGCGGCTACCCGAACCAGCTGATCGAGCAGCTGCGGGAGGGCTGGTTGCACACGGAGCGCTGGGATCTGGACTGGTCGACTGAGTTCACGGCGCTGGCCCTGACCGGCCCGACAGGCTACTGAGCCGCCGCCTGGCCGGTGTTGAGCCAGCCCCGGGACGGGTGAAGACCCGCCTTCCACGTACCGGGTCAACCCGGACTGGCTGCGCGAGCAGTACCAGGCATGGGGTGTGCCGCTGCGCGACCGGTCGGCGGCCGCGCGGACCCGCGGGGCCGCCGCCGCTGACCAGCCGTGCCCGCGGGTAACCCCTCGCCGCCAGATCACGGAGAAGCGCTGTCGCCTCCCCTTGACCTGGCGACCATGCGGTTCCGGCCGATCTCCAGGGGCTATCGCGCCCCGCGGCGCATACCCCGGCCGCCGGGGCAGCGGCCTGGCTAGCGTCGCCGCACACCGTCCCACCTCGCGTGGCAGTTCTCTACGTACGGCGTCCCGGCCCACACCCCGCTGAGGGGCTGGTCGGCTTGGGGCTTCCAACCGCTCCACCACGACAAGAAACAGGTAACCGAATGACCCATCTTGAAACTGCCTCTCCCGAGGCGCTGCGTACCGCGATGGTGGACCAGCTTGTCAGGGCGGGCACCATCCGCAGCAAGCCGGTAGAGGCCGCGTTCCGGACCGTTGCCCGTCACGCGTTCGCCCCGGAGGCACCCCTCGTTCAGGCGTACGCCGCCCACGATGCCGTGCCCACGAAGAAGAACGAGCACGGCATCGCCATCAGCTCCGTCTCTGCCCCCGACGTCCAGGCGATGATGCTGGAGCAGGCCGAGGCCCAGGCGGGAATGCGGCTCGGTGAGGTCGGCTCCGGTGGCTACAACGCCGCCCTGATGGCAGAGGTGGCAGGACCGGACGGCTCGGTCGTCACCATCGACATCGACCCCGACGTCACCGACCGCGCCCGACGGCTGCTGGACGCGGCTGGGTACGAGGGGGTTCGGGTCGTCCTTGCGGACGCCGAGCACGGCTTCCCCGACACCGGCACCCTGGACCTGCTGATCGTGACCGTCGGGGCCTGGGACATCCCCCCTGCTTGGACCGATCAGCTTGCAGAGGACGGCCGATTGGTGGTGCCGCTGCGCACGCGCGGACTGACCCGTTCGATCGCCTTCGACCGCGACGGCGACCGCCTCGTGTCCCGTTCGGCGTGCAGCACGGAGCGGGAGAGCCGGTCGAGCCGCTCGGTGACCTTCTTCTCCGCCCCGATCCGGTGCACTGTGGAGATCAGCAGCTCCACCAGCGCGTCCGTGATCTCCCGCTCCCGCTCGTGCAGCAGCGCGGCCAGCAGCGTCACCCGCAGCGGCAGCGGGTGCGTACGAAGGTGGGACGGAGACTCCACCGCTGTATACGGTCCGCCCCGCTGCTCGACGAACCGTCGGGATCCGGTGGAGCCGCGCCGGAGCGACCGGCGGTCGTGGGCGAGGCGCGGGGCGGGCTCGAGCGGGCCTCGAACCAGACCCGTGCGGATCGCGAGCGGTTCCGGACAGGGTCATGGGCACGGCCGTCGAGCAAGGACATCGGCAGCGACTGTGAAGGGTGTGGAAGATGCCTGATGCGCGAGTGCACCGCGCGGTCTACGAAGTGACCGCGTCGGCCCCGGCCGACGTGCTGTACGGGCTGATCGCCGACGCCACCCAGTGGCCGTTGTTCTTCCAGCCCTGCATCCACGTCGAGCAGCTGGACTTCGACGGGACCCGGGAACGGCTGCGCATGTGGGGCACCGCGGGCGACACGATCACCTCCTGGTTCTCCACCCGCCGCCTGGACGTGGGGCGCCAGCGCGTGGAGTTCTCCATGGACCTGCCCGCCGCCCCGGCCGAGTCGATGAGCGGCGTCTGGACGGTGAAGCCGCTCGGCGACCGCTCCAGGGTGACCCTGGAACACACCTTCACCGTCGCCGGGGACGCGCCCGGCGACGTGGCCTGGGTGAAGCAGGTAGTACGCGACAACAGCCGCGCCCAGCTCGAACAGCTGGCGGCGCTCGCCGCGCGCTGGAAGCGCCTCGACGACCTGGTGCTGTCCTTCGAGGACACCGTGCGCATCAAGGGCCCCTCCGAGCTGATCTTCGACTTCCTCTACCGGGCCCAGGACTGGCCCTCCGAGCTGCCGAACGTACACACGCTGGAGGTGGTGGAGGACCAGCCGGGCGTCCAGGTGGTGTCCATGGGCAGTTTCTCCAGCGACGGCAGCGCACAGGAGACCAAGTCGGTCCGGATCTGCTTCCCGGGCGCGGGCCGGATCGTCTACAAGCAGACGCAGACCTCCCCGCTGCTGTTCGCGCACACCGGCGAATGGTCGGTCGAGGCCGACGAGTCGGGCGTCAACGTCACCGCACGGCACAGCGTGCTGCTGCACGAGGACAGCATCGAGCAGGTGCTCGGCGAGGGCACCAGCAGGGAAGCCGCCGGCCAGCACGTGCGCGACGCGCTCGGCCGGGCCGGCCTCCTCGTCCTGCACCACGCCGCGCAGCACGCCGTCAGCGCGGTGCGGGTCCTGTGACGGCCACGACGGATACGCCGGACGCGGGCACCGCCGCAGCCACCCCCGCGGCGGCCCACGCCGGGCTCGCGCGGCCCCCCTTGCGCGACGCCGGCGAGCCCGGGCGCGCCACCCGCCTGGAGGCCGCGCTCGGCGACCCCTTCGACCCCGGCAACCCCCACGGGCACCTCGCGCTGCTGCGCGCCGACGACGCCCGGGAGGTACCCGAGGCCACCGAGGAACTGCTCGCACGGGCCGGGCTCGCCGCCGAGTTCGTCCCCCACGACCTCGGCGGACGCCTCACCGACCTGGAGGAGCTGGCCCGCGTGCTGCGGCCGGTCTTCCGCCGCGACCTCGCGCTCGGCTACGGCTTCGGCGTCACCTCGCTGTTCGCCGCGTCCTCGGTGTGGACCGCGGGCACCGAACGCCAGCGGCAGGCGCTCGCCCGGGTCCTGCTCGACGGCGGCCGCGTCTCGATCGTGCACCGCGAAGTGGCCCACGCCAACGCCATCCTGCGCCACGAGCTCACGGCGGCCCGGACCCCGCACGGCGGCTTCCTGCTGAGCGGGCGCAAGGAGGCCGTCATCAACGCCGACCGCGCGGACGCCTTCGTCTCGTACGCGCGCACCTCGGACGAGGACGGGCCCGGCAGCCACTCGGTGCTGCTGCTGGGACCCGGTGAGCCCGCCTCCGGCGAGGTGCGCCGGCTCGCGCGGGTGGAGACGCCCGGCATGCGCGGCGCGCGGTTCTCGGGCCTCGAACTCACCGACGTGGCCCTGCCCGGGACCGCCCTCGTGGGCTCCGTCGGCGACGGCGTGTCGCTGGCGCTGCGCAGCTTCCAGATCAGCCACTGCCTCGTCCCGGGCACCGTGCTCGCGGGCGTGGACAGCGTCTTGCGGCAGGCCGTGCGCGCGGCCACCGAGGGCCGCCCCGACGGGCAGCCCGCCCGCCGCTGGCACAAGGTGCTCTCCGGGGTCTTCGCGGACCTGCTGGCCTGCGACGCCATGGCCGTCACGGGGCTGCGCGCGCTGAGCCTGCTGCCGCAGGACGCGTATCTGCTGGCGGCGGCGGTCAAGTACATGATGCCGGACCTGCTCCGGGAGGACCTGGAGGAGCTGGCCACCGTGCTCGGCGCCCGGGGCTACGACCGCGGGCCGCGCTACGGCGGCTTCCAGAAGCTCGCGCGGGACCTGCCCGTGGCGGGGCTCGGGCACTCCGGGACGGCCGTCTGCCAGGCGGTACTGGTGCCCCAGCTGCCCAGACTGGCGCGCACGGCGTGGTTCCGCAGCCAGGAGCCGCCCGCCGAGCTGTTCCGGCCCGGCGCGCCGCTGCCGCCGTTCGACCACCGCAGGCTCGCGCACTTCGGTACGGACGACCTGCTCACGGCGACGCTGATCGGGGTCGCCGAACGGCTCGCGGACCAGCGCTCACGGGGGCCGCTGTGGGACGCGCTGGCCGGGCTGGCGCAGACGTTCGTCGAGGAACTGCGGGTGCTGCGCGCGCGGTGTTCGACGCTAGCCGCCTCGGGGAACACGGCGTTCGACCCGCAGGCCTGCGCACTGGCCGACCGCTACGCCCTGGTGCTGGCCGCCGCCGCCTGCCTCGGCGTCTGGGAGGGCCAGGCCGGCAGCGGCTCCTTCCTGGAGTACCCCGCGTGGGCGGTGCTGGCCCTCGGCCGCATCGGCCGCAGGCTCGGCGCCCGGGTGCCGGAACTGCCCGCCGAGGCCGCGGAGACGGCCCTGGCGGAGGTGCTGGGCCGCTGTCGCGAGGGGCGCAGCCTGGACCTGTACGGGACGGAGCTGGCCTGCTGAGCCGGTGGCGGCGGTCGCAGCGCGGGGACGTGCCGGGGCTGGTCGCCCGCCCAGACAGACGCAGCGACCGCCTGGACG
>NZ_JAGGOY010000037.1:0-58693 GCF_018614095.1 Streptomyces sp. ISL-87 | reverse complement strand
CAGCGCCCGTTCGGACGCAGCCCCGGCTTATCGCAGCCCGACCCCCGCGAGGCGGGCCGGGCGGGACTACACGCAGGGAGACGACGATGGACCAGGTGACATGTGCCGTGCCTCTTCACGTGCCGCGGCCGACCGGTCCCTGGCAGGGGGTGCGGGAGAACCTGTCGCAGCTCGGCAACGCGGTGGTCTACACGACCTGGGGCGAGTGGCTGCCCAGCGTGCTCACCAACCCCCGGCTGCGGGAGCTGCTCGGCCACGACTGGGACCGCTACCGCCGTACCCCCGACGCCGCCGTGCGCTACCGGTTCGCGGCCGCCCGGCTGTTCATCAAGTACATGGCCGCCACGGCCCTGGGCACCACACCCGAGTACCTCGACCTCGCCTACCGGCTGGGCGGACGCCCGTACCTGCGCGGCTTCGACCAGCTCGAGCTGAGCCTGACCCACACCGGCGAGCTGATGGCCGTAGGGCTCAGCCGCACCGGCCGGATCGGGGTGGACGTGGAGCTCGCCGACCGCCACGTACCCCTGGAGCTGCTGGAGACGCGCATCCTCACGCCGACCGAGGCCCAGGAGCTCGCCGAGCTGCCCGAGAGCGAGCGGGTCGCCCACGCACTGCGGCTCTGGACGCTCAAGGAGGCCTACAGCAAGGCGCTCGGCCAGGGACTGCGGCTCGGCTTCAAGGAGTTCGGCTTCAGCCGGGGCGGCCGGCTGCGCGCCCCCGACGGCAGCTCCGCCACGCGCGGCGAGTGGGGCTTCGCCACCCACCCGGTCATGGGCCGTTACCTGCTCAGCGTGGCCTGCCACGACGCGGGGCTGAACACCGCGGGCGACACGTCGGTGGAGACCATGCTCGACCGGGGGTTCCTCTCCGCGATGAGCCGGCCGACGGACTGAGCACCGGCACCCCGCCCGGGCGCCCCACCTGCGGCTGAGGCCGCTCCCGAGGCGTTCCCCGCCGGATCCCGAGCCGTATCAGCCCCCCGTCAGGGATCTGGCAGCACGCTCTTCCACGATGGGCCAGGGAGTACCGCGCCCTCGGGCACGCCGCTCCGCCCCCCGAGGGCACCCGTGACCGACGGGGCCCGTACAGGAGGAAGCAGCGAGCGACCCAAGGAGGCGACCCATGGCCAGGCCGAGCCGCCGACGTCCCGTACGGGGCCGTTTGGGCCGCAACGCCGCCTCCGCCCGGGCCGCCTCGTCCGGCCGCCCGGCGCAGCCGTCCATCCCGGTGACCCGGCAGCAGCACGACCTGCTGCTCGACTTCCTCGCGCACCCGGGCAGCGGGCGGCACATCGAGCAGTTCTCGTGGTGCTGGCGCGGCCCGCTGGACACCGAGCGGTTCACCGCCGCCTGGCAGTCCGTCGTCGACCGCGAGACCGTGCTGCGCGCCGCCTTCGACTACGAGCCGGATCCGCGCGTCGTGTTCCACGACCACGCCCGCCCCGAGGTGGTGCGCCACCCGGCCGGCACCGTCGACTGGGACGAACTCCTGGAGCAGGACCGGCTGCGCGGCTTCGACGTGCGCCGCCCTGGCCCGCTGCGCGTCACGCTCGTCGACTTCGCCGCCGATCCCGGCCACTCCGCCGCGTCCCCCGCCGTACTCGGCAGCGCCCCGGCCGCCACACGCGTGCTGCTCACCTTCCACCACGGACTCCTCGACGCCTGGAGCGTGTTCGTGCTCCTGGAGGAGTTCTGCCGGGCCTACCTCGCCGACGGCGTACTGCCCGGCGGCGAGCGCAGGCCCGACATCCGCGACTGGGCGCGCTGGCTGGAGCGCCAGGACGCCGCCCCGGCACGGGACTTCTGGACCCGGGCCGTGCCCGAGGGCGCGCCCGCCCTGCTGCCCGCCCAGCCCGGCCCCGACACCCGGGAGAGCGGGTGCGGCCGTGCCGAGGCATGGCTGAGCGGCGCCGAGGCCAACCGGCTGCACCGCTGGGCCGCCGCCAGGGCCCTGCCCGACTCCAGCGCGCTCCAGGCCGTCTGGGCGCTGCTGCTGTACCGCGCGGCCGGGGTGGACGGGCCCGCGCCGGTGGGCTTCGGCGTGACCGTCTCGGGCCGCGGCATCGCCCTGGACGCCGTCGAGCGGCTGCTGGGTCCGATGCGCAACTGCCTGCCGATGGCCGTCCTGGTCGACCCCGCGCACCGGATGGGCCGCCTGCTGACGGAACTGCGGGACCGGGCGCTGGACATGGCCGCCTACGAATGGGTCTCCACCGGGCAGATCCACGAGTGGACCGGCCGCGCGACGGGCGGGAAGCTGCTGGACAGCATGGTCGCCGTGGAGAGCACCCCGCGCCCGCCGGTGGACCTGCGGACCGATCTCGCCGGCACCGGTGTCCGCTTCGACGCCGTGCACGCGAGCGGCGCGCACACCGTGTTCCCCGTCGCCCTGCTCGCCCACCGCGGCGCCGACGGCTCGCTGACGCTGGCCGCCGTCCACGACCGGGCCCGGATCTCCGACGCCGACGCGGAGCTGCTGGTCGGCCAGTGCGCCCGGCTGCTGCGCCACCTGCCCGCCACCGGGGAGACCACGAGCGTGGCCGACGTACTGGCCGCCCTGGACGGGGACGAGCCGCCGCGCGTCGCGAAGCGGCGGTGCACCGCGGACGAGAACGCCTCCCGGCGCCGCCCGCATTCGATCGGCGGGCGACCCGTCGTCGACCGGGGCACGAGCGAATATTGACACCTTGGGGCGACCGACCACGAAGGAGGCGCCCCATGGACCACGGCAGGGAAGAGTTCCGGGAAATCGAAGCGGCCGTGTTCGGAATGGTTCCCGTGGGGGCCGCGCCGCCGCTGCGGCTGGCCGGTGCGGACGAGGACGACGCCGAATTCACCATCGTCCGCAGCATCGACTGAATCCGGCGGTGACCGGCGGTGACCGGCGGCCCGATGGGGCTCGACCGGTCGCCGAGTGCTTTTCCAGTGAGGGTCGAGCGCACTTTGCCACGCTGCGTGCCCCGGGCCCGGACAGTTTTTCCCTGGTCCCGGCGAAAGCCCCATGGCACCCAGCGGAAGTAAGGACTCACACACGATGTCGCTGTCGAAGCAGCGTCCGGCCGCCTTGACGGTGTCCCCCTCGGTCGAGGCGTTCCTGAACGACGCGCAGTACGTCGCCGCGTTCACCACGATCAGGCCCGACGGCACGCTCCACGTGGCGCCCGTACGGTTCACCTGGGACGTCGCGGCCGGCCTCGCCCGGGTCATGACGGTCGCCTCCTCGCGCAAGGCGAGGAACCTGCTGGCCGCCCCGGGCAGCCGGGTGGCGCTCTGCCAGGTGCAGGACTTCACCTGGGTCACGCTCGAAGGCACCGCCACGGTCGTGGAGGATCCCGCGCGGATCGTCCTGGGGGCGAAGCTGTACGCCAAGCGCTACTGGTCCGCTCCGCCCAACCCGCCCGGCCGGGTGGTCATCGAGATCGCCGTGGACAAGGTGCTCAGCCTCAACACCTGAGACAGCGAACCGTGAGCCACGAACCGTGAGCCACGAGCCACGAGCCACGAGCCACGAACCGTGAGCCACGAGCCACGAGCCACGACAACCGCGGACACGCGTGCGGCGGCGCCGGGAACCCCTCGGCGCCGCCGCACGCGTTGGTCTCCGGTATCGGGCGCTCACGCCGCCGGTGCCGGGCTGCCGTCCGCCCACAGCAGCCGGAAGGACAGCAGCGTCAGCCGCCACCCCCGCTCGGTGCGGCGGGCCTCGCCGTTGACGAACGTACCCGTGGCGAAGATCGGCGGCAGGTCCCCCTGGGGGCGCGCATGCCGTGCGTGGTGCACGTGCGTGGAGATCAGGTTGGCGCGCAGCGAGGCCCGGTCGCCGTCCAGCACGACCACGGCCGAGGAGCCGAGGTGCTGGGTGGCCGCGAACGCCGAGAGCGCCGTGCTGTGGTACTCGGGCATGCCCGCGATGCCCTCGTGCTGGTTCATCGGGAACGCGACGACCGCGTCCTTCGTGAACAGCTCTTCCGCCCAGGCGGCGTCGAGCTCCTCGTCGTCGAGCGAGAGGAGGTAGCGGTCGAGCAGGGCCGCGACCTGAGCGCGGGATTCCGCCGCAGATTCGGTCGCGGATTCATCGGAGATTTGGTTGAAGGTCATACCTGTGAGAATGCAGTCTCCGGCACCTCCCGCGGCAAGCCCGATTGTCAAAGATCTGACGTACCCGACGTTTTTCTGGCATTTATTGTCCAAGGCCTGCACTGATGCCTATTTACGGCCGTCGAGCGCCCTCGCAATACTGGCCGAACACCAGTGGGAAGAGGGCAAATGAACTCCTTTGATGTGGACGTCGTCGTAGTGGGGGCCGGTCCCACCGGACTTATGCTCGCGGGTGAATTGAGGCTCAATGGAGTCTCGGTGACCGTGCTTGACAAGCTCGCCGAGCCGATGCAGCAGTCGCGGGCCCTCGGATTCTCCGCACGGACCATCGAGGAATTCGACCAGCGCGGCCTCATCGCCCGTTTCGGCGAAGTGGGTGTCATCCCCTTCGGCCACTTCGGCGGCGTGCCCCTCGACTACCAGGTGCTCGAAGGCGGTTCGTACGGAGCCCGCGGCATCCCGCAGGCCCGCACCGAGGGCATCCTCGGCGGCTGGGCCCAGCAGCTGGGCGCCGAGGTGCGCCGCGGCGTCGAGGTCACCGGCCTGGAGTCCGACGACGAGGGTGTGACGGTCCTCGCCGAGGGCGCCGACGGCCCCGTCCGGCTGCGGGCCCGCCACGTCGTGGGCTGCGACGGAGCCCGCAGCATCGTGCGCAAGCTCGCCGGGATCGACTTCCCGGGCACCGAGCCGACGCTGGAGCTGCGCTTCGCGGACGTCGCCGGCATCCAGCTGCGCCCCCGCTTCAGCGGCGAGCGCGTGCCCGGCGGCATGGTCATGGTCATCCCGATGGGCCCGGACCGCAGCCGCATCATCTACTTCGACCGCGACGAGCCGCTGCGCACCAGCCCGGACCCGATCACCTTCGAGGAGGTCGCCGAGGCCTTCCAGCGGCTGTCGGGCGAGGACATCAGCGGCGCGACGCCGCTGTGGGTCAGCTCGACCACCGACGTCAGCCGCCAGGCCGCCGCGTACCGCAACGGCCGGATCTTCCTCGCCGGCGACGCCGCGCACATCCACCTGCCCATCGGCGCGCAGGGCATGAGCGCGGGCGTCCAGGACGCCGTCAACCTCGGCTGGAAGCTGGCGCTGGACATCAAGGGCCAGGCGCCCCAGGGCCTGCTCGACACGTACCACGCCGAGCGGCACCCGGTCGGCGCCCGCATCCTGACCAACACCCTCGCCCAGCGGATCCTCTACCTCGGCGGTGACGAGATCACCCCGATGCGCGAGGTCTTCGGCGAGCTGGTGGAGAACTACGACTCCGTCAAGCGCCACCTCGTCGGCATGGTCACCGGCCTGGACATCCGCCACGACCTCGGCGGCGTGGACCACCCGCTGGTCGGCCGGCGCCTGCCGGACCGCGACCTGGTCGTCGACGGCGAGAAGACCTCCGCCTTCACGCTGCTGAACGCCGGCCGCGCCGTGCTCCTGGAGCTCGGCGGCGACCACGGCCTGCGCGAGGCGGCCGCCGGCTGGGCCGACCGCGTCGACGTGGTCGCCGCCGACCAGATCGACTGCGACGCCCCCGTGGACGGCATCCTCGTGCGCCCCGACGGCTACGTCGCCTGGGTCGCGCCCTCCGGCGCCGGCTCCGAAGCCCTCACCGACACCCTCAACCGCTGGTTCGGTCCCGCGAACTGACGCGCGCTCCGTCCCGCACACCTGTCACCTCAAAGGAAGCGAAGGATCATGCCCACCATCTCCATCGAGGACAAGCACCTCACCGTTCTCAACCTCTTCACCACCGACGCGCCTGAGAAGCAGGACAGCCTGATCCAGGAGATGACGAAGATCGTCGACGCGGCGACCTACGAGGGCTGGATGTCCAGCACCGTTCACGCGGGCGTCGACAGCCCGGGCACCGCCAACTTCATCCAGTGGCGCAGCGGCGAGGACCTCGAGAAGCGCTACGCCGGCGAGGAGTTCAAGCACCGCACGCTCCCCGTCTTCGGCGAGATCACCACCTCGATCCGCCTGCTCCAGAACGAGGTCGCGCACGTCCTGACCCAGCCCTCGCAGGGCGGCGTCGTCGAGATCGGCCCGGACGTGGACGCCCACACGGCCATCGCGGTCTTCAGCGTCGCCGAGGAGAACCAGGCCGAGCTGATCGACGCCCTCGGCAACGGCCAGGCCGGCATCGTGGACGCCCCCGGCTTCCGCTCGCTCGTCATCCTCAAGGGCCTGCGCGCCCGCGGCCTCGAGGGCTCCTTCGTCGTCTCCTACTCGCAGTGGGACAGCAAGGAGGCGTACGACGCCCACCGCAACCTGCCCGAGGAGAAGCTGCCGGAGGGCCGCAAGAAGGCCGAGGCGCGCGTGAACGCCGTCGCCACCTCCGTGGACGGCAACACCTACCGGGTCGTGCACACCCGCTCCGCCGCGGCCTAGTAAGACCCCTGCCGCCGCCACGCGGCGCGCACGGCTCGCAACGCCACCGGGACGCCCGGCCCCCGAGCGGGGCCGGGCGTCCCGGGGCAAAGGCGCGGCTCCGGCGGGACTCCGGCAGCCCCCGTGCGGGGCGCTATCGCCGGGCCGCACCGTCGAGGGCGATGGCTCGTTTCAGGCCGCCGCGCAGACCCTGCCTGCTGCCCGACCCCTCCCACGCAACCGCTGAGGAGCTCAAACCGTATGCACAGCACGCTGATTGTCGCCCGGATGGCAGCAGCCTCGACTAACGACGTGGCCAAGCTGTTCTCCGCTTTCGACGAGACGGACATGCCCCACAGCATGGGAACGCGGCGCCGCCAGCTGTTCTCGTACCGGGGCCTCTACTTCCACCTCCAGGACTTCGACGAGGACAACGGCGGTGAGCTCATCGAGACCGCCAAGGCCGACCCGCGCTTCATCCAGATCAGCCAGGACCTGAAGCCGTTCATCGAGGCGTACGACCCGAAGACCTGGCGCTCGCCGGCCGACGCGATGGCCACGCGCTTCTACAACTGGGAGGCGTCCGCGTGACCCGGCGACGCGTTGTCATCACCGGAATCGAGGTGATCGCCCCCGGTGGTGTCGGCAAGGAGAACTTCTGGAACCTGCTGAGCGAAGGCCGCACGGCGACGCGCGGGATCACCTTCTTCGACCCCACGCAGTTCCGCTCGCGGGTCGCCGCCGAGGTCGACTTCGACCCGTACGCGCACGGCCTGACCCCCCAGGAGGTCCGCCGCCTGGACCGGGCCGCGCAGTTCGCCGTCGTCGCCTCGCGCGGCGCCGTCGCCGACAGCGGCATCGAGCTGGGCGGGATCGACCCCACCCGCATCGGCGTCACCGTCGGCAGCGCGGTCGGCGCGACCATGGGCCTCGACGAGGAGTACCGGGTCGTCAGCAACGGCGGCCGGCTGGACCTGGTCGACCACACCTACGCGGCCCCGCACCTCTACAACCACATGGTGCCCAGCTCCTTCGCGACCGAGGTCGCCTGGGCCGTCGGCGCCGAGGGCCCCAGCACCGTGGTCTCCACCGGCTGCACCTCCGGCATCGACTCGGTCGGCTACGCCGTCGAGCTGGTCCGCGAGGGCTCGGCGGACGTGGTGATCGCCGGCTCCTCGGACGCCCCGATCTCCCCGATCACCATGGCCTGCTTCGACGCCATCAAGGCCACCACCCCGCGCTACGACGACCCGGAGCACGCCTCGCGCCCGTTCGACGGCACGCGCAACGGCTTCGTGCTCGGCGAGGGCACCGCCTTCTTCGTCCTGGAGGAGCTGGAGAGCGCGAAGAAGCGCGGCGCGCACATCTACGCCGAGATCGCCGGCTACGCCACCCGCAGCAACGCGTACCACATGACGGGTCTGCGCCCCGACGGCCTGGAGATGGCCGAGGCGATCAACCTCGCCCTCGGCGAGGCCCGCCTGAACCCCGAGGCGATCGACTACATCAACGCGCACGGCTCGGGCACCAAGCAGAACGACCGGCACGAGACCGCCGCCTTCAAGCGCAGCCTCGGCGACCACGCGTACCGCACCCCGGTCAGCTCCATCAAGTCGATGGTCGGGCACTCGCTCGGCGCCATCGGCTCCATCGAGATCGCCGCGTCCGCACTGGCCATGGAGTACGACGTCGTACCCCCGACGGCCAACCTGCACACGCCGGACCCGGAGTGCGACCTCGACTACGTCCCCGTGACCGCCCGCGACCAGCTGGTCGACGCGGTCCTCACGGTCGGCAGCGGATTCGGCGGCTTCCAGAGCGCCATGGTGCTGGCCAGCCCCGAAAGGAGCCTCGTATGACCGCGTCGGTGGTGGTCACCGGCCTGGGCATCGCAGCCCCCAACGGGCTCGGTGCCGAGGACTACTGGGCGGCGACCCGCAGTGGGAAGAACGGCATCGGCCGCATCACCCACTTCGACCCGTCCAGCTACCCGGCCCGGCTGGCCGGCGAGGTTCCCGGCTTCCAGGCCGAGGAATACCTCCCCAGCCGCCTGCTGCCGCAGACCGACCGGGTCACCCGGCTCGCGCTCGTGGCGACCGACTGGGCCCTCGCCGACGCGGGCGTCCAGCCGGGCGAGCTGCCCGAGTTCGACATGGGCGTCATCACGGCGTCCGCCGCGGGCGGCTTCGAGTTCGGCCAGGGCGAGCTGCAGAACCTGTGGAGCCGGGGCAGCCAGTACGTCTCGGCGTACCAGTCCTTCGCCTGGTTCTACGCCGTCAACAGCGGCCAGATCTCGATCCGCAACGGCATGAAGGGCCCCGCCGGCGTCGTCGTCAGCGAGGGGGCCGGCGGCCTCGACGCCGTCGCCCACGCCCGGCGCCAGATCCGCAAGGGCACCTCGCTGATCGTCACCGGCGGCGTCGACGCCTCCATCTGCCCCTGGGGCTGGGTGGCGCAGCTGTCCACCGGCAAGCTGAGCACCAGCGACGAGCCGGCCCGGGCCTACCTGCCCTTCGACCGCGACGCGCGGGGCTTCGTACCCGGCGAGGGCGGCGCGATCCTCATCACCGAGGACGCCGAGGCGGCCCGCGCCCGCGGAGCCCACATCTACGGCGAGATCGCCGGCTACGGCTCGACGATCGACCCGAAGCCCGGCAGCGGACGCGAGCCGGGCCTGCGCAAGGCGATCCAGATCGCCCTCGCGGACGCCCAGGCCGTCCCCGCCGACATCGACGTGGTCTTCGCCGACGGCGCGGGCGACCCGGCCGGCGACCTCATCGAGGCCCAGGCGATCAGCTCCGTCTTCGGGGACCGCGCCGTACCGGTGACCGTGCCCAAGACGATGACCGGACGCCTCTACTCGGGCGCCGCGTCGCTGGACCTCGCGGCCGCGTTCCTCTCGATCCGCGACGGCGTCATCCCGCCCACCGTGCACGTCGAGCCGTGCCGGGACTACCCGATCGACCTGGTCCTCGGCCAGCCCCGGCAGGCCGAGGTGCGCACCGCGCTGGTCCTGGCCCGCGGCACCGGCGGCTTCAACTCCGCGATGGTCGTGCGCGCCGCCTCGTAGCGCCGTACGACGCCCCACCACACCACCGAAGAAAAGGACTCTCACCATGGCCAGCAAGGCGTTCACCCTCGACGAGCTCAAGCGCACCCTGCGGGAGGCCGCCGGCGTCGCCGAGGGCGTCGACCTGGACAGCGACATCCTCGACACCGAGTTCGACGTGCTCGGCTACGAGTCGCTCGCGCTGCTGGAGGCCGGCAGCCTCATCGAGCGCGAGTACGGCATCTCCCTCGACGAGGAGGCCGTCAACGACGCCACCACGCCGCGCGCCTTCATCGACGTCGTCAACGCGCAGCTCGCGCCCGCCACGGCTGCCTGAAGGGAAACGGACATGACGCAGACCCCCAAGGTCGCCGTGGTCACCGGCGCCACCAGCGGAATCGGCCTCGCCTCGGCCCGCCTGCTGGCCCAGAACAACCACCAGGTCTTCATCGGCGCGCGTAACGCCGACAACATCGCCGAAACCGTCAAGGAGCTCCAGGCCGAGGGCCTGGACGTGGACGGCGCAGTCGTCGACGTCCGCGACACCGCCTCGGTCACCGCCTGGGTCCAGTCCGCCGTCGACCGGTTCGGCACCGTCGACGTCGTGGTCAACAACGCGGGCCGCTCCGGCGGCGGCGTGACCGCCGACATCGCCGAGGAGCTGTGGGACGACGTCATCGACACGAACCTCAACAGCGTCTTCCGCGTGACCCACGCCGCCCTCAACACCGGTGGCCTGCGCCACAAGAGCCGCGGCCGCGTCATCAACATCGCCTCCACCGCGGGCAAGCAGGGCGTCGTCCTCGGCGCCCCGTACTCGGCCTCCAAGCACGGCGTCGTCGGCTTCACCAAGGCCCTCGGCAACGAGCTGGCCCCGACCGGCATCACCGTCAACGCGGTCTGCCCCGGCTACGTCGAGACCCCGATGGCCCAGCGCGTGCGCCAGGGCTACGCGGCGGCCTACGACACCTCCGAGGACGCCATCCTCGAAAAGTTCCAGTCGAAGATCCCGCTCGGCCGCTACTCCACGCCCGAGGAGGTCGCCGGCCTCGTCGGTTACCTGGCCTCGGACACGGCCGCCTCCATCACCGCCCAGGCGCTCAACGTCTGCGGTGGCCTGGGCAACTTCTAAGACGCCCCCACGCACAGCGACAACACCGAGGAGAAAGCCCGTCATGACGACGCGTGAGGTCGAGCACGAGATCACCATCGGCGCCCCCACGGCAGCGGTCTACCAGCTGCTCGCGGACGTGACCAACTGGCCGCGGATCTTCCCGCCCACCATCCACGTGGACCGGATCGAGGCCGAGGGCAACGAGGAGAAGATCCGGATCTGGGCCACCGCCAACGGCCAGCCGAAGAACTGGACCTCGCGCCGCACCCTGGACCCCGAGGGCCTGCGCATCACCTTCCGCCAGGAGGTCCCGGCCCCGCCCGTCAAGGCCATGGGCGGCACCTGGATCATCGAGCCGCTGGGCGAGAGCCAGTCGCGGGTCAGGCTGCTGCACGACTACAGCGCCATCGACGACGACCCGCACGACCTGCTGTGGATCCAGCGGGCCGTGGACAAGAACAGCACTTCGGAACTGGCCGCGCTCAAGACGAACGTCGAGCTCGCGCACGCCGCCGAGACCGAGGAGCTGACCTTCTCGTTCGTCGACACCGTCCAGATCGCCGGCAGCGCGAAGGACGCGTTCGACTTCATCAACGAGGCGAACCTGTGGGCCGAGCGGCTCCCCCACGTCGCCGTGGTCCGCCTGGCCGAGGACACCCCGGGTCTCCAGGAGCTGGAGATGGACACCCGCGCCAAGGACGGCTCGGTGCACACCACCAAGTCGTACCGGGTCGTCTTCCCCCACCACAAGATCGCCTACAAGCAGGTCACGCTGCCCGCGCTGATGACCCTGCACACCGGCGAGTGGACCTTCGAGGAGAACGACGAGGGCCACGCCGCCTCCTCGCAGCACACCGTCACCATCAACACGGACAACATCGCGCGGATCCTCGGCCCGGAGGCCACCGTGGCCGACGCCCGGGCCTACGTGCACACCGCGCTGTCCACCAACAGCAGCGCCACGCTGGCCCACGCCAAGGCCTACGCCGAGCAGAAGGCCTGACCATGGCGTCGGACCGTCTGGAGGCGGATGTCGTCGTCGTCGGGGCCGGTCCCGTCGGGCTCATGCTCGCCGGTGAACTGGCCCGCGGCGGCGCCGACGTGGTCGTGCTGGAGAAGCGGCGCGCCCCCAGCACGGAGTCGAGGGCCTCCACGCTGCACGCCCGCACCATGGAGATCCTCGACAGCCGCGGGCTGCTGCCCGACATCGGCACCCCGCCGAACGAGCCGCGCGGCCACTTCGGCGGCATCCCCCTCGACCTCACCCTGCCCAGCCCCCACCCGGGCCAGTGGAAGGTGCCGCAGACCAAGACCGAAGCGGTCCTGGAGGAGTGGGCGATCTCGCTGGGCGCCGACATCCGGTGCGGCCACGAACTGACCGCCCTGCGAGAGACCGGGGAGCACGCCCTGGCCGAGGCCGAGGGCCGCGACGGGCAGCTGGCCCTGCGCGCCCGCTACCTGGTGGCCTGCGACGGAGAGGACAGCGCCGTACGGGCCCTGACCGGCGCCGACTTCCCCGGCGAGAACGCCGGCCGCGAACTGATCCGCGCCGACGTCGACGGCATCGAGGTCCCGAACCGGCGCTTCCAGCGCCTGGAGCATGGACTGGCCATCGCGGCGCGCCGCAACGACGGCGTCACGCGGGTGATGGTGCACGAGTTCGGCTCGGCCGCGAAGCCGCGTACCGGCGACGCGCGGTTCGAGGAGATCGCCGACGTCTGGAAGCGGGTCACCGGCGAGGACATCAGCGGCGGCACGCCGCTGTGGGTCAACTCCTTCGGTGACGCCTCCCGCCAGCTCACCCGGTACCGGCACGGCCGGATCCTGTTCGCCGGCGATGCCGCCCACCGGCAGATGCCGATCGGCGGGCAGGCCCTCAACCTCGGTCTGCAGGACGCGTTCAACCTCGGCTGGAAGCTCGCGCTGCACGTGCGCGGAGCCGCCCCCGCCGAACTGCTCGACACCTACCACGCCGAGCGGCACGCGGTCGGCCGGCGGGTCCTGTCCAACATCAGGGCCCAGGCCATGATGCTGCTCGGCGGCCCCGAGGTGGAGCCGCTGCGCACCGTACTGGGCGAGCTGATCGCCCTGGAGGACGTACGGGCCCACCTCGCCGGCATGATCAGCGGCCTGGACGTGCGCTACGACGTCGGCGGGCCCGCACACGAGCTGCTCGGGCTCCGGCTGCCGGACACCGTGCTGCTGGCCGGCGAAGGCACCGTCACCACCACGCGGTTGCTGCGCGAACACCACGGCCTGCTGCTCGACCTGCGCGGCGGCGCGGGCGACCCGCTGCCCGACACCGGCGGCTGGGCGGACCGCGTCACCGTGGTCGCCGCCCTCCCCGAGCAGGGCGGCGCCCTGGAGGGCGTCGACCGTGTGCTGGTCCGCCCGGACGGCCACGTCGCCTGGGCGGGGTCCGGCGGGGCCGGGCTGCGGGAGGCACTCGAGCGCTGGTTCGGCCCGGGCCGCTGAGCCGCGCCGCTCCGGGGGCTCGCGCCCTCGGACTCCCCACACCACCGGTGGAACGCCAAATGACGTATCTCGAGGAAGGGAACACCATGGAAGGGACAGCGGTGGACACCGATGTCATCATCGTCGGAGCCGGTCCGACCGGCCTGATGCTCGCCGGGGAACTGCGCCTGGGCGGGGCACGCGTCATCGTCACGGAGCGGCTGACCGACCCCACCATGCAGTCGCGGGGCCTGGGCTTCACCGCCCGCACCATGGAGTCGTTCGACCAGCGCGGACTGCTGCCCCGGTGGGGACAGCTCGAGACGATGCCGATGGGCCACTTCGGCGGCGTCCAGTTCGACTACACGGCGCTGGAGGACGCCCACTTCGGCGCCCGCGGCGTACTGCAGTGGCGGACCGAGGAGGCCCTGGAGACGTGGGCCACCGAGCTCGGCGCGGACATCCGGCGCGGCTGGGAGTTCACGGAGCTGGCGGAGGGCTTCCTGGACGGCGACGCCGTCGAGATCACCGTCAACACCCCGGACGGGGAGCAGCGGCTGCGCGCCTCCTACCTGGTGGCCTGCGACGGCTCGCGCAGCACCATCCGCCGGGCGGCCGGCTTCGACTTCCCCGGCATCCCGGCCAGCCGGAAGATGTACGTCGCCGACGTGGTCGGCTGCGACCTGCGCCCGCGCTACCTCGGCGAGCAGCTGCCGAACGGCATGGTGATGGTCGGCCCGCTGGGTGACGGCGTGGACCGCATCATCGCCTGCCCGCACGGCACCCCGGCCAGCGACCGCGACGCGAGCGTCCCCTTCGAGGAGGTCGCCGACGCCTGGGAGCACATCACCGGCGAGGACATCCACGGCGGCGGCGCCAAGTGGGTCAGCTCCTTCACCGACGCCACCCGCCAGACCTCCGAGTACCGGCGCGGCCGGGTCCTGGTGGCCGGCGACGCCGCGCACATCCACCTCCCGGCCGGCGGCCAGGGTCTGAGCACCGGTGTGCAGGACGCGGTCAACCTCGGCTGGAAGCTGGCCTCCGTGGCACGCGGCACGGCGCCGGACTCCCTGCTCGACACGTACCACTCCGAGCGGCATCCCGTCGGCAAGCGGCTGCTGATGAACACCCGCGCCCAGGGCACGGTGTTCCTCGGCGGCGAGCAGGCGCAGCCGCTGCGCGAGCTGTTCCAGGAGCTCGTCCAGTACGACGAGGTCAAGCGGCACCTGGCCGGCATCGTCAGCCACCTCGACATCCGCTACGACCTCGGCGACGCTCCGGTCGGCGACGCGGACCACGCGCTGCTGGGCCGCCGGATGCCGCCGCGGCTGCTGGTCGGCGCGGACGGCGAGACCCGCATCACCGAGCTGCTGCACCCCGGGCACGGTGTGCTGCTCGACCTGGCCGACGACGACGGGGTGCGCCGTACGGCGGCTGCCTGGCAGGGCCGGGTGGACGTGGCGACCGTGCACGCCAAGCCCACCGACGGACCCGACCCGCTGGCCGGCACCACGGCCCTGCTGGTCCGCCCCGACGGCTACGTGGCCTGGGCCGGATCCTCCGCGGAGCAGGGCCTCACGGCCGCGCTCGAGCGCTGGTTCGGACCGGCCGACTGAACCCCTCCCCCAGGGGACGCGCCCCTGCCCCACCGGTACGCCGGTGGGGCAGGGGCGCTTCTTCGTGCGTTGGCACGAGGGGACGCGGGCGCGACGGGCGGGTGCGCGGGGCATGCGGGTACGGGGTTCCGCGCGGGCACGAAGAAACCCCGGCTCCGCGTCGGGGGATCGCGGAGCCGGGGTCGATGAGCGGGCCTGATGGGGGATCAGACCTGAGGGGATCAGACCGGAATGGCCTCGACGATCGAGACCGGGGAGCCCGTCTCCACCACGCGCTCCAGCTTGAAGCCGGCCCGGGCGACCAGGTCGGCGTACTGCGTGGCCGTGCGCTCCTTGCCGCCCACCAGCAGCATCAGCCACATGTCGACGAGCTTGCCCGAGTGCGGGGCGTTGAGCTCGCCCTCCGGGATCACCATCTCGACCAGCAGCAGCTTGCCGCCGGGCTTGATGGCAGCGCGGACGTTCTTGAGGATCTCCAGCACCTGGTGCTCGGGCCAGTCGTGCACGATGTGCTTGAGGACGTACGCGTCGCCGCCCTCCACGACCGCGTCGAAGAGCCCGCCGGCGTGGGTGGTGGCGCGGTCCGCGACACCCTGCTCGGCGAGGAACTCGGCGGCTCCGTTGCCCTCGACCCGGGGGTCGGAGAGGATGCCGCGCGTGTCCGGGGCGCTCTCCAGGATGCCCGCGAGCAGTCCGCCGCGGCCGCCGCAGAAGTCGACGACCGTGCCGAACTGCGAGAAATCGTACGAGGCGACCACGGGCACGGTCTCGGTGTCGGACATGTTGCCCATGCCCTTGATGAACACCTCGCCGTACTCGGCGTTCTGCTCCAGGTATTCGAAGGCGCCCATGCCGCGCAGCTTCGGCAGGCTCGGCTCGCCGGTCCTGACGGAGTCCAGCAGGTGGCTCCAGTCCTCCCAGTGGATCGGGTGGCCCATCAGCACGGCGATGTCGCGCATGGTCAGCGGGTGGTCCGCGCGCAGCGCGTCACCCATCGGGGTCAGCGCGTACGTGCCGTCCGCCTGGCCCTCGAAGATGTGGTAGCTGGCCAGCAGGCGCAGCAGCCGGTCCACGGCCTCCGCGTTTGCGCCGACCCGCTCGGCGATCTCCTGGGGACCCAGCGGACCGTCCTGCAGCGCCTCGGCGACGCGCAGTTCGGCGGCGACGTGAATCGCCTGCGTGACCATGGAGCCCATGGTCAGCTCCAGCAGGGCGAACGGAGCGAATTGAGCGGGCGGGGGCGGCAATGCGGGCATGCGATTCCTCCATGGCAGCAGCGTGAATTCTGTCCCAACCGCCGGAAGGGACCCGTTACTACCACGATAGGCAAACGACTCGACGCGCCCTGGAGTCGTACTCGAATTCCCCTGGCGTGCGCGTTCCTTCTGTTCAACCGCGGAAATTCTGCAGTTATACACAGACTATTTCTCGCCTATCTTGGCGCAGGTTTCACAACCGCTCCCGGACATACGGGGGAGCGCCGACTAGGGAGAGACATGTCGAGTTCACGCAAGTCCTGGAAGAAGGCCCTCCTGGCGGCGGGCGCGGCCGGCATCGTCGTCGCGCCGCTGCTGTCCGGCCCGGCTCAGGCCACCACGGACGACGCGGTTCTGGAAGTCATCGCCACCGGGCTGAAGAACCCCCGCGGCGTCACCGCGCTGTACGACGGCACCGTGCTCGTGGCGGAGGCCGGCGAGGGCCTGGTGGGCTGCGCCGCCGGCGTCCAGTGCGCGGGCGCCACCGGCGCCATCTACAAGGTCAAGGGCAGCACCAAGGGCCGTGTCGTGACGGGCCTCTCCTCCGTCGCCGCGGGCGCGGCGACCGGCGCCCCGGTCATCGCCAGCGGCCCCGTCGAGGTCGTGCCCGACCCGAACGGCGGCTACACCTACCTCAGTAACTTCGGCGGCAACCGCACCACCGCCGACCGCACCGCGCTCGGCGCGAACGCGAAGACGCTGGGCACGCTCGCCCGTACCCGCGACGGCAAGATCCTCGCCGACCTCGTCGACCACGAGACCCGCCTGAACCCGGACGGCGGCGACATCAACGCCAACGCGATGGGCTTCGTCCGCAGCGGCTCCGGCTGGCTGATCACCGACGCCGCCGCCAACGACGTGGTCCGCGGCGCCAGCGACGCCACCACCTCCACCGCGTACGTCCTGCCCAAGAACCAGCTGGCAAACGGCACCGCCGCCGAGTCGGTGCCGACCGGCATCGTCAAGGACTGGGACGGCACCCTCTACATCGCCGACATGAGCGGCGGCAACGTGGGCGCCTCGCGCATCTGGAAGGTCGAGCCGGGCAAGCAGCCCGAGGTCTTCGTGACCGGCCTGACCAACGTGATCGACCTGGAGTTCGACTGGAAGGGCGACCTGCTCGCCCTGACGTACAGCAAGTCCACCCTGATGGGCCCGCCGTCGGCGGGCGCGCTGACCGAGATCAACACGCTCACCAAGGCGGTCCACGAGATCCCGACCGGTGACAAGCTGCTCCAGCCGACCGGCCTCGCGGTCGACGCGTACGGCGACGTGTACGTCACCAACAAGACCGTCGGCACCAGCGGCGAACTGGTGAAGGTGCACTACTGACGGCTGCGCGCACCGCGCACGCTCCCTCGACGGCCCCCGCCGGTCCCTGGACCGGCGGGGGCCGTCGGCCGTGGGGGCCGTCGGCTGTGCGTGGCCGGGCGGGCGTGCTCGCCGCTCGTGGCCTGCGGCGGCCGGGGCCGCGACGCGGCGGGGCCCCGATGGGAAGCGGCTCGGACGCCGCTCGACAGCCGCTGGAGAAGGGCGTCTTGGAGCCGGGCGGCTCGGCATCCTGGCCGGGCATCGACTTGCGCCGACGTCCATGGAGGCTGCCCGTGTCCCTTCACACCGAGACCCCTCACGCCGCAGGCCTGACCGGCGTGTGGCTGGTCGGGGCCCGCGGGTCGGTCGCCACCACGGCGGTCGCGGGCTGCGCGGCACTGGCGGCCGGGCTCCAGCCGCCCACCGGACTGGTCACCGAGACCCCCGCCTTCGCCGGCAGCGGCCTGCCGGCGCTGTCGTCACTGGTCTTCGGCGGACACGACACGAGCGTCGCCCCCCTGCCCAAGCGGGCGGAGGAACTGGCCGCCCAGGGCGTGCTGCCGCACTGGCTGCCCGCCGCCGTGCGGGCCGAACTGGCCGCCGCCGACGAGCGCATCCGCCCGGGCGGGCCGCAGCCGGGCGACGAGCGCGGCCCCGAGGAACTGATCGCCGCCTTCGCCGCGGACATGGCGGAGTTCGTCCGCGCCACCGGCGCCGCCCGCGCGGTCGTCGTGAACGTCGCCTCCACCGAGCCGGTCCCGGCCGCCGGCGCGCTGCCGGCCAGCTCCCTGTACGCGGCGGCGGCCCTGAAGGCCGGCTGCGCCTACGTCAATTTCACGCCATCGGCCGGGCTGAACCACCCGGAACTCGTCGCGCCGGCCGCGGCGTCGGGCCTCCCGTACGCGGGCCGCGACGGCAAGACCGGGCAGACGCTGCTGCGCGCCGTACTCGCGCCGATGTTCCACCAGCGGGCGCTGGAGGTACGGGCCTGGTCGGGCACGAACCTGCTGGGCGGCGGCGACGGGGCCGCGTTGGCCGACCCGGCGGCCGCGGCGGCGAAGAACGCCGGCAAGGAGCGGGTGCTCGCCGACAACCTGGGCTCGGTACCCGAGGGCGAGGTGCACATCGACGACGTGCCGGCGCTCGGGGACTGGAAGACGGCCTGGGACCACGTCGCGTTCGACGGGTTCCTCGGCACGCGGATGGTGCTCCAGACGATCTGGCAGGGCTGCGACTCGGCGCTCGCCGCGCCGCTGGTCCTGGACCTGGCCCGGCTGGTGAGCCGCGCCCACGAGCGCGGCCTGTCCGGGCCGCGCCCCGAACTCGGCTTCTACTTCAAGGACCCCGACGGCGGCAGCTCGGCCCTGCCGGAGCAGTACGAGGCGCTGCTGGCCTTCGGCGAGCTGCTGGGGGAGTCCCGATGACCGCCCCCGCGCACCTTCCCCCGGTGCGGATGTGGGCGCAGCGCCTGGGCTTCACGGCCGGCGAGGCACCGCGCACGCGCCCCGCCCCGCAGGCCCGTCCCAAGGCCACGCCGGCGCCCCTCTCGCTGCCCGCCGTCCCGTGCCCCACGGCCGGGGAGCGGCTCCGGGCCTGGGCGGAACTGCTCAGGATTCCGGCCGTTTTCACGGTGCCGGGCGACGCCCTCGCGGGGGCCGCGGCCGTCGGGGCGGCCCCCCGGGGGCGCACCGCCCTGGCGGTGGGTGCCTCGCTGTGCCTGTACGAGGCGGGGATGGCGCTCAACGACTGGGCGGACCGGGACACGGACGCGCTGGAGCGCCCGCACCGGCCGCTGCCCTCGGGCCGCATCCGTCCGGAGGCCGCCCTCGCGGCGGCCGGCGTACTCACGGCTGCGGGCCTCGCCCTGGCGGCGCGGGCGGGCCGCGGCGCGTTCGCGGTCGCCGTGCCGCTGGCCGCCACGGTCTGGGCGTACGACCTGAAGCTCAAGCACACCAAGGCGGGCCCGGTGGCGATGGCGGCCGCCCGCTCTCTGGACCTCCTGCTGGGCGCGGCCGCGGTGTCCGGATCCGTACGCCCGGCCCTCGCCCCGGCAGCCGTCCTGGGCGCCCACACCTGCGCCGTCACCGTGGTCTCCCGCCGCGAAGCCGAAGGCGGCTCTACCACCGCCCCCCTCGCGGCCCTCGCCGCGACAGCCGTCCTCTCCACCGCCCTGGCCCGCCGCCCCGCGGCCGCCACCGGGGACGACTCGGGCTGGCGTGCCCGTCGCGGTGGGGTTGCCGCCGACGACGCCTCGGATCGGCGTGCCCGTCGCGGTGGGGCTGCGGCCGGCGACGCCTCGGGCCGGCGTGCCCGGCGCGGCGGGGTTGCCGCCGGGGACGAGTCGGGCTGGCGTGCCCGGGCCGCCGGGGTCGCGCCGGACGTCGTCCGGGTGGCGATGGCCGCCGGGTACGGGCTGACCTTCGCGCGCCCGCTCTTCCACGCCGCCCTCAATCCGTCACCCGCGCTCACCCAGCGGGCGGTCGGCGGGGGGATCCGCGCCATGATGCCGCTGCAAGGCGGGCTCATGGCCCGGTCCGGCGCGCCCGGGGCGGCGATCCTGACCGTCGCCTTCGCGCCCCTCGCCGCCCGCGTGGCGCGGAAGGTGAGCTGCACATGAGCCGGCTCCGCCTGGGATACGGCACCAACGGGCTGACCGACCTGCGGCTGGAGGACGCCCTCGCGCTGCTGGCCGACCTCGGCTACGACGGGGTCGGGCTGACGCTCGACCACATGCACCTGGACCCCTTCGCCCCCGACCTCGCCGCCCGCACCGCCCGCACCGCCCGGCGGCTCGCCGAGCTCGGGCTCGGGGTGACGGTGGAGACCGGCGCACGCTACGTCCTCGACCCGCGCCGCAAGCACGGGCCCACCCTGCTCGACGCGGACGCGGACGCCCGTGGGGCCCGCGTCCGGCTGCTGGTCCGGGCCGTGCGGATCGCCGCCGAGCTCGGTGCGCACGCCGTGCACTGCTTCAGCGGGATCCTGCCCGACGGCGTCGACGAGGACACCGCCTGGAAGCGCCTGGGCGAGGCCCTCGGGCCGGTCCTGGACGCCGCCGAGGCCAGCGGCGTACCGCTCGCCATCGAACCGGAGCCCGGCCACCTGCTGGGCACCCTCGCCGACTTCCACCGGCTGCGCGCAGACCTCGGCGACCCCGACCCCGCCCTCCTCGGCCTGACCCTCGACATCGGGCACTGCCAGTGCCTGGAGCCGCAATCCCCGGCCGACTGCGTGCGCGAGGCGGCGCCCTGGCTGCGGCACGTGCAGATCGAGGACATGCGCCGCGGGGTCCACGAGCACCTGCCCTTCGGCGACGGCGAGATCGACTTCCCGCCCGTGCTCGACGCCCTGGCGGCCACCGGCTACCAGGGGCTGACCGTCGTCGAACTGCCCCGCCACTCCCACGCCGGGCCCGAACTCGCCGCGCAGTCCCTGCGGTTCTTGCGAAATGGAGGGACGAGATGACCGCCGCCCCGTACACCGGCCACCCCGACACCGAGCTGTACCAGGAGCTCGACGACGACGCCCGCCACTGGCTGGACGCGGCCCGCGCCGAGGCCGCCGCCCACGCCCCCGCCTGGGAGCTGCGCTTCGCCGAGGCCGGCCGCAGGTGCGGCGGCGGAGACCCCGACGCGGCACGCGTACTGCTCCTGCTCGCCGCCCGCCCCGGCCCCGCCGATACCACCCGGCTCTACCGGCAGGGCACGGCCGCCGAACGCCGCGCCGTCCTGCTCGCCCTGCCGAGCCTGGACCTCGGCCCCGCCGACGGCGTGCCGCTGGTCGAGGACGCGCTCCGCGCCAACGACACCAGCCTGGTCGCCGCCGCCGTCGGCCCGTACGCGGCCCGGCACTTGTCGCCGCACGCCTGGCGGCACGCCGTACTCAAATGCCTGTTCACCGGCGTGCCCCTGGCCGTCGTCGCCGGTCTCGGCGACCGCGCCCGCGGCGACGGCGAACTCGCCCGGATGCTCACCGCCTACGCCGCCGAGCGCACCGCCGCCGGCCGTGAGGTCCCCGAGGACCTGCGCCACCTGCTCGCCCTGACCGAGGAGCTCTAAGAGACATGCGAATCTTCGACCCGCACATCCACATGACGTCGCGGACCACCGACGACTACGAGGCGATGTACGCGGCGGGCGTCCGCGCGGTCGTGGAGCCGTCCTTCTGGCTGGGCCAGCCCCGCACCTCCCCGGCGTCGTTCTTCGACTACTTCGACACGCTGCTCGGCTGGGAGCCCTTCCGCGCCGCCCAGTACGGGATCTCCCACCACTGCACCATCGCGCTCAACCCCAAGGAGGCGAACGACCCGCGCTGCACCCCGGTGCTGGACGAACTGCCCCGCTACCTGGCCAAGGACCAGGTCGTCGCCGTCGGCGAGATCGGCTACGACTCGATGACGCCGGCCGAGGACATCGCCATGGAGCTCCAGCTCCAGCTCGCCGCCGACCACGGCCTGCCCGCCCTCGTGCACACCCCGCACCGGGACAAGCTGGAGGGCCTGCGCCGCACCATCGACGTGGTCCGCGCCTCCGCCCTCGGCATCGAACGCTCCCTCCTGGACCACCTCAACGAGTCCACGGTCAAGGACGCCAAGGACAGCGGCGCCTGGCTCGGCTTCTCCGTCTACCCGGACACCAAGATGGACGAGGAGCGCATGGTCGCCGTCCTCAAGGAGTTCGGGCCCGAGAAGGTGCTGGTCAACTCCGCCGCCGACTGGGGCAAGAGCGACCCGCTCAAGACCCGCAAGGTAGGCGAGGCCATGCTCGCGGCCGGGTTCACCGAGGACGACGTGGACCTGGTGCTGTGGCGCAACCCCGTCGCCTTCTACTCCCTCAGCGGCCGCCTGCGCCTGGAGGCGCCCGCCGCCGGGGCCACCCACGAGGGCAACTCGATCCTGCGCGGGGCCCCCAAGACCACCGGGGCCCCCAAGCCGCCCGCGACCTCCGCGACCTCCACGACCTCCGCGACCTCCGCGACCTCCGCGACCGCCCGGCCCGTCCCCGCCGGGGCGTGACCGGTGCGCTTCCGCCACCCCGACGGCTCGGTCGTCCACCTCGCGTACTGCACCAACGTGCACCCCGCCGAGACCCTGGACGGCGTCCTCGCCCAGCTGGGCGCGTACGCCGAGCCGGTGCGCCACCGCCTGGGGCTCGACCGCCTCGGCATCGGGCTGTGGCTGGCCGAGGACGCCGCCCGCACCCTGGACACCGACCCGCACGCCCTGCGGGCCCTGCGCGCCGAACTGACCCGGCGCGGCCTCGAGGTCGTCACCCTCAACGGCTTCCCCTACCGGGGCTTCGGCGCCGAGGAGGTCAAGTACCGGGTCTACCGGCCCGACTGGGCCGACCCCGAGCGGCTCCACTACACCCTGGCGCTCGCCCGGATCCTGACCGCGCTGCTGCCCGAGGACGCCGCCGAGGGCACCATCTCCACCCTGCCCCTGGCATGGCGCACCGCCTACGACGGCCCCCGCGCGGCCCGCGCCGGCGCGGCCCTCGCCGAGCTCGCCGGACGCCTCGACGACCTGGCCGAGGCGAGCGGCCGCTCCGTCCGCGTCGCCCTGGAGCCCGAGCCCGGCTGCGCGGTGGAGACCACCGCCGACGCCATCGGCCCGCTCACCGGCCTCGGCCACCACCGCGTCGGCATCTGCGTCGACACCTGCCACCTGGCCACCTCCTTCGAGGAGCCGCACACCGCGCTCGCCGCCCTGGACGCCGCCGGGGTGCCCGTGGTCAAGGCCCAGCTGTCCGCGGCCCTGCACGCCGAGCACCCCGGCCGGCCCGAGGTGCGCGCCGCGCTGTCCGCCTTCGACGAACCGCGTTTCCTGCACCAGACCCGCGCCCGCGGCGAGTGCGGCCTGCTCGGCACCGACGACCTCGGGCCCGCCCTGGCCGGCGGGACGCTGCCCGACACGACGCCGTGGCGCGCCCACTTCCACGTACCCCTGCACACGCCGCCCGAGGCGCCCCTGACGTCCACCCTCCCCGTGCTCAAGGAGTCCCTCGCCGCCCTCGTGGGCGCCGAGCGGCCGCTGACCCGGCATCTGGAAGTGGAGACGTACACCTGGCAGGCGCTGCCGCCCGCGCTGCGCCCCCGCGACGCGGACCAGCTCGCCGACGGCATCGCCGCCGAACTCTCCCTCGCCCGCGACCTGCTGACGGACCACGGCCTGAAGGAACTCCGTTGACGCTCCCCGACACCCCGACCGCCACCGCCACCGCCACCGCCACCGCCACCGGCCCCGAGCCGCTGCTCGTGCTGGACGTCGTGGGCCTCACCCCGCGGCTGCTCGCCCACATGCCCCGTCTCGCCGCCCTCGGCCGGCAGGGCTCCCAGGCGGCCCTGGAGACGGTGCTGCCCGCGGTCACCTGCTCGGTGCAGGCCACCTTCCTGACCGGCGCCACCCCCGCCGAGCACGGCATCGTCGGCAACGGCTGGTACTTCCGCGACCTCGGCGAGGTCCTGCTGTGGCGCCAGAGCCACGAACTGATCCAGGGCGAGCGGGTCTGGGACGCGGCCCGCCGCAGCCACCCCGGCTACACCGTCGCCAACGTCTGCTGGTGGTACGCGATGGGCGCCGACACCGACTGGACCGTCACGCCCCGCCCCGTCTACTACGCCGACGGCCGCAAGGAACCCGACTGCTACACCCGGCCCGCCGCCCTGCACGACGAGCTGACCGAGCGGCTGGGCACCTTCCCGCTGTTCACGTACTGGGGTCCCGGCGCGGGGCTGCCCTCCTCCCAGTGGATCATCGACGCCACCCGCCACATCATGGCCACCCGCAGCCCCGACCTGACGCTGGCCTACCTGCCCCACCTCGACTACGACCTCCAGCGCTTCGGCCCCGACGACCCGCGCTCCCACCGGGCCGCCGCCGAACTGGACGCGGCCCTGGCCCCGCTGCTCGACGACGCCCGCGCGCAGGGCCGCACGGTCGTCGCGCTCTCCGAGTACGGCATCACGAGCGTCCGCCGGCCCGTCGACGTCAACCGCGCCCTGCGCCGCGCCGGCCTGCTGGAAGTCCACACCCAGGACGGCATGGAGTACCTCGACCCGGGTGCCTCGCGCGCCTTCGCCGTCGCCGACCACCAGCTCGCGCACGTCTACGTACGCCGCCCCGAGGACCTCGACGCGGCGCGCGCGGCCCTCGAAGGCCTCGAAGGCGTCGACCAGGTCCTGGACGCCGAGGGCAAGAAGCGGCACGGCCTCGACCACGCGCGCTCCGGCGAACTGGTGGCCGTCGCCGAGCAGGACGCCTGGTTCACGTACTACTACTGGCTCGACGACGCCCGCGCCCCCGACTTCGCGCGGCTCGTGGAGATCCACCGCAAGCCCGGCTACGACCCCGCCGAGCTGTTCATGGACCCGGACGACCCGTACGTCCGCGTCAAGGCCGCCCGCGCCCTGGCCCGCAAGAAGCTCGGCATGCGCTACCGGATGGCGGTCGTCCCCCTGGACCCGGCCCCCGTCCGCGGCAGCCACGGCCGGCTACCCGGAGACCCGGACGACGGGCCGGTCCTGCTGTGCTCGGCGCCCGGTGCGGTGGCGGGCCGCGTCGCGGCGACCGGGGTGAAGGCGCTGCTGCTGGAACTCGCCGGGCTCGGCGGACGGCCCGACCAGGCCGCGCACGGGCTCCACCGGCCCACAACCGACGCTCCGGGGCCGGTCGAGAACGTCAGTTGACGATCGGAACCATCCGGTTTCCGGCAGTGGCCGAGAAGACTCAAAGGGGTCCATGCCCGTGGAAAAGATCGCTTCGACGGATGAGCTGTCCGCGCGGGCTCAGCGGATCGCCGACCGCACGCGCACCGATTGGAAGAAGCCGCCGCGCCGCATCGAGAAGTCCGAGTGCATCACGTGCGACACCTGTCTGCGTGCCTGCCCGGCGGAGTTCGGCGCCATCTTCGACCGCGGGCTGGACGTCGTGATCATCCCCGAGCTGTGCTCGGGCTGCCCCCAGTGCGTACTGGAGTGCCCCGTCGACTGCATCTACGTCGACGAGGACTGGACTCCGACCGACGACGCCATGTGGAACCACATCGAGCTCACCGCCGGAGGCACGTCATGACCGGACCCTCCGAGCGCGGCCTGACCCGCCGGGAGATCAACGCCCGCAAGCGGATCAGCCGCCGCCCCAGCCGGCTCGGCACCGCCGCCGGAACCCTCAAGCCGGACCGCGAGGGCGAGCCCGACGCCGGCTTCCCCGGACTGCTCAAGCAGGCCTGGGAGCAGGCCGCCGAAGCCGCCGACCTGCGCTCCGCGGTCGAGGTACTGCTCACGCTCGACGGCCACGTCCCCGCCGACATCCAGCTGCGTGCGCTGAGCACCTCGGAGGAGGCCGCCCTCCACGCGCTGACCGGGCTGACCTGGCGCGCCGGGAACAGCGACGCGACGTACGGCGACACCGAGGACGTTGAAGGAGGCGAGCCCGTCTTCCTCGGCGAGCTCGGCCTCGCCACCAGCGGCCGCATCGTCCTGCGCGTCCCCTCCCAGGGACCGCTCGACCCGCGCGACCTGGTCGGCGGCGTGCTGCGCGTCCCGTGGACGCCCGCCGTCCTGGAGGCCTACCGGCAGGAGACCGGCCGCGCCGCCGCCCGGCTCGCCGAGTCCGTCGCCGACTGCCGCCAGTGGCTCGAAGCGCAGGGCGCCGAGGGCCGCGACGAGCTGCTCGAACAGGCGAAGGAAGCGGCGCTGCGCAACGCGCCCTTCGTGCTCTACCAGGACCAGAAGCAGTACACGAACTTCCGCGGCCAGAACAACCTCACCGGCAAGACCCTGTGGCCGGGCCACCCGGACTGCGCGCTCAGCAGCCTCCAGGGCCTGCCCCTGGACGTCTGGTCGGACAACGACGTCCAGCTGGTCGTCTGCCTCACGCTGCTCATCCGCTCGGCCGGGTTCGGCCGGGTCGAGGAGGCCAACGGCACCCAGCTGACCGTCGACCACGTCGCGTACATGCTGGAGCGGGTGCGCGAGAACTACAACGGCATCCCGGGCGGCGAGCAGGTTCCCCCGGCCGCCTCGCGGCGCGTCGAGGCGCTCAGCGACCTCGCCCTCGCGCTGCGCGAACGCCGCCAGGAGGCCCTGGGGAGCGCCCAGCTCTACCGCGAGATCCACGGCGCCCTGATGCACAAGATCGAGCGCGTGGCCGACGCCCCCGGCGACGCGGCCCGCGCGCGCGAGGACGCCGTCTGCGCGCTGCTGCGCGACCGCCTCCAGCTGACCGGCACCACCCTGGAGGAGCTCGGCCGCGAGGTCGCCGCGTCCCCGCAGTGGCTCGCCCAGCCGCACGGCGACTTCGCCACCGGCCTCGAATCCCTCGTGTACGAGGCCGTGGCCGCGTCCGCCGAGGCCTTCCAGGCCGACTTCGCGATGAGCCGCGGCATGCGCTCGCTGCCCGAGCTCATCAGGGCACTGCGCGAGGAGCGCTGGGCGGAGATCGTCGACTGGGACATCACCCAGTTCTTCTGCTGCGTGGTGCCGCTGCCGCAGGCCCGCCGCCACTTCGCGGACTCCGTCGCCACGCTCGCCGACACCGCCTGGGCGATGTCCTCGCGGATGCAGTACAACTCGTGGCACTTCGTCCCGGGCAACGCGCCGCGGCTGCCCGAGGTGCTCGCCCGCGACCACTTCGTACCGCCCACCATCCCGGACGTCGCGTTCTACTCCGACCAGCACCACCACGGCCACGTCAACAACCTGGTGCGGTTCACCGTCCGCTCCCCGCAGTCCGTCGAGGTCGACGGGCACCGGTTCAACGGCTTCATGGACCTGCGCCTGCTGCGCTGCGACGGCACCCCCTTCGACGAGCAGGACCTGCTCGCCGCCCACCGTGTGTCGGCGTTCATCGCCGGCGCCACGGCCGACGCCGCCGCCCTGGCCGCCGCAGGCGAGCCGGCGGAGATCACCGCCTTCGACGCCGCCTGGCACTGGAAGGCCATCACGGGCACTGAACCCGCGGAGGCCGAAGCCGCCACCCGGCCGGTCCGCCGTGCGTCCTGACACGCCCGGCGGGCCCCGCCCGCGCCCGTTTGCCCTTCGGCCCTGCCGAGAGCGCTCTTGAAGGAGAGCCCGATGACCGCCCGCGGCATCAGCCACACCATGGAGCTCCTGCGCCGCAGAGACATCTCCGCAGCCGAGCACGTCCAGTCCGTCCTGACCGCCGTCCGCGAGCGGGACACCCTGGACGCGTACGTCGCCGTCGCGGGCGACGACGCCCTCCAGGCGGCGGAGCAGGCCGACGCACGCATCCGCGAACTCGGCGCCGACGCCTGGCGGAACATGCCGCTGCTGGGCGTCACCGTCTCGGTCAAGGACCTGCTGCAGACCCGCGACCTGCCCACCACGCGGGGCTCGCTGCTGCCGAACGACCGTCCCCTCCAGGACGCGCCGGCCGTGGCGCGCCTGCGCGCGGCAGGGGCCGTCATCGTGGGCAAGACCACCACCTCCGAGTACGGCTGGAGCGCCTCCACCGTGGGCCGCGTCGCTCCGCCCACGCGCAACCCCTACAACCCGGCGCTGACCGCGGGCGGTTCCAGCGGCGGGGCCGCCGCCGCGGTGGCGGCCGGACTGTGCGACGGCTCGCTGGGCACCGACGGGTCCGGCTCGATCCGGATCCCGGCCGCGTTCTGCGGCGTGGTCGGCTACAAGCCGTCCTTCGGCCGGGTGCCGTACTTCCCCAACGGCGCGGACCGCCTCGCCCACCAGGGCCCCCTCGCGCGGAGCGTCGCCGACGCCGTTCTGCTCGGCCAGGTCATCGCGGGCCCGCACCTCAACGACCCCGACTCCGCGCTCGGTTCGCTCGACGTGCCCCGCGACGGGCGTGCGCTGCGGATCGGCTGGATCGAGTACGACCGTACGGACCCCGAGGTGCGCCGCGTCACCGAGGAGGCCCGGGACGCCCTCGTCGCCCAGGGGCACACGGTCGAGCACATCGAGGTGCGCTGCGACAACATCTACCCCGCGCTCGTCGACATCCTCGCCGCCTCCGAGGCCCTGGGCACCACGCCCGAGGACGAGGAGTGGATCGACGCGGGCCGCCTCGAGGTCGTCCGGCACGGCCGCACCCTCAGCGGAGCCGACGTGATGCGCGCCGAGGAGGTCCGCCAGGGGCTGCGCACCACGCTGCGCTCGGTGATGGACCGCTACGACATGCTCGCCATGGCCACCGTGCCCGTCGAGCCGTTCGCCGCCGAGGCCATCGGCCCCGAGTGGGCGGCCGACCCGCGCGACCTGCTGTGGCTGGACTGGGCGCCCGCCTCGTACCCCTTCAACATGACGGGCCAGCCCGCCGTGTCCCTCCCAGCCGGGCTGACCCGCGCCGGTCTGCCCGTGGGGCTCCAGCTCGTGGGCCCGGTCGGCGCCGACGACCTGGTGCTCACCGTGGCGCGCCGCCTGGAGGCGGAACTCGCGCCGCTGCCGAACCCGCCCGCGGCCGCGCCCGCCCCCGCCCCCGTATCCCTCCAGTCCCTCTAGCGACAAGGACGCTCTGAACCATGTTTGCCAGGTCATGGTCATCCCCCTCCGCCGAGGGCAGTGTCGGATCCCCCTCGTTCGTCGCCGACCACCAGCTGTGGGACGAGGCGCAGCTCGCCGCCGCGGAGCGCATCGAAGCAGGCCTCGACCAGGTCGACTTCGTCCGCCTCGTCTTCGGTGACCCGCACGGCCTGGCCCGCTCCAAGACGCTCACCGCCCAGGCCTTCCGCTCGGTGCTGCGCAACGGCATGAACTTCAGCCCCGGCCCGTTCATCTTCGACACCGGGCACGCCGTCGCCGTCGACTTCCTCGGCGAGCACGGCATCGGCGTCGACGAGATCGCCGGCGCGGGCAACTTCATCCTGGTGCCCGACCCGGCCACCTTCCAGCTGCTGCCCGGCACCGAGCCGCGCACCGCCTGGGTGATCGGCGACGAGTACCTGCGCGACGGCACCCCGCACCCGCTGTCCTCGCGGGCGGTGCTGCGCCGCACCCTCGCCCGGTACGCCGAGCGGGGGCTGTCCCCCGTCCTCGGCCTGGAGGTCGAGTGGTATCTCACCCGCCGCCTCGACGCCGAACCCGGCAACCAGGGCAACGGGTTCGGCCTCCAGGGCGAGGCCCCGCGGGTGGCCGCGGTCAACGCGGGCTACCAGTTCAACCTCGACGCCGCCTACGACTCCGTGGCCCCGGTCACCGACCCGCTGGCGCTGCACCTCCTCCAGCTCGGCCTGCCCGTGCGGTCGATGGAGCACGAGTCCGGCCCCGGCCAGGTCGAGACCACCTTCAGCCCCATGGGCGCGCTGGACACCGCCGACGCGATGCTGCTCTTCCGCACCGTTACCAAGCGCTGGTGCGCCGAGCGCGGCCACCACGCCTCCTTCATGTCCCAGCCGGCGCTCGACGGCGCGGACCCCAGCGGCTGGCACCTGAACCAGTCGGTGGTGGAGAACGCCACGGGCCGCAACCTCTTCAGCGCCGAGGGCCTGTCCAGCGGCATGTCGCCCGACGGCAAGGCCTACGCCGAGGGCCTGCTGTCCTGGGTCCGCGAGCTGTGCCTGCTGTCCGTGCCCACGGTCAACGGCTACCGGCGCCTGAACGTCCAGCACTCGCTCGCCCCCACCCGCATCGGCCTGAGCGTCGAGGACCGCACCGCGCTGCTCCGCGTGGTCGGCAGCGGCGCCGGCGCGCACATCGAGAACCGGGTGGGCGAGCCCTGCGCGAACCCGTACCTCAACATCGCCGCCCAGCTGCACGCCGGGCTCGACGGACTCACCGCGGCCGCCGCCCCGGCGCGGCCCGCCGACGCGGCGGCGCCGGGCGAGGCCGCCCCCGAGACCGTGCCCCAGACCCTGCGCGAGTCCCTCGACGCCTTCCGCTCCGGCCGGGCTGCCCAGCTGCTCGGCGCGCCGCTCGCCGCGACCATGGCCAAGCTCAAGGAGAGCGAGCTGAACCGGTACGAGGCCTGGGCCCTGCACGCCGCCACCGCCCCGGGGCAGGTCACGCAGTGGGAGCAGCGCGAGTACTTCGGCGCGTACTGAGCCGTACCGCTCGTGCCAGCCCGTACAGCCCGTACAGCCCGTACAGCCCGTACAGCACGTACAAGCCGTACGAGACGCACGAGCCCCTCATCACCCACCCTACGGACGAAGGCCGTTTCATGATTTCTCGCTACACGCTGCCCGAGATGGCGGAGCTCTTCTCGGACCAGTCGCGCTACGAGACCTGGGTCCGGGTCGAGATCCTCGCGTCCGAGGCGCAGGTGCGGCTCGGACGCGTCCCGGGGGAGGCCGTCGAGGACATGCGCCGGGCCCCGGTGCCGCTCCCGTCCCGGGTCGCCGAGATCGAGAAGGAACGCGACCACGAAGTGCTCTCCTTCCTCGCCGCGTACTGCGAGGAGATTCCGGAGGCCTCCGCCCGCTGGGTGCACCTCGGCATGACCAGCTACGACCTGGTCGACACCTCGCTCGGCCTCACCCTGGCCCGCGCCACCGACCTGCTGACGGCCGCCGCCCGGCGGCTGCGGCGCGTGCTCGTCGACAAGGCGTTCGAGCACTGGGACACGGTGATGGTCGGCCGCACCCACGGGGTGCACGCGGAGCCCACCACGTTCGGGCACAAGCTCGGCGGCTACGCCTTCGCCGTCGAACGCTCGCTGAAGCGGCTCGCCGCGGCCCGCGAGGCCATCGCCGTCGGCACCATCTCCGGCTCGGTCGGGACGTACGGGCTCATCGACCCCTTCGTCGAGGAGTACGTCTGCGAGGCCCTGGGTCTCGGCGTCGAACCGTCCCCCAGCCAGGTCGTCGCCCGCGACCGGCACGCTCAGCTGCTCCAGGCGGTCGCCGCCCTGGGCGCCTGCGTCGAGCAGATCGCCCTGGAGCTGCGGCTGCTCCAGCGCACCGAGGTCCGCGAGGTCGAGGAGCAGCGCTCGTCCGCCTACCAGGGCTCCAGCGCCATGCCCCACAAGCGCAACCCGACCACCAGCGAGCGGCTGTGCGGCCTCGCCCGGCTGCTGCGCGGCTACGCCAACATGTCCCTCGAGAACGTGGCGCTGTGGCACGAGCGGGACCTCGCCCACCAGTCGGTCGAGCGGGTCATCCTGCCCGACAGCCTGTCCGTGGCGTACTTCCAGGCGACGAAGATGGCCGACCTGCTGGAATCGCTCACCGTCCACCCGGACCGGATGCGCGCGCACATCGACCAGACCGACGGCCTCGTCTACAGCTCGTCGGTCCTCGCCGAACTGCTCAGCGACGGCGTGGAGCGCGAGGAGGCCTACCGCAGCGTGCAGGCCGCCGCGAACCACACCATCGCCACCGGCGACCACTTCGGCGACTCCCTCGCCAAGGGCGGCATAGACCTCGGGGGCCTCAAGCCGGAGCGCTTCCTTGTCAACCACGACGTGATTCGAAACCGATTGGAGAAGCTCCGTGAGCTGGAAGATTGAGCGTGTCGAGGGCGCGGACCTGGACCTGGACGAGGTCCTGGAGGTCTACCGCGCCTCGGGTCTGGGCGAGCGGCGCCCGATCGAGGACCGTGAGCGGTTCGCCGCGATGGTCAAGCACGCCAACCTCGTGCTCGTCGCCCGTGACGAGGAGGGCGCGCTCATCGGCATCGTGCGCGCCGTCTCCGACTTCTCCTACGTCACCTACCTGTCGGACATCGCCGTCTCGCTGGACCAGCAGCGCTCCGGCATCGGCCGCGCCCTGATCAAGGCCACGCAGGCCGAGGCCCCGGGCGTGAAGATCGTGCTGCTGTCCGCCCCGGCGGCGGTGGACTACTACCCGCGCATCGGCTTCACGCAGCACAACTCCGCGTGGGTGCTCAACCCTTAAGGAACTCCATGCGGTCGAGTCCCGCGCTGTACCGGGACTCGACCGCACATCGGTAGGTTCGTTGGCGGCACACGGGCCGTGCAGGACCCTCGGGGGAGGCATGACGCAGATTTCGTCACAGGCGCCGCTGGAGACGCACATCTCCGCCCCGCACCCCATCCGGCTGGTCCAGGACGGCGGACCCGGCAGCGCCGCGCGCGTCGCGCCGGGCACCGCCGGCTGGCGCATCCTCGTCGTGGACGGCGACGCCGACTTCTCCGACTATCTGGTCACCCAGCTGCGCCGGCACGGCCACGAGTCCGTCGACGTCAAACGCGGCAGCGCGGCCCTCCAGGCGTACGAGGACGTCGACCTGGTCCTGCTCGACCTGGAGCTGCCAGACCTGGACGGCCTGGAGGTCTGCCGGGCCATCCGCTCCGTCAGCCGCGTCCCCGTCATCATCGTCACCTCGCGCCAGTCCGAGCTGGACTGCGTCCTCGGCCTCCAGGCGGGCGCCGACGACTACGTGACCAGGCCGTACGGGCTGCGCGAGCTGATGGCCCGCATCGAGGCCGTCATGCGCCGGGCGCAGTGGCAGCCAGCCGCGGTCAAGGAGATCTGCATCGGCCGGCTGCGCATCGACGTGAACTCGCGCGAGGTCACCGTCAGCGGCGTCGAGGTCGCCCTGACCCGCAAGGAGTTCGACCTCCTGTGCCTGCTGGCCTCGCACCCGGACACGGTCATCCCCCGCAAACAGCTGCTCCAGCAGGTGTGGGGCGACTCCTGGTCCCGGCGCACGGTCGACACCCACGTCAGCAGCCTGCGCGGCAAACTCGGCGACAGCGGCTGGATCGTGACGGTCCGCGGCGTCGGCTTCAAACTCGGCACCGCCTAATGGGAGCTACGGAATCCGGGAATGCTAGGTTCCGTAGCCGCCAGCAGGTGAGCACTATCGCCGCCGGAGCCGTTCGAGTTCCGGGGTCAGACCGTGCCTTGCTGGTCGGCCGGGAGGCCAGACCGCTGATGGGGTGGCGTGCCCGCCCGTCAGGGCGTGAGCAAATGCCGACCTGACCCTGACCAGCACGGACGCGCTGGAACTGACCTACGCGGCCACCACCGAGGCCCACGCACGGCTGCTGATCGCGCTGAACGAGCAGATCGCCGCGATGGAAGCGCAGGTGAAGGCGCATTTTCTGGCGCACCCGGACGCTGAGATCTACCTCTCGATGCCCGGCATCGCAGAGATCACCGGCGCCCGGGTGCTCGCCGAGTTCGGAGACGACCCCACCTACGATGAGCCGGTGACCGAGACGCTGCCCCCCATGGGTATTGACCTCTTCGACGTTGAACGGCTTCACCTGGCGGAGGCTGAAGCACCGCCGCTGTCACCCGAGGATGAATCGGCCAGGGACCGTGTGTGGGACATGGCGGTCCAGGCCAACCCGGCCCTCTTCGACGGGCCTGTGGTGGCGTGTGCGGGACTGGGGTGGGCCGGGCCGCGCAACCTGCGCCTGGCCTGGGCGCGGGTGACCTACCGGCACTACGCCCTGCGCCGGGTTCCGGGTGCAACCGCGCTGCCGTCGTTGTTCGTGAACGTTGTCCAGCCGACCGATGGCGGTCGTGTGCTGGCGGCAAGGATGTCGCCTTCAACGGCCGCCCCGGGCCGCTGGCAGCTGCCGGGAGGTTCCGTAGAGCCTCCCCGAGACGGCGAAGTGCTGGATGAGGCGGCACTGGCCGGCCAGGCGGCGCGGGAGCTGGTCGAGGAGTTGGGGATCGACGCAACCCCCGAGGTGTTGCGGCTGTGGGTCATTACCCGCGGTGAGAACAGCAGCATCGGTCTGACCTACCTCGCCCCGGCCCTCCCAGAGGCGGCGCTGCACGAGGGCTTCGCCGCCGCTGCGGCGGCGGAGCAGGCCCAGGGCCGTGAACCCGAACTCGATGAGATCGCGCTGGTGCGCACACCGTACGAGCTGGCGGGCCTGGTTGGTCCTCACGCGGACTACCTGGAGCCGGTCGTCCGTCGTTACACGCGGGCGTCGCTGCGACGCAACACCTGAATCACCCGCTGGCGAGGAAGTCGCGGGCGCGTTCGTCGAGTTCGGCCGCGCACCGTAGGCCGCGGGCCCGGAAGCGGGCGAGGTCGCCCCTCATGCGGCTGACGGCCTTGCGGGTGCGGACGGAGCGGACGCCGTCCATATGGTCGATCGCCCGGTGCCAGGTGGCGCATGCCTGCTCGATGCCGCCGCGCTTGAGGTGCATCTCGGCGCCCGCGACCAGGTCGAGAGCGATGATCCGGGCGTAGGTCCCGGCCGGGCGAGCCGTGGCGGCCAGGGCGTACTGCTCTGCTGCGGCACGGTGATCGCCCAATGTCTCATGGACCTTGGCGGTACGGGAATAGACGGACGCCTCCGGCGGGCCCCACGTCAAGGCCCAGAACTCGACCTCATCGCCGGGGGCCCTGGCTGGCTTCCTCCACGATCCCCAGCATCAATTCCAAGCGGAATTACGCCGACGACCTACGGTTCTGGCACCAGTTTGCCCAAGAGCTGGGGCACGAACGCTTCTTCATCGGCTGCATCACCCGCGGAGACGTGACCACCTGGCGGCTAAGTGAGGAGAAGCGCGAGCGAGCGGGCCGCAGCATTGCGCGCCGTCTCTCCGCGCCGTCGTCCCTGACCGTCTTCGCCGCCGAGGAGTCGCAGACCTACATCCCCAACCCGGTCACCCGCCACAACCGGCCGAAGATCGACCGGCATGACGAGACCACGGCCACCCCCATGTTAGAAGCCGAGGAGTTCGCCGACGCCCTCCAGACCGGTAAGCCCACCGGAGCCCGTCCCCGCGCTACCCGCGGGGGCGGGCTCCGGTGTCGCTACCAGCCGCGCGCCGCACCGGCTCCGGCGCCGGTCACCGTGTTCGACTCCCGCTCCTCGCAGTCGCGCAGCTCCTCCGCGAACATCTGCCACAGATCGGAGTAGCCGCTCATCAGCTCCGCCATCTGGCCGGTGCAGTGCGGCGGCAGGTTGGCGATGATCCGCTGGCGGTCGCGGGCGATCAGCGAGCAGGCGTCCAGCATCCGCAGGATGCTGCGGCCCACCTCGTTCAGGCGCAGCGACGGATCCCGCCGCAGCGCGTCGAAGATCAGGAACAGTTCGCCCGGCGACCTCGCCTCAACGCCCCGTTCCTCGCCCGCGCGTTCCTCGCCGCCGCCCCGCTCCCGCGGGCCGCGTTCGGCCGCCGCGAGCCCCCGCTGGCGCGGTGGCACCGGGTCGTCGCCGCGCAGCAGCCGGTCGCGTACGTCGGCCACAGTCGCCGGCGAGATCCCGGCCTGCCGGGCGATGGTCCGCAGCGAGGCCTTCGGGTCGGCCGTGAGCAGTTGCCCGGCGATCTCGCGCCCCTGCGCGGTGTTCAGCGGCCGTGCCCGCCCGTCCAGGCCCACCCGGCGCTCGCACTGCGGCAGGCCGTCGGCGCGCATCCGTATCTCGCAGACCTTCTTGGCGGACAGCCCCGCGACGACCGCGATCGCCCGGTCCGACCAGTGGGGCCGCGACGCGACGATGCGCTCCGCCGCGGCGACCCGGTCGGCCTGGGACAGCGGGCGCCCCTGGGCCACGTTCATCGCCACGGCCAGCAGGGCCGCGTCCTCCTGGGTGCCGTCGAAGAACCGGGCCTCGATGTGCTCGCGCCCCTTGAGGTGGGCGGCCCGCAGCCGGTGCAGCCCGTCGATGACGGTCAGGCTGGGGTGGTGGACGAGGATCGGCGGCAACTCGGTCTCCAGCTCCGCGAGCGTGAGCGCCCAGTCGTCGTCCACCCCGCCGGCCCGCGGAGTGAAACAGACCGTCAGGTCGGCGAGCCGCACCTGCTCCACCGGAGCCTCGCGCAGCGTGTCCCGCAGCGCGAGCAGGCGGTCCGAGCTGCTGTCGTGGTGCGCGCGCACGCTCTGGTTGGCAATCACCGCAACTCCTCATTGACGCAAGCGGTCGGGCAACCCCGGGGCTCTGGAGGCTCCAGGGGCTGTCGGGCCATGGCGGTCCATCACAGACCTTCGCAATACGGCCTGACGCCGGGCTGATGCGCACCTGATACGCCCGAGCCCGCCCCGCACGGGCGCCGCCGCCAGCCCGAGGGCGCGAGCGAAACCCGAGTTCCCGCTGCTGCACTGCTTCCGTTGCCCGTCCCCTCGGTCCGGGACCGGCCCGGTTCCACAGGCGCACACGCGCCCGAACCATCCACAAAACCAGGCGAGTTGAGTGAGGGGACGCGACAGTGGCCACAATCGGAGAGGTGGCGGCGAGCACACCGCCGACGAGCACACCGCCGACGAGCACACCGCAGGCCGCGCGCCGGTACAGCGTGCGCGTCCTGTTGCTCCCCCTCATGATCGCGATGCTGCTCTCCCAGCTGGACAACATGATCGTGGGCACCGCGATGCCCACGGTCGTCGGTGACCTCGGAGGCCTGGAGCACCTGTCGTGGGTCGTCACCGCCTACACCCTGGCCACCGCCGCCGCCACGCCGATCTGGGGCAAGCTCGGCGACCTGCACGGCCGCAAGGGCATCTTCATCACCGCCATCGTGATCTTTCTGATCGGTTCCGTGCTCAGCGGCATGGCCCAGGACATGGGCCAGCTGATCGGCTTCCGCACGATCCAGGGCCTCGGCGCCGGCGGCCTGATGGCCGGGGTCATCGCCATCGTCGGCGAACTGGTGCCGCCGCGCGAGCAGGGCAAGTACCAGGGCATGATCGCCGGCCTGATGGCGCTCGCCATGATCGGCGGCCCCCTCGTCGGCGGCACCATCACCGACCACCTCGGCTGGCGCTGGGCGTTCTACATCAACCTGCCGATCGGCCTGATCGCCCTCGCCCTGGCCGCCGTACTGCTGGACCTCCCCGCCCGCCGCCCCCAGGCGCGCATCGACTACCTGGGCGCGACCCTGCTGATGGCCGGCATCACCTCGATCGTGCTGCTCACCACCTGGGGCGGCACCGAGTACGCCTGGGGCTCCGGCGTCATCGTGGGGCTGGCCGTGGCCGGCGTCGTCTCCCTGGCCGCCTTCCTCTACTCGCAGACCAAGGCGGCCGAGCCCGTCATGCCGCTGCACATCTTCCGGAGCCGCAACTTCTCGCTGATGGCGGTACTGGGCGCGGTGACCGGCTTCGTGATGTTCGGCGCGGTGCTCTTCCTCCCCCTCTACCAGCAGACCGTTCAGGGCGCCTCGGCGACCAACTCCGGGCTCCTGCTGCTCCCGATGCTGGCGACGATGATCGTGGTCGCGGCCGTGGCCGGCCGGGTCACCAGCGGCAGCGGCCGGTACAAGGTCTTCCCCGTGGCGGGCGGCGCCCTGCTGCTCGCGGGGATGTACCTGCTGTCGCGGATGGACACCTCCACCACCCGGCTGGAGTCGGCCCTCTCCATGGCGCTGCTCGGCGCGGGACTGGGCTGCCTGCTCCAGATCACGACGCTGGTCGCCCAGAACAGCGTGCAGATGAAGGACATCGGCGTCGCGTCCGCCGCGGCGACCCTCTTCCGCATGCTGGGCAGCTCCTTCGGCGTCGCGATCATGGGCGCCCTCTTCAACCAGCGGGTGACGGACGTGATGGCCGAGCGCGTGCCGGGGCGCCCCCTGCTGGAGAACGCCCAGCTGTCCGCGGCGAGCCTGGCCAAGCTGGAGGCTCCGGTCCGCGAGGCCTACCGGTACGCCACCGCCGCCGGAACGCACACCGCGTTCCTGTTCGGCGCGGGGGCCGGGGCGCTCGCCCTCATCGCGGGACTCCTCGTCAAGGAGGTCCCGCTGCGCAAGTCCATGGGCGACGGCAGCTGACCGGAACACCGGAACACCGGAACACCGGAACACCGGAACACCGGAACACCGGAACACCGGAACACCGGAACACCGGAACACCGGAACACCGGAACGCCAGGACACCCGAACGTCCCGACACCACAACACCCTTTGTGACCTGCGGATTTGAGCGGAGCTCAAGCGAATCTCAGTCGCTTTCTCCGAATCTGTTGAGGCGTGATCAACCGCCTCACGCCTTATCCCACCCGCATCACAATGTGGAGTTGACTGACATGCAGATCACCCGTTCGCGTGTGTCCAAGTTCGCCGTCCTGGGCGCCGGCGCCGCCGCCGCGCTCGCCATCGCCGCGGGCCCCGCGTCCGCCGCGGCGACCCTGTCGCTCAGCCAGGCCACCGGCCTGTCCGACGGGCAGTCGGTCACCGTCAGCGGCACCGGCTACGCCGCCGGCGCCGAGGTCGGCGTCGCCCAGTGCGCCGATGGCCTCACCTGTTCCACCGCTGTGGTCGCGACCGCCGACGCCGCCGGCGCGATCCAGCTCTCCTTCCCCGTAGCCAAGACCTTCACGGCCACCGACTGGAGCACCGGCACGACCGTGCCCGTGGACTGCGCCGTGACCCAGTGCCGGATCGTCGCCTGGACCGAGGCCACCGGCCAGGTCGGCTCGAACATCTCCTTCAACTGAGGGACGCAGGCGCCGCCGATGCGGGGCGCCGGCCGGCCGCGCGGTGACCCCGCACGGCGACGGCATCTCTCGTACGGCGGCCGACCGCGTGGGGACCCCCCGGGGACGGAGCCTTCCGTACGGCGGCCCGGCCGCGCGGTGATCCCGCGCGGGATCCGGCACCAGCACTTCCTGTACGGCGGCCCGGCCGCGCGGTGACCCCGCGCGGGTGCCCGCACCAGCACCTCTCGTACGACGGCCCGGCCGCGCGGTGACCCCGCACGGCGACGGAGCCCCCGTACGAAAGGACGGCCGCGCGGCCACCCCGCGCGGGTTTCCCAGCACCGGCACCTCTCGTACGCGAAGCCCTGCGGGCCGTACGGGAGGTGCCGGTGCGTCTGCCGGAGCCGAACACGCGTCACCACCCGTCGGCTCCGGCGGCCGAGGCCGCTCCTCCAGCGGGAACCGAGCTCCGGTTGAGCGCCGCGGCCGACGGTTGCGAAGGTAAGGAGGCGCTGTGAACGGTACGCACGGAGGCGACCGCGATGGTTCGCCGGACCCTCTTCGGCCGCCGATGACGGCGGCCGCTCTGTTCTCCCCGGACCACCGGGAATCCACCCTGACCTTCCGGGACGACGCCCGGCGCACCGCCGTCACCGACGACGCGGCCGCGCCGCGGGCCGGCCGTCCCCGTCCGCTGAGCGGAGTGTCCTTGTGAGCAGCGGACGTATGGAAGTGTGCCTCGTCGGCGCCGGACCGCGCGGGCTGTCCGTGCTGGAACGGCTCTGCGCGCACGAGCGGAAGTCCCCCCGCTGGGACCACCTGATCGTGCACGTGGTCGACCCCGACCCGGCCGGCTCCGGCCGCGTGTGGCGGCCCTCGCAGTCCCGGCACCTGCTGATGAACACCGTCGCCTCCCAGGTCACGGTGTACACCGACGTCAGCGTCACCATCGAAGGGCCGCTGGAGGAGGGCCCGAGCCTCTACCAGTGGGCCAAGGCACTCGGACCGAGCGCCCTCACCCCCGGCTCGGGCATCGCCTACGACGACGAGACGCTCGCCGAGGCACGGGACCTGGGGCCCGACACCTACCCCACCCGCGCCCTCTACGGCCAGTACCTGACCTGGGTCTTCCGCCAGGTCACCGCCAACGCGGCCGCGCACATGACGGTGCAGGTGCACCCCGTGCGGGCCGTCGCCCTGGAGGAATCCGGGGTCGGGCCGGCCGGCGGCCCCGGCGCGGCGCGGGCGCAGAGCGTGGTGCTGGAGGACGGCACCCGGCTGACCGGGCTGTCCGCGGTGGTGCTGGCCCAGGGCCACGTCCCGGCCCACCCCACCGACACCGAGCGGGAGCTGGCCGGCTTCGCCGCCCGGCACGGCCTGACGTACATCGCCCCGGCCAATCCGGCGGACGTGGACCTGTCGGCCGTCGAGCCCGGCGAGAGCGTGCTGCTGCGCGGGATGGGCCTGAACTTCTTCGACTACATGGCGCTGTTCACGCACGCCCGGGGCGGCGTCTTCGAACGCCTCGACGGCCGCCTGGTCTACCGCCCCTCGGGCCGCGAGCCGCGCCTGTACACCGGATCGCGGCGCGGCGTGCCCTACCAGGCGCGCGGCGACAACGAGAAGGGCGCCCACGGCCGCTACTTCCCCCGGCTGCTGACCGCCGAGTACATCGCGGCGCTGCGCGGCCCGGCCGGCCGGCCGGGAACCATCCGCTTCGGCGCCGACCTGTGGCCGCTGATCTCCAAGGAGGTACAGAGCGTCTACTACGAGACGCTGCTGGCCGCCCGCGAAACCCCGGCCGCCGCCGCCGAGTTCACCACCCGCTACCTGCGCGCCGAGCCCGGCGAGGCCGAGGACCGGCTGCTGGACGAGGCCGGCATCGGCGCGGAGGAGCGCTGGGACTGGGAGAAGGTCGCCCGCCCCTACGGCGCGCGCGCCTTCAGCGGCCTGGCCGAGTTCCGCGGCTGGCTGCGCGGGCACCTCGACGAGGACGTCCGGCGCGCCCGCGAGGGCAACGTCAGCGGCCCCTTCAAGGCGGCCCTGGACCTGCTGCGGGACCTGCGCAACGAGTTGCGGCTCGCCATCGACCACGGCGGGCTCGACGCCGCCTCCCACCGCGACGAGCTGGACCGCTGGTACACCCCGCTCAACGCCTTCCTGTCGATTGGCCCGCCCGCCTCCCGCATCGAGGAGATGGCCGCGCTGATGGACGCGGGCATCCTGGAGGTGACCGGCCCCGGCATGCGGGTCGGCGCCGACGCCGAGGGCCCGCACGGCGCCTGCTTCACCGGTACCTCGACCGAGCTCCCGGACGTCCGCGTGCGGGCCACGGTGCTGATCGAGAGCCGGCTGCCCGAGATCGACCTGCGCCGCACCGCGGATCCGCTGATGAGCGGGCTGCTGCGGACCGGGCAGTGCCGCCCCTACCGGATAGCCGGAGCGGGCGGAGCGGGCGGAGCGGGCAGCGAGTCGGCCGAGGAGTACGAGACCGGCGGCCTCGCCGTGTCCGAGCGGCCCTACCACCTGCTGGACGCCCACGGCGTACCGCACCCCCGGCGCTTCGCCTACGGGGTGCCCACCGAATCCGTGCACTGGGTGACCGCCGCCGGCATCAGGCCCGGCGTCGGCTCGGTCACGCTGGAGGACTCCGACGCCATCGCGGCGGCGGTCCTCGCACTGCCCGCACTGCCCCCCGCCGCATTCGGCACCGCCACCAACACCAGTGCGGGGGCGACCGCGTGACGACGACGCACGACCGGTCGCCCGCGACCGGGACCCTCGCCGCCCACCTGGACACGGGGCTGCTCTCCCCGGTCCGGGCGGGCACCCCCGTCGAGGCCGCGGTGGGCGACACCGCCTGGCTGCAGGCGATGCTCGACGCGGAGGCGGCCCTCGCCCGCGCCCAGGCGCGGTGCGGCACCGTCCCCGCCCCGGCCGCCGCGGTGATCACCGCCGCGGCGCGCGCCGAGCACCTGGACGTACGGGAACTGGCGCTGGCCGCGCGGGAGACGGCGAACCCGGTCGTGGGCCTGGTCAAGGCCCTGACGGCGGTGGTGGCCGAACGCTCCCCCGAGGCCGCCGAGTACGTCCACCGCGGCTCCACCAGCCAGGACGTCTTCGACACCGGCGCCATGCTGGTGGCCGCCCGGTCGCTGCGCCTGATCATCGCGGACCTGCGCACCTCGGCCGACGCCCTGGCCGGGCTCGCCGCCGCGCACCGGGACACGGTGATGGCGGGCCGAACGCTCGCACTGCACGCCGTACCCACCACCTTCGGGCTCAAGGCGGCGGGCTGGCGGCAGCTGCTCCTGGAATCGGCCGAGCGCCTGGAACGGATCACGGACGGCGGGCTCCCCGTGTCACTGGGCGGCGCCGCCGGAACCCTCGCGGGATACCTCCAGTACGCCGAACAGGGCGCCGACCCGGCGGCCGTGCTCGACGGCCTCGTCACCGCCTTCGCGGACGAGACGGGCCTGGCCGCCCCCGTCCTGCCCTGGCACGCACTGCGCACCCCGGTCGCCGACCTGGGCGCGGCGCTCGCCCACACCACCGGCGCCCTCGGCAAGATCGCCGCCGATGTGCTGGTCATGACGCGCACCGAGATCGGCGAAGTGGCCGAGCCCGCGGTGGCGGGCCGGGGCGCGTCGTCGGCGATGCCGCACAAGCGCAACCCCGTCCTCGCGACGCTGATCCGCTCCGCCGCGCTCCAGGTCCCCGCGCTGGCCTCGGTCCTGGTGCAGTGCCTGCCCGCCGAGGACGAACGCTCGGCCGGCGTGTGGCACGCCGAATGGCAGCCGCTGCGCGAGTGCCTGCGCCTCGCGGGCGGCGCCGCGCACACCGCCGTCGAACTGGTCCAGGGGCTCACCGTCCACGCCGGGCGGATGCGCGCCAACCTCGACGCGACCGGCGGCCAGATCGTCTCCGAGCGCGTCTCGGCGGTCCTGGCGCCCCGCCTGGGCAAGGCGGCCGCCAAGGAACTGCTGACGGGGGCCTCGCTGCGGGCCGCCGAGACCTCCCGCCCGCTGGCCGACGTACTGGCCGAACTGCCGCAGCTGCACGCCGTGTTCACCCGACACGAGCTGGCCGCGCTGCTCGACCCGGCCGGCTACACGGGCGTGGCCGGGCCGCTGGTCGACCGGGCGCTGGCCCACACTCACCGTTGACATTAGGGGACAAGAAAATGGGCAACACCGATACCGACGTGATCATCGTTGGGGCCGGCCCCGTCGGGCTCATGCTGGCCGGTGAGCTGCGCCTGGCCGGGGTGGACTGCATCGTCCTGGAACGCTCGACCGAGCCGACGGACCAGTCCCGCGCCCTGGGCTTCACGGCGCGCACGATCGAGACGTTCGACCAGCGCGGACTGCTGCCGCGCTTCGGCGGCTTCGACACCATCCCCATCGGGCACTTCGGCGGCGTCCCCCTCGACTACCGCGAGGTCGAGGGAGGCTCCTACGGCGCCAAGGGCGTCCCCCAGTCCCTGACCGTGGCCGTCCTCAACGACTGGGCCGAAGAGCTCGGCGTCGACATCCGCCGCGGCTGGGAGCTCTCGGAGTTCGAGGCCGACGACGACGGCGTCGAGGCCGACGTACTCGCACCCGACGGGCCGGTCCGGCTGCGAGCCAAGTACCTGGTTGGCTGCGACGGCGGCCGCAGCACCGTCCGCAAGAAGTCGGGCATCGGCTTCCCCGGCCACGACGCGCGGATCGAGATGTGCTTCGCCGAGGTCGTCGGCGTCCAGGTGCGCCCCCGCCCCAACGGCGAGCGCGTGCCGGGCGGCATGGTCCTCGCCTTCCAGCAGGGCCCGGACATCTTCCGCGTCACGTACTACGAGAAGGGCGCCGTCCCCCGCGAGGGCGACGAGATGCCCAGCTTCACCGAGGTCGCCGACGCCTGGGAGCGCCTCACCGGCGAGAACATCCGCGGCGGGACGCCCCGGTGGATCGGCCGGTTCACCGACGCGAGCCGCCAGGCGAGCGAGTACCGGCGCGGCCGGGTCCTCCTCGCCGGCGACGCGGCGCACATCCACCTGCCCATCGGCGGCCAGGGCATGAGCGCCGGCGTGCAGGACGCCGTGAACCTCGGCTGGAAGCTGGCCGCCGAGATCCACGGCCACGCCCCGGCGGGTCTGCTCGACAGCTACCACAGCGAGCGGCACCCGGTCGGCGCCCGCGTGCTGATCAACACCCTCACCCAGCGCGCCCTGTACATCAGCGGCGAGGAAATGCAGCCCATGCGCGAGCTCTTCGCCGAGCTCACCGCCTCCGAGGACGTCCGCAGGCACCTCATCGGCATGGTCACCGGCCTGGACATCGTCTACGAGGTCGGGCCCGGGGACCACCCGCTGCTGGGCCGGCGCCTGCCGGACCGCGAGCTCATCGGCCTCTTTGACGAATCCAAGACCACCGCGTTCGAGCTCCTGCACCAGGCCCGCGGCGTCCTCCTCGACCTCACCGGCGACGCCGCTCTGCGCGCCGCCGCCGCCCCGTGGGCCGACCGCGTCGACACGGTCGGCGCCCGCCCGCACGAGGCCCGCGCGGACGACCCGTTCGACGGCGCCGACGCGATCCTGGTCCGCCCGGACGGATACGTGGCCTGGACCGGCGGCGGCGCCGGAGCGGGGCCGCAGGGCCTCGCCGAATCCCTCACCCGCTGGTTCGGCGAGCCGGCGGCCGCCGCGCCCGGAACGGAGGCCTGACATGCCCGACGAGAAGATCGTCCTGATCACCGGGGCCAACAAGGGCCTCGGGCTCGAAATAGCCCGCCAGCTCGGCGAGCAGGGGGCCGTGGTCCTCCTCGGCGCCCGCGACGAGACGCGGGGCAAGGAGGCGGCCGACGCCCTCTCCTCCAGCGGCCTGGCCGCCGAGGCGGTGCGGATCGACGTGACCGACAGCGCCTCCGTCGCCGGCGCGGCCCGGGAGATCGAGCAGCGGTACGGCCGCCTCGACGTCCTCGTCAACAACGCGGGCATCACCGGCAGCTTCTTCGGCCCGCCCAGCGAGGCGACCGCCGAGCAGCTGCGGGAGGTCTACGACACCAATGTCTTCGGCGTCGTGACGGTGACCAACGCGATGCTGCCGCTGCTGCGCCGCTCGCCGGCCGGCCGCATCGTCAACATGTCCAGCAACGTGGGCTCGCTCGCCCTGAACGCCGACCCGGACGGCGAGTTCTGGCAGTACAACATGGTGACCTACCAGTCCTCGAAGACGGCCCTGAACGCGGTCACCCTCGCGTACGCCAAGGAACTCCACGGGACGAACATCAAGGTCAACGCCGCCAACCCCGGTTTCACCGCGACCGACATGAACAACCACCGCGGCCACCAGAGCGTCGAGCAGGGCGCCGCCATCGCCGTCCGCCTGGCCACCCTCGGCCCCGACGGCCCCAGCGGGACCTCCCTCGACGAGAACGGCACCGTCCCCTGGTAGCCGTCCCCCCGGCGGCCACCCGGCCGGCCGGTGTCCAACCGCGGACCCGCCGTGGTTGAACACCGGCCGGCTGTGCTGTGCCGGGCTCGGCCCGCAGCACAGCACAGGAAGCCCCCTGCGGGAGGTGGCAGGCCTCGACCTGCCACTCCCCGCAAGGGGCTTCGCCGTAGTACGCCCTCGCTGCCGGCCGCTGCCGCCGGCCGTTGACCTCAGCCGTTGGCGAACTCGATCAGGGCCGGGCCGAGCACCTCCGGCAGCACCCGGTGCCACACCCCGGGCAGCTCCAGCCGGCGGCCGTTCGGCAGCGCGGCCGCCGTCGCCGCCGTCGCCGTCAGGAGCCAGTCGCTGGTGGCGTTGCTGTTGATGAGCAGCGTCTCCACCTCCGTCTTCGCCAGCCGCTCGACCGGGATACGCCCGTCGCCCATCACGGCCGTGTCGTACGGGAGGGTGTGCGCCAGCGCCTCGTTGCCCGGCCAGATCGGGCTGGCCTGCCACTCCGCGATCCACTCGGGCGGGAAGCCCACGTGCTCGGCCAGGAAGTACACGACGGCCTCGCCGCGCTTCTCCTCGTCCAGCAGCGCCTGGAGCTTCTGCGCGAAGTCGTCCTCCGGCTTGCGGAATCCCTCCACCCGGTAGGGCGGTTCCAGCAGCGCCAGCTTCCGCATGGGGACACCGGCCATGGCCGCTTCGAGCGCGAGGATCGCGCCGCTGGACCCGCCGAACACCACCGCGTCGCCGCCGGTCGCCTCGATCACCGCGGCCAGGTCCTCGATCTCGCGCTCGACCGCGTACGCGGGGGAGTCCCCGCTGTCGCCGCGCCCGCGCCGGTCGTAGGCGTAGACGGTGAAGTGCGAGGTCAGCTCCGGGAACATGGGGGTGAAGGCCGTGTGGTCGCGGAACCCGCCGCCGAGCAGCACGATCGGGGGGCCTTCGCCGGCCTTCTCGTAGGCGATCGTCGTGCCGTCCCGCGATACGACCTTGTGCATCACACTCTCCTGTCGAATTGATGTGGAATGACAAGGCGGAGGCAATTCTCCCCAGCTTTCCATGTCCGCCCGGGAAAGTACCCAGGCATTTCCCCGGGTGTCAACAGCCGCTGTCGCACGGCCGCTGTTCGGATTGACAGGTTGTCGGCATGGGGACGCTGGCCTAGTCTCACTGGAAATCTCGATATGGCCAGGTCACGGAAACCGATTCGGCGAATTCGCTTGTCGAGACAGAGTCGGCTTGACCTGTTCCGGACCGAACCCCGACGGCTGGTCCTCAACCGACAAGGCAGAATTTATGACCTCCCAGACCCGCACAGCCCTGGTCATCGGCGGCGGCATCGCCGGCTCGATCATCGCGATGGCCCTGCGCAAGGCCGGGATCGAGGCCACCATCCACGAGGCGTACCGCACCACGGCCGACGGGATCGGCGGCGGCCTCAGCCTCGCCCCCAACGGAGTCAACGCCCTCGACGCGATCGACGTCGGCGACGTCGTGCGCCGCGTCGGCATCCCCATGCGCGGAACCGTCCTGCACAGCGGGGACGGCGCCGTGCTCGGCGAGCTCTCCTTCCCGGCCGAGCTGCCCCCGTCCCGGTTCATCTGGCGCGGCGACCTGTACCGGACGCTGTACGACGAGGCCACCAGCCGGGGCATCCGCACCCTCCACGACAAGCGGCTGGTCAGCGCCGAGGAGACCGCCGACGGCGTCACCGCGCACTTTGACGACGGGACGACGGCCCACGCCGACATCCTGATCGGCACCGACGGCATCCGCTCCACGGTCCGCAGCCTCATCGACCCGGCCGCGCCGCAGCCCCAGTACGCCGGCCTGCTCGGCTTCGCCGCCCAGCTCGGCGACACCGGCCTCGCCTCCACCGAGGGCAAGCTGCACGTCAGCTACGGCAGGCGCGCCTCCTTCGGCCACCTGGTGCACGACGACTCCTCCGGCGGCTGGTTCGTGAACCTGCCGCACCCCGAGCCGATGACGCTCGCCGAGGCCCGCGCGGTGGGCAACGAGGAGTGGCTGTCCGTGCTGCGTGAGGCGTTCACCGACGACGAGCACTCCCCGGCCCGGGGCATGCTGCGCCGGACCGACCCGGCCGACCTGCTGATCACCGGCCCGCTGGAGACCATGCCGACCGTGCCCACCTGGAGCCGGGGCCGGACGGTGCTGGTCGGCGATGCCGTGCACGCGGCCTCCCCGAGCTCCGGCCAGGGCGCCTCGCAGGCCATCGAGAGCTCCGTACAGCTGGCCCGCTGCCTGCGCGACCTGCCCTACGAGGAGGCGTTCGCGGCCTACGAGCAGCTGCGCCGGGCACGCGTCGAGCGGATCATCGAGAACGCCACCCGGACCAACGCCAGCAAGGCCGGCTCCCGCGGGGGAAGCGACCTCAAGCCGGTCAACATGGACTGGCAGTTCACCTACCGCATCGACTGGGACGCCCCCGTCACCGCCGTCGCCCACGCCTAGCCGGGCCGAAAACAATTGGCCGATATCAGAGCCGATAAAGCAGACTCGATTATCCCTCGGAATCCACTTGAGCAGCAGTGGAGTATCGGTCGTAATTTACCCTCCTGCCCGCTGACATCGGCTATTAAAGAAGTTGTACTGTGGCATGATGACGGTACATCGGCGCTCGATGTCGTAGGCAGTTTTGTCTTCACACAGGAGAGCGGAAAGTGAAAACTCGCGTAATTGTTGTCGGTGCCGGTCCGGTCGGATTGATGCTTGCGGGTGAACTCAAGCTCGGCGGCGCCGACGCCGTCGTCTACGACAAACTTCCTGCGCCGTCGGGCGAATCGCGCGCCCTCGGCTTCACCAAGCGCGTGGGCGAGGTATTCGACCAGCGCGGACTCCTCACCCGCCTCGGCCAGCTCCGGCGCGGCCAGCGCGGCCACTTCGGCGGCGTGGGCATCGACCTCGACATCCTGGACGACGACCACCACGGCGTGCTCGGACTGCCGCAGGCGCGGACCGAGGAGATGCTGACGGGCTGGCTGACCGAGCTCGGCGTGCCGATCCTGCGCGGATACGAGGCGGTCGGGTTCAGCGAGGGCGCCGACGGCGTCACCGTCGTCTTCGACGGCCCGGACGGCCGCCACGAGGACACCGCCGCGTACCTCGTCGGCTGCGACGGCGGACAGAGCACCATCCGCTCGCTGGCCGGCATCGAAGCCCCCGGCTGGGAGTCCACGCGCGGGATGTACATGGCCGACGTCACCGGCGTCGAGCTGCCCCAGCGGCCCACCGGCGCACACGTGCCGGGCGGCAACATGATCCTGTCGGTCAGCCTGGGAGACGGCTACTACCGCGTACTCATCCACGACAAGAGCCTGCCGGCCCACCCGGACTCCGCCACCCTCACGTTCACCGATGTCGCCGACGCGTGGCAGCGGATGACGGGCGAGTCCATCCACCACGGCGAGGCGCGCTGGATGGCCGCCTTCAGCAACGGCGCCGGACTGGCCGTCGAGTACCGCCGCGGCCGGGTCCTCCTCGCCGGCGACGCCGCGCACGAGACCCCGCCGCTCGCGGGCTGGGGCCTCAGCACCGGCATCCAGGACGCGGTCAACCTCGGCTGGAAGCTGGCCGCGGTGGTCACCGGCACGGCCCCCGAAGGCCTGCTCGACACCTACCAGGCCGAGCGCCACCCCCTCGGACAGCAGCTGCTGCGCAACACCCACGCCGCCTCGATGCTGTACCTCAGCGGGGAGGAGATGGACCCGCTGCGCGAGGTCATCCGCGAGCTGGTGGCCGGCAAGGACGGCGCCGGCCACTTCGCCGGGATGGTCAGCGGGCTGACCGTCCGCTACGACATGGGCCCCGGCGAACACCCGGAGCTGGGCCTGCGCCTGTCGCCCGACCACGTACTGGAACTGCCCGACGGCACCCGCAAGCGCGTCGCCGAGCTGCTCCACTCCGGGCGCGGACTGCTCATCTCCGCCGGCACCTGCGGCAAGGCGGCCTCCATCGCCGCCGACTGGTCGGACCGTATCGACATCGTCTACGGCAACTGGGTCCCGGAGGAGGACGGCGGCCACCCGCACACCGGCCCGGCGGTCGTACTGGTCCGGCCCGACGGCTACATCGCCTGGGTCGCGCCCAACGGCGGAGACCTGCCCGCGGCACTGGAGCGCTGGTTCGGCTCCGCCCGGGTCACCGTCAACGCCTAGGCGAACACCGTGATTTCACCCCACGTAGAACACCAACGAACAATGGAGAAGGAGACAAGGGAGCGATGACCTCACCCATCCTGGTCACCGGTGGCACGGGCAAGCTGGGGGCGCACGTCGTCCCCCTGCTGCGGGCGGCCGGCCACAACGTACGGGTTCTGAGCCGGAGCACGCGTCCGGCGACCGAGGGTATCGAGTACGTCGCCGTCGACCTGATGAAGGGCGAGGGCATCGACGAGGCGCTCGTCGGCGTCGAGACCGTCCTGCACCTGGCGGGCGGCACCAAGGGCGACGACAAGGTGACGGGCAACCTGGTGGCGGCCGCGAAGCGCGCGGACGTCAAGCACATCGTGTACATCTCGGTCATCGGCGCGGACACCATGCCGCTGGGCTGGTTCAAGACCCAGCTCGACGCCGAGAACGCCGTCACCCAGTCGGGCATCCCGTGGACGATGCTCCGCGCCGCCCAGTTCCACGACATCGTGCTGATGATGGCCGAGAAGATGGTCAAGATGCCGATCATCCCCGTCCCGGGCGGCCTGACCTTCCAGCCGGTGGACTCCCGCGAGGTGGCGGCCCGCCTGGTCGAGCTGACCCTGGGCGCCCCGGCCGGCAAGGTCCGCGACCTGGCCGGACCCAAGGTCTACCCGCTCGGCGACCTGCTGCGCGACTACATGCAGGCCCGCGGCAAGAAGCGCCCGCTGATGCCGATGCGCATGCCCGGAAAGGCCGGCAAGGCCTACCGCGCGGGCGACAACCTCGTGCTCAAGGGCAACGACGTCGGCCGGCGCACCTGGGAGGCCTTCCTCAAGGAGCGCGTCAGCTAAGGCGCACACCCACCGGAACACCAAGCTGCCGGGGCCCGCACCAGCGGGCCCCGGCAGCCGTGTTCCGTATGGCCTCAGCTCGGCTCAGCCTGGCTCAGCTTGCTTCAGTTCAGCCTCAGCCGGACTTCAGCTCGCGCAGCAGCGCGCGTTCCATCGGCGTGAGCGGAACGTCCGGCCGCACCCGCTCCGGATGCGCCGCGCCGGGCCCGGTCAGCACGCGCGGCGGCACGGGCGGCGGGGGCGGCGGCCCGGGGAGAACCCCGCCCGCGCCTTTGGGTTCCCCGCCGGTGTAGAGGGAGCCGTACGCCACCAGGCTGCCGTAGATCGAGCGCAGCAGGCGGCGGGGAAGGGACAGTCTCACGTCTGACCTCACTCCAGTCGTCGCAGTGACGGGGCATCTGTGCACACCATCGGGCGGCGCGGCGGAGACGGAGCTGAGGACCGCTGGAGCATCGCCGGAGTTCTGCCCATTCGCGTTCAACTGCGAAAAGTGCCCGCAGTTGGACGGGGGCCGGCCTGGGTTAGATCGGGACATTGCCATGTCGAGGTGAGAGAGGGCTCCATGACGTACATCGTCCACCCCGGGGACCGGCCCGAAGGCCGCCGCGGGTTCGAGATCGTGCTGTCGAGCAAGATGACCGACGGTGCGGCGTCGCTGGTGGAGACCCGCCAGGGGCCGGCCTGGTCGGGTCCGCCGCTGCACACCCACGCGGAGTCCACGGAAACCTACTTCGTCGTCTCCGGAAAGCTCATCGTCCAGGTGGACGACGAGGTCGTCGAGCTGGGCCCCAGCAGCATGGCGCACATCACCAGCGGCACCCGGCACACCTGGGCGACCCCGCCCGGCGAGGGCGCCCACTTCCTCACGCTGCACATGCCCGGCGGCTACGAGGACTACCACCCCACCGCGCTCCAGGCCGAGAAGGACAACGGCGGCCCGCTGACGCAGGAGGACCTGTTCAAGATCGCCGCCAAGTTCGACTGGCGCCCGGTCGGCGACAAGCCGCAGCGCCTGACCCCGGACGGCCGCCTGATGCCGGCCGGCGAGGTCGACGACGAGGCGGCCCGGCTCCGCGAGGAGTGGCTGAAGGCCAACGGCCAGGAAGCGCACGTGGAGCGCATCCACGACGACGGCTTCTACGACAAGGCCGCCGAGGAGGCGTAGCCGCCCGCCCTCTTGCCGTACCCGTGCGGCCCGGACCCTCCCGCGGAGTCCGGGCACCCACGAAGGACGAGGCGCCTGCCCGTCACCCTCCCGTACCACCGCCGGCGCAGCTGAGCCGGTCGGCGGTCACCGGGGCGCCCTCGGCGACGTTGCGGTCGTAGGTCACCTTCTCGACCCTGACGGGCTGAGTTCCGACGGCGACGTCGAAGTGCGTGTCGTGCCCCGGCACGACGCGCAGCCGGGATCCGGGAAGGGCGGCCGCGAGGGTGGCCGCGTCCTCCTCCTTGCCGGCGGCGTAGCTGATGACCACGGGGCCCTCGGGACGCACCGACGGCGCGGACTGCGAGGTGTCGGTGACGACGAAGCCGTTGGCGCGCAGGGCCGCGGCGACAGCGGCGTCGTCCACGCGGACCGCGATGCCGGCGGGGTTGGTACGGGCCGGTGTCTTCGGGGCGGGCTGGATACGGGTGTCGCCGGTGATCGGGCGGTCATTGCCCAGGGCGTCCCACAACGCCTCGGAACGGGACTTGTGCCACACCAGCGTGGATCCCACGCCGGGCACGCGGTGGTCGAAGATGTCGATCGGGACGGTGGCGAACTCGGTCCGGTCGGCGGACAGCCGGCCCAGTGCCCAGCCGATGCGGACCAGATCGTCCAGGCCCGTGCGTTCGTCGGTGCGTACGGACTTCAGCAGGGTGCGGACCGTGCGGGCCGTGCTCACCGGGCCGGACAGCGCGCCCTCCGCCTTGAGCCGCACCAACAAATCGGTCACCAGGCGCTGTTGGCGCCGGACGCGGCCGAGGTCCCCCGGCCGGTTGATGTGCCGGGCCCGGGCGTAACGCAGTGCCCCGTTCCCGCCGATGTGGTGGGTGCCCGCGGTGATGTCGAGGCCGGAGTTCTCGTCCTTGAGCGGCTTGTCCGTGCACACGGTGGCGCCCCCGAGATCGTCGACCGCCTGCTCGAAGCCGGTGAAACCGGTCTCCAGGTAATGGTCGATGCGCAGGCCGGTGGCCTTCTCTACGGTGCGCACGGTCAGCGGACCACCGCCGATCGCGTACGCCCCGTTGACCTTGCCGAGGCGAGCGGGGTCGATGTCGGCGTACTCGACGTACGAGTCACGCGGGATGGAGACGACGCTCGCGCGCCGCTCGTCCTGGGACAGGTGCACGAGCATCATCACGTCGGTGCAGTTGCACCCCTTGCCGCCCACATGCAGCCGGTTCTTCTCGGCGGCCGAGAGCCCGGCGCGGCTGTCGACGCCGACGACCAGGATGTTGGTGCCGCGGCCGTGTCCGCCGCGCGGCGGACCGTCCGCCGCCGGGAAGGCCTGCGCCGCGGCCACGCAGGAGCCGGAGACGAGGGTTGCCAGCAGGGAGAGAACAGCGGTGGAACGGCGCATCAAACAACCCCCGCACATAAGGACAAATCGGGTCAGGAGGAGAAGGTACTGGGTCGGTGCGCACAAAGCGCGGCTACGCGCCCGGAATCGTGGCCCGCGGCCCGTAGTAGGCGGCCAGATTGTCCCGGGCGGGCCTGGCGCGGCCGGCCGGCCCGCGCGCGAACGCCCGTAGGACGTTCGCCGTGACCGTGCGCGTGAACCGCGCGGCCCGTGCGTCCAGGCCGTGATGCGCCTTGCCCCCGCCGGGCCCGCTCGCGTCGAGGGATTCGACCCAGCGCATCGTGCCCGTGGAGAACACCCCGGCCCCGCCCGCCAGAGAGAAGTACACCGTATCGGCGTGCGAGGGACGGCCCTTGCGTACCACCGGCGAGTGCGCCAGGACCTCGATCGGCCGAGGCGTGGGGTGCGCGGTGTTCACCCTGTCGTACTCGACGCCCACCAGATGGGGGAAGGAATCGCCGAGCCGCGCACCGGTACCCGTCAGCAGCCAGTGATCCGGGTTCGACACCACGTACGGCGCGTCCACCGGATAGCCGTCGTAGATCACGCCGAGCAGGGAACTCTCGGGATCGGGCAACGGCGCCCTGCGGTAGTCGTTCGTCGGAGGACCGCCGCGCCGGAAGCCGGGATCCTCGGCGTAGTCGTCCTTGTAACAGACCACGATCCGGTCCGCCCCCACGGCAGACGGTTCGAAACGGATGCGCCGGTAGCAGCAGTTGGCGCCGAGCACCGCCAGGTTCATCCCCGCGTCGCGCGCCGCGGTGACGTGGCGCCGCTGCTCGGGGCTCCAGTACTCGTCGTGCCCCAGCGAGACCATGGCCGCGGCCCCGCGCAGGAGCTCCGGCTCACGGGCCACGTCCACCCCCGTCGCGTAGGCCAGCGGGAGCCCCAGCCGTTCGGCCAGTGCGATCAGCGGGGCCTCGTAGACGAGGAACTGACCGGCGCCGTGCCCGCTGCCGTACGGGCGGTCGAAGCTGACCTGGAGGGACCGTGAGGCCTTCTTCCCCGAAGCGCCCTTGTACAAGTCGGCGCCACCCCACCGGTTGTACGCCTGCCAGGTGGCGACCGCGTTCACCACGACCGTCCGGCCGACAGCGGACGCACTGCGGACGGTGACGGGCACGAACCGCTGCCCCGCCTGCCCGTCCAGGGCATCAAGACGCAGCAGATAACTCCCCTCCGGCCAGCCGGACGTGTCCACTTCCGCCGTCTGCCGCCACCGCGTACCCACCATCCGCGTGCCGGGTTCGAGCCGCGCCGGTGCCTGACGCAGACCCGGCAGGGCCCTGGAGCGCCAGACGAGACGTGCCCTGGCTCCGCCGTACCAGCCCATCCTGTACGCCGAGACGGTGTAGGAGGCGGAGGCCGTCGACACGCGCAGGGCGAGCACCTCACCGGAACACACGCTGGCCCGGTCGGCGAACCCCTCGATGGCACGCGCCGGACCGGCCCGGGTGATCCGCCAGTCGGGCGACCCCGCACGGGCGTTCTCGGCGGCCACATCCAGCCCGCCGCCTCCGGCCTCCACCGCGAGGCCCTTGGCCTGCGTCGCCGCCGCGCCCGTACCCAGCCACGCCTGCGACGTCACGACACCGGCGGCGATCCCCAGCACCCGCCTGCGCCCCGGCCCACCCCGGCCCCCCGCGCCCTCACCGGGATCTCCCTCTGCCCTGTCATGCGCCATCACGTCACCCTCAGCGGTACCGGCTCCATGACCCCCCGTTCTAACCCATCACCGCCCACCACCCCCGCAGCCCACCCCACCCGGCGCGCCCACCAAAAACAAAATCTTGCGTCCGGCATCTGTCGTGGCCGGTCTGTGGGTGTCCGGCTACTCAGGGGAGGTGAGTACGTGCGCTCTGCCCGGTGCCGGAGCCGGCCGGGACGCTTGGGCCATGCGCCAGAAGCCACTGAATCCCACCCCCTTCCTGTTGCTGTTTCTCGTTCCGGTTGCGGCATGGGCCGCCTGGCTGGGCTGGGACCAGCGTCGTGACGTGCACCCCGACGGTTCGGTGACGGGCCCGTACGAGGCGTGGCAGGTGATCGGGCTGGTGCTGACCCTGCTGGCACCGGTGTACTGGGCGGCTTCCCGGCGCCACGTCACGGGCGCCGTGCTCGGCACCACGGCCGGTCTGGCCGCCGCCACCTACTACGACTGGTCGGATGACTCCAGCGGCCTCTTCGTGATCGGCGTGGGCATGGTCATGACGGCAAGCCTCGTGGTGACCTTCGCCCTCTCCGCCCTGATCGCCTCCGTGACACGGGACGGCCGTCGTGGAGGATCTGCTCGGAAAGCGTGAAGCATGACGCGGACGGTGCAGCCTCTCCTTGCGCGGCTCCGGCCACGCCCTGGCCACGGACGATGAGCCCGTGGTTCATGCGGTCTCGGTGGTGCGCTCGTAGTCGGGCAGCCGGATCGGTTCGGCGCGCGTGTGTTCAGGGGTGTTGGCGGCGAGCACGTCGAGGATTTCCTGGGTCGGGGCGGGCATGAAGAACCGTTCGGCGCCCTCGCGGCCCAGCGCTCGGTGCTCGGCGGTGTACGGCCGCATCCGCCTCTCGTACGCGGCGAATGCCATGGCGTGGTCTCCGGCGGCCGCGACTAGGCCCTTTCTTTCGGATCAGGCCGGGTTCTCCGCTGCTTCGTGAAGTCGGGTCAGCAGGGCCATCAGCTGCTTCTGCTCGTCCGGGGTGAGGGGTGCCAGCAGCTCGGCATTGGCGGCCTTGGCCAGAGCTGCGCAGCGGGTGAGGGCGGCCGTGCCCTCCGGGGTGACGGTGACGGCGTTCTTGCGGCGGTCGGAGGGGTCGGGGGCGCGTAGGACGAGGCCTTGCTTCTGGAGGTGGTTGAGTGCGCCGACCATGTCCTTGGGGTCGACGGCCAATCGGCGGCCTAGGTCGGCCTGGGTGATGGGCCCGTATTCGGCGGTCGCGGCCAGCACCGCGTGGTGCATGAGCTTCAGCCCCTCCACGGCGATCGCGTCGGCGACCATACCCCGGCCACGCGCCGCGAGACGGCCGACGAGCCAGGTCGGCAGGGACTGGATGCGCTGCAGGTCCGAGGCCATGTGCTCAGCCTATCCAAAATTCATTGGACTTCCCAATGACTTTCCTCATATCGTTGGGGCATCCAATGAAACCGGACAGGGGAGGTCCTGTGCTGCGCATTCGTCATGAGGTCAACGGTGGACCCGAGGTGTTGTTCGCCGAGGAGGTCGGCCGGCCCGAGGCGGGAGCCGGGGAGCTGTTGATCCGGGTCGAGGCGGTGGGGGTGACCCTGCCCACTGTGCGCAAGGTGCGGGAGGGCAGCGAGCCGATCTCGTTCGGAGGCGAGGTCGCCGGGGAGATCGTCGCCTCAGGTGCGGGAGTCACCGCCTTCGGCGTCGGAGACCGCGTCACCGGGCTGTGCTTCGCCGACGCCTACGCCGAGTTCGCGGTCCTGAACACCGCCATGACTTCCCGGATCCCGGACGGCGCAACCGCCGTGGAGGCGGTCGCGCTGGTCCGCAGCGGGCTGGTGGCTCGCGGTGCCTACGAAGCCGCGCGCATGGAGCCCGGCGAGTCGGTCCTGGTCACGGCGGCGGCCAGCGCAGTGGGCACGCTCGCCCTCCAGTACGCCAAGGCCGGTGGGGCAGCACGTGTCGTCGCCGCCGTCAGCAGCGCCGACAAGGCTGACTTCGTCCGAGGGCTGGGCGCCGACGAGGTCCTCCTATACGAGGACGTCGACTGGGGCACACCGTACGACGTGATTCTCGACGGCGTCGGCGGTGACCTTCTCGGCCCCGCCGTTCGGGCCCTGGCCACAGGCGGCCGACTTGTGGCCTTCAGCTCCGGCGGCGGCACGGTAGAGGCGTACGAACTCCTGGTCCGCGGCGCCTCGATGATCGGCTTCCAGATGCGGGCCATCGCCGTTGGCAAGCCTGAACTCTACGACCGCTGGCTGCGCGAGCTCTGGCAGATGCGCGACGCCGGCACCCTGCGCACAGCCGTACACGAGGAGATCCCCCTCCGCGAAGCTGCCCGAGCCCACACCCTCATCGAGCAGCGCCGCAACCTCGGCAAGGTCGTCCTTGTCCCCTAAATGGTCTCCTTCGAATGGTCTCCTTCGAATCATCGAGCGGACCAGAGGAAGACACCCGCGACGTGGAGTCCGGCCAGATAGACGGTGGCGGTCTTCTCGTAGCGGGTGGCGATGCCCCGCCGCTGTTTCACGCGGTTGATGCGGGAGGCCCTCGCCGACGCTGAATGGCGGACTGCACCCAGTTCGCGCCGGTCATGGACAAGATCCGCGTGCCTATGACAAGCGGGGATACGTCTTCCTGGGCACCGTCACCGCCGCCGCACTCATGATCTGGCCCCGGTCGTGATGGGTGAGACAGAACCTCAGGCGCCGGCCAACTCGGCGTTCGCGCGCTCCGTGATCAGTGCCAGCACGCGGCCCGCGATCGCAAGGTCCTCGGACGGAATACCGGCGTACAGCCGGGCGGCGATCTCGGCGGTCTCAGCGGCGGTGCTCTCGTAGAGCTCCCGTCCGGCGTCCGTGAGCCGCATCCGGGACGCCTGTGCCGGGTCCGCTTCCAGCAGCTTCGCGGCCGTCAGCTCCTCGATTACGCCGCGCACGAACGACTCGTCGGTCTTCAGCGAGCCGGTGACGTCGGCGACGAGCTCGTCGCGGCCGATGGACCCGCCCGCGACCACGACGACCCGGAGCGTCACATTCTGGTGGAACGTGGCGCCGTGGCGGGCCACCACGCCTTCCGCGAGGGCACGCCCGGCATAGTGCGCCAGGGCGATGACACGGGCATTGACTGTGGGTGCGGTGGTGGTCATGACTGCTCCTTCTCGTTTTCGGCGTGTGGATCAAGAGGTACGTCGAGCAGGGTCGCCAGCTCGCGGGTCAACTGCCGTGCGCGCGGGCTGTCCTGTCCCCCGAGCGGCTCCAGCAACTGGTCCAGTAGCCCCTGGACCACCTTGATCGCGCGGCGTGTGATGTCGTGCCCTTGCTCGGTGAGCGACAGCTGCATGGCGCGCGGGTCGTCCGGGTCCCGGGTGCGGGCGACGAGTCCGGCGGCCTCCAGGGCGCGGGCGAGTTTGGAAACGTAAAGCGGTTCGAGCCCTGTGTGGTCGGCGAGCCGACGCTGGCTGGGCTGCAGTCCGGAGCGCTGCATGCCGTACAGCGACGCCATCAACGCGTACTGGGCATGGGTCAGGCCCAGCGGCGCGACCGCCCGGTCGACGGCTACCCGCCACTTCATCGACAAGCGCCAGACCAGGAATCCCGCCGTGGCGCTCTCAGCTGCTGAACTCATGCGAAATACAATACATGGCTACTATGTACATGGCTCCTATTTTCACGCGGGCACCCGAACGCGCTGCCGGGCCCGGCGTTCGAAGAATCCGTATCAGGGAGTGCCGGTTTGCCGATGCCGTGCAGCAGGGTGTCGACGACGCGCGTGGCGAGTGCGTCCACGGCGGCGTCGGTGGCCGGTGCCTTAGCCGCTGCCTCATCGATGAGGGCGTAGTAGACGCGCCGCGCCCAGTGCGCGACCCTCGGCATGAGCGACCAGCAGGTACGGCTGTGCGTCAAACGCCTCGTGGCCGAGGGCCGGTTCACCCACGAAGGCGCCCGCCGACCGCGAGCACGCCACCCAAGGCCGAAGGACTCGGCCCTGGCAATGCTGCGGACGGCGGCTGGCCCGCACACTGTGCGCACCTCCAGGCGAGCAAGCAGGACGGTGGCAGCCTGGTCCAGGAACGCCGGCCAGGTTCTGTTGAGCGCCCGCGGGTCCACGTCCGTCAGGGTGTGAGCCACAGGCCGGCGTGTGACTGCAGGATCTGCTCGGTCGTGCGGAAGTCCATAACGGTCCCGCAGGCGAAGCCACCGTCGTCCGGGTGGGTCTCGGTGCCGGTCCACCCTGGGAGGGCGCCCTCGGTGTGCGCGGGGCACAGGAGCACAAGCCAGGCCGGGGAGGCCTCGGACTCCGCGGGCGGTCACCTGATTTCTCCCAGGATGCCCCGGCCTTCAGGCCGGGGAGGAATGGGTCCTTGGGGCGGAGCCGCGTAGCGGCGGAGTTCTCTGCGCATCTGCTGTGACCTGCACTTTCATTCGTTGTCAGTGGGGTCGGATAGTTTCATCATCATGACGACGACAGCGATAGCCGAGGGGGCCGGGCATGCCCGGTACACCTACCGGC
>NZ_JAGGOY010000036.1:14931-124666 GCF_018614095.1 Streptomyces sp. ISL-87 | reverse complement strand
CCCACGGTCATCCCGAGACTCCAACGACACCCAGCCCACCCCTCGCTCCGACGAACAGAACGATCATGCCGACCCCGACGAGTCAACGAAGCCGTTTCACGGATTTCCCAACGGAGTCCTGAAGGCCCGGGGTTCCTCACAAGAGTCCGCTGAATCTACTGGCCGATCCTCCCACGGACGGGGGTTCCCGTCCGTGGGCGACGCTACGGCGACCGGCATCAGGCCGCCGGCAAGGCCTTTGGGCGTCACCGAACACCTCCGCGCAGAGGGCTGCCCCTTGCACCACGACCGCTGGAAGCCGGGAACCGTCCGGTCACCTCCTTCTCCCACACCCTCGCCGACCTCGACCATCTCCTCGACGCAGTCCGCCGGCATACGCACTGACCGTGCATCCAGGGGCGGGGTGGCGCTTCCCAACGCGACACTGGAGGCACGGAACGTCGAAGCCGTCTCCGCCGACGACTTCGTTCTGGCCCAGATCAATCTCGATCGACAGCGGGTCTTCGCCGCCGCCCAACAGATCGCCGACTCCTGGCGAAAGCCACCCGGCACCACGGGCGATGCGCTTGACCGCCTGGAGCGAGACGGCCTCCTGGAGTCGGCCGGTGATCCCGACACAATTCCCGCATCCGGCGCTCACGCACGGGGTCCCGTACCCCAGATGCGGTGTGCGCTGACAGGCCCCGGAAATAGCAAAAGCCCCAGGTCACGGCGAGTGAGAATCCTGGGGCTTCTACAGAGCCGCCTTCGGGATTCGAACCCGAGACCTACGCATTACGAGTGCGTTGCTCTGGCCAACTGAGCTAAGGCGGCACCGCTGCGGAGAGACGTCTTCCGGGTGAGGGAGGCGCTCATCAGCAGCGGCGCCAAGTCTACAGGGTGAATCCGGGTGCCCTGAACCGGGTTGTGCAGGGGGTGCGAATGGGCCTCATACTGGGGCAGACGTGATGTTTCGGGCACGTCGTTCTTCTGTGCTGCCCCCGAAGGGATGGAATATCCCGTGGCCCGAGCCGTGAATCACACAGGCCCCGCCGCGGAGCGCCCTTCGACGTCCGGGTCCGGGCGTTGGGCGATGCTCGCTGTGCTGTGCGCCAGTCTGCTGCTGGTGGCGATGGACGCCACCATCCTGAACGTCGCGCTCCCCTCCCTCATCGACGACCTGCGGCCCACCGCTCTGCAGCAGTTGTGGATCATCGACATCTACGGGCTGGTGCTCGGCGGGCTGCTCGTCACCACCGGTGCCGTCGGCGACCGCTTCGGGCGCAAGAAGCTGTTCCTCATCGGCTTCGTGCTCTTCGGCGTGGCTTCGGTGATCGCCGCCACCGCCGGGAGCTCCACCCAGCTCATCGCCGGGCGCGTGCTGCTCGGCATCGGCGGGGCGATGGTGATGCCGTCCACGCTCTCGCTGATCCGGAACATCTTCACCGACCCCCGCGAGCGTGCCCGCGCGATCGGGATCTGGGCCGCCGTGGCCGGTGCCGGCGCCGCCATCGGGCCGCTCATCGGCGGGCTGCTGGTCGAGCAGTACGGCTGGGCCGCGGCCTTCTGGGTCAACGTCCCCGTCGTCGTCATCACCGTCGTCGCCGGCATCTGGCTGCTGCCCGAGTTCAAGGACCCCGGCAGCCACGCCCTCGACGTGGTCAGCGCGCTGCTCTCCGTCGTCGGCGTCGTGGCCCTGGCCTGGGGGATCAAGCACGTCGCCAAGGGCGGCCCGGGGGCTGTCGATCTACTGATCCTCGCGGCCGGGATCGGGCTGCTCGCCTGGTTCGCCCTACGCCAGCTGAAGCTCAAAGATCCGCTGCTCGACGTACGGCTCTTCCTGAACCGGCCCTTCACCGCCGCCGCGCTCACCACCCTGATGGCCATGCTCGCCGCAGGCGCCGCGCTGTTCCTGGTGTCGCTGTGGCTCCAGTACGTCCACGGCTACACCCCCTTCGAGGCCGGCCTGCGCACCCTGCCCACCGCCCTCGCCATGCTGGTCAGCTCCCTGCTGGCGCCGATGCTGATGCACCGGATCGGCGTGCGCGCCTCGATGGCCCTCGGGCTGGCCGCTCTCGTGGCCGGCTTCACCCTGCTGGCGCTGGCCCCGCAGCCGACCTCGTACGCCTACGTCGCGGTGTTCCTGGTCACCGTCGGGTTCGGCGACGGCCTAGCCGTCACCACCGCCGCCTCCGTGCTGGTCTCGGCGGTCCCGGCGGAGCGCGCGGGGCAGGCCGGCGCCGTGTCCGAGACCTCGTACGAGCTCGGCGTGGGCCTCGGCGTGGCCCTGCTCGGGTCCGTCCACGCGGCCGCATTCGCCCGGCACATGTCGGGCACCCCGGCCCAGGCCGCCGAATCGATCGGCGGGGCGAAGGAGTTCGCCGAGCGGCTGCCGGCCGCCGAGGGCACGAGGCTCCTGGAACGGGCCCGGGACGCCTTCGACAGCGCCCTGACCACCACCTCGTACATGTCCCTCGGCATCGCGGCCGCGGTGCTGGTGCTCGTGGTGTGGATGGTGCCCAAGGAGTTCGAGGCCACCGGGTCAGGGCATTAGAGCCGGGGCCATGCCCGTCAGCAGCGCTTGCCGTCCGCCGGGGGCGTGCCCTCCAGCAGGTAGCGGTTGATCGCACTGTCGATGCAGTCGCTGCCCCGGCCGTACGCCGTGTGCCCGTCGCCGTCGTACGTGAGCAGGGTGCCCGAGTCGAGCTGGCCCGCCAGCGCCTGCGCCCACTTGTACGGCGTCGCCGGGTCGCGGACCGTGCCCACCACCACGATCGGCGCAGCGCCCTTCGCGGTCAGCGGGCGCGCCGCTCCCGTGGCCTTCACCGGCCAGTACGTGCAGTTCAGCGAGGCCCAGGCAAGGCCCGCTCCGAAGACCGGGGAGGCCTTCTCGAAGGAGGGCAGCGCCGCGTTGACCGCCTCGGGACCGGTGAAGGCCGGGGGCTGGTCAAGGCAGTTGACGGCGGCGTTCGCGGACATCAGGTTGGCGTACTTGCCGTCGGCCTCGCGCTCGTAGTAGCTGTCGGCCAGGCCCAGCAGCCCGGAGCCGTCGCCGTTCATCGCCGAGGTGAGGGCCTCCCGCAGCTGCGGCCACGCGGTCTCGTCGTACAGCGCGGCGATCACCCCGGTGGTCGCGAGGGACTCGCCGAGCGGTCGGGCGGCCTCGCCGGTGGGCACGGGCTGGGCGTCGACCTTGCGGAAGAACTCCTTCAGCCGCTCGGCCACCGCGTCCGGGCCGCCCTGGCCGAGCGGGCAGTCCGGCTGCTTCGCGCAGTCCTTGGCGAAGGAGCGGAACGCCGTCTCGAAGCCCTCCGTCTGGTCCCGGTTCAGTTCGAGGGCCGGACGGGAGGGGTCCATCGCACCGTCCAGGACGAGGCGGCCGACCCGGCCCGGGAAGAGGTCTGCGTACGTCGCCCCGAGGAAGGTGCCGTACGAGGCTCCGACGTAGTTCAGCTTCTCGTCGCCCAGCACCGCGCGGAACATGTCCATGTCTCGGGCGGCGTCAACGGTGGACACGTGCGGCAGGATCCGCTTCGAGCGCGCCTGGCAGCCGGTCGCGAACTCCTTGAAGGCCTTCACCAGCTCGGCCTGCTCCGCCGGGTTGTCCGGGGTCTGGTCCACCTGCGTGTACTTGTCCATGGCCTGGCCGGTCAGGCACTCGACAGGGCTGCTGCGGTCCACCCCGCGCGGGTCGAAGGACACCATGTCGTAGCGGGCTCGGACGGGCTCCGGGTAGCCGATGCCCGCGTACGCCTGGAGGTACCCGATGCCGGAGCCGCCGGGTCCGCCCGGGTTGACCACGAGGGAACCGAGCCGCTTGCCGGGGCCGGTGGCCTGGCGGCGCGCCACCGCGAGATCGATGTCCTGGCCGGAGGCGGGCTTCGCGTAGTCCAGCGGGGCCTTCATCGTGGCGCACTGGAACCCGGGGACACCGCAGTCGTGCCAGCTCAGCTTCTGGGCGTAGTACGAGCGGAGGCCGGCCGGGACCGCACCCGGCGCGGCCGAGGGCCCTGGCCCGTCGGAAGACGCGGGCCCGGTGGGGGATGCGGCGGCCCGGGGTCCTCCCGAACCGCCCGAGGTGCACCCGGACAGCAGCAGCCCGGCGGCTGCGATCACGGTCCCGGTGGTACGCAGCAGGCGACTGGTGTCCATGCTTGGAGACTACGGCCTGGCCAGGCCGCCCGTTCGGCGGACCCGGCCCCGGGCGGCCGACCGCCGACCGGGGTCCGACCGGCACCGCGCGCGGACCGGCCCCGTCCCCGGCGGCCTCACCGGACCGCTCGTACGTGTGAACCCGTCAACCGGAGCAGGACGGCCGACCGGGGTCAGCCCGCCCGGAGGGACATCGTCATGGCCTCGACCGCGAGGAGCGGGGCCACATTCCGGTCGAGGGCATCCCGGCACGCGATGATCGCCTCGATACGTCGCAACGTGCGCTCGGGACCCGAGGCGCGGGCGATCCGGTCGAGGTCCGGGCGTATCTCCTCGTTCGCGATGGCCAGGCCCGAGCCGAGCTGGAGCGCCAGCACGTCCCGGTAGAAACCGGTCAGGTCGGTCAGGGCCAAATCGAGGCTGTCGCGCTGGGTCCGGGTGCGACGGCGCTTCTGCCGGTCCTCCAGCTCCTTCATCACGCCCGCCGTGCCCCGCGGCATCCGGCCCCCGGTGCCCGCGGCGGCGCCGAGCGCGGCCCGCAGCTCCTCGGTCTCCTTGGTGTCGACCTCCTCCGCGACCTGCTTGGCGTCCTCGGCGGCGGTGTCGACGAGCTCCTGTGCGGCCTTGAGGCAGCCGCCCACGTCATCGACGCGGAGCGGGACCCTCAGCACGGCGGCCCGGCGGGACCGGGCGGCCTCGTCGGTGGCCAGCCGGCGGGCCCGGCCGATGTGCCCCTGGGTCGCGCGGGCGGCGGCCGCGGCGACGGAAGGCTCGATGCCGTCGCGCCGGACCAGCACATCCGCGACGGCGGCGACGGGCGGGGTGCGCAGGGTCAGATGCCGACAGCGGGAGCGGATGGTGGGCAGCACATCCTCCAGCGAGGGCGCGCACAGCAGCCACACGGTCCGCGGAGCGGGCTCCTCCACGGCCTTGAGCAGTACATTGCCGGCGCCCTCGGTGAGCCGGTCGGCGTCCTCCAGGACGATGACCTGCCAGCGCCCGACGGCCGGGGACAGCTGGGCCCGGCGGACCAGGGCGCGGGTCTCCTTCACACCGATGGACAGCAGATCGGTACGGACGATCTCCACATCGGCGTGCGTGCCAACCAGGGTGGTGTGGCAGCCGTCGCAGAACCCGCAGCCCGGTTCACCGCCCAGGGCGCGGTCGGGGCTGGTGCACTGGAGGGCGGCCGCGAAGGCCCGGGCGGCGGTGGACCGCCCGGAGCCGGGCGGCCCGGTGAACAGCCAGGCGTGGGTCATCTTGGACCCGGCGGGCGGCGCGGTCCCGTTCGTGACAGCCGTGACCAGGGCGTCGGCATCACGGGCGGCGGCGGCCAGCTGCGTCTGCACGCGCTCCTGACCCACCAGGTCGTCCCATACGGGCATCCCGCCCACCGCCTCTCGCCGTTCCGTCCCTGCCGTGCGTGCCGTATCCGCACGGTGCGTGCCTGCTCACAGTGTGGCGCGCTCCACTGACAATCCCCGAACCGTCCCGTCAGCGGCGGCGCGGGCGGCCTTCGTCGTCCTCGTCGTCCCGGAGCGGGCCCAGCAGCTCGTCCGCCAGGCTCGGCAGATCGTCCAGCGGGGTTTCCTCGGCCCAGTCCGAGCGCGCCCGGCGCGGCCGTCCGGTGTCCCCGACGAGCGGGAGCTCGCGGGTCGCGTCGTTGCCGGAGTCCCGGAAGATGCCGGGCGGCACCCGGTCGGCCGGGTTCTCCTCGGGCCGCCGCGCGGTAGGCCGCGCCGCGGACCGGCCGGCCGACGCGGACGGGGCGGCCGGGCCGGACGGGATGGACGGTGCACCAGGCGCGTCCCCGCCACCCGGACGAACCGGCGGCAGCACCGCGGTCTCGTCCACCGGACCCGCCGGGCGAACGGGCGGCAGCACCGCGGTCTCGTCCGCGGGACCGGTCGGCCGAACCGGCGGCAGCACGGCCGTCTCGTCCGCCGGGCCAGTCGCGCGGACCGGCGGCAGCACCGCGGTCTCGGCGGCGGCCGCCGGGTCGACGTGGGGCACCGGGACGGTCTGGGTGACGTCGTCCGGCTGGAGGACCCGCTTGGCCATCGGGGTCTCAACGGTGACGGCGTCGTCGGGGTGCGGGTCCTTCCGCATGCCGACCTTGGGCGCCGGGGCGGGCGCCACAGGCGCAGCCGGCGTCTGGGCAGCATCCGAAGGAGGCGTTGGGGGCGTAGCCGGGGCAGGCGCCGGGGGCGCAGCCGGAGCAGGGGCCTGACCCTGGGCCTGGGCCTGGGCCTGACCCTGACCCTGGGCCTGGGCCTGACCCTGGGCCTGGGCCTGACCCTGGGCCGGAGCAGACGCCGGGAATGCCGCAGCCGCACCCGGAGCCGAGGCTGCCGCAGCGGCAGCCGCCGAAGCCGCCGCCCTGGCGGCAGCAGCGGCCGCCGAGGCCTCCGCCAGCCGACGGGCCTCCTCGGCCCTCAGCAGAGCCTCCTCGGCCCGCCGCTGCTTCTCCAGCCGGCGCTCCTCGGCCTCCGCCCGCAGCCGGGCCTCCTCCTCCGCCTGCCTGCGCAGCCGCTCCGCCTCGAGCGCGCGGGCCTTCTCCTCGGCCTCCGCGCGCAGCCGCTCGGCCTCGGCCCGGACCCGGGCCTCCTCCGCGGCGCGCAGCCGCTCCTCCTCCGCCTTGCGGGCGGCCTCTTCTTCGGCGATCCGGCGCGCCTCGGCGGCCTCCGCCTCGGCCTTGATCCGGGCTTCCTCGGCCTCCCGGGCCTTACGGGCTTCCTCCTCGGCCCGGAGCCGCTCCTCCTCGGCCTTGCGCGCCGCCTCTTCCTCGGCCCTGCGCTTCGCCTCCTCCTCGGCGAGCCGACGGGCCTCGATCTGGGCGGCCACCTCGGCCTCCGAGAGCGGAAGCATGCGGTCCAGCCGGTGGCGTACGACCGTGCTCACCGATTCCGGGTCCTGACCGGCGTCGACCACGAGGTAGCGACCGGGGTCGGACGCCGCCAGCGTCAGGAACCCGGCCCGCACCCGCTGGTGGAACTCCGCCGGCTCCGACTCCAGCCGGTCCGGGGCCTCCGTGAAGCGCTCCCGCGCCGCCTCCGGCGATACGTCGAGCAGCACCGTCAGGTTCGGCACGAGCCCGTCGGTGGCCCAGCGCGAGATACGGGCGATCTCGGTCGGGGACAGATCGCGCCCGGCGCCCTGGTAAGCCACCGAGGAGTCGATGTAGCGGTCGGAGATCACCACCGCCCCGCGCTCCAGGGCCGGCCGGACCACCGTGTCCACGTGTTCCGCCCGGTCGGCGGCGTACAGCAGCGCCTCGGCACGGTTCGACAGCCCGGCCGAGGACACATCGAGCAGGATCGAGCGGAGCCGCTTGCCGACCGGGGTGGCCCCGGGCTCACGCGTCACCACGACCTCATGGCCCTTGCCCCGTATCCAGTCGGCCAGCGCCTCCACCTGGGTGGACTTGCCGGCCCCGTCGCCGCCCTCCAGGGCGATGAAGAAACCGGTCTCGGACGGCGCCTGCACCGGTTCCCCGCCGCGCAGCGCCTCGCGCAGGTCCCGGCGCAGCGGGACGCCGCTGCGGTCGTCGGCCTTGGTCAGCACGACGACGGCCACGGGCAGCAGCAGCGCGCCGACCAGCATCAGGGTGAAGGCCGCCCCGCCGTGCTCGAAGACGACCTCGCCGCCGGCCAGCCGGTGCGGGCCGATCGCCGCGGCCAGGACCGGGGCGGCGAGGGCCCCGATGCCGACGGCCACCCGTACGACGGCTTGCAGGTGCTCGGTGACCCGGGCCCGGCGGAACTCCTCGGTCTCCTGGTCCAGCAGGGTGTGACCGGTGCTGGCCGCGACGCCCGCGGCGATACCGGCGAGCAGTGACAGGAACAGCACGGTCGCGGTGTCCGGGACCAGGCCGGTCAGCAGAAGCGCCAGCCCGGTCACCGCTATGGCGAGGGCGAGCAGGCGGCGCCGGGACAGGGCGGGCAGCACCTTGCCGGCCTGGGTGGCGCGGATTCCGGCAGCGGTGCCACCGACGAGGGCCAGCACGAGCAGGGCGAACGTCGCCGGGCCGCCGCCCAGGTCGAAGGCGTGCAGGACGCCCACGGCGGCGGCGGAGGCCACCGCTCCGGCGACTGCCGCGCAGGCCAGGACGAGGAGCGGGATGACTCCCGTACGGCCCTTCTCGGGCCGGTCGCCCGCCTTGGGGGCCCGCAGGCCCTCCAGCGGGGAACGGGGGCGCGGGGTCTTCGTCGCGGGCAGCACCAGCGGAAGCAGCAGCGAGACGGACGCGGCGAACAGGCCGGAGGCCACGTACGAGCCGAGCGCCGCCTGGTTCTCGGCGAACCAGTCGACGCCGAGGCCGAGGGCCTTGCCGATCAGGGTCGCGGCGAGCAGCGCGGCAGCCGCGGCGGGCATCGCCGCGAAGGCGGTACGGAGGGTCAGCCGGCGCAGCGCGTCCAGGTGGTCCGGGAGCGGGCGTACGGTCGCCCCCTCCGGCGGCGGCACGGGCAGCAGGGCGGGGGCCGCGCTCTCCTTGGCCAGGGTCCACAGCCGCTCGGCGGCACCGGAGACGAACACGGTGGCCAGCAGGGCGGTGAGCGCGTGCGCCGGGATCCAGTCGAGCCAGAGCGGGGCTACGACGAAGAGGCCGAGGCGGACCCCGTCGGCGCCGATCATCGTCCAGCGGCGGTCGAGCTTGCCGCCGGGAGCGGTGAGCTTGGCCAGCGGGCCGAGCAGGACGGCGCCGAAGAGCAGGGTGGCGAGGATCCGGACCCCGAAGACGGCGGCGACGGCCAGGGCCGCACCGCGGTAGCCGCCGCCGAAGGAGTCTTCGGAGACCGCTGCCTGAAGTGCGAGGAGCACCAGCACCAGCAGGGCAAGGACATCGCCGATGCCGCTCACCAGCTGAGCGCTCCACAGACGGCGCAGCCTGGGGGTGCGCAGCAGTGCGCGCACCGCTCGCTCGCGGGAGTCCGCGGCCAGGGCTTCGTCGTAGGTGGGGTTCTCGGGGGCGGTCACGACCGTTGGCTGCTCGGCTCGCGTCATCCGCCCAGCCTATCCGCTGTGCTTGGCGACTGCGGAGCCCTGTGGACAACCCCGGATCGTCGCAGGCCTGCCGCTGCGCGGAACATCGCCCCGCCCCGCCGGCGCGGGTCCGGAACAGGCCCCCGGCAGCGGCGGCGCGACCGCGAAAACAGTCGGGGCCCCGCGCAGTGTGCGCGGGGCCCCGACCAGGTCAGCCTGGGACTACTCGTCCGGCGTCGCCGGGACGGCGGCAGCCTTCTTCGCCACCGTCTTCTTGGCCGTCGTCTTCTTCGCGGCAGCGGTCTTGCTCGCCGTCGTCGTCTTCTTCGCGGCAGCGGCCTTCGTCGCCGTCGCCTTCGTGGCCGTCGCCTTCTTGGCCGGGGCCTTCTTCGCGGGAGCCTTCTTCGCGGTCTTCTTCGCCGGACCCTTCGCCCGCTTCTCCGCGAGCAGCTCGTAGCCCCGCTCCGGCGTGATCGTCTCGACGTCGTCGTCCCGCCGCAGCGTCGCGTTCGTCTCGCCGTCCGTCACGTACGGCCCGAAGCGGCCGTCCTTGACCACCACCGGCTTCTCGCTCACCGGGTCCGTGCCCAGTTCCTTCAGCGGCGGCTTGGCCGCCGCCCGGCCCCGCTGCTTCGGCTGCGCGTAGATGGCCAGGGCCTCGTCCAGCGTGATCGAGAACAGCTGGTCCTCGGTCTCCAGCGACCGCGAGTCCGTGCCCTTCTTCAGGTACGGGCCGTACCGGCCGTTCTGGGCCGTGATCTCCACGCCCTCCGCGTCCACGCCCACCACGCGCGGGAGCGACATGAGGCGCAGCGCGTCGTCCAGAGTGACCGTGTCCAGCGTCATCGACTTGAACAGCGAGGCCGTCCGCGGCTTCACCGCGTTCTTGCCGGTCTTCGGCGTGCCCTCGGGCAGGATCTCCGTCACGTACGGCCCGTAGCGGCCGTCCTTCGCGACGATCTCGTTCCCGCTCACCGGGTCCGTGCCCAGCTCGAACTCGCCGCTCGGCTTCGCGAACAGCTCCTCCGCGTACTCGACCGTCAGCTCGTCCGGCGCCAGTTCCTCCGGCACGTCGGCCCGCTGGTGGCCTTCCGCGTCCTTCTCGCCCCGCTCCACGTACGGCCCGTAGCGGCCGACCCGCAGCACGATGCCCTCGCCGACCGGGAAGGAGGAGATCTCCCGGGCGTCGATCGCGCCCAGGTCCGTGACCAGCTCCTTCAGGCCGCCCAGGTGGTCGCCGTCGGCCGGTACGACCTCCGACGCGTCCTCCGCACCGAAGTAGAACCGCTTCAGCCACGGCACGGACTGCGCCTCGCCCCGCGCGATGCGGTCGAGGTCGTCCTCCATCTTCGCGGTGAAGTCGTAGTCGACGAGCCGCCCGAAGTGCGTCTCCAGCAGGTTGACCACGGCGAACGACAGGAAGGACGGCACGAGCGCCGTGCCCTTCTTGAAGACGTATCCGCGGTCCAGGATCGTGCCGATGATCGACGCGTACGTCGACGGGCGGCCGATCTCCCGCTCCTCCAGCTCCTTGACCAGCGAGGCCTCGGTGTAGCGGGCCGGCGGCTTGGTCGAGTGGCCGTCCGCCGTGATCTCCTCGGCCGACAGCGCGTCGCCCTCCGCGACCTGCGGAAGCCGCTTCTCGCGGTCGTCGAGCTCGGCGTTCGGGTCGTCCGCGCCCTCGACGTAGGCCTTCATGAAGCCGTGGAAGGTGATCGTCTTGCCGGAGGCGGTGAATTCCGCGTCCCGGCCGTCGCTCGCCCGGCCGGCGATCTTCACCGTCACCGAGTTGCCGACCGCGTCCTTCATCTGGGAGGCGACGGTCCGCTTCCAGATCAGCTCGTACAGGCGGAACTGGTCGCCGGTCAGGCCCGTCTCGGCCGGGGTGCGGAAACGATCACCCGAGGGGCGGATCGCCTCGTGCGCCTCCTGCGCGTTCTTGACCTTGCCCGCGTAGGTGCGCGGCTTCTCCGGCAGGTAGTCGGCCCCGTACAGCTGCGTGACCTGCGCACGGGCCGCCGTCACCGCGGTGTCGGAGAGCGTCGTGGAGTCCGTACGCATGTAGGTGATGAAGCCGTTCTCGTACAGCTTCTGCGCCACCTGCATCGTCGCCTTCGCACCGAAGCCGAGCTTGCGCGAGGCCTCCTGCTGGAGCGTCGTCGTACGGAACGGGGCGTACGGGGAGCGGCGGTACGGCTTGGACTCGACCGAGCGGACGGCGAACGAGGTGTCCGCCAGCGCGGCGGCCAGGGCCCGCGCGTTCGCCTCGTCGAGGTGCAGCACCTCGCTCTTGAGCTGCCCGTTCGAGCCGAAGTCGCGGCCCTGAGCGACGCGCTTGCCGTCCACCGTGTTCAGGCGGGCGACCAGGGTCGAGGGGTCGGACGCGTCACCGGCCCGCCCGGTGGAGAAGGTTCCGGTCAGGTCCCAGTACTCGGCGGAACGGAAGGCGATGCGCTCGCGCTCCCGCTCGACGACGAGGCGGGTGGCCACCGACTGGACGCGGCCCGCCGACAGCTTCGGCATGACCTTCTTCCACAGGACCGGCGAGACCTCGTAGCCGTAGAGGCGGTCGAGGATGCGGCGGGTCTCCTGGGCGTCGACCATGCGCTGGTTCAGCTCGCGCGGGTTGGCGACGGCGTCGCGGATCGCGTCCTTGGTGATCTCGTGGAAGACCATCCGGTGGACGGGGACCTTGGGCTTGAGGACTTCCTGGAGGTGCCACGCGATGGCTTCGCCCTCGCGGTCCTCATCGGTGGCGAGGAAGAGTTCGTCGGACTCGGCCAGCAGCTCCTTGAGCTTCCTGACCTGGGCCTTCTTGTCCGCATTGACCACATAGATCGGCTGGAAGTCGTGCTCGACGTCCACGCCGAGGCGGCGGACCTCGCCGGTGTACTTGTCGGGAACCTCGGCCGCGCCGCTGGGGAGGTCGCGGATGTGCCCGACGCTCGCCTCGACGACGTATCCCGGGCCGAGGTAGCCCTTGATCGTCTTCGCCTTGGCAGGGGACTCGACGATGACGAGTCGGCGGCCGCCCTTTGCGGTCTCGCTAGTCGGGGACAACTTGGCTCTTCTCTCCGGTCGGCACTCGGTCGCGGTACGGCGACGCTGCGGAGTGTGACGGTACAACCCGCCCCCGTGTCAAACGGCACAAGCCCGCAACGGCCACTCGAACGGTAACCCGACAAGTGCCATTTCTGCCGCCCGGATACCGCGCCGGACCCGTCCCGATCACCGGGCCGAGTGGCCAAAGGGCCGTCTGGCCCCGCTCCCGCACCCTGCCTGACGTCCGGATTTACGTCGGCTCGTGCCCCCGCGTCAGAGCCGCGCGAGGCACCACACCCCGAGGGCCAGCGACACCCCGCCGGCCAGTACCGCCACCGGCACGGCCACGACGGGGCGCACGCCCTCAGCCACCGGCGCGCGGTGCAGGACGCGCGCGCCCGTCCAGGCCAGCAGAGCCGCCCCGAACAGCAGGAACACGGTCGCCGCGAAGATCGCCGGACCGCGTTCCATGCCGTTCCCCTTACCCCCGGGCCGCTCTCGGGATCCCCCCGGATCCCGATGACCGGGAGCCTGTCAGCCCAAGGGATACGCCAGGCGAACCCCGGGTTACATCAAGGGGTCGACCGGTCCGCGGAGCCCGTCACAGGACCCGTGACGGGCCCGTCACGGACCCGTCACCGGCTCCAGGAAACCCTGCTCCACGAGCATCCGGATCGCCTCCGGGGTGCGGTCGCGCAGGACAACCGGATCCTCCTGCACCAGTTGCGCGATCGCGTCGAGGATCCGGCCCGCGCTGAGTGAGCCGTCGCACACTCCGGCGAAGCCCGCCCCGACCGTGTCGACCTTCGTGGCGCGCCGCATCCCGCGGTTCTGCCGGAGCACCACGTGCTCCGGGTCCTCCGCCCCGGGCGCGCCGACCTGCTCCTGGACGACCTCCTCGGCCAGCACAAAGTGCCCGGCCAGCAGGGCCGCGTCGTCGTGGTCTCGCAGGTAGTCCTGCCGGGCGAAGTGCGCCTGCACGGTCTCCCCGAGCGGCTGCTCCACCGAGTGCGGCCACTCCTCGACCACGATCGACGGCTCGGCCGCGTCGGTGCGGCGCAGGGTGATCCAGCCGAAGCCGACGGCCTTGGTCTTGCGGGCCTCGAACTCGTCCAGCCAGTCCTCGTACCGCCGCGTGTACTCCGCCGGGTCGCTGCGGTGATCCCCCGCGTCGCGCAGCCACAGCTCCGCGTACTGCGTGACGTCCTGCACATCACGCTGCACGATCCAGGCGTCGCAGCCGCGCGGCACCCAGGACCGCACCCGGTCGCGCCAGTCCTCGCCGTCCACGTGCTGCCAGTTGCCCAGGAACTGCGCGTACCCGCCGGGGTTGAGGTGCACGCCGGCCTCCTGGACCAGGGTCCGGCACAGGTCGTCGCCGCCCATGCCGCCGTCCCGGTAGGTCAGGCGGGCACCGGGGGAGATCACGAAGGGCGGATTCGACACGATCAGGTCGTACGTGGCCTCGCCGACCGGTTCGAAGAGCGACCCGGTGAGCAGCTCGGCCTCGGGGGCCCCGGACAGCGCCAACGTCAAACGGGTGAATTCCAGAGCCCGGGGGTTGACGTCGGTGGCGGTGACCCTGGTGGCGTGCTGGGCGGCGTGCAGGGCCTGGATCCCGGATCCGGTACCGAGGTCCAGCGCGCTGCCGACCGGGATGCGGACGGTGATTCCGGCCAGGGTGGTGGAGGCGCCGCCGACCCCGAGGACCACGCCCTCCTGGCGGCTGCCGATCCCGCCGGCCCCGCCGACGGCGCAGCCGAGGTCGGAGACGATGAACCAGTCCTCGCCGTCCGGGCCGCTGTACGGGCGCACGTCGACGGTGGCGTACACCTCTTCGCCTTCCCGGCGCAGCCAGCCGTCGGCGAGCGCGGCCGGGGCGGGCAGCGCGCCCGCGGCATCCGCGTACGGCACGGGCTGCTGAAGCAGGAACAGCCGGACCAGGGCCGCGAGCGGGCCGTCCGCGCGGCCGCGGGTGGCGCGCAGCGCGGGGACCGTCTCGCTGCGGGCCAACGCGGCGTAGGCGGGGGCGCCGAGGAGGTCGAGCAGCCCGTCGGCGGTGAAGCCGGCGGCGAGCAGGGCGGCGCGGAGCTCGGCGGCGTGGTCGGGCGAGGGAAGGCTGGTGGTACTCACACGCCCATTGTGTCGGCTGGCGGCGACAATCCGTGCGCCGTCCACGCCGCATCGGCGTCCAGGGCGCATCGGCGTCAGGGGCGCAAGCGTCAGGGCGGCGCGGGATCCGTCTCGGATCCCGCGCCGCCCTGATCGACGTACCACGCCGGAAGCGGCAGGCGGCGTTACTTCGGCGGCGAGGGAACGGTGACCTGGCAGCCCTTCTGGTTGTTCATCACCTTGTCCAGGCCGCCCGTCTTGAGCTTGTCGAGCGCATCCTGCCCGCCCTTGGAGGCCTCCGCGAGGCCGTTGGCCACGGCCTTCAGGCCATCGGCGAACTTGAGCTGGTCCTTGGGGTCGAGGGCGTCCACCTTCGCCTTGAGGTCGGCGTAGCCCTTCGAGGTGTCCTGGAAGCCCTTCACGGCGGCGTCCTGCGTCGCCTGGCCGTCCTTGACCGGCGGAACCCCCGCCCCCTGCAGGGCGCCGGCCAACGCCTTGTACGAGTCGGACTTGGTCTGGAAGGCCTCGGAGTCCGTCTTCTGGACCTCCTCGGGCTTGCTGCTCTCCGTGGACACGCGCTTGATGTCCGCGTCCGCCGTCTCGATCTTCTTAAGCTCTGGCTGCCAGGCGTCGCAGACCTTCTTGGCCCAGGCCTCGGCCTTCTTGTCACTGTCGTCCTCGCCGCACCCGGACAGGACGAGCATCAGTACCGCACCGCCGGACACTGCGGCCGCAAACTTCTTGTTCACCGGATTGGTCCCTTCAAAGGCTCTGGGCCGGAAGATACACGCCCGCCATCTGGCCACGCACAAAGGCGGACAGACGGCGCGTCAGTCCGCGCCGCCTGTCCGCCGTTCGGGCGTATCTTCGAGCCGGTGGTTCCTACGGTCAGGAAACCACCGCCGGATCGGCCGGCTGGGCCACCCGCTCGGCCGCCGCGCCCTCGTCCTCGTCGCCGACCGCGATGCCGCGGCGCTTGGAGATGTACACCGCGCCGACGATGACGGCGATCGCGAGGACGGCCACGATCGCGCGCACGGTCGCGCTGGTGTCTTCGCCGTAGCTGAACTGCACGACGGCCGGGGCGATCAGCAGCGCCACCAGGTTCATGACCTTGAGCAGCGGGTTGATCGCGGGACCGGCGGTGTCCTTGAACGGGTCACCGACGGTGTCGCCGATGACGACCGCCTCGTGGGCCGCGCTGCCCTTGCCGCCGTGGTGGCCGTCCTCGACGAGCTTCTTCGCGTTGTCCCAGGCGCCGCCGGAGTTGGCGAGGAAGACCGCCATCAGGGTGCCGGTGCCGATGGCTCCCGCGAGGAACGAACCGAGCGCGCCGACCCCGAGCGAGAAGCCCACCGCGATCGGCGTGAGTACGGCGAGCAGGCCGGGCGTGGCGAGCTCGCGCAGCGCGTCCTTGGTGCAGATGTCCACGACGCGCCCGTACTCGGGCTTCTCGGAGTAGTCCATGATCCCGGGGTGCTCGCGGAACTGGCGGCGCACCTCGTAGACCACGGCGCCCGCGGAGCGGGAGACGGCGTTGATGGCCAGGCCCGAGAACAGGAACACGACGGCCGCGCCCAGGATCAGCCCGACCAGGTTGTTGGGCTGGGCGATGTCCAGGCTGAGGTTCATCTCCCCGGCCTTGGCGCCGACTTCCTTGACCGCGTTGGCGATGGCGTCGTTGTACGAGCCGAACAGCGCGGCCGCGGCCAGCACGGCGGTGGCGATGGCGATGCCCTTGGTGATGGCCTTGGTGGTGTTGCCGACCGCGTCCAGGTCGGTCAGGACCTGCGCGCCCGCGCCGTGGACGTCACCGGACATCTCCGCGATGCCCTGGGCGTTGTCGGAGACCGGGCCGAAGGTGTCCATGGCGACGATGACGCCGACGGTGGTGAGCAGGCCGGTGCCGGCCAGGGCCACCGCGAAGAGCGCGAGCATGATCGACGTGCCGCCGAGCAGGAACGCTCCGTAGACGCCGAGGCCGATGAGCAGCGCCGTGTAGACGGCGGACTCCAGGCCGACCGAGATGCCGGCGAGGATGACGGTGGCCGCGCCGGTCAGCGAGGACTTGCCGATGTCCCTGACGGGACGGCGGTTGGTCTCCGTGAAGTAGCCGGTGAGCTGCTGGATCAGGGCCGCGAGCACGATGCCGATGGCGACGGCGACGACGGCCAGGATCCGGGGGTCCCCGGAGTGGCCCGAGATCGCGGCGTCCTCGACGCCGACGAGTTCCTTGTAGGTGGCCGGCAAGTACGCGAAGACGGCGATCCCGACCAGCACCAGGGAGATCACGGCGGAGATGAAGAAGCCGCGGTTGATGGCGGTCATTCCGCTGCGGTCGGAGCGGCGCGGGGAGACCGCGAAGATGCCGATCATCGCGGTGACGACCCCGATGGCGGGGACGATCAGCGGGAAGGCGAGGCCGAGGTCGCCGAAGGCGGCCTTGCCGAGGATGAGCGCGGCCACCAGCGTGACGGCGTACGACTCGAAGAGGTCGGCCGCCATTCCGGCGCAGTCGCCGACGTTGTCGCCCACATTGTCGGCGATGGTCGCGGCATTGCGCGGATCGTCCTCCGGAATGCCCTGCTCGACCTTGCCGACCAGGTCGGCGCCCACGTCGGCGGCCTTGGTGAAGATGCCGCCGCCGACGCGCATGAACATCGCGATCAGTGCGGCGCCGAGGCCGAAGCCCTCCAGGACCTTGGGCGCGTCGGCGGCGTAGACCAGGACGACGCAGGACGCGCCGAGCAGGCCCAGGCCGACGGTGAACATGCCGACCACGCCGCCCGTACGGAACGCGATCTTCATGGCCTTGTGGGCCACGTCGGTCAGGTCCTTGGCGGGTTCGCCCTCGGCGGGCGTGGCCTCGCGGGCCGCGGCGGCGACGCGGACGTTGGCGCGGACCGCCAGCCGCATGCCGATGTAGCCGGTGGCCGCCGAGAAGAGCGCACCGACGAGGAAGAAGGCGGATCGGCCCGCCCGCTGCGACCAGTCGTCGGCGGGGAGCAGGAAGAGCAGGAAGAAGACCACGACGGCGAAGATGCCGAGGGTGCGCAGCTGCCGGCCGAGATAGGCGTTGGCGCCTTCCTGAACGGCCGCGGCGATCTTCTTCATGCTGTCGGTGCCCTCGTCGGCGGCGAGGACCTGGCGGACCAGGATCTGCGCGACGACGAGTGCGGCGAGTGCGACGGCCGCAATGACGATCACGATGAGCCGATTGTCATCGGTGAGTACTGCGGCTGCCAGATCAGTGGTGCGATCCGGCGCGATAGGGGTGAAGAGCCCCGTCATTCGTCCTCCTTGACGTGATGAGCTCAAGATGTGGACGGATTGTAGGGAGCGCGACCTGATCAAAACAGTACGCGGGAAACGGAATTGGCCTGCTCTTGCTCCTCAGCAATAGATCGCGTCACTTCATTACCCCCGAAAGTAGTAATGGTGCAAAGGCATTGACGCTTGATCAATTCCTGGCAGGTTGAGGGAAGGGCATGAAAAAGGCCCTGCTCAGCAGGGCCTTGAATATGATCAGAAGATACGGGGCGAGGCGCGCGGGCGCGGAAATCGCGCGGCCGGGGGCGGCCCGGGGTGGTCTGGGGCGGCCCGGGGTGGTCTGGGCCGGCCCGGGCCGGTCTGGGGTCGCGCGGAGCGGCGGCGCTACGGAAGCTCGGATGTGCCGGAAACGGGCCAGCTCATCCGGATGGTCCCGCCGGACTCCCCCGTGGTCACCTCGACGTCGTCGACGAGCCCACTGATCACGGCGAGGCCCATCTCGTCCTCGCCGTCGATGTCGGGGTCCAGGACGGCGGCGATGCCGGACACGGCTTCGGCCGGTCCCGGCAGCTCGTCGCCGACCTCGATGGAGAACACCTTCTCCTCCTCGGTCAGCACCACCCGGACGGGCGCGGTCAGCCCGTTGCTGCGGTGCAGCCCGACGGCACGCGAACAGGCCTCACCCACGGCGAGGCGGACCTCGTCGAGCACGGCTTCCTCCACGCCGGCCCGGCGCGCCACGGCGGCCGCGACCAGGCGGGCCGTCCGGACGTGTTCGGGCTGGGCGCTGAAGCGCAGTTCAACGGTGGCCATGCGCGTCCCCCTCGGACTACAGGCGTGCCTTGACAGGGGCCCGGACCGACCACGGCCCGGTGCCCCCGCTCCTTGGTTACCGGCGCCGTCAGTCGGTGGCGTTGACGGCGTCTTCCACTGTGGTGTGGATCGGGAACACCTTGGTGAGACCGGTGATACGGAAGATCTTCAGGATGCGCTCCTGATTGCACACCAGGCGCAGTGAGCCCTCGTGAGCGCGGACGCGCTTGAGGCCTCCCACGAGCACACCAAGGCCTGTGGAGTCGAGGAAGTCCACTCGCTCCATGTCGACAACCAGGTGGTAGCTGCCGTCGTTCACCAACTCGACCAACTGCTCGCGCAGCTTGGGCGCGGTATACACATCAATCTCGCCACCGACCTCGACGACCGTGCGGTCGCCGACAGTGCGAGTCGACAGGGACAGGTCCACGGATCCTCCAGCACCTTGCTATCGAGCGGCGCCCCCCAGGGGCCTCCCCACTTGAAGGTAGAGGAGGGTTCGGCTGCCGCGATGGCATTCAATCACTTACCGGCAGGCGCGCACGACGCCTTGGGCCCATTGTCCCGCATGCCGGTGACACACTCGGTTCCAATGGCCAATACTCACCGCCCCGGTCCGCCCACGGCCCCAGCGGACCCGCGACCCACCCCAGGCGTGGTCCTGGACCGGCTCTCACGGGGGCTTTCCCGGGCTGCGCGCATCACTCATACGGAGCACTTGCCCCCTCGGGAGGGCCGTCATGCAGTCTGGCCCGACCGCATCCGAACGGATGTAGTAGCCGCGATTCAGGCCGCGGGGATCGCCCATCCGTGGGAACACCAGGCCGCGGCCGCCGAGCACGCCCTGGACGGCGAGTCCGTGGTCGTCGCCACCGGCACCGCCTCGGGCAAGTCGCTGGCGTACCTCGCGCCCGTGCTCTCCGCCCTCGCGGACGGGGCTGAGGCCCCGAACGGCCGGGGCGTGACCGCCCTGTACCTGGCCCCCACCAAAGCCCTGGCGGCCGACCAGCGGCGCGCCGTACGCGAACTGGCCGCCCCGCTCGGAAACGCGGTGCGGCCCGCCGTGTACGACGGGGACACGCCCGTCGAGGAACGCGAATGGGTACGCCAGTACGCCAACTACGTGCTGACCAACCCCGACATGCTGCACCGCGGGATCCTGCCGGCCCACCCGCGCTGGTCCTCGTTCCTGAAGGCGCTGCGCTACGTCGTCATCGACGAGTGCCACACCTACCGGGGGGTATTCGGATCCCATGTGGCGCAGGTGCTGCGGCGTTTGCGGCGGCTGTGCGCCCGCTACGGCTCCGAGCCCGTCTTCCTGCTGGCCTCGGCCACCGCGAGCGACCCGGCGGCCGCCGCGTCCCGGCTGACCGGTGTGCCGGTCACCGAGGTCGCCGACGACGCCTCGCCGCGCGGCGAGGTGGTCTTCGCACTGTGGGAGCCGCCGCTGCTGACCGACCTCAAGGGCGAACGGGGCGCCCCGGTGAGGCGCACCGCGACCGCCGAGACGGCCGACCTCCTCACCGACCTGGTCGTCCAGGGCGTCCGCACGGTCGCCTTCGTCCGTTCCCGGCGCGGCGCCGAGCTGATCTCCGTGATCGCCCAGGAGCGGCTGGCCGCCGTGGACCGCTCGCTGCCGCCGCGCGTGGCCGCCTACCGGGGCGGCTACCTGCCCGAAGAGCGCCGGGCCCTGGAGCGGGCCCTGCACTCCGGCGAGCTGCTGGGCCTGGCCGCGACCAGCGCCCTGGAGCTGGGCGTGGACGTCTCCGGCCTGGACGCCGTCCTGATCACCGGCTACCCGGGCACCCGGGCCTCCCTGTGGCAGCAGGCCGGCCGGGCCGGGCGCTCCGGGCAGGGCGCCCTGGCCATCCTGATCGCCCGGGACGACCCGCTGGACACCTACCTGGTCCACCACCCCGAGGCGCTCTTCAGACAGCCGGTGGAGGCCACCGTCCTGGACCCGGACAACCCGTACGTCCTGGCCCCGCACCTGTGCGCGGCGGCGGCGGAGCTCCCGCTGACCGAGACGGACCTCACACTCTTCGGCCCGGCCGCCCACGACCTCCTCCCTCAGCTGGAAGCGGCGAAACTCCTCCGCCGCCGGGCCACGGCCTGGCACTGGACCCGGCGGGAACGGGCCTCGGACCTGACCGACATCCGGGGCGGCGGTGGCCGGCCGGTACAGATCGTCGAGGCCGCCACGGGCCGGCTGCTGGGCACGGTCGACGAATCGTCCGCGCACACCGCCGTCCACGACGGCGCCGTCCACCTCCACCAGGGCCGCACGTACCTCGTGAAGCACCTGGACCTGGAGGACTCGGTCGCCCTCGTCGAGGAGGCCAGCCCGCCCTTCTCCACCACCGCCCGCGACACCACCTCCATCTCCGTCCTGGAGACCGACACCGAGATCCCCTGGGGTCAGGGCAGGCTCTGCTTCGGCTCCGTCGAGGTCACCAACCAGGTCGTCTCCTATCTGCGGCGCAAACTGATCACCGGCGAGGTGCTGGGCGAGACCAAACTCGACCTGCCGCCCCGCACCCTGCGCACCCGGGCCGTGTGGTGGACGGTCACCGAGGACCAGCTCGACGAGGCCCGGATCAACCCGGAGATCCTCGGCGGCGCCCTGCATGCCGCCGAGCACGCCTCCATCGGCCTGCTCCCGCTGTTCGCCACCTGCGATCGCTGGGACATCGGCGGCGTGTCCGTCCCGCTGCACCCCGACACCCTCCTCCCGACGGTCTTCGTCTACGACGGCCACCCCGGCGGCGCCGGCTTCGCGGAACGCGCCTTCCACACGGCCCGGGCCTGGCTCACGGCGACCCGCGACGCGATCGCCGCCTGCGAATGCGAGGCCGGCTGCCCCTCCTGCATCCAGTCCCCCAAATGCGGCAACGGCAACGACCCCCTCCACAAACGCGGCGCCATCCGCCTCCTAACCCGCCTCCTCTCCGAAGCCCCACCAGCACCCGCGACCCCACCGACACCCTGAGCCGGGCGGCACCCCAAGCCCCGCCAGCGCCCGCGGCCCCGCCAGCGCCCCCGGCCCTGCCGGCATCCGCGGCCCTGCCGGCATCCTGAGTCCGGCGGCACCAAGCCCGGCAGATCTCCGGACCGGCGGCACCAAGCCCCAGGTCTACGGCCTGGCAGCCCGGCCGGGCCTCTGGGCCAACAGCGCCCTGCGCCCGAAGCCACCACGCCTGGCCGGGCCGTCCGGCCGCACCCTCGGCCCCTGGGTCCGGGAGCCCGGCCGGGGCTTCGGGCTGGCTACCGAGGCGGGGCGGGTTCCGCCGGGGGGCCTGCTCGGGCGGTGATGGTGGGGGTGAAGGGGCCCGTCGGGGCGCGGGCCGTGACGGTGGACACCTCGCCCTGGAGGGTGCATGCGGTCAGGGTCGCGCCTTGGGCCCGGGCGACCCGGAGGGCCGTGGCGCAGGCGGCCTCCGGGCCGTGGGCCCAGGTCGCCGCCGCGGCGAGGGCGGCCAGGTCGGCGGCGGCCGCGGCGCGGTGGCGGGCGACCACCGCCTGGCCGAGCAGGAGCACGCCCCCGAAGACCGCCCCCAGGACCGTGGCCACCAGCGCCGCCCAGACCGTGGCCGAACCCCGGTCCCGGCTCACGGCGGCGGCCCCACGCTGTCCTCGGCCAGGGCCACCGCCTGCGCGCCGAGCCGCACCGGCAGCCTGCCCGGCCCCGGCGCGGGCGCCGCCACCCGGACCCGCCACAGGTCGCCCGTCCGCTCCAGCTCCACCTCCGCCCCCGGCGGGGCGGCCAGCCGGGCCGCCTCCACCACCACCTCCCGCGGCTCCGACCGGGCCGCGGCCCTGGCGCCGGCCCGGGCCGCGTCCACACACCGGATCTGCCCGGCCGCCGCCATCAGCGCCCACACCAGCAGCGCCGCGAACAGCACCAGCGCCGGGATCACCAGAGCCGCCTCGGCCGTCACATATCCCCGGTCGCCCATTCCCCGAGGATTTCCCTCAGAACGGCACATCGAGCGCCTTCCCGATGGTCGACTGAAGCGCCGTCGACACCACCTCGCTCGTCACCACCTTGTACAGAACGGCCGCGAACGCACACGCCGCGATCGTGCCCATGGCGTATTCCGAAGTGGACATCCCCGCATCGCTCCGACGGCCGCTCAGCGCCGCCCGCACACGAAACCAGATGATCCTCATGTCAACCTCCAGTTGATTTACGTTCTTGATGTGATTTCAGGTGTTCGAGAGGAGACCGGAAGCCATACCGATCATCACCGGGGCCACCCCCACCGCGAGAAAAGCGGGGAGGAAACACAGCCCCACCGGCGCGGTGACGAGCACCGCCGCCCGCTGCGCCCGGGCGCCCGCCTGCCGGGTGCGGTCCTCCCGGAGGGCCGCCGCCATGCGGGAGACGGGCTCCGCGGCCGGCGCCCCGGTACGAGCGGCCCGTTCCAGGCACTCCGCAAGGGCCCGGGCGCCCGGTATCTCCGCCAACCTCCCCCACGCCGCCCCCGGTTCGCCGCCGAGCCGCAGCTCCGCCCCGGCCAGTGCAAGCCGCTCGCCCACCGGGCCGCCCAGCGACTCCCCCACCACTTCCGCCGCCTCCACCGGGCCCGCGCCGGCCGCCAGGCACGCCGCCAGCAGATCAGCGGCAAACGGCAGCTGACGCTCCGCCTCCCTCCGGTCCACCCCGGCCCGCGGACGTGCCCGGACCAGCCACCGCCGCACCCCGAACGCCGCCGCGCACCCGATCAGCAGGCCCATCACCCCGCCGGCCAGTACCCAGCCCGCCAGCAGCGCCCCGACGGGCCCGGCCCAGCCCCGCACCGCACCCCGTATCCGAAGGCCGAACACCGGCCCGCGCCGAGCCGGCTCGGCCCCCAGCAGCGCCACGATCCTGCGCCGGGCGGACCGCTCCCTCAGACGCGCCGCCACGGCCGACACCAAGCACAGCGCCGCCACCGCTAGGCACAGCGCCATCCCCACCCTGTGGACCACCAGGTCGCCCATCACCGCTCCCCCGCTCGCACGATCCGCCGGCACCACAGCAGGCCCAGCGCCTCCAGAACCCCGCCCCCCAGCAGGCAGCCCCACCCCATCGGGGTGTGCAGCAGCACCCTCAGCGGATCCGCCCCGAGCCCGGTGCCAATCAGCAACCCCACCAGCGGGAGCAGCGCGAGCACCACCGCCGTCGAGCGGGCTCCCGCCAACTGGGCCCGCAGCGACTCCTGCCGGTCCCGCTCGGCCCGCAACGCCCCCTCCAGCCGGTCCAGTCCGGCGGCGAGCCCCGCGCCTCCGTCCACCGAGACCCGCCAGCAGGCCGCCATCCCGGCCAGCCCCTCGGCGCCGGGCTCACCGGCCGCCAGGCGCAGCGCCCCTGGCACATCGCCGCCGAACGCCGCCGCGGCCAGCACCCCCGCCTCCGCGGCGCCCGGCCCGCCGGGACCCGCAGCAGTACGCCGTATCGCCGCGGTCAGCGCCTGCCCGGGCTGCGCACCTGCCCGCAGCTCCCCCACCGCCGCGCCGCACAGCGCCACCACCTCGGCGGCCCGGGCCGTCCGGGCCCGTTCCCGCTCCCGGACCCGCAGCCATCGCCGCACCAGAGGCACCGCGGCCGCCCCCAGCACCACCGGGATCACCGATCCGCCCGCCAGAGCGACCACCAGCCCCACGCCGAGGCAGCCCCACTCCCGCCACCGGGCCGCCCGCACCCGCACACCGATCACCAGCCGCTCCCAGCGCACCGGCCCGGTCGACACCGCCGGCCCGCCCCCAGCCAGCACCACCCGGGCCCGCCGGGCAGCCTGATCGCCCCCGGCCAGCGCCCAGGCTGCTGCCCCGGCACACAACACCCCGGCGAACACCGGCACCGACACCACCGACCCGCCCCCGCTCATCGCGCACCCCCCATCAGCGGCCGCAGCCGCTCCCAGCCCCGTTCCCGTACGAACCCCCGCGCCGACCAGCGCAGCGCCGGCACCGTGACCACCAGACCCACCGGATCCCGCTCCAGCACATGCACCTCGGCGACCCGGCGGCGCCCGTCGCGGTCCCGGACCAGGTGGACCACCAAGGTCAGCGCGGCCGCCAGCTGGCTGTGCAGGGCCGCCCGGTCGAGCCCCGCGGCCGTCCCGAGCGCCTCCAGCCGGGCCGGGACATGCGCGGCGGCGTTCGCGTGCACGGTGCCGCAGCCGCCTTCGTGCCCGGTGTTCAAGGCGGCCAGGAGATCCGCCACCTCGGCGCCCCGGACCTCGCCGACCACCAGCCGGTCCGGCCGCATCCGCAGTGCCTGCCGGACCAGATCCGCGAGGGTGACCAGGCCCGCCCCCTCCTGGTTGGCCGGCCGGGTCTCCAGCCGCACCACATGTGGATGGTCGGGGCGCAGCTCGGCCGAATCCTCGGCGAGCACGATCCGCTCCCCGGGCCCGACCAGCCCCAACAGGGCGCTGAGCAGGGTGGTCTTCCCCGTCCCGGTCCCGCCGGAGACGAGGAACGACAGCCGGGCCTCCACCATCGCCTTGAGCAGTTTCTGTCCGCCCGGCGGCAGTGTTCCCGCGGTGACCAGCTCGTCCAGCGTGAACGCCTTCGGCCGCACCACCCGCAGCGAGAGGCACGCCGACCCGACCGCCACGGGCGGCAGCACCGCATGCAGCCGGGTGCCGTCCGGCATCCGGGCGTCGACCCAGGGCCGGGCATCGTCCAGCCGCCGCCCCGCGACCGCGGCGAGCCGCTGGGCGAGTCTGCGCACCGCCTCGCCGTCCGCGAAGGTCACCCCGGTCAGCTCGAGCCCACCCCCGCGGTCCACCCACACCCGGTCCGGGGCCGCCACCAGTACATCGGTGACCTCCGGGTCGGCGAGCAGCGCCTCCAACGGTCCCGCGCCGACCAGCTCGGACCGTAACTCGGCTGCCACACCCAGCACTTCGGCGTCCCCGAGCAGGCGGCCTTGTGCCCGCAGCGCCGCCGCGACCCTGGCCGGGGTCGGCTCCGCCCCGCTCTCGGCGAGCCGCTGGCGCACCGCGTCCAGGAGTACGGCGCTCATGCCGGCACCCCCGGGGCGGAGACGAGCACCCGCTGCCAGAAGCCGTCGCAGAACCGGGCCAGCGCGCCCCGCCCCCGCGCTCCCGGCGGTTCCCCTTCGGCCACCTGCCCCGGCAGCCCCACCTCGACCGGCACCTCACCGGCCAGCGGCACCCCCAGCAGCCCGGCCACCGCCTCTGAGTCCAGCCCACCCGGGCAGCGGCCCCGTACGACGACTCGGACGTCCTCGGCCACCATGCGCACCCCGGCCGCCACCCGGCCCGCGGCGGCCACGGCGCGCAGCTCGCCCCTGACCACCATCAGCACCAGATCCAGCTGGGTCAGCACCTCGGCCACGGCCTCATCCACCCGGCGCGGCAGGTCGACCACCACGACCCCGCCCCGGCGCCGGGCGGCCGCCACCACCGACCTCATCGCGGCGGGCGGCACCACCACCTGGTCCCCCCGGTCCCAGCTCAGCACCCGCAGCGCGTGCAGTTCGGGAAGGGATTCCTCCAGCGCGCCGGCACCAACCCGGCCCCGCGAGGCGGCGAAGTCCGGCCAGCGCAGCCCTTCGGCGCCCTCGCCCCCGAGCAGTACGTCCATACCACCGCCGAGCGGATCACCGTCGATGAGGATGGTCCGCTCCCCGGCTCGGGCGGCCCGTAGGGCGAGTGCGCAGGCGAGGGTGGAGGCCCCTGCGCCGCCGCTGCCGCCGATCACCCCGACGGCGAGGGCGGGTTTCCCGGCCCCTTCCACCACATCGGCGATGCGGTCCACGAGCCGGCTCTCGGCGTCGGGGAGCCGGAGCACCTCCTCGGCGCCGATCTCCACCGCCCGCTGCCACACCAGGGGGTCGTCCAAGTCCCGGCCGACGAGGAATACGCCGTCCCGGCGCGGCGCGCCGCGCACCCGAAGGGCCGCATCGTCCCCGACGAGTACGAGCGGCGCCGACTCCCATCCGACGCTCCCGCGGGCCTCGCCGGCTCCTTCGCCACTCCCGCCACCACCGGTCCCGCTTTGCTCCGGCACCGCATGGTGCACATGAGGTTCGGCGCCCGCGGCGGCGCACAGCCGCAGCAGATCATCGAGCAGCAGAGGATCCTCGGTGATGATCAGCGGCCGCCCGCCTGCCCGGGCACCGCCCGCACCGGCCTTCGAGCCGGCCCCGCCGGCAAGCGCGACTTCAGGAAGTTCACACGACTTCGATCCGGACACGATCTCCGCCCCCTTCTCACTGCAAATCCGTGAGCCGCGGACTTCGCGGCTGGAATCACGGTGCAGCGATCCGGAAAAAGAAGTGGATCTTGCCCGAAAACCGTGGACAACGAGGCCATTGTGAATAACTCCGCCACTCCATCAGGTGAGTTCCAGAGCGCGCCGGAACAACTACGCAGCGTCACGAGTCTGATGTGGTGAGGGCCTTCGCCGTGCGGGCCCATACAAGAGGAAGGGCCGGGCAGATGGTCATCAGGGGCCGAAGGCAAGGGACGCAAACCGCGTCCGGACATGCGACGACCCCCGCCGGGGGGGAGAGCGGGGGTCGTCCCCACGGTCCGACTCGGGGGGGGAGGAGCCAGACCGGGTTAGCACGGTCGCGAACGATCCGTGACTTCCATGGTGTACCCGAGAGCCTTCTCAGGCAAACCCACGCGCCACACCTTACGCCGAATGGTGGGCGCATATGCTCGGGGCGTGGAAAATCAGCCCTTGCCGCACTCCTTGCCTCGCACCGCAGCGTTCTTCGACCTGGACAAGACGGTCATTGCGAAGTCGAGCACTCTGACGTTCAGCAAGTCCTTCTACCAGGGCGGCCTCATCAACCGCCGGGCCGTGCTGCGCACCGCGTACACGCAGTTCATCTTCCTGGCCGGCGGCGCCGACCACGATCAGATGGAGCGGATGCGGGAGTATCTGTCCGCCCTGTGCAAGGGGTGGAATGTGCAGCAGGTGCGGGAGATCGTCGCCGAAGCCCTGCACGACCTCATCGACCCGATCATCTACGACGAGGCCGCGTCCCTCATCGAGGCCCACCACACGGCGGGGCGCGATGTGGTGATCGTGTCCACCTCCGGCGCGGAGGTGGTGGAGCCGATCGGCGAGATGCTCGGCGCGGACCGGGTCGTGGCCACGCGGATGGTAGTCGGCGAAGACGGCTGCTTCACGGGCGAGATCGAGTACTACGCCTACGGGCCGACGAAGGCGGAAGCCGTCCGCGAGCTCGCGGAGTCCGAGGGATACGACCTCGCGCGGTGCTACGCGTACAGCGACTCGATCACCGATGTGCCGATGCTTGAGGCGGTGGGGAACCCGCATGTGGTCAACCCCGACCGGGCACTGCGGCGGGAAGCGGTGGCGCGGGAGTGGCCGGTGCTGGTGTTCAACCGGCCGGTGCGGCTGAAGCAGCGGCTGCCGGGGCTGTCCATGGCCTCGCGGCCGGCGTTGGTCGCTGCGGCGGCGGTGGGGGCGGCGGCGGCCACTGCGGGGCTGGTTTGGTACGCGAACCGGCGCCGGGCCAGTGCGCTGGCCGCTGTCGCCTCTGCCTGAACCCTGGCCGGGTGGGGTCGGCGGGCTCGGCCTGGCTCCGCCTGGACCCTGACGGTGGGCTCGGCCTGGCCTGGCCCGGGCTGGGCCTGGCCCGGCTGGGCCCGGCTCAGCCTGGAGCCTGGCCGGGTGGGTGGTGAGGCTTGGACTGCACTCGCGGCTGGGGGCCGCTGCGCGGGAGATTGCTCCCCGCCCCGCCCTCTCCCCGTCTCCTGGGGCTTCGCCCCAGACCCCGCCGCCTCAAACGCCGGCGGGGCTGGGAGGGGCCCGCGCCGCCTCAAACACCGGCGAGGCCGGGAGAGGCCTCCCGCTGCCTCAAGCACCGGCGAGGCCGGGAGAGGCCTCGCGCCGCCTCAACCGCCGACGGACTGGGAGGGGCCTCCCGCTGCCTCAAGCGTCGGCGAGGCCGGGAGGGGGCCGCGAGCCCCGGTCGGCGGTGTCTGGCCTGCGGGGGTATGAGTGTCTGGTTTGCCCGGGGTGTCCTGGAAAGTAAAGAAGTGGGGCCAGGGGTTTCACATATCTCGGAAGCGGAGTACAAAGGAGTCAAGGCCCGCGAGACCAAAGAACATCCGAGAGGATCATCTTTAAACCGCAGAATGGCCCACGGACCGAAAAGCATGAACGCCGAGCACCCACGCGACGTCGACCCGTCGATTACGGGCCAGCCGCACCAGGTAACGGGCAAAGTTCCCGACCTGATGGGCAACTTTCGAGGACGCTTGGTAACTGGGCGTAAGTGCCAGCGGCGGCACCAAAGCAAGACGGTGTCGCCGCAACCCTGTGTACAGGGCGTCGCGAGATCAGGCCGCCCCGCGCTGGAGGGCTTCGCAGACCGCCGTGGATTCACGGACTCCCAGTTCGATCGCTCGGCCGCAGTGGGCGATCCAGGCCGCCATTCCCTCCGGCGTACCCGAGACGTAGCCCTCGAAGGCCGCCAGGTACGCGTCCGCGCCCTGCTCCGCGTGGCCGACCTCCGCCGGGCAGATCGCCTTCGGGTCGAGCCCGCTGTTGATCAGCACGATGCGTTCGGCCGCGCGCGCGACCAGGCCGTTGTACGAGCCGAACGGGCGCAGGGCCAGCAGCTCACCGTGCACCACCGCGCCCGTGATCAGCGCCGGGGCCGAGCCGCCCGCGATGATCAGCTGGGAGAGGCCGTCCAGTCGGGCGGCGACCTCCTCGGCGCTCGGCAGGGGCATGTCGTCGATCAGGGGCTCGGTAACCGGTTCGCCCGCCAGCCGGGGGCGGCCCACGGTGTCGCCCTCGGCGGTCGAGCCCGACGCCACCAGGTGGAGCCGCGCGAGGACCCGTAGCGGCGACTGGCGCCAGATGCTCAGCAGTTGGCCGGCCTCAGCCGTCAGGCGCAGGGCCGCGCCCACCGTGCGCGCCTCCGTCTCGCCGCCGAAGTCGGTCCGGCGGCGCACCTCCTCCAGCGCCCAGTCGGCGCCGGACAGCGCCGCACTCCCCCGGGCCCCGCGCAGCGCGGCCTCCGAGGTGATCTCCCCGCTGCGTCGGCGCATGACCCGGTGGCCATAGACCCGGTCCACGGCCTTGCGTACGGAATCCACCGACTCGGCGACACCCGGCAGCCCGGCCAGTGCGGCCAGCGGGTCAGAAGCGCTACTCATAAGTAGGGAGCCTACGCACTGCTCGCCCATAGCACCGACCCCTCCTTGGAGTGGTCTTCTTCACTCACCTCCGGCACTCACCGCCACCGACCCGCTACGCTTGGTGAACATGAAGATCGCTTTCGTGGGAAAGGGCGGCAGCGGGAAGACCACGCTGTCGGCCCTCTTCATCCGCCACCTCGCCGCCAATGAAGCCCCCGTCGTCGCGGTGGACGCCGACATCAACCAGCACCTCGGCGCCGCACTCGGGCTCGGCGAGGACGAGGCCGCCGCGCTGCCCGCCATGGGCGCGCACCTGCCCCTGATCAAGGAGTACCTGCGCGGCTCCAACCCGCGCATCGCCTCCGCCGACACGATGATCAAGACCACCCCGCCCGGGACCGGCTCGCGACTGCTGCGGGTCGCCGAGGACAACCCGGTGTACGAGGCCTGTGCGCGCACGATGCTGCTCGACGGGGAGCCGGTCCGGCTGATGGCCACCGGGCCGTTCACCGAGTCGGATCTGGGCGTGGCCTGCTACCACTCCAAGGTCGGGGCGGTCGAGCTCTGCCTGAACCACCTGGTCGACGGCCCGGACGAGTACGTGGTCGTCGACATGACGGCCGGCTCCGACTCCTTCGCCTCGGGCATGTTCACCCGTTTCGACGTGACCTTCCTGGTCGCCGAGCCGACCCGCAAGGGCGTCTCCGTGTACCGCCAGTACAAGGAGTACGCACAGGACTTCGGGGTCGCGCTCAAGGTGATCGGCAACAAGGTGCAGGGTCCGGAGGACATCGAGTTCCTCCAGGACGAGGTGGGCGACGACCTGCTGGTCACGGTCGGGCACTCCGACTGGGTGCGGGCGATGGAGAAGGGGCGCCCGGCCGCGTTCGAACTGCTAGAGGCCACCAACCGGTTCGCCCTCCAGGCGCTCCAGGACGCCGCCGACGACTCGTACGCCACCCGCGACTGGGCCCGGTACACCGAGCAGATGGTCCACTTCCACCTGCGGAACGCGGAGAGCTGGGGCAACGCCAAGACCGGGGTCGACCTGGCAGCCCAGGTCGACCCCGATTTCGTCCTCAGCGAGGGGGCGGCGGACCCCGTCAGCCCTCGTCCGACTCAGAGCCAGACTCGCCAGCCGGCTCCGCAGCCGGCTTGACCACGGCGGGGGCGGCCGGCCGGGCCGGCGGCCCCGCCGTCAGGAACTTCGTCCAGCCCTCCTTCGGCGCCTCGCCGACATCGAGGGTGCGCATCCACTCCACGGTCTTCGGGTCCTGGGCGTCCAGCCAGTCGGCCAGCTCGCGGAACGGCACGCAGCGAACGTCCTTCTGGGTGCACATGCCCTTGATGGACTCCTCGACGGCGCGCATGTAGGTGCCGCCGTTCCAGGACTCGAAGTGGTTGCCGATGATCAGCGGTGCGCGGTTGCCCCGGTAGGTCCGCTCGAAGGCCTGGAGCAGGCCGTCGCGCATCTGGTCGCCCCAGTACGTGTGCTGCGACGGGTCGCCCTGCGTGGTCGTACCGGACTGGTTGACCATGTAGTTGTAGTCCATGCTCAGCGTGTCGAAGGCACGGCCCGGCATGGGCACCAGCTGGAGCGGAAGGTCCCAGAGCCCGTCCGTCTTCTTGGGCCAGATCTGCTTGCTGATCCCGCTGGAGTCGTAGCGGAAGCCCAGGTCCTTTGCCGCGAGCATGAAGTTCTTCTGGCCTTCGAGGCAGGGGGTGCGGGCGCCGATGAGCTCCTTGTCGTAGTCGAAGGGGAGCGCCTCCTCGGTCTTCAGGCCCGCGTTGGTCTTCCAGTTCTTGACGAAGGACTTGGCCTGGCTGATCTCGCTCTTCCACTCGTCCACGGACCAGGTGCCGACCCCGCCTTCGGGGCCGCAGAAGTGGCCGTTGAAGTGGGTGCCGATCTCGTTGCCCTCCAGCCAGGCCCCGCGCAGCTGGGTGGCGGTGTCCTTGATGCCCTGGAGGTCGCCGAAGCCGATGTCGGAGCGGCCCGGCTCGTGCTGTGGGGCGGTGTAGAGGGAACGCTTCTCCTCCGGGAGCATGTACACACCGCTGAGGAAGTACGTCATACGGGCGTTGTACTTCTTGCCGACCTCGCGGAAGTGCGAGAAGAGCTTCTGGCTGTCCTCACCGGCCCCGTCCCACGAGAACACCACGAACTGCGGCGGCTTCTCACCGGGCTTCAGCTTCTGCGCCTTCTGTACGTTCGGCTGCGAGCCGGTGTACGCGGTCGAACCGTCGCCGATGAGCCGGTTGACGCTGCCGGGGGCCTCGGGGGCGGCGGCACCCTTCCGGGCGTTCTGGCTTCCGGGGACCGGGGCCTTGGTGGGTTCCGAGGAGCTGCACCCGGCGACTCCCATGACCAGCGCCGTAGCGGCCAAGCCACCGGCGATCTTCTTCGTGGCGGCGATCATCCGCCCCACCTCTCCCTCGCAGTTCATCGCAGGACTTCCGCGCCGCAACGTCCCACGCGATCCGATGCGAGGAAGGTATGACAAGCCGTACAAAATGATTAATCACCCTGGAGGGTTAATTCCTAGGCCATTTGCCCGTATTACGCACCACAGCTCTTTACTCTCCATTACCATCCATTTACCGAGTATTGAGACTCCCGCCGCTTCACCCCTCCCCCAGAGGAGACGGGACCTTATGACAGCCACCTCCCCCACACCGACGAACAATCTCCCCGCGGACCTCTCCGCCTCTATCAGCGTCTTCCTGATCGCCCTGCCGTTCTCGCTCGGCATCGCCCTGGCCACCGGAGCCCCGCTCCAGGCCGGTCTGGTCGCCGCGGCGGTCGGCGGAATCGTCGCCGGACGGCTCGGTGGCGCTCCGCTCCAGGTGAGCGGACCCGCCGCCGGACTCACCGTCGTCACCGCCGAGTTGATCCAGCACTACGGGTGGCGTACCACCTGTGCCATCACCGTGCTCGCCGGCCTCTGCCAGCTCGGCCTCGCCCTGCTGCGCACCGCCCGGTCGGCGCTCATGGTCAGCCCGGCCATCGTGCACGGGATGCTCGCCGGCATCGGCGTGACCATCGCGCTGGCCCAGCTGCACATCGTGCTCGGCGGCACCCCGCAGAGTTCCGCCGTCGCCAACATCCTCGGCCTGCCCGCCCAGTTGGCCGATCTGCATCCGGTCGCGCTCGGCGTCAGCGCGCTGACGCTGCTCGTCCTGTTCGGCTGGCCGAGACTGCCCGGGCGGACGGGCCGCGCCCTGCGCAAGGTGCCGGCGGCGCTCGCCGCCGTGGGGACGGCCACCGCCTTCGCCGCCCTGGCCGGCCTCAGCCTGCCCCGGGTGGACCTCCCGTCCTGGCACAACCACGCCCTGCCCGAGCTCCCCGAGGGCCCGGTCCTCGGCATCATCGCCGCCGTCCTGACCGTCACCCTGGTCGGCAGCGTGGAATCCCTGCTCTCCGCAGTCGCGACCGACAAGCTGATCGTCTCCGAGCGCGGTACGGGCAACCGCCCGCCGCGCGCCGACCTCAACCGGGAACTGCGGGGGCAGGGCGCGGCGAACATCGTCTCCGGCGCGCTGGGCGGCCTGCCCGTCGCGGGCGGGGCCATGCGCAGCGTGGCGAACGTCAAGGCCGGTGCCGTCAGCCGGCGGTCGGTCATGCTGCACGGCCTCTGGGTGCTGCTCGCGGCGGGGTTGCTCGTCCCCGCCCTCGACCTCATCCCGCTGGCCGCGCTGGCCGCGCTGGTGATGGCGGTGGGGGTGCGGATGGTGAGCGCCACGCACCTGCGTACCGTCACCCGGCACGGCGAGGTCGTGGTCTACTGCACGACCATCGTGGGAGTGGTCCTCGGCGGGGTCCTGGAGGGCGTGGCCATCGGCATCGCGGTGGCGGTCGCGCTCGCCCTGCAGCGGCTGGCGCGGACCCGGATCACCGTAGAGCAGCTGGAGACGGGGGTCCACCGGGTGTGGGCGCGCGGCCAGTTGACCTTCCTGGCGGTGCCACGGCTGAGCCGTGTGCTGAACCAGATCCCGCACGACGGGCACGCCGTGATCGAGCTGGACGGCTCGTTCATGGACCACGCTGCGTACGAGACGCTGCAGGACTGGCAGGACTCCCACCGCGCCCACGGCGGATCGGTGGAGGTCACCGGCCGCCGGGCCGAGGCGGCGCACGGCTCCGACCCGGCCTGGCGCGCCCCGCAGCGCGGAGGCGGAGCCGGAGGCCACCAGTGCTGCCGCCCCTGGACGCCGTGGCAGAACCACTGCGACCACCGCGCCGCGGACTCCCGTACGGACACGGCCGCGGCAGAGACCACGGTGTCGGGCACGGCAGCGGACGGCTCGGACGCGGCGGGAGCTCCCCTGTCGGCGGCGTCGGCGGCCCCGGCACGGCCTCCCCGCCGGCGCGGCGCGGGTCAGCTGGCCAACGGGATCAGCGCCTTCCAGCGCGACACCGCGCCCCATGTGCGGGACGAGCTGGCCCGGCTGGCCCGCGAGGGGCAGCGGCCGTCGCAGCTCTTCCTCACCTGCGCGGATTCCCGCCTGGTGACCAGCATGATCACGGCCAGCGGCCCGGGCGACCTGTTCACGGTCCGCAATGTCGGCAATCTGGTCCCGCTGCCGGGAGCCGAGTCCACGGACGACTCGGTCGCGGCGGCCATCGAGTACGCCGTGGACGTACTCAAGGTGGACAGCATCACGGTGTGCGGGCACTCGGGCTGCGGGGCCATGCAGGCACTGCTGAACTCCGCGCCCGGGGCTCCGATGACCCCGCTGCGGCGATGGCTGCGGCACGGGCTGCCCAGCCTGGAGCGGATGGCCAGCCGGCACCACGCCTGGGCCAGGATCTCGGGCCGGCTCCCGGCGGATGCCGTGGAGCAGCTGTGCCTGACCAATGTGGTGCAGCAGCTGGATCACCTGCGGGCTCACGAGTCGGTGGCCCGGCGGCTCGCCGAGGGCACGCTGGAGCTGCACGGGATGTACTTCCACGTGGGCGAGGCCCAGGCGTACCTGCTCTCCGGGGGCGAGGACTTCTTCGACTGCCGGGTCTTCGACAGCGTCCGCCCGACCTCCCGCAACCAGGCCTCCGCCCACGCTCCGGCGGCCACCCACGCCTGAACCGATACCCTCCGATATCCGTGCCACCAAGTGGCCCCTTCCCGCCCCTGCAGCGGGAAGGGGCCACTCGCTCGTGGGGGCAGCCCGTGATATAGGTCTAAACCAATTCCGGCTAGGCCTTGTCACCCGGACGTCTGACTGATGAGCTATGCCCTGGGGACACAACGGACACCCTGGGAAAGGGAGATGTCGTGAGCAATGAGAGCCTGGCCAATCTGCTCAAGGAGGAGCGGCGGTTCGCACCGCCTGCCGATCTGGCCGCCGCCGCCAATGTGACACAGGCTGCGTACGAACAGGCCGACGCGGACAGGCTGGGCTTCTGGGCCGAGCAGGCACGGCGGCTGACCTGGGCCACCGAGCCGACCGAGACGCTCGACTGGTCGAACCCGCCCTTCGCGAAGTGGTTCGCGGACGGCAAGCTGAACGTGGCGTACAACTGCGTGGACCGGCACGTCGAGGCCGGCAACGGCGACCGCGTCGCCATCCACTTCGAGGGCGAGCCCGGCGACAGCCGCTCGATCACCTACGCCGAGCTCAAGGACGAGGTCTCCAAGGCCGCCAACGCCCTGACCGAGCTGGGTGTCCAGGCCGGCGACCGCGTCGCCGTCTACCTGCCGATGATCCCCGAGGCGGTCGTCGCGATGCTCGCGTGCGCCCGCGTCGGCGCCGCGCACTCCGTCGTCTTCGGCGGCTTCTCCGCCGACGCCCTCGCGACCCGGATCGAGGACGCGGACGCCAAGGTCGTCATCACGTCCGACGGCCAGAACCGTCGCGGCAAGCCGAACGCGCTCAAGCCCGCCGTCGACGACGCCGTCAGCCGCGTGGACCGGGTGGAGCACGTCCTCGTCGTACGCCGTACCGGCCAGGACGTCGCCTGGACCGAGGGCCGGGACGTCTGGTGGCACGAGATTGTCGGGCGCCAGTCCGCCGAGCACACCCCGCAGGCGTTCGACGCCGAACACCCCCTCTTCATCCTCTACACCTCGGGCACCACGGGTAAGCCGAAGGGCATCCTGCACACCTCGGGCGGCTACCTCACGCAGGCCGCGTACACCCACCACGCGGTCTTCGACCTGAAGCCGGAGACCGACGTCTACTGGTGCACCGCCGACATCGGCTGGGTGACCGGGCACTCGTACATCGTCTACGGGCCGCTCGCGAACGGCGCCACCCAGGTGATCTACGAGGGCACGCCGGACACCCCGCACCAGGGCCGGTTCTGGGAGGTCGTGCAGAAGTACGGCGTCACCATCCTCTACACGGCTCCCACGGCCATCCGTACGTTCATGAAGTGGGGCGACGACATCCCCGCGAAGTTCGACCTGTCGAGCCTGCGCGTGCTGGGCTCGGTCGGCGAGCCGATCAACCCCGAGGCCTGGATCTGGTACCGCAAGCACATCGGCGGCGACCGCTGCCCGATCGTGGACACCTGGTGGCAGACCGAGACCGGCGCGATGATGATCTCCCCGCTGCCGGGCGTCACGGAGACCAAGCCGGGCTCGGCGCAGCGCGCGCTGCCCGGAATCTCCGCCACCGTCGTGGACGACGAGGCGAACGAGGTCCCGAACGGCGGAGGCGGCTACCTGGTCCTCACCGAGCCGTGGCCGTCGATGCTGCGCACCATCTGGGGTGACGACCAGCGCTTCATCGACACGTACTGGTCGCGCTTCGAGGGCAAGTACTTCGCGGGCGACGGCGCCAAGAAGGACGAGGACGGCGACATCTGGCTGCTCGGCCGGGTGGACGACGTCATGCTGGTCTCCGGCCACAACATCTCGACCACCGAGGTCGAGTCGGCGCTCGTCTCGCACCCTTCGGTCGCCGAGGCGGCCGTGGTCGGCGCGGCCGACGAGACCACCGGCCAGGCCATCGTGGCCTTCGTCATCCTGCGCGGCAGCGCCTCCGAGACCGAGAGCCTGGTCGGGGACCTGCGCAGCCACGTGGCCGCCACGCTCGGCCCGATCGCCAAGCCGAAGCGGATCCTGCCGGTCCAGGAACTCCCGAAGACCCGCTCCGGCAAGATCATGCGGCGTCTGCTGCGCGACGTCGCCGAGAACCGGGCGGTCGGCGATGTCACCACTCTGGCCGATTCCTCGGTCATGGACCTGATCCAGAGCAAGCTTCCCGCCGCGGGCAGCGAGGACTGAGAACGGCCCTGAAAGGGCCAGGACGCAGGCGAAAGGGGCATCCGGCGCGGCGCGCCGGATGCCCCTTTCGCACCTAAAGTAACGATCACCGCATACGCCCGTGCGCGCCCCCTGTAAAGTACGAGAAGCGTAAAAAATGAAAGTCCACAGGGTGCGCCGGGAAGTCTGGTCGGCAACGAGCTTCATCATGCCGTCCAACCGTCCCCGGAAGGTGTCCCCACGTGGCCGCGCCCACCCCCCGTCAGCCCGCAGACAACCACAGCCGCAAGCTGCTCGGCCGGCTCTCGCTGCCCGAGCGCCGCTTCGTCGCCGATGCCCTGCGCGCCGAGACGGTCGGCGGTGTGCTGCTCCTCGTGGCCGCGATCGCCGCCCTCGTGTGGGCGAACGTCCCCGCCATGGCGGACAGCTACCAGAGCGTCCTGGACTTCCACATAGGCCCCGCCTTCCTCGGCCTCGACCTCTCGCTCCAGCACTGGGCGGCGGACGGCCTGCTCGCCATCTTCTTCTTCGTCGCCGGCATCGAGCTCAAGCGCGAGCTCGTCGCGGGTGACCTGCGCGACGCCAAGGCGGCCGCCCTCCCGGTCATCGCCGCCGTCTGCGGCATGGCCGTGCCCGCGCTGGTCTACGCACTGGTCAACATCTTCGGCAGCGGCTCGATGCAGGGCTGGGCGGTCCCGACCGCCACCGACATCGCCTTCGCCCTCGCGGTCCTCGCGGTCATCGGCACCTCGCTGCCCTCCGCGCTGCGCGCCTTCCTGCTGACCCTGGCCGTGGTCGACGACCTGTTCGCCATCATGATCATCGCGGTCTTCTTCACCAACGAGATCAAGCTGCCGCAGCTCGGTGGGGCGGTCCTGGGCCTCGTCCTCTTCTGGTTCCTGCTCCGCAAGAACGTCCGCGGCTGGTACGTCTACGTACCGCTCGCCCTGGTGATCTGGGGCCTGATGTACAACAGCGGCGTCCACTCCACCATCGCCGGTGTCGCCATGGGCCTGATGCTCCGCTGCACCCGCAAGGACGGCGAGCAGCAGTCCCCCGGGGAGCACATCGAGCACATGGTCCGGCCGGTCTCCGCCGGGCTCGCCGTGCCCGTCTTCGCGCTGTTCTCCGCCGGGGTCTCCCTCTCCGACGAGGCCCTCAAGCAGGTCTTCACCCGGCCCGAGACCCTCGGCGTGGTCCTCGGCCTGCTCGTCGGCAAGACCGTGGGCATCTTCGGCGGCACCTGGCTGGCCGCCCGCTTCACCAAGGCAGAGCTGAACGAGGACCTCGCCTGGCCCGACGTCCTGGCCGTGGCCTCACTCGCCGGCATCGGCTTCACCGTCTCGCTCCTCATCGGCGAACTCGCCTTCACCGACGACGCCGCCCTCACCGACGAGATCAAAGCCGCAGTCCTGATCGGCTCGCTCAGCGCGGCCCTCGTAGCGAGCGTGATGCTCAAGCTGCGCAACCGCACCTACAAGGCGCTGACCGATGCCGAGGAACTCGACGAGGACCTCGACGGCATCCCGGACATCTACGAGGAGGACAAGCCCGAGTTCCACCTGCGGATGGCGAAGATCTACGAGGACAAGGCCGCGGAACACCGCCGCAAGGCGGAAGCGGCGGCCACATCCCGCGACGAAGCCGCGGCCGGGTCCAGCGCCGGCAGCGACCGTCCGGCATGATCTGACAGACGACGCAGGACAGTCGCCGGCAGCAGACGACAGAGGGAGAGAGCGATGAGTGCAGTGGACCAAGAGGCGCAGGGAGCCGAGCGCACACTCGGCCAGCTGGTCGCCTCGGCCACCGCCGAGATGTCCGCCCTGGTGCACGACGAGATCGCCCTCGCCAAGGCGGAGCTCCGCGAGGACGTCAAGCGCGCGGGCATCGGCAGCGGCGCCGCCACCGTCGCGGGCGTGCTCGTGCTGTTCTCCCTGCCGGTGCTGAGCTTCGCCGCCGCGTACGGGATCCACAACCTCGGGCTCGGGCTCGCCTGGGCCTTCCTCATCGTCGGCGGCGCGTTCTGGCTGCTCGCGGGCCTGGTCGGGCTGGTGGCCATGGCCAAGTTCAAGAAAGTCAAGCCGCCGACGAGGACCATCGACTCGGTCAAGCAGACCGCGGCCCTCGTCGGGACCGTCAAGCCGCATCCGCGGCCGGTGAGTGACAAGGCCGTGGGTGTGGCACGCTCGTCTTCATGACAGCGCCCTCGCCCGACTCCGGCAGCACCCCACCCACCGCCGCGTCGGCGGTACGGCTCGACCTCCCCGGCGGGCAAGCGGTGACGCACCGGGACGTCGCGGCCAACGGGGCCCGCTTCCACGTCGCCGAGCTGGGCGACGGGCCGCTCGTCCTGCTGCTGCACGGCTTCCCGCAGTTCTGGTGGACCTGGCGCCACCAGCTGACCGCGCTCGCCGACGCCGGATACCGCGCGGTCGCGATGGACCTGCGCGGGGTGGGCGGCAGCGACCGCACTCCCCGTGGCTACGACCCCGCCAACCTGGCGCTCGACATCACCGGGGTCGTACGGTCCCTCGGCGAGCCGGACGCCGCGCTCGTCGGGCACGACCTGGGCGGCTACCTCGCCTGGACGGCGGCCGTGATGCGGCCCAAGCTGGTGCGCCGACTGGTGGTCTCCTCGATGCCGCATCCGCGTCGCTGGCGCTCGGCGATGCTCGCGGACTTCGGGCAGACCAGGGCGAGCTCCCACATCTGGGGCTTCCAGCGGCCGTTCATCCCCGAGCGGCAGCTCGTCGCGGACGACGGGGCACTCGTAGGGCAGCTGATCAAGGACTGGTCGGGGCCGCTGCTCCCGGACGATGAAGACCTCGCCGTGTACCGGCGTGCGATGTGCATCCCGTCCACCGCGCACTGCTCGATCGAGCCGTACCGCTGGATGATGCGGTCGATGGCCCGCCCGGACGGGCTGCAGTTCAACCGTCGGATGAAGCGGCCGCTGCGGGTGCCGACGCTGCATCTGCACGGTTCGCTCGACCCGGTGATGCGGACGCGGAGCGCGGCCGGTTCCGGCGAGTACGTCGAAGCCCCGTACCGCTGGCGGCTGTTCGACGGGCTCGGGCACTTCCCACACGAGGAGGACCCCGTGGCCTTCTCGGCGGAGCTGGTCAACTGGCTCAAGGACCCCGAGCCGGACCGCTGACGGGCTGCCTGGCGGGTTCCCCGCAGTTCCCCGCAGTTCCCCGCCGGCTTCCTGACGGCGCGACAGGTTACCAGTAGCACTGTCCTATGAACGTTCAATTGCCTGGCGCATAGGCCAATTGGCCGCCGCGGACGGGGTTACCGACCATGGGCCACGGGCACAGCTCGGAGTATGGGCTGGACGCACGACTACGGTGACACCGCACGCGAACGCCGCTCGGCCGCGACGCCGGGCACGCACGAGAGGGCCGGCCGGGACGGCCATGACCCCAGACTCGGAATCCCGCGCATCCTGCGCCGCCGGGCCCGCTGGGTCTCGGCACGGCTGCGTCATCCACGGATGTAGAGCGGCCGGAGGGCGAGCGGGCAGAGGGCGAGCGCCGGAGGGTCGAGCGGCCAGTGATCAGAGGGCGCAGCCCTGGCTGTCCACCCGCCGGTCGGCGGTCTTCCCGAACCGGATGTCGTCGCGGACCTCGTCCGCCGACAGGGCGTAGCCGGTGTTCGGGTCGTCCAGGGACTTCGCGAAGACGACCCCGTACACCTTGCCGTCGGGCGTCAGCAGCGGGCCGCCGGAGTTGCCCTGGCGAACCGTCGCGTAGAGCGAGTAGACGTCGCGCCTGACGGTGCCGCGGTGGTAGATGTCCGGGCCGTTGGCGTTGATCCGGCCGCGGACACGGGCCGCGCGGACGTCGTACCCGCCGTTCTCCGGGAACCCGGCGACGATCGCGTCACTGCCGCTCACCGCGTCCTTCTCGGTGAACTCCAGCGCCGGCGCCTTCAGCTTGGGCACGTCGAGGACGGCGATGTCGCGCTCCCAGTCGTAGAGCACGACCTTGCCGTCGTAGAGCCTGCCCTCGCCGCCGATCTGCACGGTCGGCTCGCCGACCCCGCCGACGACGTGGGCGTTGGTCATCACCTTGCCGGGCGCGAAGACGAAGCCGGTGCCCTCCAGCACCTTGCTGCAACTGGACGCGGTGCCGACGACCTTCACGATCGAACGCTTGGCCTGATCGGCCACCACGCTGCGGGCGAGCGCCGGGTCGGGCGCCTTCACCTCGGTGATCGGCTCGTTGGAGAACGGGCTGAAGACCTGCGGGAAGCCGTTGCGGGCCAGGGTGGAACTGAAGTCCGAGAACCAGGTGTTGGCCTGGGCGGGCAGCACCCGCGACACGCCGAGGAGCACCTTGGAGTTACGGACTTCCTTGCCCAGTGTCGGAAGTGACGTACCGGCGAGCGCCGAGCCGATCAGCCAGGCCACCAGCAGCATCGCCACGACGTTGACCAGCGCCCCGCCGGTCGCGTCGATCGCGCGGGCCGGCTGCCAGGTGATGTGGCGCCGGAGCCGGGCGCCCAGATGCGTGGTGAGCGCCTGGCCGATCGAGGCACAGATGATGATCACGACGACGGCGATCACGACGACCGTGGTGGACACCTGGGTGCCGTTGTCCGTCACCTGGTCCCAGATCAGCGGCAGCAGGGACACGGCGACGAGGCCACCGCCGAGGAAGCCGATCACCGACAGGATGCCGACGACGAAACCCTGGCGGTAGCCGACGATCGCGAACCACACGGCGGCGAGCAGCAGCAAGATGTCCAGCACGTTCACGAGGGTCACCGTCTCATGCGCGCCAGTCGAGCGGGACCTGACGGGTACGGTCCCAGGGCTGCTCCCAGCCCGCGAAATGCAGGATCCGGTCGATGACTCCGGCGGTAAAACCCCAGACCAGAGCCGATTCGACGGTGAAGCCCGCACCCTGGTGGCCACTTGGGTGAACGACCGTCACCCGATGATCGGGATTCGTGAGATCCGCCACGGGAACCGTGAAGACCCGGGCCGTCTCGGCCGGGTCCACGACGCCGACCGGGCTGGGGGTGCGCCACCAGCCGAGCACCGGGGTCACGACGAACTCGCTGACCGGGATGTAGAGGCGGGGCAGAACCCCGAACAGCTGGACACCGGCGGGATCCAGGCCGGTTTCCTCCTCCGCCTCGCGCAGGGCGGCGCGCAGCGGGCCGGTGGTGTGCGGATCGCCGTCCTCCGGGTCGAGGGCGCCACCGGGGAAGGAGGGCTGGCCGGGGTGCGAGCGGAGGCTGCCGGCGCGCTCCTGGAGGAGCAGCTCGGGGCCGCGGGGGCCCTCGCCGAAGAGGATCAGCACCGCCGACTGGCGGCCCCGGCCGTCCTCGGGGGGCAGGAAGCGGCTCAGCTGGGTCGGCCGGACGGTGCGGGCCGCCTCGACGACGGGGTCGAGCCAGCCGGGGAGACCGTGGGTGCTGACGTCGATACCGCCGCGCGGGGCCCCGTTCTGCTTGCTCTGCGCCGGTGGCGCCGACGACGCGGCCCTCCGGGCCGTCCCGGCCACACTGTCGTCCCGCGTCCCGCGCGTCATAGGCACCCCTGCTCCCTGTCGTTTCCCGACACCGGCACAACGCAGCCTGTGGCCGGATTCGTTCCTTCGCGAGCCACCGAACGGCGGCCCGGGCAGTGCTTCGTGCTCTGTGCTGGCTGTGCTGGCTGCGCTGGCTGCGCTCTCCGTACCGGCTGTGCTGGCTGCGCCGCCTGTGCCCTCGGCTCAGGGCGCCGCCGGCTCGCCGCCCAGCGCCGGGGCCGGCAGGCCCGGGTAGTCCGGCGGCGGGCTCAGCCGCTGGCCCGGCTGGCCGCCCTTCTCGTACTTGAGCAGCTTCTTCGCCTTCTCCGGGTCGGTCTCGCCCTCCCCGTACGCCGGGCAGAGCGGGGCGATCGGGCAGGCGCCGCAGGCGGGCTTGCGGGAGTGGCAGATCCGGCGGCCGTGGAAGACGACGCGGTGCGAGAGCATCGTCCACTCGCTCTTCGGGAAGATCGCGCAGATCTCCGCCTCGACCTTCTCCGGGTCCTCCTGCTCGGTCCACTTCCAGCGGCGGACGAGCCGCCCGAAGTGGGTGTCCACGGTGATCCCCGGGACACCGAAGGCGTTGCCGAGGACGACGTTGGCGGTCTTGCGGCCGACTCCGGGGAGGGTCACCAGGTCCTCTAGGCGGCCCGGAACCTCGCCGCCGAAGTTGTCCCGGATGGCCTGGGAGAGGCCGAGAAGGGCCCTCGACTTCGCCCGGAAGAACCCGGTCGGCCGGATGAGCTCCTCCAGATCCTCGGGAACCGCCGCCGCCATGTCCTCCGGGGTCGGGTACGCGGCGAAGAGGGCCGGGGTCGTCTGGTTCACCCGCAGGTCGGTGGTCTGCGCGGACAGGACGGTCGCGACGAGGAGCTCGAAGGGATTGCGGAAGTCCAGCTCCGGATGGGCGTACGGGTACACCTCGGCCAGTTCCCGGTTGATCCGGCGGGCCCGGCGGATCATCGCGAGGCGGGATTCCGGCCTCGGAGCCTTCACGGGCTTCGGTTTCTTGGCCGAAGCTTTGCCCTCCGGGCTGGACTGGATCTTCTCGGGCACCTCCGTGGAGGTCTGTTCGCCCACGGCTGAATTATGGGCCGCCGTCACTCCTGCGGACCCCTTGGCCTGTGCTCTCACCGGCTTGTTGGACACCCGACCAGCCTAAGGCCGGGCACTGACACGCGGCCCGGACCTCAGGTAACACCACCCCGATTGGCCTCTCGCCGCACAGCACACCCGTACGTCCGGCATCCTTGTGATTGATCGCACTGTTTGAGCCGTCCGGCAAAATGGGGAGCACGGTCCCCTGGAGCTGGTCGACATAGGAGAGAGACTCGTGGACGACGTTCTGCGGCGCGCCCCGCTCTTCGCGGCGCTCGATGACGAGCAGGCCGCGGAGCTCCGCGCCTCCATGGGCGAGGTGACCCTCGCACGCGGTGACGCCCTGTTCCACGAGGGCGACCCCGGTGACCGGCTGTATGTCGTGACCGAGGGCAAGGTGAAGCTGCACCGCACCTCCCCCGACGGCCGCGAGAACATGCTGGCCGTCCTCGGCCCCGGCGAGCTGATCGGCGAGCTGTCGCTGTTCGACCCGGGTCCGCGCACCGCCACGGCCACGGCGCTGACCGAGGTCAAGCTGCTCGGCCTCGGCCACGGCGACCTCCAGCCCTGGCTCAACGCCCGGCCCGAGGTCGCGACCGCGCTGCTGCGCGCGGTGGCCCGGCGCCTGCGCAAGACCAACGACCAGATGTCCGACCTGGTCTTCTCCGATGTGCCGGGGCGTGTCGCCCGGGCACTGCTGGACCTGTCGCGCCGGTTCGGTGTGCAGTCGGAAGAGGGCATCCACGTCGTGCACGACCTCACGCAGGAGGAGCTGGCCCAGCTCGTCGGCGCGTCGCGCGAGACGGTGAACAAGGCCCTCGCCGACTTCGCGGGCCGCGGGTGGCTCCGGCTGGAGGCCCGCGCGGTGATCCTGCTGGACGTGGAGCGACTGGCGAAGCGGTCCCGCTGACGCCGGCCGTGGCCTCGGCCTGACGGCCCTTGGCTCTGTGACGGGGTCCTGCCCACCTGGGCGGGGCCCCTTCGCGTTTCCTGGCCGAACCCCCGAACCGCCGGCCGCCGGCCTGTGGTCGAGGCGCGACGGAGACCCGCAGGGGAAACGGGGCAGCGGCAGGCGTTCGGCCTTCAGCCCCGGCCGGGGGAACGGCACAGTGGAGGCATGGAGCACAGTGGGGGCATGGAGCACAGCGGACTCGACGCGTACGGCTACTTCGAGCGGGAGGGGTCCCTCGGGCGGGTCCAGGCCGAGTTCGCGAGCGTGGTCGGCGCCGCGCGGAGCCGGATCGCCGAGGCGCACGGGCGGCGGCTGCACAGCGCCTACCTGTACGGGTCCGTACCCCGCGGCACGGCCCGGCCCGGGCGGTCCGACCTCGACCTGCTGCTCGCCCTGCACCACGAGCCCGCCGACGAGGACCGCGACATCGCCGAGGTGCTGGCGCGCGGGCTCGACGAGGACTTCCCGGAGATCGACGGAGTCGGCATCCTGCTGTACGGCAAGGACGCCCTGCTGAGCGAGCAGGAACGTTTCGACCTGGGCTGGTTCCTCGCCTGCCTCTGCACCCCGCTGCTCGGCGCGGACCTGGCCGAGCACCTGCCCCGGTACCGCCCGGACAGCCTGCTCGCCCGGGAGACCAACGGCACCCTGGCCGACGTACTCCCCAGATGGCGGGCCAGGGCGCAGGCGGCTTCGACGCCCGACGAGTACCGGAAGCTGAGCCGCGCCTTCTCGCGGCACCTGGTGCGCACCGGGTTCACGCTGGTCATGCCGAAGTGGGGCGGCTGGACGAGCGACCTCGCCGAGTCCGCGGAGATCTTCGGCCGGTACTACCCCGAGCGCGCGGCGCAAATGCGGGCCGCGGCCGCCGTGGCGCTGGATCCGGCCGCGGACCCGGCCGTACTGCGCGAGTACACCGAGGACCTCGGGCCGTGGCTCGCGGACGAGTACACGGCCGAGCACGGGACCAAGACGTCCCGCTAGGCCCGCCGGACATCCCCTGGGCCGCCGGGTCTCGCCAGGCCCGCCGGGTCCCGCTAGAGCTAGACGGACAGCGCCTCGACCGCCTGCTTGGCCTCGGCCAGGCCCGCGCCCGTGAGCCGGCGGTAGTCGCGGATGGCCTCGACCGTGCGGCCGTCGCGGACCAGGGCCCGTACGTCGTCCAGCCCGGCCGGCTCCGGCTCCTCGATGCCGAAGTGGTCCAGGACCAGTCCCAGGCGGCGTTCCAGCCCGTCCGCCCTGCGCTCCAGGGCCTTCAGGCGCAGGGCGACCGTCGAGGTGATCCAGCCGGTCGTGGCGATCAGCGCGAGCAGCAGGAACAGCGTGTTCATTCGGGACCCCCCGGGATCAGTCCGTGATCTTGAAGGTACTCCAGCTGGGCGCGGACGGACCATTCCGCGGCCGGCCACAGGGAGCGGTCCACGTCCGCGTAGACCTGGGCGACGACGGCCGCAGGGGTGGTGAAGCCGTTCTCGACCGCGGTCTCGACCTGGGCGAGCCGGTGGGCGCGGTGGGCGAGGTAGTACTCGACGACGCCCTGGGCGTCCTCCAGGACCGGCCCGTGGCCGGGGAGGACCGTGTGGACCCCGTCGTCAACGGTGAGGGAGCGCAGGCGGCGCAGGGAGTCCAGGTAGTCGCCGAGGCGGCCGTCGGGGTGGGCGACGACGGTGGTGCCGCGGCCGAGGATGGTGTCGCCGGTGAGGACGGCCCGGTCGGCGGGCAGGTGGAAGCAGAGCGAGTCGGAGGTGTGGCCGGGGGTCGGGACCACGCGCAGCTCCAGGCCCCCGGTGCGGATCACGTCCCCGGCGGCCAGGCCCTCGTCGCCGAGGCGCAGGGCGGGGTCGAGGGCGCGGACGTTGGTGCGGGTGAGCTCGGCGAAGCGGGCGGCGCCCTCGGCGTGGTCGGGGTGGCCGTGGGTGAGGAGGGTCAGGGCGACCCGCTTGCCCGCCTCCTCGGCGGTGGCGATCACCGCGCGCAGATGTACGTCGTCCAGCGGGCCGGGGTCGATGACGACGGCTTCGGTGGACCCGGGCTCCGAGACCAGCCAGGTGTTGGTGCCGTCCAGGGTCATGGCGGAGGCGTTGGGGGCCAGGATGTTGACCGCGCGGGCGGTGGCGGGCCCGGAGGTGACCATTCCGCGCGGCTGGCCGGGGAGTGCGGCGGCGTTGGTCATGCGGGGCCTCCCAGGCGGACGCGCTTGGTGAATTCGTCGTGGCCCGGCCAGCTGAGCACCACTTCCCCGCCCTCCAGCGCGGCCTGGGCGAGGACGGGAGTGAGGTCCTGGGCAACGGCCCCGGCGAGGGCGTCGGCGGCCCTCTCGTAGGGCTCCAGGGAGCGCAGGGTGGAGATGGTGGGCGGCATCATCAGCAGCTCGCCCTTGTCGTAGCCGTCCGCGGCGTCCGCCGGGCGGATCCAGACGGTCCGGTCGGCCTCGGTGGAGGCGTTGCGGGTGCGCTGGCCCTCCGGGAGGGCGGCGACGAAGAACCAGGTGTCGTAGCGGCGCGGCTCGAACTCGGGGGTGATCCAGCGGGCCCACGCTCCGAGCAGGTCGGAGCGCAGGAGCAGGCCGCGGCGGTCCAGGAACTCGGCGAACGACAGCTCACGGCCCACGAGGGCCTGGCGGTCGGCCTCCCAGTCGTCGGCGGTGGTGTCGCCGACGACGGTGTCCGGGGTCTCGCCCGCGAGGAGTACGCCGGCCTCCTCGAAGGTCTCGCGGACGGCTCCGCAGACGATGGCCTGGGCGGTACGGGGGTCCGTGCCGAGGCGTGCCGCCCAGTCGTCCCGGGTCGGACCGGCCCAGCCGATGAGGTGCTCCTCGTCGCGGGGGTCGACACCGCCGCCGGGGTAGGCGTACGCGCCGCCGGCGAAGGCCATGGAGGTGCGGCGGCGCAGCATGTGCACGGCGGGCCCGGCGGGTGTGTCGCGGAGCAGCATCACCGTGGCCGCGCGTTTGGGGAGGACGGGGGTGAGAGAGCCGTCCGCGAGCGCGCGAATACGGTCAGGCCACTCCGGGGGGTACCACTGCCCGCCGGGGGTGGCGGCGGGCTTCGGCGGCTGGCTGTGCTGACCATTCGGCATGGCGGGATGCTACGGCCATCCGGCCCGATGTTCGAGAGCCCCCTGCGGCGAAGCCGCCGAGCCCAGCGGCGAAGCCGCCGACAGGCCCAGCGGCCAAGCCGCCAATCAGACCCAGCGGAGAAGCCGCCGACAGGCATGCGGCCAAGCCGCCAATGGGCCGATGCGGGGGGCTGTTCCCCCGCCCCGCCCCCTCCGCGGAACCGGACTCCGCCCGGGCCCGCGCGCGAACGCTGGCCGGGCCGGAGGATCCAGCCCCGCCGGCGTTCGAGGCGCGAGGGCCCAGGGGCAGCGCCCCGGCAGTGGCGGCGCGCCCGGTGGACCGGTCCGGCCCCTGCGAAGGTCAGGCGAAGGTCAGGCGCCCTCGACCAGCTCGACCTGGATCTCGACCTCGACCGGGGCGTCCAGCGGGAGGACCGCCACGCCGACCGCGCTGCGGGCGTGGACGCCCTTGTCGCCGAGGACCTCGCCCAGCAGCTCGCTCGCACCGTTCAGCACGCCCGGCTGGGCGGTGAAGTCAGGGGCCGAGGCGACGAAGCCGACGACCTTCACGACGCGGGCGATCTTGTCGAGGTCACCCACGACGGACTTCACCGCGGCCAGGGCGTTCAGCGCGCAGATCGCGGCCAGCTCCTTGGCCTGCTCCGCCGAGACCTCGGCGCCGACCTTGCCGGTGACCGGCATGCTGCCCTTGACCATCGGGAGCTGGCCCGCGGTGAACACGTACGCGCCCGACCGCACGGCCGGCTGGTACGCGGCCAGCGGCGGGACAACCTCCGGCAGGGTGAGGCCGAGCTCGGCCAGCTTCGCCTCTACGGCGCTCATGCCTTCTCCCGCTTGAGGTACGCCACGAGCTGCTCGGGGTTGTTCGGGCCGGGCACGACCTGGACGAGCTCCCAGCCGTCCTCGCCCCAGGTGTCCAGGATCTGCTTGGTGGCGTGGACCAGCAGCGGGACCGTCGCATATTCGAACTTCTTGGTCATGGGAGCGAGGGTAGTGCCTGTCGTGTGGGGCTCATGCGCGGCCCGAGGGACGACTCGTTAGGCTCGGTCGCTGTGAGCAGGCTCCAGGTGGTCAGCGGCAAGGGCGGCACCGGCAAGACCACGGTCGCCGCGGCACTCGCGCTCGCCCTCGCACGCGAGGGCAGGCGGACTCTTCTCGTGGAAGTCGAGGGGAGACAAGGGATCGCACAGCTCTTCGGGGCTGAGGCACTCCCGTACGAAGAGCGGAAGATCGCGGTCGCGCCCGGCGGGGGCGGCGAGGTCTACGCACTCGCCATCGACGCCGAACGGGCGCTCCTCGACTACCTCCAGATGTTCTACAAGCTCGGCTCGGCCGGCCGCGCACTCAAGAAGCTCGGCGCGATCGACTTCGCGACGACCATCGCGCCAGGGCTGCGGGACGTGCTCCTGACCGGCAAGGCGTGCGAGGCGGTGCGGCGCAAGGACAAGGCCGGCCGGTTCGCCTACGACCACGTGATCATGGACGCCCCGCCGACCGGGCGGATCACCCGCTTCCTCAACGTCAACGACGAGGTGGCCGGGCTCGCCCGGTTCGGGCCGATCCACAACCAGGCGCAGGCCGTCATGAAGGTGCTCAAGTCCCCTGAGACGGCCGTCCACCTGGTCACCCTGCTGGAGGAGATGCCCGTACAGGAGACCGCCGACGGGATCGCGGAGCTCCAGGAGGCCGGGCTGCCCGTGGGACGGGTCGTGGTCAACATGGTGCGGCCGCACCACCTCGACGAGGACGCCCTGCGCGCCGCGGCCGGCGAGCGCCGCGCCGAGGTGGCCCGGGCGCTGTCCCGGGCGGGCCTGGGCGGCGCGCGGCGCGGGGGCCTGGCGGAGCGGCTGGTGGACCCGCTGATCACGCAGGCCGCCGAGCACGCGAGCCGGGTGGAGCTGGAGCGCGCGCAGCGCACCGTACTGGAGGGGCTGGACGTGCCGACGTACGAACTCCCGCTGCTCGGCGCGGGGATGGACCTGGCCGGGCTGTACGAGCTGGCGACGGAACTGCGGAAGCAGGCGGGCGACGAATGACCGAGCGAGGCGTGACCGGAAGCGAGAGCGGGAGCAGGAGCGTGACCGGGAGCGGGAGCAGCATGGACACCCCGCCGCGGCTGGCGGTCGACCGGCTGCTGGACGACCCGAAGACCCGGATCATCGTGTGCTGCGGCGCGGGCGGGGTCGGTAAGACCACCACCGCCGCGGCCCTGGGCGTACGGGCGGCCGAGCGCGGGCGGAAGGTGGTGGTGCTCACCATCGACCCGGCGCGGCGGCTCGCCCAGTCCATGGGGATCGACTCGCTGGACAACACGCCCCGCAGGGTCAAGGGCGTGGACGGCGGCGAACTGCACGCCATGATGCTGGACATGAAGCGGACCTTCGACGAGATCGTCGAGGGCCACGCGGACGCCGAGCGGGCCCAGGCCATCCTCGCCAACCCCTTCTACCAGTCCCTGTCGGCCGGCTTCGCGGGCACGCAGGAGTACATGGCCATGGAGAAGCTGGGGCAGCTGCGGGCCAGGGACGACTGGGACCTGATCGTCGTGGACACGCCGCCGAGCCGGTCCGCGCTGGACTTCCTGGACGCGCCCAAGCGCCTCGGGTCCTTCCTGGACGGGAAGTTCATCCGCGTGCTGATGGCGCCGGCGAAGGTGGGCGGCTGGGCGGGGATGAAGTTCCTCAATGTCGGCATGTCGATGATGACCGGCACGCTGAGCAAGCTGATGGGCGCCTCGCTGCTGAAGGACGTACAGACCTTCGTGGCCGCGATGGACACCATGTTCGGCGGCTTCCGCACCCGCGCGGACGCGACCTTCCGCCTGCTGAAGGCCCCGGACACGGCTTTCCTCGTGGTCGCGGCGCCCGAGCCGGACGCCCTGCGCGAGGCGGCGTACTTCGTGGAGCGGCTGGCCGCGGAGGAGATGCCCCTGGCGGGGCTCGTACTGAACCGCGTACACGGCAGCGACGCGCACCAGCTGTCGGCGGAGCGGGCGTTGGCCGCCGCAGAGAATCTTGAGGAAGGCGGCATTGTCGATCAGGAGTCCGGGAAAGCTGGACTTCGTGATGGTGACGACGGTGACGCGAACGCCAACGTGAACGCCGACGCGGAAGCCGACGCGAACGCCGACGTGGACGAGATCACGGCAGGACTGCTGCGCCTGCACGCCGAACGGATGCAGGTGATCGCGCGCGAACAGCGCACACGCGATCGCTTCACCTCGCTGCACCCCGAGGTGGCGGTGGCCGAAGTGGCCGCCCTGCCCGGCGATGTACACGACCTCGCCGGGCTGCGGGCCATCGGAGAGCGCCTCGCGGCCGGGTTTCCGGCCGGAGCGTAGGCGTTCGTACGCAGGCCTCTGGATGCGGAGGCGTCCGTACGCGGGACCGCGCGGGGGCGGTCCGGGTCGATCTGGTCGATCTACCCGGCTGCCGCGTACGTCTCGTACGGAACGTCAACCTCCGCATCGACATCCACGGTGAGGATGCCCGTACTGCGCTCGTACTCCGTGCGTGCGGTCTCGAGCAGCCGTCGCCACGAGGTGACGGTGGGACGGCGGCGCAGCAGCGCGCGTCGTTCCCGCTCGGTCATTCCACCCCACACACCGAACTCGACACGATTGTCGAGCGCGTCGGCCAGACACTCGGTCCGCACCGGACATCCGGTACACACCGCCTTGGCCCTGTTCTGTGCCGCTCCTTGAACGAACAGTTCATCCGGATCGGTAGTGCGGCAGGCTGCCTGCGCACTCCAGTCGGTTACCCAGCCCATCCCGGCGCCGTCCTCTCCCGAATCGAGGCTCCCCCACGGCGGTAGCGGCATATTCACCGCTGCCAGTTGAGGACGTTACGGAAGGCGGGCACAGTGCAACACCCCCGACGGGCCCAATCTTGATGGCCCGAACGGACTATGGGTAAGCGGCAGATCACCCGACGGAGTGATCCGGCGACATGCCCGACCATTCCGGCAATCCGGGTGGAATGGTCGGCAGACCGTCAGAGTGAAGGGCGGGATTCGGACATCAGTCCACCCCATTCGGGAAGGGTGAAAATCAAGCCAAGGGGTTGATGTCGCACCGCACTGCTGTGACAGTTGGGGACAGCTTAGGCCAAGGCATTCGCGCGTGTCCGGCGAATGAGAACGTAGGCTGCCCTCTATGGCAAAGAAGCGCTCGGGCGGCGGGCTCACGGGGCCACAGCAGGCCGCCAAGTTCCTCGGGGTGTCCGTTCTCTCCGGAGTTGTGCTGGCCGGTATCGCGATCCCGGGCGCAGGCGCCCTGGGACTCGCGGCCAAGGGCACGGTCGAGGGATTCGATGAGATCCCGGCCAATCTCAAAACGCCGCCCCTGAGCCAGCGCACCACGATTCTCGACGCCGAGGGTGGCTTGATCGCCACGGTCTATTCACGTGACCGTCAGGTGGTCCCCCTGACGGCGATCTCCCCGTACATGCAGAAGGCGATCGTCGCGATCGAGGACTCGCGTTTCTACGAGCACGGCGCGGTCGACCTCAAGGGCATCCTGCGCGCGGTCAACCGCAACGCGCAGGAAGGCGGCGCCGCGCAGGGCGCGTCCACGCTTACCCAGCAGTACGTGAAGAACGTCTTCGTCGAGGAAGCCGGCGACGACGAGTCGAAGGTGCGCGAGGCGCAGGAGAAGAGCCTCGGCCGCAAGGTCCGCGAGCTGAAGTACTCGATCCAGGTCGAGGAGGAACTCGGGAAGAAGAAGATCCTCGAGAACTACCTCAACATCACGTACTTCGGTCAGCAGGCCTACGGAATCGAATCCGCGGCGCAGCGCTACTTCAGCAAGCCCGCCAAGGACCTGACCCTCGGGGAGTCGGCGATGCTCGCCGGCCTCGTGCAGTCGCCGAGCCGGTACGACCCGGTGAACGACGCCCAGGAGGCGATGAAGCGCCGCAACACCGTCCTCCAGCGGATGGTCGACGTGAAGGACATCTCGCAGGCGGAGGCCGACGAGGCGCAGGCCAAGCCGGTCCAGCTGAAGGTGACCAAGCCGAAGAACGGCTGCATCACGGCGGTCAAGGGCGCGGGCTTCTTCTGCGACTACGTGCGCAACTCGTTCCTGACCGACCCGGTGTTCGGCAAGACGCGCGAGGAGCGGGCGAAGGTCTGGAACCAGGGCGGTCTGACGGTGCGCACCACCTTGGACCCGCAGTCGCAGGGGGGCGCCAACGCCTCGATCAAGGAACACGTCTACCAGGAGGACAAGGTCGCGACCGCCGTGACCATGGTCCAGCCCGGCACCGGCCGGGTGCTGGCGATGGGCCAGTCGAAGCCGTACGGCTTCGGAAAGAACGAGACCCAGATCAACTACTCCGTGGACAAGCGGATGGGCGGATCCAACTTCGGCTTCCAGGTCGGTTCGACGTTCAAGCCGTTCATCGCGGCCGCCGCGCTGGAGCGGGGCCTGCCGGCGACGAAGGTGTACCAGGCGCCGAACAAGATGGAGTACCCGTCCCCGATCCCCCGCTGCGACGGCACGCAGTACCTCAACAGTGCCCGTAAGCCCGAGACGGCGGAGAACGAGACCGAGGACGAGATCGGCCCCTACGCGCTGAGGACCGCGATGGAGAAGTCGATCAACACGTACTTCGTCGAGATGATCAGCGAGATCGGCCTCTGCCCCGTGACGGAGATGACGCAGAAGCTGGGCGTGGTCCCCGCGAGCGGCACGAAGCTGCCCGAGTCGCCGTCCATCGCGCTCGGCTCCGCGGAACTGTCCCCGCTGACGATGGCCAACGCGTACGCCACCTTCGCCAACCGCGGCGTCTACTGCACGCCCGTCGCCATCGAGTCCATCACCGACTCGCACGGCAAGGCGCTCTCGGTGCCGAAGTCCAAGTGCGAGCGCGCCATGTCGGAAACGACGGCCGACACCATCAACACCCTGCTGCGCGGGGTGGTCGACTCCGGTACCGGTGAGCGGGCCGGCCTGACCGACCGCGACAGCGCGGGCAAGACCGGTACGACGGACTCCCGCCACAACGCCTGGTTCGTCGGCTACACCCCGAACATCTCCGCCGCCGTGTGGGTCGGCTCGGGCGGCGCGAAGAAGATCTCGATGGAGAACATCACCATCGGCGGGCAGTACTACCCCAAGGTCTTCGGTGGCGGTCTGCCCGGTCCGATCTGGAAGGACGCGGTCTCGGACGCGCTGGCCGGCCGGGAGGCGCCGTCCTTCACCACGGTGCCCATCGCCGACGCGGCGCTCCCGAGCGGCGGCGGCAAGCCCAGCCCGAACCCGAACAAGCCCGGGAAGCCCAGGCCGGGCGACGGCAAGCCCGGCGGACGCCCCGGCGGCACGACGACCGCCGGGACCACGGGCGGCACGGACGTCATCGGCGGCACGGGCGCGACGGGCGGAACCGGCACCCCGGACACCCCGTTCCCGGGCCTGCCGGTCGAGCCGGGCCGGATCGGCGGCCGCGACACCCAGTAGAAGCAGCGGACACAGGGGAGGCCCCAGCCGGATCCGGCTGGGGCCTCCCCTGTATGTGTCGTGTCGCTCGCTTACGAAAGCTGCTGCTTGACGACGGCGGCGACGCGGCCGCCCTCCGCCAGGCCGGCCACCTTCGGGTTCACGATCTTCATGACGGCACCCATGGCCCGCGGCCCCTCGGCACCCGCCGCCTTGGCCTCCTCGACCGCCTGCGCCACGATCGCGACGAGCTCGTCGTCGCTGAGCTGCTTGGGCAGGTACGTGTCGAGGAACGCGCCCTCCGCGGTCTCCCGCGCGGCCTGCTCGGCACGGCCGCCCTGGGCGAAGGCCTCCGCGGCCTCGCGACGCTTCTTCGCCTCCTTGGCAATCACCTTGAGGACCTCCTCGTCGGAGAGCACGCGTGCTTCCTTGCCCGCGACCTCCTCCTTGGTGATGGCGGCAAGGGTCAGTCGCAGCGTGGACGAGCTGAGCTCGTCGCGCGCCTTGATGGCGATGGTGAGGTCTTCCTGGAGCTTGGCCTTGAGCGTGGTCATGGACCTGATTCTGCCAGGTGCGGGGCCTGTGGCGCCCATTGGTTTTGCCGGTCTGCGACCATAGGGGCCATGCGTGCGCGTTACGGAGTACCTCTGAAGGTCACCGCCGGAATCGCGGCGGTGGGGGCCGCGGGTCTGGCCTATGCCGCCGGTTTCGAGGCGCGGTCATTCCGCCTGCGCCGGGTGACGGTGCCGGCTTTGCCCCAGGGGATGCGCCCGCTGCGCGTGCTCCAGGTCTCGGACATCCACATGGTCAGCGGCCAGCACAAGAAGCGCGCGTGGCTGCAGTCCCTGGCCGGCCTGCGCCCGGACTTCGTCGTGAACACCGGCGACAACCTCTCCGACACGGAGGGCGTGCCGGAGGTACTCGACGCGCTCGGGCCGCTGATGGAGTTCCCCGGCGTGTACGTCTTCGGCTCGAACGACTACTACGGGCCGAAGCTGCGCAACCCGGCGCGCTACCTCCTCGAAAAGGCCCAGGGCCGGCACGGGCTGAACGGCAACAAACCGGTCGTCGGCGCCGTCCACAACCCGTGGGAGGGGATGCGGGACGCCTTCGACGCGGCGGGCTGGCTGAACCTCACCAACACGCGGGCGCGCCTGAAGCTGGACGGGCTGGAGCTGGCCTTCACCGGCCTGGACGACCCGCACATCAAGCGGGACCGCTACGAGATGGTGGCGGGCGGCCCGGAGGCGGACGCGGACTTCTCGGTCGCCGTGGTGCACGCCCCGTACCTGCGCACGCTGGAGTCCTTCACGGCGGACGGCTACCCGCTGATCCTGGCGGGGCACACACACGGCGGGCAGCTGTGCATCCCCTTCTACGGGGCGCTCGTCACCAACTGCGACCTGGACACCGACCGGGTGAAGGGCCTCTCCACGCACGAGGCCGCCGGGAACCGCGCGTACCTCCACGTCTCGGCGGGCTGCGGCACCAACCGCTTCACCCCGGTCCGTTTCGCCTGCCCCCCGGAGGCGACCCTTCTGACACTGACCCCGAAGGCGTGACCGGCTCGCGGGCCTCCAGCGAAAACCGGATTTCGTCTCCGGCCAAGGGTCCGCTAAAGTAATCGATGTCGCCAGGGCAGCAAGACTGCAAGGCGGCGATCGGGGTGTAGCGCAGCTTGGCAGCGCGCTTCGTTCGGGACGAAGAGGTCGTGGGTTCAAATCCCGCCACCCCGACTTCGTAAGACCAGGTCAAGGGCTTGATCCGCATCGCGGGTCAGGCCCTTCCTGCGTTTACGGGCCTGTCTTGGGAGCCATCGGGGAGCCGACCTCGGAATGGGCTCCCACCTACTCCCGAAAACGTCCGCGATCTACTACAACGAACAGGCGGAGACCGACCCATCGAGGTGACCCATGTGGTCGTCCATGAGGACCTTCGCCGCGTAGAGGGCCGGACCGGATCAACGGCCCAGCCCTCTACTCCCTTCTCCGGTTCTGCCGTGCGACTCAGCCCTGCTCAGTGCGCGCCAAGTGCTCCCACTGCTCGAAGTAGGAGGCTGACCGGCGGAAGAGGCTCAGCGCCGCCCCGATCTCCCGTCCCGGGGCCCGCAAGGAACGGCTGAGCGAGGAGAAAGCCTTGAACATGGCCTCGAACAGGGTGATGGCCTCGACACCTTCCCGGACCGACGCTGACAGCCCTGTCAGCTGCTCCAGGAGATCGGCCGGGCCTTCCGTGGCATTGTCAGAAGCCTGCAAGGACATGCTCCGCTGAAAAGCGAGACCCGCCCGTACCGCGGCGTCGAGGGAACCCATCTTGTCCGCGAACCGCTGGGCACAACTCTTCAGGTCTGCGGCTGGCTCCTCGATCGCCCGCGCGAACTGGTGCAGGATCGCCTGCTGAGTGCTGGAGGGAGCATCGGGCTGCCAGAGTGTCGGGAGGAACTTCTCGGCGGCAGCGGTGATGCGCTGGAGGGCGACAGTGGCACCGTCCAAGTCCTCCGTCATCGCCTCCATCTGCTCCTCGACAACGGCCATGTGCTCCACGAGGCCGGGCGAGTCCTCATCTTCCTCGTCCTCCCCCAGGCGGGCCGGGGAGAACTGGCCGGTGGGCAGGCCACGGAGGATCCTGGCCGGCGTCAGCGGTTCGAAGGCACCACGAAGCACGGTCTCCAGGGCGGCTTCGAGCTTCTTCCGGGCATCGACCAGACCGCTTCGGGTGGTGGCCTGGAACTGGATGGTCCTGATCGGCGATATGTCGAACGGCAGCCGTCCGTGTTCGCCGATGTGGATGACCGGCTTGCCTGTGGCGTGGCGCAGCCCGAGCTCGTACATGACGTTGGGGTTGCCGCCGCCCACATCGGCGATGACGAGGTCGTCATGGAGCACGTGGCGGCAGATCTGGTCGGTAATCTCGCCCGCCTCGGCGATACCGTCCGAGCGGACCGGTGTGACCCCGTATCGGGAGCAGGCAGGCAGGACGACCTCTTCGAAGATCCGCAACGAGTGCTCGTAGGCCTCTCGTTCGGGGCTTCCCTGCTCTGCGTGCTCGTTGCCGATCGGGGTGATCACGAAGCACGACCAGGTGCGCGGGGGTTCTGGCAGGTCTTCGGTCGTGCGGACTGCGGCGGGCGTGACGGTGGTCATACGCGGTCCTCCGTTCGGGGACGGTCATCGCGGTGATTGGACGGATCGGCCAGGTCCTGCTCGAGTGGCACGGCGTACAGGGGCCTCTCCTCAATGCCGAGCGCGCGCAGGAGAAAGGCCGTCGGGATGCGGTAGCAGTGGCCGACCCTCAGGACGGGGCAGGGGAACCTGCCGAGACGGATGAGCTTGTAGGCAGTCGCGGAGCAGATTCCGAAGGCTCGAGCGGCCGTCCGCAGGTCGACGGAGAGCGGCAGGTCGAAGGCCTCTGAGAAAGACAGCGACCGTCGTGGTTCCCATGCGCTCACCGTCGTACTCCCACCGGGCGCAGAGACAGCGTGCCGATCGGCGGGCCCTCACCGGGCCTCCGAGCCCGGAACACGATGTCGCTCAGCCCCATCCGGTCCGCAAGGGCAGTGAGGCGGACCTCTTCGACCGCGCTGGACGACAGGGTGAAACGCAGCGGCGCGGAGAGGCCGTCCTCCCGGTCAAGGGGAGCCACGTAGAGGTCCCAACCTGCCTCGTCGGGCAGGTCCTCCTCAGCGGGCAGGTCCGCGGTCCGCGCCGCTGCGATCGCCGCGATATCGACGACGGGGACCTCGCGCAGCGCGCGGGCTCCATACGCCCAGAGCCGACGGCACGCCGTGTCCGCCATCACAGAGCCCAGCCGGGGGTCCTCCGGATCGGCGGCCGCCAGTGCTTCCAGGAACGCGGCCGCCGCCTCCGACTCGGCGTCCGCCGTGTCCAGGAAGAACCGGCGCACGGCGAACGCGACGGGGCCACGCAGCCTCGGCAGGGCCAGCCACAGCGCGAGCAGCGTCCAGCGGCCGGATACCTCCGCTTCTCCCTTCGCGGCACGGACGACCTCCCGCCACACTGCGACAGCCGCCTCCGCGAGCGGCTGCCGGATCAGGTCCCGGGCCGCCCACGGGGTCAGACATGCTGGTCCCCCGGCGAGGGGCGCGGTGATCAGGAGGGGGCTGCCGGCAGCAGCGGCTGCCGCGCCGATCTCCCGTTCCAGGGAGTTGAACAGGGTCATTCCCATGTGTCGTCGTCTCCTTTCGTCATGTGCGGGGGTAGGAAAAGCCGAACGGACAGGGAGGCGGTCCGACTCAGCGCGATGAGGGCCTCCAGCCAAAAATCGATTGGGCCGGACGGTGGGTGCTGCGCAACGGGGGCGGTCTGGGGCGGTGCCAGGCCGACGACGATGTGGAAGGTGTTCTGCGTGATGCCTCCGTTGACTTCGCCCTGGACGCCGATGCCGTGGCCGACCACTTGGTGCGGGAGCGTGGTCACCGGGGCGCATCGGCAGGAGGCGTGGCGCCTCGTCCCGTCTGTGGAGCCGGGCCGTTCTGGTAGCTCAGGCCACCCGAGACAGATCCCATGACCGCGACTCCGTGACCCACGTGCTGGGTTCCGGAGGTGGGTTTCGGGGCGACTTCCGGGGCTCCGTCGGGTGCAGGGGCAGCGCCGTCCGAGCGGCGCAGCCCGTCCCCCAGAAGGTCGCCGGAGGGGCTGGGTACGTAGAGCCAGGCCGGCTGCCGGAAAGCCTTGCCTGGTACGGCAGCCTCGACGCGGGTACAGCGGTCGGGGTGCAGGCCCGCGAAGCCGCTGAGGATCACGTCCTCGTAGACCCTCTGGGAGAAAACTGCCGCCAGCAACGTGGCCCCCGCGCTGGAACGGGCGAGGGCCTCCTTCACAGGCTCGGAGTCCAGAAGCCGGTGGGTGTCGTTGCGCGCCGTACCCTCGCCGTCGCCGGCGTGCCCGGCATCGGGGAGGGGGCCGACGTGCACGCTTGCACGGAGCCGGAGGCCGAAGCGGCTGTCGGCGCGTGCGTTGTGTTCGGCGAGAACGTCCTGCAGCCGGTTCATGAAGGGCCAGACGACGAAGGGCAGAAGAGCGGTGGGCACACCAAAGGCGATGCCGTCTCCGGTGTGGGTCGGAAACCGCTTGGTGCCTGTCAGTTCAGCGAGCCCGGCAGCACGCAAGGCCCGGTCGACGAGTTCCGGGATGCGGCGGCTGATATCGGGGTGTGCGAGGGCCGGGAGGCAGGTGAAGTCCTTGGCGTCGACGGCGAGGACACCGACGTATGGGTGCAACGTGCGGCTTTCGCCCCAGGGAACGAGGTGCGGTTCGGACACGGATGTCCTCCTGACGAGGGAAACGTCGGATCAGGCGCTGCTGCGACTGATCCGAGGATGCGCGGCGGCCGCCGCCCGCAAGCGGAAGAGTTTCCAGCAGGCGACCGGCTGCCTGTGCTTGCCCTCCGGTCCCCTCAGCGGACGCCGAACCCCGCGATCTCCTGGCGCAACACCCTCTCGTCCGCGATCGTGACGCGACAGCGACTACGGACGACGGCGCCGGCCTGCTCCAGGGGCTGTAGAGCCTTGTCCCTTAGAGTTCGGCCGGATACGTGGAAGAGTGCCGCCAGATGGTCTTGGTCCCAGCCCTCCAGGCGTCCGGAGGTCACTTCTCCGGCCACGGTCAGCAGGAACGCAGCCAGCTGACTCCGCAGAGGCAGGACACGCTCTTGTGCCCGCTTGAGATCCTCTCGATAAGTCCAGTCGAGCACTTGAGCGAGCAGCTGACCCGGCAGTCCAAGGCCGTTGAGGTAGTCCGTGAAAGCAGGAGCCGTGATCCGCACGGCGGTCGCATCCGTGACCGCCGTCACCCAGGCGCTCGTACGGCCGCCGCGGAGAGCCGACAGGTCACCCAGAACGCACGGCGGCTTGCGCCACGCAAGCTGCAGCTCCCGCCCGTCGGCTGTGGTGACGGTTGCGTTGACCAGTCCTTCAGTGAGGGCCAGGACGTAGCCCAGCTCCTCGTCTCCGGGGACTAGGACGTCACCCGAGCAGAATGCCTTCTCCTGCTTCGGGGCCAGCTCCAGCAGTCCGCGCCAGCGCGTGTCGTACAGCCACATGCCCGCTCCTCTCGGCGCGCGCAGGGCCGGTTGCCCTGCGCGGTCAAGAGAGTTGTATGGCTCGCGCTCCTCGCCGTGGACGCCATCTGGGGCCGATGCTCCCATCCCCCGGCGCGTGCTCCGGCGCACGATGGAGGTGGATAGTGGGCCCAATAGGGTCCGGGGTGTGTCCTCGGGCTCGATCGGTCAGGTCACGCGTCCGCTGGGTGTGAGCCCGAATCCTTCTGCACCCAGGTCATTCAGGTGTATTGCAAGGGATCACGGGCGTAACGACGTCGGCTATCGGGAGCCGGTCTGCTCCCCGAAGGCCCCCATGCCCCTCAGACCGTCCGAGGCCATGGTGCTGGCCGGGGGAACCGTCGTTTGGGGTGGTGAGGATCTTGGGTCGGCTCCTCGGGGACGAAGAAGTCGTGGGTTCAAATCCCGCCACCCCGATCTTCGTACGACCAGGTAAAGGGCTTGATCTACATCGCAGGTCAGGCCCTTCCTGCGTTTACGGGCCTGTCTTGGGAGACATCTGGGAGCCGACTCGAGGGGGTCGTCATGAGCGGGTCTCGTTCCGTTCGGAGCCGTGCGGCGAAGACGCGGACCGCACCCGGATGACCCTGCGCAACCGCGGCGAGCCGGCCGGCTTCGCGTCGGTCGCGGCGCCCGTCATGACCGCCGCCATGCGCCGCGCGCAGCGCAAGGACCTCGCGCAGCTCAAGGTCTTGCTGGAGCGGCGGTCCGCCGGCACGGGGTGATGGCCGGACCTTGCGGAGACCCGCCAGCGACCGTCACTTCGCGGCGCGGCGCGCTTGCCGCCGCTGCTCCCGTGCGGCCCGGCGCCGCGGGGCCGAGCCGTGCCACAGGCGTACGAGGAGGATCACCGCCGAGGCCCCGAACAGGGCGGCGGAGATCAGCAGCCAGCGTTCCAGGAACACCCCTGCAGGGAGCCCGGTGGCCAGGGTGAAGCCGCCGGCCTGGCGCAGGATCAGCGGCCACCAGACCAGGAGCAGAATCCCCGAGACGAAGGCCGGAACGCGGACGTAGTTGACGCTCGGCCTCGGAGGCGGCGTGGCCGTGGCCGTGCGCGTGCCCGCGTCCGCGTCCGTGCCCGTGTCCGTGTCCGTCCTCGTCCTCGTCCTCGTCCGGAACAGGGTCTGCGCGGCCCGGTCGGTCACCGCGTACAGCGGGAGCAGCACCAGGTCGTGCAGGAGCGCCGCCCCGACGAACCACAGGGCCACGCCCAGGGTGTCCCCCTTGAGCAGCCGCACGCCCGCGTAGGCGGCGAGCGCGAAGGAGGCGAGCACGAGCAGCAGGTGGAGGGGGGAGGCGCCGTAGCGGTGGCGGAAGGCGGTCGCGCTGATCACGCCGGCTCTCCGAAGGTGAGGCGGGTGACCCATTTGGTGTTGTTGACGCCGGGTGCGCCGGGAACGATGACGCGGGCCGGGTAGCCGTGGTCCGGGGACAGAACCGCTCCGTTGACGCGTACGGCCAGCAGCGAGCGGTGGTCACGGACCTGGTTGTCCCGCAGGACCACCGAGCTGAAGGACCCTCCCCGCTGCACGGATTCCACCAGCACCCGGGGAGTGTCCCTGCCCTGCCCCACGAGCGCGGCCAGATCGGTGAGCCGTACGCCGCTCCACAGCTGGTCGGGCGTCGACCAGCCCTCCACGCAGGCGATGGGCAGCGCGGCCTCGTACTGCTTCATGGCCAGCACTTCCTCCCGGGTCAGGACAACCTGGCGGCCGGCGCCGCGTACGGTCAGCCGCCAGGCGGGGCCGATGTCGCTCGCCCGGATGCCGACCGAGGCGGCGGTCTTGTTGATCTGGAAGCCGTTCGGCCCGGAGCCCGGCTCCTGACCGTGCGGGGCCAGCAGCGCCGTCTGCCGCCACCATCCGCCGATGCTCTGTCCGGCCGTCACCACCAGCAGGGCGAGCGAGCCCAGCCCGACCATGCCCACCGCCCCCCGGCGGGAGATGGTCGGCTCGGCCGGGCGGGGCGAGACCAGCCCGGCCGCCTCGTCGGAGCCGGCCTCGGGCTGGGCGTGTCCGGCGCGTACGGCACGGATCGCCCGCGGCAGCCGGAAGGTCACGTGCACCACGAAGGCGCCGATGAACACCCAAGCGCCGTAGAAGTGCAGGGTGTAGAAGGAGCCGGGGAAGATGTAGTGCAGCTGCACGTTGAGGATGCCGGTGACGAACTCGAACCCGGCGCCGCCCACCAGCAGGAGCAGGGACAGCCGCTCGATGCCGTGGCCGGCCGACCTCACGGGCGGCCACTCGAACAGCTTCGGAATGACCGACCAGAGCTTGGCCAGCAGCACGGGCACCAGCACGATTCCCAGGACGACGTGCACGCCCTGGGTGAGCCGGTAGAGCCAGTACGGCGAGGTGGGCCAGGCGAAGAGGTAGAAGCCGAGCCACCCCTTGTCGGGCGTCTGGTCGTTGAGCGCCGCCAGGTCCGGGTTGTACGCGATGTACGACAGCAGCCCCGTCACGAACAGGACCGTGATCCCCACCAGCAGGATCAGTCCGAACACGGCGGTCAGCCAGGGCCCCCGCAACGGGCTGCGCCAGAACCCGGGACGCGCCGGGCCCGGCGGAGGCCCGGCGGCGACGGCGGAATCCAGAGCCGTACGCAGCCGCGCCCCCCGCTTCGGCCGCGGCACGGCCTTCTTCCCCGCCGCCGCCGGCGTCGCGGCGCCAGGCGGCCGCTCCCCGTCACCCGCGCCCATCGGGACACCTCCCCGCATTCCGGCATTCCGGCATTCCGCACTCGACGGACATTGCCCACCGGGGAGAACATCCCGCATCGGGGCCCGGACCGGCCTTGTGACACGCGGGCGACGCGCCGTCCCGCAGGCGGCGGCGCTCGGCTCGGCACACCATGGGGAGATGGAGCGGCCTTCGCTGAGCGAGATCAGCACCCCGGCGCGGGTGGCCGGCGCAGGGGAGGGCGTCGGCCGGGACGAGCTGGCGCTGGCAGCGCGCAACCACGGACTGCCCCTGGAGGCGCTGCGCTACGAGGTCACGCCGGCCGGACTGCACTACGTACTGGTGCACTACGACATCCCCGCGGCGGAGGAGGACGGCTGGCGGGTGAGCGTCGGGGGGCGGGTGCGGACGCCGCTGGACCTCGGTCTGACGGACCTGCGGTCCCGGCCGGCCGTCACCCGGCGGGTCACCATGGAGTGCGCGGGCAACGGCCGGGCCCGGCTGTCCCCGCGGCCGGTCAGCCAGCCCTGGCTGGTCGAGGCGGTGGGGACCGCCGACTGGACCGGGGTACCGCTGCGGGACGTGCTCGCCGAGGCCGGGGTACGAACCGATGCGGTCGAGGCGGTGTTCACCGGCGCCGACCACGGCGTCGAACGCGGCGTCGAGCAGGACTACCGGCGCAGCCTGCCGCTGCCGGTCGACGCGGACGTGCTGATCGCCTACGCGATGAACGGCCGGCCCCTGCCGCCCCAGCACGGGTTTCCGCTGCGGCTGGTCGTCCCCGGCTGGTACGGCATGGCGCACGTGAAGTGGCTCAGGGAGATCACCCTGGTCAACGCCCCCTTCACCGGTTTCCAGCAGACGGTGGCCTACCGCTACCGGCAGAACCCCGAGGACCCCGGCACTCCGGTCACCCGGATCGCGCCGCGCGCCCTGCTGATCCCGCCGGGATTCCCCGACTTCATGTCCCGCACCCGCGTCGTGCGCCCCGGGCCCGTACCGCTGGAGGGGCGCGCCTGGTCCGGATACGGGCCGGTCGTGCGGGTGGAGGTGAGCACCGACGGCGGACTGAGCTGGGCCGACGCCGAGGTGGCGCCGCCGGGGCCGGACGCCGGGGCCTGGCAGGCGTGGCGGTCCGCCTGGACGGCGACTCCCGGCAGCCACACGCTGCTGGTCCGCGCCTCGGACGCCGACGGGCGCAGCCAGCCGCTCGAACAGCCCTGGAACCGGGGCGGCTTCGGGAACAACACCGTTCAGGAGGTGCCCGTGCTGTGCTGCTGAGCGGCTACTCCGCCAGGGCGGTGAGTTCGGCGCGGGTGAGGGTGACGAACGCGGTGGAGAGGGGGGTCTCGTGCACCCCTCGGTCCCGCGCCACCGCCCGGATGTGGTCGAGGACCGCCTCGACCGTGGGGAAGGGGCCGACCGGGCGGAGGAGCCACAGGCGGCCCGGCGGGCTCGGCGGCAGCCCGAGGCCGGTGAGTGCCTCCTCGGCCTCCCAGTCGAGGTCGTGGAGGTCCGCCTCCGGGAGCGGGGCGGATTCCACGTCGAGGATGTGGCCGTGGCCGTCCAGGCGGGTCTCCACCGCCCAGTGGGTGGAGCGGTCCGGGATCCAGGTACGTGCGGCCGGGGGCCAGACGTACGGGAGGAACACCCAGGTCAGCCCCTCGGGCGCGGGCTCCCAGCCGAGTGCCTCCAGCTCCCGGATCTCGGGCAGCCGGTCCGGTTCCTGCTCGCTGCGGCCGGTCCGGCGCAGGGCGAGCGGGTGCGGTGTTCCGTCCACGTCCCACGAGCCCAGCGGTTCCGGTGATTCCGGTGATTCCGGTGATTCCGGCGAATGCCCCGACATGCGCGCAGGCTACCGCAACTCGGGCCCGGGGGTCCGTGCCCGACGACGCGCCCTACGCCCTACCCCAGCGGGTTCGCCGCGATGCGTACCGCCGCGCCGCCCGCGACGTACGCCGCCGCCGCGCACTCCGGTTTGCGGGCGGCCTGGTCCTCGACCAGCGAGAGGAACTCCGCGCCGAAACCCAGCCGGGGGTACGCGCCGAGCAGTTCGTCCACGAAGGCCGGGTCGAACTCGGCCACGCGCAGCCCCGAGACGTCCGCACTCGTGCCGACCTGGAGGAGGTGGCTCTCCACATCCTCGGCCGCGGTGACGTCGTCCCGCATGTGCAGCACGATCACCTCCTCGGCGCGGGCCCGCCTGGCCGGCGTCCAGCCCAGGCCCGCCGTCAGCACCCGGGCGACATGGCCGCCCGCCTCCTCGAAGGGCAGGGTGTGGCTGTCGAAGGGGGCGGTCAGTCCCATGTCGTGCAACAGGGCGCTGACATAGAGGAGTTCCGCGTCGTACGAGAGCCCGAGCCCGGCGGCGTACTCCGCGGCGAAGGCGTAGGAGCGGACGGAGTGGTTGAGCAGGGCCGCGTCCGCGTACTCCGAGGCGACGTCGAGGGCGGCACGGGCTGAGGCGATGTCAAGGGTCCACGTTTTCATGGGCGTCAGCCTAGGCTCCGGCTGAAGTCCACCTCCGACGAACCCTCCCCCGGCCAGGACAGCCGGGTCGGAGCGGGCGGCGTCTCGGCGAGGACGCTGCCGCGCGAGACGACGTACCGCGGCCGGACCTGGCGGCGGATCGCCTCGGCGGGCGACGGGGCCGGGAGGAGGACGAAGGAGGCGGGCGCGCCTTCCGTGATGCCGTACTCCGCCTCCGACAGGCCCAGTACGCGCGCCGCACGCTCCGTCACCATCTCGAAGGCCAGCGGGATCTCGTCCGTGCCGGTGAGCTGGGCGGCGTAGAGGCCGATCAGGGCGGTCTGCAGCGGACTGGCGGTGCCCAGCGCGTTCCACGGGTCCATCACGTCGTCGTGGCCGAAGGCCACATTGACGCCCGCCGCCAGCATCTCCTTGACCTGGGTGAGGCCGCGCCGCTTCGGGTAGGCGTCGAAGCGGCCCTGGAGGTTGAGGTTCGCGAAGGGGTTGGAGACCAGGTTGATTCCCGAACGCGACAGCAGGCGTTGGAGTTTGAAGCTGTACGCCCCGCCGTAGGAGCCCATCGCCGTCGTGTGCGAGGCCGTCGCGCGCTCGCGCAGCCCCGAGCGCAGGGCGAGCGCGGCCAGTACCTCCACGAAACGGGACTGCTCGTCGTCGATCTCGTCGCAGTGGGCGTCCACGCGCAGCCCGTGCTCCTCGGCCACCGCGAAGGCGATCCCGAGCGAGGCGACCCCGTCCTCGCGGGTGTCCTCGAAGTGCGGGATCGCGCCGACGACGTCCGCGCCGCGGGCGACCGCCTCGCGCAGCAGCGCCTCGCCGTCCGGGAAGGAGACGATGCCCTCCTGCGGGAAGGCGACGATCTGCAGGGTCATGAACTCCCGTACCCGGTCCCGCACTTCGAGCAGGGCGTCCAGCGCGGTGAGCGACCGGTCGGTGACGTCGCAATGGGTACGGACGTGCAGTACGCCCTGGGCCGCCTGCCAGCGCAGTACCTCGGTCGCCCGCGCGATCACGTCCTCGCGGGTCAGGGTCCGCTTGCGCTCGCTCCAGCAGGCGATGCCCTCCCAGAGGGTGCCGGAGGCGTTGGGGCGCGGCTCACCGGCGGTCAGGGCGGTGTCCAGGTGGATGTGCGGTTCGACGAAGGGGGCCGACAGCAGCCCTCCGTGGGCCTCGATCAGCACACCGGTCGCCGGTGGTTCCTTCTGGTCGTCGTACGGGATCACCCGCGCGATCCGGCCGTCCTCGGCGACCTCCACGTCGTAGAGACCATGGCCGTCGCCGTCGGTGTGCAGCAGCCGGGCGCCCCGGACGATCATCCGCATGCGGGCACCCTACGACGGCCTCGCGCAGCTGTCCCGCTCCCCTCGCGCGGAGGGGAGCGGGATCACTCCGGGGTGGCGGCCGACGAGAAGACAGCCGGCGAGAAGGCGGCCGGCCAGAAGGGGGCCTGCCAGAAGGCGGCTACGCCTTCTCGAACGGCGAGCGGACCGGGAAGTACGCGTTGAGGAACGCGCTCAGCACGCGGTCCTGCTCGTCGACCGGAACCTCCGCGTCGGCCGACTCGCCGATGCAGAACACGCTGTGGCTGCGGGTGGCCAGCAGGCGGCTGAGCCGCGTGTGGTGCTCGTAGTTGCCCGCGTTGATGAACGAGCACGAGATCGTCGCCGGCATCGACCGCCCGGTCAGGTACCCGTAGTGGTGGTGCAGCGACGAGGTGACGGACAGGTCCGTCGTCGCACGGAACCGGCTCGACGCCGTGCCCTCGATCTCCTCCGTGCACTCCTCGGCGATCTGCTCGAGCACGCTGCGCCGCAGCGGGTGCGGGGCGTGCAGGAACCCGTGGGTGGCGGTGCGGCCGAACTTCCGCTCCAGCAGCGAGCGGTTGTTCTTCGCCGCGGCGAAGTACCCCTCGTCGCCCTCGGCCAGCGCGACGGGCGGTACGGCGGTGGGCGAACGGAAGAAGTGCGCCATGCCGTTGCTGGCGAAGAACGACCCCGGGCTCAGCGGACGGCCCATGAACACGTCGTCGTTGAAGTAGAGGAAGTGCTCCGAGAGCCCCTCGATGCGGTGCAGCTGGCTCTCGATGGCGTGCGAGTTGAAGGTGGGCAGCCAGTTCTGGTCGGCGAAGATCTCGCGGTGGCTGACGACCTTGATCCCGGGCTGCGAGGTGTCCAGCCACTCGGGCGTCTGGTCGTCGGTGACCAGGTAGATGTTGCGCACCCAGGGTGCGTACATGGCCAGCGACCGCAGCGAGTAGCGCAGTTCGTCACGGTTGCGGAACCGCACGTCCCCGCTGTCCGCGCCGCCCTCGGTGGCGATGCCCGCGTCCCGCTTGGCGGCGTCGCGGCGCTCGCGCCACGCCGGGTCGGTGTCGTCGACCCAGGTGTAGACGACGTCGATGGGGAAGTCGACGTCCCACATGAGGTCGTCGGTGAAGGCGGCCGCCGTGGGGTACTCGCGGTCGCCGACGCTGGTCGTGGCGGTGCGCTCCAGCGAGGGGAGCCGCGGGCCGACGAGCGTGGAGCCGCGGGGGGCGGCGCGCCAGCCGGGCAGCTCGGCGTCCTCGGGCTCCTCGGTCCAGAACTCCACCTGGCAGGCGAAGGCGGGGCCGTAGCGCAGGGTCCGGCTCTCGGTGACGACGGGCTTGAAGACGCGCAGGCCCGCGACGTCGCCGACCGACCGCAGCCGCTCGGCGAGCACGGCGCCGGGCGCGGCGCCGGCCGGGGTCACGAGCTCCGCGTAGACGGCCTTGCCGTGCAGGTCGGCGGCGAGCGCGGCGAGAACGGCCTCGCGGCGTTCGACCTCCACCGCGATGCGGTACGAGGTGCCGCCGTCGCGCAGCAGGATGTACGGGACGCCGTGGGCGTCCAGCGCGTCGGTGGTCAGCTCCAGGTTCCAGTCGGCCATGCGCGGCGCCAGGATGTCGTCCCGGACCTCGGCCAGCCGGCCCGCGGAGCGCACCAGGGCACCGGTGCGGTCCTGGGCCTGGATCATGACCTCGCGGGCCTTCTGCTCGTCGGCCGAGCCGGCGAGCACGCTGATCGGCGCGGCCACGTTGAAGCTGCGGGTGCCGCCGGCGGCGATCCGCAGCGCGGTGCGGTCGGCCCGCTCGGCCAGCCGGGCGGGAGAGTCACGGCGGGCCACGAGGCGCTTGAAGAGCTCCTCCCACTGGGCGGTGATCCGCTCGGCGCCGAACCGCTGGTGCACGCCCTCGCGGGCCGCGTTGCCGTAGGCGCGCCGGGTCTCGTCGTCGCCCATCAGCTTGGACATGGCGATGGCCAGCGACTCCTTGTCGCCCGCGGGGACGAGCAGACCGTCGACGCCGTGCCGGATGATCTCGGCGGGCCCGGTGACGATGTCGTAGGCGATGACCGGCACGCCGGCGGCGAACACCTCGAGGAGCACGAGGGGGAACGCCTCGTTGCGGGACGGCAGCATGGCCAGGCCCGCCTTGGCCCACTCCTGCTCCATCTCGGAGGAGCGGCCCAGGAGCAGTACGCGGTCGTGCAGTGCCAGGCCGTCGATGATGCGCCGCAGGCGGACCTCCTGGGGCCCGTCGCCGAAGATGCGCATCGTCCACTCGGGGTGCTCGTCGGCTATGGAGGCGAAGGCCTCGATGGCGTGGTCGAGCTGCTTCTCGGGCGTCATCCGGGCGGCCAGGACGATGGTCTTGCTGTCCAGGTCGGAGCGGGGCCGGAAACCGTCGGGGACGGCGTTGGGGATGGCGACGAGCTCGGGGGCGGTGGCGCCCAGCGAGTCGGCGAACCAGTCGTTGGTGCGCTCGGTGAGCGAGGCCAGGGCGTCGATCCGGGGCGCGTACACCAGCAGCGGCTCACCGCTGACGCCGCGCAGCTGGGACGCGCGGTGCTCCTGGTGCACGGTGATCACGCGGGCGGGCACGAGCTCGGCCACCGCGGCCATGAGCGCCGGGGTGGTGGTGATCAGCACGTCGGTGTCGATCGCGCCGAGGGCGTTGGTCATCTCGATGTCGGAAAGCCGGTCGAAGGTGGCTTCCCAGGCGGGTCGGATGATCTCGCTGGGGAGCGAGGTCAGCGTGCGGCAGGCCTGCTCGGTCAGGCCGCTCTCGCGCACGGGGCGCCCGTACGGGCCGGTGCGGTCGACCAGGTACCGGCGCGGGATCGCGTGACCGGCGGAAAAGAAAGGCTCAGGCCTCGTCTTGAAGACACTGATCACCTCGACCTCGTGGCGCGGGGCCAGGTGTGCTGCCTGGGTGTAGGTGGCCATCTCGGTGCCACCCATCTCGTCGCCCCAGGTGAGCAGAAAAGTGATCTTCATCAGGCGATTTCCTTGGTGGAGATGACGGTGCTGCTTACGGTGAGGTTCCCGGCGGCCGAGAGGTGCGCGTGTACGCGCAGGAGCGCGCCGCCCTCCGTGGCGATGGTCCGGAAGGGAGTACGGAAGACCTTCTTGGGATGGCGTACGTCGGTCAGCCGACGGCCGATCCTGATCCGGTTCCGTCCGGACCGCATCTGGATGTCCCAGACGCCCTTGCCGCGGCCACGGGCGGCCATGGCGTCGAGCGGCACATCGAACGCGAACCGGTCACCGTCGAATTGTGGCCGGATCGAGACGACCGCCGATCCGCGCACCGCCTCGGCCGTGAAATCGGCCGGCGAGCCGGCGGCTATCAGCCGGCCGTGCACGGATATCCGGTCCCAGCGCAGGTCGAAGCCGGTCAGCTCGGCCCCCGTCCGCGGCGGGGTCACCTTGATCATCGACTGGCCGTCGACGGACCGCATGGGGCGGAACGTGGCACCCGAGGAATCGCTGGGCGGCGAGGAGAGCGTGGGGCCGTCACCCACGTGCGCGGGCGGGGCCGTGAGCGCGAAGCGGGCCTTGCGGCCCTTGGCGTCGGTCGCCTCGATCGCCAGCCGCCACACGCCGTCCGTCAGCCGCGGCCCGGAGGCGTCCTTGGCGTCGTAGCGCGCGTGGCGCAGCGGCGCGGTCACGGTGAGCAGCACCGTTCCGTTCGGCTGCGGCTCCAGCTCCATGGGGACGGCCTGCCGCTGGTCGCGGCGCTCGAATACGAGGAGGGCCCCGGCGAGCTCACCGGCGCGGCGGGGCGAGGGCACCGCCAGGTTGAAGGTGCGGCCACCGAGAACGGAGAGGTGCACGGGCCGCAGGGTCGTCCGGGCACGCCCGGGAGAACCCAGCGCCGGGACCGTGTTGATCCGCTCCACGCGACGGCGGATGAGGCCCGCCGTGCGCCGAGCTTGCTTGACCGCCCCCACCGCATGGGACAGCAAGGTTTCACTCATGGCGCTCCAACATCTTTCCTGTGGTGATGGCCACGTTCACTCGCACATGATGCCTGGCACGACGGCCGGCTCATTCTTTGGCGACCCATGCGCCCCACTAGAATGCAGAGAAATACCCGCTACATCCCGCTCTGCGGGCCAGACTGTGACGGGTTGCATTTCCATGGAGTTTTCTTGACTCTTACCTCGCACATGGTTTCCGTTAGCTCGCCATGATATGCGACGGATCCGTACCGAGGAGCAGGGATGAGGCGCAGCACATCGTGACCGTACCGTCGCTGAAGCAGGGCACGGCTGCCGCCAAGGCCCCCGCAGCACAGGCCGCCAACGCCGGCCGGGCCAACGCCGAGGGGTCCGCTCTCGTAGGGGTCTACCGCAAGGTGATGCCCAACCGCCTGCGCCGTGTGGTCGCCGCCCGCTACTCGCCCGAGACCCGTCGCAAGATCAAGCAGTCCATCGGCGCGACCGGCGTCACCCGTGTTCCCGGCAGGGTACGCGGTGCGAGCCTGGCCACGCTGCGCCGCTCCCTCGTCTCCGGGTCGGGCGCCCTCGTCGTCACCGTCGCCGGACGCCCGCGCATCGCCTTCGTCGACGACACCCTCTCGCCGGAGACCACCCGGCGCGCCGGGCTCGGCGCGGTCACCGCCGCCCTGGAAGCCGCGGGCATCGACTACTTCTGCGTACGCAACCAGGAGCGCGGGGCCACCACGGTGGCCGTCGCCGCCGCCGACCGCGCCCGCGCCTTCACGGCCCTGCAGGAACTGTGCCGGACGCTGCCCGCCTACTTCGGCCCCCGCGGCCCGGAGAGCAAGCGGATCGTCCCCGCGTACCAGCCCGCCAACTGGCGCCGGTTCGGGCGCGCCCGCAGCCTGCGCCTGTTCTGGTACCGGACCGACCCGGGCCAGCGCGTGGTCCTGGGGCCCGAGCACGGCTGCGACATCGAGTTCTGGGCCCGCGAGGGCGACGAGCTGACCGCCCCGCGCCGCAACTCCATAACCGAGTCCGTGCCGGTCGACGGGCCCTCCGTGCAGGTCCCCGCCACCGTGTTCACCGCGCCCTGGGGCACCCGTACCCAGACCTCCATGACGGTGCGCACCCGCCCGGAGTTCACCACCACGCTCCCCCGGGACATCTCCTTCCCCGTCGACGTCGTCTACACCTGGGTGGACGGCTCCGACCCGGCGTGGCTGCGCCGCCGGTCCCAGTACAGCGGCAGCGACTACCACTCCGAAGCGGCGAACGCGGCGCGCTACGCCAACCACGACGAACTGCGCTACTCGCTGCGGTCGCTGGCCACGTACGCCCCCTGGGTACGCAACATCTACCTGGTCACCGACGACCAGACGCCCGAGTGGCTGGACACCTCGCAGCCCGGGATCAAGGTCGTCAGCCACCGCGAGATCTTCGCCGACCAGAACTGGCTGCCCACCTTCAACTCACACGCCATCGAGAGCCAGCTGCACCGCATCGACGGCCTCGCCGAGCACTTCCTCTACTTCAACGACGACGTGTTCCTGGGCCGCGAGATGGCCCCGGGCGGTTTCTTCCTCGCCAACGGGCTGACCCAGTTCTTCCCCTCCCCCGCACTGGTGCCGCTGGGCCCGCCGTCCTCCGACGACGTCCCGGTCTCCATCGCGGGCAAGAACAACAGGGCGCTGATCCAGGCGCGCTTCGGCACCACGCCCGTACAGAAGATGCGGCACGTCCCGCACGCGCTGAGCCGCAGCATCCTCAGCGAGATCGAGGACGAGTTCAGCGAGCAGCACCGGGCCACGGCCGGGCAGCGTTTCCGCAGCCCGGCGGACATAGCCATCCCCTCGTCGCTGTACCACTACTACGCCTTCCACACCGGGCGGGCGCTCGCCAGCGATCTCGAATACGTATACATCGACGTTTCGTTGCCGAACGCAGGCAACCGCTTGGACCGTTTGCTCCTCTCACGTGACAGAGACGTGTTCTGCCTCAACGACACGCTGTCCACGGAAGAGGACTTCGACAGCAGCACACTTCTCTTGCGGCCCTTCCTGGAGTCGTACTTCCCTGTGCCGAGCCGATTCGAGCGGCCCGTGTAGCCACAAGAGAGCTTCCGTGACAGCAGCACGCCCCACCCGACGCACTGTCGTCGCCGGTCTCCTCGCCCTCACTGCTGTCGGGTGCACGGCCGACAGAGACAGCGGTCCGCGCAAGGAAGCCCCCTCGAAGACCCGCTCGGCCGTGCCCGGGCCGCAGGACGGTACGAGCGGTGCGCGGGTCATGCAGATCGTCGCCCACCCGGACGACGACCTGTACTTCATGAACCCGGAGCTCCAGCAGTCCATCAACGACAACGACCTGCTGGTCAGCGTCTACATCAACTCCGGTGAGAGCGGCGGCGTCAACAAGGTCCCCGGCGAGGACCGGCCCCCCAGGCCCGACGTCCCCGGCTACGCGGGCGCCCGCCGCCAGGGGCTGCGCCAGGCCTACGCCTTCATGGTGACCAAGTCGGAGCACGCGCCCTGGGACGTGCGTGTCGACACCCTGCCCGACGGCACGCCCGTCGAGGTCAACAGCCTGGTCGGGCACCCGGGTCTGAAGCTGGTCCTGCTCGGCGTCCGCCAGCACGACTCCAACTCGCGAGGGCCCACCAACACCCTTCCGCGCATGTGGGGCGACCCGGAGATGTCGACCAGCACGCTGATCGCCACCGGCTCTCCCGTCGGCGCCACGCACGAGGTCACCCGCGAGAGCCTGATCGCGAACCTCGCCCACCTGCTCAACGAGCACAAGCCCACGCTCATACGGACCATGGACCCCGACCCGGACATGCAGGTCCACGACTCCCAGCACCGGACCCGCCACGACCAGCCCGGCTACTCCGACCACCCCGACCACACGGCCGCCGCGCTGTTCGCGTACTCCGCGCTGGAACGCTACAAGGGGCCGGGCGACGGCCGTTCGTATTCCGTCGTCGCCTACCGCGGCTACTACAACGAGCGCTGGCCGCACAACCTGCCGCACCAGCTGGTCCGCGCCAAGGCCGACATCCTCAACGCCTACGGCGGCTCCCCCGGCACTTGCACCTTCGTGGCCGGCTGCGGTGACTACGACGTCGGCAAGAACCGGTCGATAGGGCCCGGCTGGGCGCAGCGCACCTCCCAGCGCCAGCCCACCGCCGCCCCGCGCGTCGAGCAGGGGGCGGACGGACGGCTCACCGCGTTCGCCGTACTGGGCGGACAGGCGGCCATGTGGCGGGAGTCCGCGCCCGGCAGCGGCAACTGGCCCGCCCCCAAGCTGCTCGGCGGCGACGGACTGCTGCCCGGGCTGGCCGCGGTGCGCGCCAAGGACGGCCGCTGGCTGCTGTTCGCCCAGCGTGTCGCCGGCCTCGGCCCCAAGGCGGACGAGAACCTGCGCGAGATCGTCATGGCCGAACAGCAGACCCCCGGCGGTGCGTTCCGCGCCTGGGCCTCCCTCGGCAACCCCGAGCGCGATCCGGACCGCGGCCGCCGGGTCGGTGCTCCCGTCGTGACGATCGCCGGCGACGGCACCCTCCACCTCTTCGTACGCAACTGGGGCAAGGGCATCTCCACCCGGCGGCTCGACGCCGGCGGCACCTGGAGCGCCTGGCGCGACCTCGGCGGCCGGGAGGTCGAGGTACAGGAAGGCCTGGCCGTCACCACCGACGCCAAGGGCCGGGTGCACCTCTTCGGCGCCGGGCACGACACCGTCCACCACTGGACGCACGACCAGCCGGGCCAGGACCTGACCCCGGTCCGCACCGGCCTGCCCGTCCCCGCGGATCCGCCGGCCGTGCTGGCGCGCCCCGACGGCTCGCTGCTCCTGGTCCTCCGCGAGCCGGACAGCGCCCGTCCCCGCGCCTACCGTCTGGCGGCGGGCAGCGGCGACTGGGCCGACGCCCGCCTCGATCTCGCGGGCCGCGGGTACGGCCCGCTCGCGCTGCACCCCCTGGGCGAGGGGGTGCTTCTCGCCGCCCGCAACAACGACGGCGGAACGAGTCTGGCTACCATCGAGGCCGGCGGCACGCCCCGCTGGGTCAGCGTCAAGGGCTGCTCCGTGGGTCAGGTCGCCCTGGCAACCGACTCCGATGAACGCCCTGTCCTCGCCCGCCTGGCGCCAGACGCGACGCTCGTGACAAGCGCCATCCCACAGAACAGACGCCCATGACTCATCCGGCCGTCCCCGCCCCCCGCCCCGCCACGGCCTCCGCCCCGGACCCGGCTACGGCACCTGCCACGACCTCCGGTTCCACCCCTGGCTCCGGCCCCGGTTGCACCCCTGGCTCCGCCGCCGGTTCCGTTCCTCGCTCCGCCCCCCGCCCCGGCTCCGGCCGGGGCGGACGGCTTTACACCCTCGACGGCCTGCGCCTGATCGCCGCCCTCATGGTCGTCGCCTTCCACTTCATAGCCTTCGACGACAGGGGCACGCCGGTCTGGGGCGTCTCGACCTCCGAGGTCTTCCCCACCGCGCACCCCTTCGCCTCCTACGGCTGGCTCGGCGTCCAGCTGTTCTTCCTGATCAGCGGCTTCGTGATCTGCATGTCCTGCTGGGGCCGCGATGTCCGGCAGTTCGCGGTCTCCCGGGTGATCCGGCTCTACCCGGCGTACTGGTTCGCCGTCCTGGTCACCGCCGCGGTGATGCTCGTGTCCCACGGCCCAAAGCAGACCGGGATCACGGCCTCCAAGATCCTGACGAATCTGACGATGCTCCAGGAGGCCATCGGCGTCGGCGACATAGACCCCGCCTACTGGACGCTCTGGGCCGAGCTGCGCTTCTACCTGCTCTTCGCCGTCGTCGCCGCCCTCGGCCTCACCTACCGCCGGGTCGTCGTCTTCTGCGGCCTGTGGCTGCTCCTGTCCGTCCTGGGGCCGCACGCCGACAACGAGCTGATCGACCTGTTCGCGATGCCGGGCGCCGCCCCGTTCTTCGTCGCGGGCGTGGTGATGTTCCTGATGTACCGCTTCGGCCCGACGCCCGTGACCTGGCTGCTGCTCGGCACGTCCTGGCTGCTGGCGCAGAACCAGCTGCGCTTCCTGATGAAGACCGCCGAGGGGTCGGTACGGCACTCCATATCGTGGCCCGTCTGCCTGGCCGTCATCACCGTGTTCTACCTGCTGGTGCTCGCCGTGGCCCTCGGCCGTCTCTCCTTCTTCAACCGCCGCTGGCTCACCACCGCCGGCGCGCTCACGTTCCCGCTGTACCTCCTCCACGAGCAGCTGGGCTGGGAGGTCTTCCGCCGGCTCCACACCTCGGTGGCGCCCGGGGTGCTGGTCGGGGGTGTGGTCGCGGCCATGCTTGTGGCCGCCTGGCTGGTGCACCGGTTCGTCGAGCGGCCGAGCGCCAAGGCCCTGAAGAAGTGGCTGGCCCCCGCCGCAGGCGGGTGAGAATGGGGTCATGACCAGCGACACCGATGTGACCCCCGACGGCGACGGCACCCCCGACTGGGAGAAGCGGTTCCGGGCACCACGCGTCGGGCTGCCCGACTGGGCCGAGGACGCCCCGGACCGCTCGCTCTTCGTCTCCAACGCGACCGGGACCTACGAGCTCTACGCCTGGGACCGCGCCACCGGCGCACAGCGGCAGGCCACCGACCGCCCCAACGGGACCACCGACGGCACCCTCTCCCCCGACGGCGAGTGGATCTGGTGGTTCTCCGACACCGACGGCGACGAGTTCGGCACCTGGGTGCGCCAGCCCTTCACGGGCGGCCCCGACGAGCCGGCCACCCCGGGGCTGGAGCCCTCGTACCCGGCCGGACTCGCCATCGGACGGGACGGGACGGCGGTCGTCGGCCGGTCCACCGACGAGGAGGGCTCCACCATCCACGTCGTACGGCCCGACGGGTCGGCGCCCGCCGTGATCTACCGGCACCGCGAGTCGGCCGGCGTCGGCGACCTGTCCCGCGACGGCACGCTCATCGCGATCGAGCACACCGAGCACGGCGACGCCCTGCACTCCGCGATCCGCGTGGTCACCCTCGACGGCGCCACCGTCGCCGAACTGGACGACTCCAGGGGCGGCAGCGAGGAGCTGGGCCTTGAGGTGCTCGGCTTCGCGCCGGTCGCCGGGGACACCCGGCTGCTCGTCGGCCACCAGCGGCGCGGCCGCTGGGAGCCCATGGTGTGGGACGTGGTCACGGGCGCACAGGAGGACCTGGCCATCGACCTGCCGGGCGATGTGAGCGCCGAGTGGTACCCGGACGGTTCGGCCCTGCTCATCGCGCACAGCTTCGAGGCGCGCAGCGAGCTCTGGCGGTACGACCTGGCCGCGCGTGACCTCGTACGCGTGGAAACGCCCGCCGGGTCGGTGTCCGGTGCGACGGCGCGGCCCGACGGGACGGTGGAGTACCAGTGGTCCTCGGCGGCCGAGCCCGCCTCCGTACGGTCCACCGCGGGCGGGGTCGTCCTCGATCCCCCCGGTTTCCGGCCGCCCGGCTCGGTGCCGGTGGAGGACGTGTGGGTCCAGGGCCCGGGCGGGCGGATCCACGCCCTCGCGCAGCGGCCCCGGGGGCACGGCGACGGCCCCTTCCCGACGGTGTTCGAGATCCACGGCGGGCCCACCTGGCACGACAGCGACGCCTTCGCGGCGGCCCCGGCGGCCTGGCTGGACCACGGCTTCGCGGTCGTCCGGGTCAACTACCGCGGCTCGACGGGCTACGGCCGGGAGTGGACCGACGCCCTCAAGCACCGGGTCGGCCTGATCGAGCTGGAGGACATCACGGCGGTCCGGGAATGGGCGGTGGCCTCCGGCCTCGCCGATCCGGCGCGGCTGGTGCTGTCGGGCGGCTCGTGGGGCGGATACCTCACGCTCCTGGGGCTCGGCATGCAGCCCGACGCCTGGGCCGTGGGCCTGGCCGCCGTACCCGTCGCGGACTACGTGACGGCGTACCACGACGAGATGGAGGCGCTGAAGTCCCTGGACCGCACGCTCTTCGGCGGCACGCCGGAGGAGGTACCGGAGCGCTTCGAGGCCTCCTCGCCGCTGACGTACGTGGACGCGGTGAAGGCGCCGGTGCACATCGCGGCGGGCATGAACGACCCGCGCTGCCCGATCCGGCAGATCGACAACTACGTGGACCGGCTGACGGCGCGCGGGGCGGTGCACGAGGTGTACCGGTACGACGCCGGGCACGGCTCGCTCGTGGTGGAGGAGCGGATCAAGCAGGTCCGGATGGAGCTGGAGTTCACGCTGAAGCACCTGCCCCACCGGCAGTAGCAATTAGCGGCCCCGCCCCCTTTGATCCGGTGCACCCCCCGTACGGTGGTGGGGTGCACCGGTTTCTCCTGACCCCGCGCTGGTGGGGGATCAACGTCTTCGTCGCGCTCGGCGTCCCCTTCTGCCTGTTCATGGGGTCCTGGCAGCTCGGCCGGTTCGAGGACCGCGTCGAGAGCCACCGGGAGGCGACCGCCGAGCGGCCCGCCGACCAGGTCGCGGCGCCGCTGGACTCGCTCCTTCCGGTGGACAAGAAGACCTCCGGACGGCTCGCCTCCGCCTCCGGGGAGTACGGCGAACAGCTGCTGGTCCCCGAGCGGACGCTCGACGGGAAGTCCGGGTTCTACGTCCTCACCCTGCTGAAGACCGACTCCGGCAAGGCCGTCCCGGTGGTCCGGGGCTGGCTGCCGGGGACGGCGGACGCGGCGAAGGCTCCGGCCGCGCCGGCCGGGCGGGTCGAGGTGACGGGCGCGCTCCAGGCCTCGGAGAACTCCGGCACCAAGGGCGTGCACGCGGCGGGCGGTCTGCCGGCCGGGCAGCTCGGGGTGATCGGGGCGGCCTCGCTGGTCAACATCGTGCCGGACGACCTGTACGACGCCTGGCTGACGGTGCAGAGTCCGGCGGACGGGATGACTCCGGTGCCCGCGCAGGCGCCGGTCAACACCGGGCTCGACCTGAAGGCCTTCCAGAACCTCGGCTACACCGGCGAGTGGTTCGTCTTCGCCGCCTTCGTGCTGTTCATGTGGTTCCGGCTCTACCGCCGCGAGGTGGAGACCCTGCGGGACGCCGAGGCGGGGCTTCTGGCGGAGGCCGAGCCCGCCGGGACCCGCTAGCGCCCGCTGGCGCCCGCTGGCGCCGCTCGCTAAGGCTTGGGCGCTTCCAGCGGGATGACACCCGTTCGGTAGACCGTGCCCCCGCAGGCCGTGGGGATGGTGGCCTGCGTCGTCGGGGCACCCGTCAGGGGCGTGTGGGACACCGCCACCCCGTTCGGGTCCGGGGACGGGCCGCCGGTCTGCGATTCCGTGCCCGTTGCCGCTCCGCCGGCGCCGTCCTGCGTGGTCCCCGAGGAATCCGAGGTGGCGTCCGCCGGGGGCTTGGTCCCCGGGTCCGCGGGCGTCGCCGTACAGGACTCCGCCGAGGGCACCCACGCGAACTGGACCTCGTACGCCGCGTTGGGCTGGAGCATCAGCACGGGTGCCTCCGCCGACGGGTCGGGCAGCAGCCCGCTCGCCGGATCCCCCGCCGTGTGGCCCACCACGCTCACCGCCGGACCGCTCCCGGACACGGCACCGGGCGCGGCGGCCGCCGTCACGTGGTCCGGGCCGGTGATCTTGCAGCCCTTGCCGGAGACGTTGGTGATTTTGAAGCTGCCGTACACCTTGCCGTCCGCCTCGGGGGCGTGCGCGCTGCTCTGCACGCCCAGCTGCGCGGCCCCGCAGCCGGGCACGCCCGGCGCCGCGGGCGGCGGTACCGGCCTGCCGCCGGCCGGGGTGCTCGACGGGCCGGCCACCGCGCCGCCGCTCGGGGAGCCGCTGGCCCGGGGGGCCGGCTGGGCGCCGGCCGACTCCTGGCCCTTGCCGGGGGTCCTCGTGAGCGTCGGGTGGGGTCCCCCGGAACCGTTCTGGTGCGGGTCGGAGGTGCCGTCGGCCTTGCCGCCCTGGTCCTGGCCGTGGCCGGCCATGGCGGAGTGGTCGGTGGGGCTGCCCTCCGCGGCCGTCATGTGCATCGCGGCCGGGATCGACGTACCGGCCAGCAGCGCGACCGCCGCCGCGCCGACGAGCACCCTCCGGTTGCGGGCCCGGCGCGCGGGGACGGCGTACCGCAGTCGCTCCAGCGCGCCCTCGGCGGGCTCCAGGCCCTGGACGGCGCCGCTGAACAGGCTCCGCAGCGCCTGCTCCTCGCTGCCCTCACCGAGTCCGGAGGCCTCGCTCGCAGCGCCCGGCGGGTTCTTGTGGTCGTCCATCATGACTGCGCAGCCTCCATCGCCACCCGCAGCGCGGCAATGCCCCGCGATCCGTACGCCTTCACCGAGCCGAGCGATATACCGAGCGTCTCGGCGACCTGGGCTTCCGTCATGTCCGCGAAGTACCGCAGCACCAGCACCTCACGCTGGCGCCGCTGGAGTCCCCGCATCGCCTTGATCAGGTCGTCCCGCTCCAGTTGGTCGTACGCGCCCTCCTCGGCACTGGCCATGTCCGGCATCGGCTTCGACAGCAGCTTGAGGCCGAGGATGCGGCGGCGCAGCGCGGAGCGCGAGAGGTTGACGACGGTCTGGCGCAGGTACGCCAGCGTCTTGTCGCGGTCCCGGACCCGGTTGCGCGCCGAGTGCACGCGGATGAACGCCTCCTGGACCACGTCCTCGCACGAGGCGGTGTCGTCGAGGAGCAGCGCGGCGAGGCCGAGGAGCGAGCGGTAGTGCGCCTGGTAGGTCTCGGTGAGGTGGTCGACCGTCGTGCCGGCCACCACCGCCTTCTCGGCGGTGGCCGCCGCGGCACTGCTCCCGGCGGTGTCCGCGCTATCGCGGGGCGAGGGCACGCGGCCGCCCCGGGTCGGAACGGCGGACGGCGGCGCGACCGGCGACGCGCCCGCCGGCGGGACGGGAACGATCACCGGGAACCCGCCGAGCACAGGGGAGCGCCGGCGTGACGGAATGATTCCGAAGCGCGCCGGTACAACAGCGATGTCGAGCAATGCCTCTGCCACGCCAGTTGGACACGCGTCTCCCCGTCAGGGTTGTACGCGCGAGGCAGAGTCACCAGCAATATCCCCATTGCCCTCATGCGTACCTGCTCTTCCCGATTGCCCCGTCTTTCGAGACGGCGGTCGGGCCATCACCTTGATCAAGGGATCGTCACCGATCCTACAAAGTGAATTACGCGGTTTCACCCGCGATCAGTTCCGAGATCTGAGTGGCATTCAGCGCGGCGCCCTTGCGGAGATTGTCGGCGCACAGGAAGAACTCCAGCGAGCGGCTGTCGTCGAGCGAGGCCCGCAACCGCCCCACCCAGACGGGGTCCGTCCCGGCCGCGTCCACCGGGGTCGGGAACTCCCGCACCGCCGGGTCGTCCACGACGACCACCCCCGGCGCGGCCTCCAGGATCTCCCGGGCGTGCAGGGCGTCCACGTCGTTCTCGAACCGCGCCCGGATGCTCACCGAATGCCCGGTCAGTACCGGAACCTGTACGCACGTCACCGCGATCGGCAGCCCCGGCAGCTCCAGGATCCGCCGGATCTCCGCCCGTACGGCCAGCTCGTGCGAGGACCAGCCGCCCTTGCGCAGCTCACCGGACCAGGGCACCACGTTGAGCGCGAGCGGGGCGTCGAACGGCCCGGTGTCCTCGCCCACGGCACGGCGCACATCCCCGGTCTGCTCCCCCAGGGAGGTCCCGGCGACCAGCGACAGCTGACGGCGCAACACCTCGGAGCCGGCCCGTCCGGCGGCGCTCGCGGCCTGGTACGAGGAGACGGTCAGGTCTGCCAGCGCGTACTCGGCGTGCAGCGCGCCCAGCGCCGCGACCATCGTGGCGGTCACACAGTCCGGGGTGGCGACGATCCCGCGCGGCCGGATCCGTACGGCGTGCCCGTTCACCTCGGGCACCACCAGCGGCACCTCGGGGTCGGCCCGGAAGGCCGCGGACTGGTCCACGACGACGGCCCCGCGGGCGGTGACCACGGGAGCCCACCGCGCCGAAACCTCGGCCGGGGTCAGGAAGAGCACCACATCGCCCGCCCCGAGACCGTCGAAGGCGTCCTCGGTGAGGGCGAGCACCTCGGTCTCCTCCCCGCGGACGGTCAGCATGCGGCCGGCCGAGCGGGCGGAGGCGATGAGGCGGATGTCGCCCCAGACGTCCGCCCGCTGGGACAGCATCTGGAGCAGGACAGAGCCGACTGCTCCGGTCGCCCCGACCACGGCCAGCGCCGGAGCCGGGGTCGACCGGGTGGCGGTCATCGGCCGGTGCCTCCGTAGACGACGGCCTCGTCGCTGTCGGAGTCGAGGCCGAAGGCCGTGTGCACGGCGCGGACGGCCTCGTTGACGTCGTCCTGGCGGGTCACGACCGAGATGCGGATCTCGGAGGTGGAGATCAGCTCGATGTTGACGCCCGCGTCGGACAGCGCCTGGAAGAAGGAGGCGGTGACGCCCGGGTTCGTCTTCATGCCCGCGCCGACCAGGGAGATCTTGCCGATCTGGTCGTCGTAGCGCAGGGACTCGAAGCCGATCGCGCCCTTCGCCTTCTCCAGGGCGTCGATGGCCTTGTGGCCCTCGGTCTTGGGGAGGGTGAAGGAGATGTCCGTCAGCCCGGTCGAGGCGGCGGACACGTTCTGCACGATCATGTCGATGTTGATCTCGGCGTCCGCGATGGCGCGGAAGATCGCCGCGGCCTCGCCCGGCTTGTCCGGGACGCCGACGACCGTGATCTTGGCTTCGGAGACGTCGTGAGCGACTCCGGAGATGATGGCGTGCTCCACCTGCGCGTCCCCTTGCGGATTCTCGTTGCTGACCCAGGTGCCCGGCAGTCCCGAGAAGGACGAGCGGACGTGGATCGGGATGTTGTAGCGGCGCGCGTACTCGACGCAGCGGTGCAGCAGCACCTTGGAGCCGGAGGCCGCGAGCTCCAGCATGTCCTCGGAGGAGATCCAGTCGATCTTCTTGGCCTTCTTCACGACGCGGGGGTCCGCGGTGAAGACGCCGTCGACGTCGGTGTAGATCTCGCAGACCTCGGCGTCCAGGGCGGCGGCGAGCGCCACGGCCGTGGTGTCGGAACCACCGCGCCCGAGGGTGGTGATGTCCTTGCTGTCCGCGGACACGCCCTGGAAGCCGGCGACGATGGCGATGTTGCCCTCGTCCAGCGCGGTGCGGATACGGCCCGGCGTGACATCGATGATGCGCGCTTTGTTGTGGACCGAGTCGGTGATGACGCCTGCCTGGCTGCCGGTGAACGACTGGGCCTCGTGGCCCAGGTTTTTGATCGCCATGGCCAGCAGGGCCATGGAGATCCGCTCTCCGGCGGTCAGCAGCATGTCGAATTCGCGCCCGGCAGGCATCGGGGATACCTGCTCGGCGAGATCGATCAGCTCGTCCGTCGTGTCGCCCATCGCGGATACCACGACGACCACCTGGTGGCCGTTCTTCTTGGCATCCACGATTCGCTTGGCGACGCGCTTGATGCCTTCGGCATCCGCTACGGAGGAGCCTCCGTACTTCTGCACGACAAGGCCCACGTGCGCTCCTCGCTCAGTCCGTCTCATTGCTGGTGCAGTCTAACGAGCGACCGGGATCCGACCGCCTCGTACCACATCATGAGACGAAAAGATCAGGGAATGAGTTCCCCTGCCTGGTGATCCACTACTTCCGCTCGCTTGCAGCTCACTTGCAGCTCACTTGCCGCTTACTTGCGACTCACTTGCCGCTCACTTGCCGCTTGCTGCCGCTCATGCCCAGCGGACCACCGATTTCCTCCGCCATCACCCGGCCGGCCTGCTCCGCGAGGTCCTCCTCGGCCAGGTCCTCGTCCGTGTCCAGGCCGTTCAGGGCCTCCAACGGCTGGTCGAGGCGTACGTGCGCCACCAGCGACTGGAGGGCCCGCAGGGTGGCCGAGGCCGTCGGGCCCCAGTTGGTGAAGTACGAGAACTGCCACCACCACAGCGCCTCGGTCGTCCGCCCCGAGCGGTAGTGCGCCAGCCCGTGCCGCAGATCGGCCACCACATCGGCCACGTCGTCGGAGATGCGGTGCGCGACGGGCGCCTTGCGCGGCTCGTAGGGGTCGAAGACCTCGGAGTACACGTCGACCGGTTCCAGCATGTACGCGAACCGCTCGCGCAGGTCGTCCACATCCGGCTCCGGGCCGAGGTCGGGCTCGTAACGCTCGTCGGGCACGACGTCCTGGTACGCGCCCAGCCGGCCGCCCGCCAGCAGCAGCTGGGACACCTCCAGGAGGAGGAAGGGCACCGCGCTGTCCGGGTCCTCGCCCTTGGCCACCTCGCCGACCGCGACGATGAAGGACTCGATCTGGTCCGCGATCTGGACGGCGAAGTCGTCCGGATCCTGGCCCAGGGCGTGCAGCGTTGCGTCAGACATCAAGAAGTCGCCTTCCTTCAAAGGCCCGCCCGAGCGTGACCTCGTCCGCGTACTCCAGATCTCCCCCGACGGGGAGGCCGCTGGCCAGGCGGGTGACCTTCAGGCCCATGGGCTTGATCATGCGGGCGAGGTACGTGGCGGTCGCCTCGCCCTCCAGGTTCGGGTCGGTGGCCAGGATCAGCTCGGTGACCGTACCGTCCGCGAGGCGCGTCAGCAGCTCGCGGATGCGCAGGTCGTCCGGGCCGACGCCCTCGATCGGGCTGATCGCGCCGCCGAGGACGTGGTACTTGCCCCGGAACTCGCGGGTCCGCTCGATCGCGACCACATCCTTCGGCTCCTCCACGACACAGATGACCGTGGTGTCGCGGCGCGGGTCGCGACAGATGGTGCACCGCTCCTCCTGCGCCACGTTCCCGCACACCGCACAGAACCGGACCTTGTCCTTCACCTCAAGCAGCGCGTGCGCGAGGCGGCGGACGTCGGTGGGCTCGGCCTGGAGGATGTGGAAGGCGATCCGCTGCGCGCTCTTGGGCCCGACGCCGGGCAGCCTGCCCAGTTCGTCGATCAGGTCCTGGACCACGCCTTCGTACAACGGACTGCCTTCTTTCGGTTTCGGTGAGAGTCGGTTTCGGTGGGAGTCGGAGGTTACTGGAGGACTAGAACGGGAGGCCCGGGATACCGCTGCCGCCGCCCAGCCCCTGGGCCAGCGGGCCCAGCTTCTCCTGCTGGAGCGCCTGTGCATTCTCGTTGGCCGCCTGAACCGCCGCGACCACCAGGTCGGCGAGCGTCTCCGTGTCCTCGGGGTCCACGGCCTTCGGGTCGATCACCAGCGCGCGCAGTTCACCGGAACCGGTGACGGTCGCCTTGACCAGACCGCCGCCGGCCTGGCCCTCGACCTCGGCGTTCGCCAGCTCTTCCTGGGCCGCGGCGAGGTCCTGCTGCATCTTCTGGGCCTGCTGGAGCAGCTGCTGCATGTTGGGCTGGCCACCACCGGGAATCACAGGTAATCACTCCATGCCGTCGAGCCTGCGGAACGCTTGGTCAATCCGAGCCTACGTGCTCCCCGGCCGGTGCGCCCTACGCCGTGAGGACCAACTCTTTCGAGTGAGAGACGGGACGTGCGCGTACCTGCTGGAGACCTCCTTGCGAGCGGAAAACCGGGGATTCGTCGCCCATGGCCCGTCATTCAAAGGTAGGAAGAGCATGCGCACCATTGCGCACACGCGCACCACCACACGTCAGCGCAGGCAGAGGGAGTGCCGGGTGAGCCAGCCGGAGATGCAGCCCGAGGGGCCACCCCGGGATCCCCGGGATGAGGGCGGCGGGCCGATGGCGGCGGGCGATCTGACCAGCCGGCCGTTCCCCCTCGGTGACTGGGGCGAGCCCGCCGAGCGGCTCGACGAGCTCTACCGGCGGGTCGAGGCCGATGCACTGCGCACCGCGGAGTGGTATCTCTCCGACCGGGCATGGAAGCGCCGCGGCGCGCGGATCCTGCGGGTGGGCGCGGCGGCCGGGGCGGTCACCGGCGCCGCGATGCCCCTGCTGGAGCTCACGGGCTCGGCCCCGGGCACCGCGTCGTACGGCTACCTCTCGCTCCTGCTGGCCGCGGCCTGCCTGGCCTGCGACCGGTTCTTCGGCCTGACCTCGGGCTGGATGCGGGACGTAGCGACGGCTCAGGCGGTGCAGCGGCGACTGCAGACGCTCCAGTTCGACTGGGCCTCGGAAAACGTACGGGAAATCCTGGGCCCCACGGAGGGCACGGCGAGCGAGGCCGCAGAACGCTGCCTGACGGTGCTGCGCCGGTTCTCGGAGGACATCACGGAGCTGGTCCGCTCGGAGACGGCGGACTGGATGGTCGAATTCCGCGCCGGCCCGGCCCCCCTGGTGATGCAGTCCTTCGCCGCCTCGACCACCCGCGCCGAAGGCGCCAACCCCCCGTCCCGCTACCCCCTCCCCCCAGGCACCCGCCCCAACATGCCCCGCCAACGCCCCCCGGAACAGCCCCGCTGAGAAACCCCCGGCCAACCACCCCGGCAGGCCCAAACCAGCCCCGCCGCCCCAAGCATCCCCGCGGCCCAAAACAACCCCGCCGGCGCTTGAGGCGCGGGGTCCGGGGCGGAGCCCCAGGGCCCTTCAGCCCCGCCGGCGCTTGAGCCGCCGGGTCCGGGGCGGAGCCCCAGGGCCCTTCAGCCCCGCCGGCGCTTGAGGCGCGGGGTCCGGGGCGGAGCCCCAGGGCCCTTCAGCCCCGCCGGCGCTTGAGGCGCGGGGTCCGGGGCGGAGCCCCGGGATACGGAGAAAGGGCGGGGCGGGGAGAAAGCTCCGCGCAGCGGCACCCCGAGCCCCGCCCCACCCCACCGGCCCGGCACGGCACGGCACCGGCACCGGCCCCCGCTCAGCTGAAAATAATCATCGAGCCCTGCCCAAGGCACCGCGTCGCCGCCGCATGCAACCCCAGCCAGACATACCGCTCCCGCGCAAAAGGACTGTCGTCGTACGGAACCGGCCCCGCCGGCTCCTCCAGCGACGTCGGCCGCCCAGGCGGCGCCGGCGCCGCAGGCGGATTCCCCGGGTCGATCCCGATCGCCGCGGCGACAAAGGCCAGCTCCCGCAGCAGCCCCTGCGCGGACCCCAACGGCCCGCCCCCGGCCAACAGCTCCTCGTTCGCCAGCGGAGCCGCGAAGTCGACCGGCACGTACGCCCCGGCATGGTCGTAGTGCCACACCAGATGTGACTGCTGAGCCGTGGACTCGAACATCTCCAGCAGCTGCTCGTAGTCCCCGCCCAGCTCGTCCACCGGAGTCACCGGCAGCCCGCAGATCTGCAGAAGGTACGCCCGCCGCAGGAAGTGCAGGGCGTCGTAGTCGAACCCGGCCACCGGGGCGACATCCCCGGAAAGCCCCGGCATGTACGCGAACACGGGCACCGACGGGAGTCCCGCCTCGCCCAGCACCTTGTCGTAGGAGGCGATCTCTTCCGCGAAGGGGTTGTCGGGGCTGTGGCACAGCACGTCGACAAGGGGGACCAACCACAGGTCACAGGCCACGCGGGCTCCGATCAGTCGTTGCCGCCGATCCGGTCAGCGTAGTGCGCCGAACACCCTCCGCGAAGGGGTGCGCAAAACCAGGTCGCGGAGACCCGGAACTCAGGGAGGGATCAAGCGGCTCACGGAGCCAGCGGCTCAACGGCTCAACGGCTCACGGAGTCAGCGACGGCCCACGGAGTCAGCGACGGCTCACGGAGTCAACGGCTCCAGCCCCGCCGCCCAGTCCAGCCCATGCTGGTTGTACGCCCGAACCATCCGCCGTACCTCCTCAACATCGGCCCGCGTCACCGCCTCCACCAGCTCGCGGTGCCCGCCCCACAGCGCCTCCCGCATCCGCAGCGGATCCCGCTGAAGGTGCGGCACGGCGAACACCCAGCACTGCACCCGGATCCGGTGCAGGAACTCGGTGATGTACGTATTCGCGACCAGCCCGCTCAGCTCCCGCCAGAAGCGCAGGTCGTAGCCGATCAGCACTTCGAGCGACCCGCTCTGCGTCGCCCGCCGCGCCTCCTCCGCCCGGCGCCGCACCGACACCAGCATCTCCGCGGCCCCCGGCGCCGCTCCGCGCTCGACGAGCCGGCGGAAGATCCCGTCCACGATCAGCGTGCGGGCCTCGATCATCCCCACGTAGTCGCCGACGGAGTAGACCCGCACCCGGAACCCCCGGTGCTGGACCGACTCCAGCAGCCCCTGCGCCGAGAGGTCCACCAGCGCCTCGCGCACGGGGGTCGCGGAGACCTCGTACTGCTCCGCGATGTGCTTGACCGTGAACTCGGTCCCCGGCGGCAGGCGTCCCGCGAGCACCTCGTCACGCAGCGCGTCCGCGATCTGCTGGCGAAGTGTGTTCCGGGTGACAGCGCCGCTGCCTGGCATAGGGGTCCGTCTCCTCTGTAGAGCTTGGGACACCTTAGGCCAGACAGCGAGGCCGAAACCGATCGATTTATGGCCGCTATACGGACATACCGCCCGTTATACGGGCACCCGCACCACCCGCGCCGTCGGCGTACCGGTCCGCGACCGTCAGCGCCTCGTCGAGCAGCGCCAGCCCCTCCTTCGCCTCGGCCTCCGTGACGGTGCACGGGGGGACCACGTGAGTCCGGTTCATGTTGACGAAGGGCCACAGGCCGGACGCCTTGCATGCCGCGGCGAACTCACCCATCGGCGCGTTGTCGGCCCCTGAGGCGTTGTACGGAACGAGCGGCTCGCGCGTCTCCTTGTCCCGTACGAGTTCCAGCGCCCAGAAGGTGCCCAGCCCCCGGACCTCCCCGACCGACGGGTGCCGCTCGGCCATCTCGGCGAGCGCCGGCCCGATCACGTCCTCCCCGATGCGGCGGGCGTTCGCGACGATGCCCTCCTCCTCCATGGCGTTGATCGTCGCCACCGCGGCGGCGCAGGCCAGGGGATGCCCGGAGTACGTCAGCCCGCCCGGATAGGGACGCGTGGCGAAGGTCTCGGCGATGGCGGCCGAGATGGCGACACCGCCGAGCGGCACGTAGCCGCTGTTCACGCCCTTGGCGAAGGTGATCAGGTCAGGGGTGACCCCCCAGTGGTCGGCGGCGAACCACTCGCCGGTCCGCCCGAATCCGGACATGACCTCGTCGAGGATGAAGACGATGCCGTAGCGGTCGCAGAGCTCGCGCACGCCCGCGAGGTACCCGGCCGGCGGGGTCATGATCCCGGCGGTGCCGGGCACGGTCTCCAGGATGATCGCGGCGATGGTCTGCGGCCCCTCGAACGCGATGGTGTCGGCGAGGTGCGCCAGGGCACGCTCACATTCCTCGGCCTCGGTGGCGGCATGGAAGGCGGAGCGGTACAGATACGGGCCCCAGAAGTGCACGACACCGGCCGCGGCCGTGTCGGAGGGCCAGCGTCGCGGGTCGCCGGTGAGGTTGATCGCGGCGGCGGTGGCGCCGTGGTACGAGCGGTACGCGGACATCACCTTGGGCCGCCCGGTGTGCAGCCGGGCCATCCGTACGGCGTTCTCGACGGCCTCGGCGCCGCCATTCGTAAAGAAGATCTTGTCGAGGTCTCCCGGGGTCCGCTCGGCGATCAGCCGGGCCGCGTCGGAACGCACGTCGACGGCGAAGCCGGGCGCCAGGGTGCAGAGCTTGGCGGCCTGCTCCTGGATGGCGGCGACGACCTTGGGGTGCTGGTGGCCGATGTTCGTGTTCACCAGCTGGGAGGAGAAGTCGAGGAAGCGGTTTCCGTCGTAGTCCCAGAAGTACGACCCTTCGGCACCGGCGACGGCGAGCGGGTCGATCAGGGCCTGGGCGGACCAGGAGTGGAAGACGTGAGCGCGGTCGGCGGCCTTGACGGTCGCGCCGGTGACATGAGGGGTCATGCCCGTCACGCTAAAAGTGCGCAGGTGGGGAGGGATATCGGCGGATTGTATGGGGGTCGGGGGCCGCCCTCGGCAGTCTGTCTGCGCGCACGGTCCTCGCACCTCCTGGGATTGACAGCATCCTGTCGAAATGACAGCCTTATGTCATACACCTCTCTCCGAATCCGGCGAGGAAGCCCACAGAGACCCACCCAGGCACACCCCACCAACGCTGGAGGCGACCACCATGACCACCGCGGGCACCACAGGCACCACGGGCACCACAGGCACCACAGAGACCGAAACCCCCCGCAAGGCGGTCCACCTCGCCGTCTACGACACGTACGCGGACTGGGAGACCGGCCACACCACCGCCCACCTGACCCAGCGCAGCCACGTGATCCATACGGTCGGCTTCGCCGCCGGGCAGCCGGTCACCACCATGGGCGGCATCCGCATCCAGCCCGACCTGGCCCTGGCCGGCCTGCGCCCCGAAGACTCGTCCCTCCTCATCCTGACGGGCGCGAGCCTGTGGGACAGGGGCGACGACCTGGCACCGTTCGCGGCGAAGGCCCGGGAGTTCCTGGCGGCCGGAGTGCCGGTCGCGGCGATCTGCGGAGCCACCGCAGGCCTCGCCCGCGAAGGCCTGCTGGACGCCCGTACGCACACCAGCGCGGCCTCCTTCTACCTCGCGCAGCAGCCCGGCTACGGGGGCGCGGCCCACTACACCGAGGCCGACGCGGTCACGGACGGCAACCTGATCACGGCGGGCCCGACCGAACCCGTGGCCTTCGCCCGCGAGGTCTTCGCCCTGCTGGACGTCTACAAGCCGGACGCCCTCGACGCCTGGTACCGCCTCTTCCACGACTCGGACGCGAGCGCGTACCCGGCCCTCATGGCGGCGACGGAGCCCGACAATGCCTGACCCACTACCGCGGGGGGAACAGAACCACCAGCCGGAACCGCTGCCGCGGGAGGGCAACACCGCGCACCCACAGCCAGAGCCTCTGGAGGAGCGAGAGCAGCACCCTCGGCCGGAGCCGCTCTCGCTCCGGGAGCGGCAGGACCTGCTGAGCCGGACGGCGCTCGGGGTCTTCCGGCTGAACGGCCAGTTCCTCGCCGTCTCGGAGGAGCTGGCCAAGCCGGCCGGGCTGACCGCAGCCCGGTGGCAGGTACTGGGCGCCGTGCTGCGGGAGCCGCTGCCTGTCGCGGGGATCGCCCGGGCCATGGGCATCACCCGCCAGAGCGTTCAGCGCATCGCGGACCTGCTGGCCGCCCAGGGACTCGCCGAGTACGTGCCGAACCCGGCCCACCGGCGCGCGAAGCTGCTCCGCCCGACGGAGGCCGGCCGCGCCGCGGTCGCCCGTATCAACCCGGGCCACGCGACGCTGGCCACCCGCCTCGCGGAGGAACTCGGCGAAGCCGCCTTCGCCGAAACAGCCCGCGTCCTGGAGCGTCTCAGCGCAGCCCTCGGCACCCTGACCGACGCCACCACCCCCTGACCCCGTTTGTGTCGAAGTCAATAAGCCTGCAAGCAAAGCTTGTTGCGCACGACACCGCCATCGCACACTGCGGCACATGGAGCCCTTGAACGTGGTGGCACAACTCTGGGAGCGAATCGAGGCAGGCGACTGGGACGGCGTGGCCAAGCTCATCGCCGAGGACGCCGTCATCGAATGGCCCGTGAGCGGTGAACGCATAGTGGGCCGCGCCAATTTCATCGCCGTGAACCACGACGACGGCTACCCAGACGAGAGATCCGTAGAACTGCTGCGCATACTCGCGGACGGCGACCTCGTAGTCACGGAGGTGGAGATACCGCAGGACCACGTCGTCTACCGGGCCGTCTCCCTCTGGACCGTGCGCGACGGGGAAATCGTCGGGGCCAGGGAGTACTGGACCAGCCCCGGCCAGGACCCGGCTCCGCGCTGGCGGGCGGGCTACGTCGAACCCCTGGTGGCAGACTGAGCCGCGTGCTCACCCAACTCACCGCCGCGACCGGGGTCCTGGCACTCCTCACGCTCGTCCCGGGTCCTGACATGGCCATCGTGACGAAGCGGGCCGTATCGCGCGGCCGGGCCGACGGGCTGCGCACGGTCGGCGGGATCGCCGTCGGGCTGCTGCTCTGGGGCGCCCTCACGGCGGCCGGGCTGGCGGCGCTGCTCGCCGCGTCCGCCGGGGTGTACCTGGTGGTGAAGCTCGCGGGGGCGGCGTACCTGGGCTGGCTCGGCATCCAGTGCCTACGCCACGCGGGCGCGGAGGCGCCGCCGCCGTCACCATCACCGTCACCGTCTGCGAAAGGTCATGACGGCGCGAGCGTCCCGACCCGCTCGAACAGCACGCGCGACGCGACCGCCGGCAGCGCCTGGCGCACGGGCCTGCTCGCCAACACCCTCAACCCGAAGATCGCCGTCTTCTACACAGGGTTGCTGCCCACCCTCGCCCCGCCGGACCTGCCCCCGGCGGCGGGCATGGCCCTCCTCGTACTGGTGCACGTGCTGCTGACCCTGCTCTGGCTGGGCACATACGTGTACGTCCTCTCGCGCGCCCGGCACTTCTTCGCGCGGGCACGCGTCCGCCGGGCCCTGGACCGCGTGACGGGCATGGTCCTGATCGCCTTCGGCATCCGAGTGGCGACGGCGGCGTCCGCGCCCTAGAACAACCCGTCGAGCTCCTCACCGATGGCCGCCCGCAGCGCGTCGTGGCGTGGAGCGAGCGCGTACTCCTCACCCCGCCAGTACTCCACCTCCTCGTACAGCCAGACCGGCAGCCGGACGAGGTCGGCGGGCTCCCATTCGTAGCGGGGCCAGATGTGGGCATGGAGATACGGGTCGGTGTTGCCGAGGATCTCGATGTTCACGCGGCGGAAGGCGGGGTCGAGCCGCTTGCAGGCCCGCTCGACGGCCTCGGCGAGCCGCTCCATGCCGGTGAGGTACGCGATCCTGCGCGGCCGGGTCAGATCCGAGAGCCGGGTGACGGCGGGGTCGTCGGTCAGCAGCACCGAGTACCCGGGCAGGAACTGCCGGTCCCCGATCGCTGCGAAACCGGAGTCGAGGCGGCGCAGGACGGTGGGGTTCTCCCCCCGGTGCGCGCTGCCGATGCGGTCGTGGCGCCAGTCGGTGTCGATCACCCCGGGACCCTACACGCAGCCCCGTTCCCAACTCCTCCCAGCCCAGCCCCCCTTACCGCCCTCCCCCGCGACACCTCCGCCACACGACCCGACACCCGAACACCTCCCCTTGCCCTTCAACACGGTTCGCGGACACGGCACTACGACGTGGGGGGGGTGGCCGGGCCAACTCCCCCCGGCTGGCCGCCACCTGACCTGCCCGCACCCACAACCACCACCCCGTCCCCGGCCGCGCCCCCACCCCCGCCCGCCGTGCACGCGCCCCCGGTGCCGGGTAGCCCGGGTGATACCTGAGAGCCACCCACTAACGCAGCTCCCCAGCGGGACGCCAACCACGCACCCCGATTTCTAACTTCGGTACCAGAGACGAACGAACCCCCCTCCGGACCGAAGGAACACACCATGACCCGTGGCCGCCGCCTGCACCGCACCCTGCTGGCCAGCCTCGTAGGCGCAGCCGTCGTGTTCCCCGTATCCGCCGCCGCCTCCCCCAACATCCCCGCCCCTGCTCCCGCGCCCTTCGCGGCGCACACCGACCCCCAGGCCCGTTACACCGCCAACCGCGCGGCCCTCGGCGAGGCGGCACGCATGGCGCAAGACGCCGGCCGCACGGGCCGGGCCGAGAAGCTGCGGGCGATGGCGGCAGGCACGGCCGGGGCCCCGGCGGCACCGCAGTTCCTCGCCTTCGACGGCCGCGGCAAAGGCCGCGCCGTCGAGGTGTTCGGTGACGTGGAAACCGCCGACCGGGTCACGGTCCTGGTGCCCGGGTCCGACACGACCCTGGACACCTACCAAAGGTTCCGTGCCGGGGCTGTCGCCCTTCAGCAGCGCCTCCAGGCCGAGCATGCGCGCTCCGCCGTGGTCGCCTGGCTCGGGTACGACACCCCCGGCACGGTCAGCTCGACTGTCCTGACCACCGACCGCGCCGACGAGGCCGCTGCCCAACTGTCGCCCTTCCTCACGCAGTTGCAGGACTTCACCCCGCCCGATGCCCGGCTCTCCCTCTTCTGCCACTCCTACGGTTCCGTGGTCTGCGCCCGGACCCCGACCGGGCCCAAGGTCACCGACATAGCCCTGTTCGGCAGCCCGGGCACCGGGGCCGGCTCCGCCCGTGACCTGCCGACCGGCGCCCGCGTGTGGGCGGGGCGAGGCAGCGGCGACTGGATCGGGAACATCCCGCACGTCCGGCTGGCCGGGATCGGCTTCGGCACCGACCCAGTGGATCCCGCTTTCGGCGCCCAGGCGTTCGGCGCCGGCGCCGCTGGCCACAGCGACTACCTAAAGCCCGGCACCGAGTCCCTGAACAACCTGGCCCACATCGCCCTCGGCACCACCGCCACCGCCGGCACCCCCACCGGCACCGCCGCCCCCACCGCCGGCACCGCCACCACCACGCCCGCCACCGCCCCCACACCCACCGCGACCACCCCCACCCCGGAGGCATCCCATGCCTAGGCTCCGCGCCCGCTGGGCCGCCCTCGCGGACCGGATAGACGCCGGGACACCGGCCGACCGGGACCGTTCCGTGGACGCGCTGCGGGCCCTCGCAGTCCTCGGGGTGGTGCTGGGCCACTGGCTGGTCACCGCGCTGACCACCGCCGACGGCGGCCTGAGCACCACCAGCCCGCTGGCCCACATGAGCCGGCTCGCCCCGGTCACCTGGGTGTTCCAGACCCTGTCCGTCTTCTTCCTGGTCGGCGGCCATGTCGCGGCCCGGAGCCACGAGTCGGCGCTGGCGCGCGGGGGGTCGTACCGCACCTGGGTCGTTCAGCGGCTGAGCCGGCTGTTCCGCCCGGTCGCCGCGGTGCTCACCCTGTGGGCCGTCGCGGCGGGCGGGATGCTGCTCGGCGGGGCGGAGCTGAACACGGTCCAGACCCTGCTCAGGCTGGTCCTGTCCCCGCTGTGGTTCCTCCTGGTGTTCACCGCGCTGACCGCGGCCACCCCGCTGGTGGCGCGTCTGTCCCCGCTGTGGCCACTGGCCGTGGTGGCGGGTGTGGACGTCTGGCGGTTCGGCTTCGGCGGGCCCGAGTGGATCGGCTGGGTCAATGTGGCCGCCGGCTGGCTCGTCCCGTACTCCCTCGGGGCCGCCTGGTCCCGAGGCGTGTTCGCCCGGCGCACCCCGGCCGCACTCCTGCTCGGCGCGGGCGCTGTCGCCACCGCCGCGCTGATCCTCTGGGGCGAATACCCGGCGTCCATGGTGGGCGTCCCCGGGGCCCGGATATCGAACCTGAACCCGCCGACGCTGGCCGCGGTGGCGTTCGGCGCGGCCCAGTGCGGGCTGGCCCTGCTGCTGCGCGAACCGCTGGCCCGGGCCATGCGGCGGCCACGAGCCTGGGCGAAGGTGGCCCTGGTGAACGTGTCCGCCATGACGATCTTCCTCTGGCACCAGACCGCGATGATGGCCGTCACCGCCCTCGGGCTGCTGGCCTCGGTCGACCTGCCCGGTCTGCACACCGTGCCCGACTCCCCGGAGTGGATAGCGGCCCGCCTGCTGTGGCTGCCCGTGTTCGCTGCCGCGCTGGCGGTGTGCTGGGCCGCGTTCCGTATCCACGAACAGGGCGGCCGGCGCCCGAAGTCCGCCCGCACCACCCGTATCACCGCCCGCTCCCACACCGAGGCGGCCCCCGCCAAGGAGATCACCCATGCCTAGGCTGGACGACGTGAATCAGCAGAACGATCAGAGCGTGCCCGTAGCCGGAGGTCCGGCCCCTGCCCCGGCCCTGCCTGCGAGCGCCACCCCCGACCGCGGCCATTCTGCCTGGCGGGCCCTCGGGCTGGAGCTGCTTACCCTCCGGCGGGACCCGCTGCCCCGGATGACGCGGCCGCGCTGGCTGGCCTGGCTGCCGCATGTCGCCGTCGGCTATCTCGCGCTCTTCTTCGGCTTCCTGACGAACCTGCAGTTCGACGACAACTACAAAGTCACCGGCGGCATACCCGTGGTGGTGTCGATCCTGGTCGGAGCCTCGATCGCGCTAGGGATGTTCCGTCCGATCCCCGCCTGGTGGCTCGGCCTGACGGCGGCCGGGCTGGTCGCCTGGGCGATCCGCGATCACGTGGGCCCCGATCAGACCTGGCCCTGGATGCCGGCCGGGATCTTCGGCTTCGCCCCTGTGCTGCTGCTGGTCGCCCTGCGGGTGCCGCCCCGGGTGACGGTCGCGGTCGTCGGCGGCTCCCTCGCCCTCACCGGACTGGCCGAGACGCTCCTCAAGCCGGAGCACAGTGCGAGCACCGTTCTCCCAGCGGCCCTCCTCTTCGGCCTCGTCGGCCTCCTCGGGTACGCACTGCGCGCCACCCGCCTGGCCCGCGGCAAGCTCGTCGAGCAGGAGACGCTCACCGAAGAGGAGCGGGCCCGGCGGACCCTGCTGGAGGAGCGCAGCCGGATCGCCCGCGAGCTGCACGACGTCGTCGCGCACCACATGTCGGTGATCTCCATCCAGGCGCAGGTCGCCCCGCATCTGGTGGAGAACCCGTCCGAGGAACTCAAGGAGAACCTGGCGGGCATCCGGCAGAACGCGCTGGAGGCCCTGACCGAACTGCGCCGCGTCCTGGGCGTGCTGCGTTCCGAGCAGCCCGACGATCCGGCGAATCCGCACCACCCCCAGCCCACCCTCGCCGAGCTGGACGGCCTCGTGGACAATGTGCGCGGGGCCGGGCTGGAGGTCACCACCGAGATCGCCGGCATCCGGCGTCCGCTGACACCGGGCGTCGAACTCACCGCGTACCGGATCGTGCAGGAGGCGCTGAGCAACTGTCTTCGCCACGCGCCCGGTTCACGGGTGGAGGTCGGCATCGCGTACGGGCCGCGCGAGCTGCACCTGTGCATCGCCAACAGCGTGCCGACCCGTCCGGCCCCGCCGTCCCACGGTGCGGGGCACGGGCTGCTGGGAATGCGGGAGCGGGCAGGCATGCTGGGAGGTGAGCTGGCCGCAGGCCCGCGCCCCGACGGTGGTTACGAAGTGAGCGCCGTACTCCCCATGGATCCGCCCGGAGGGTCCTCCCCCGAAACGGAGAAGCAACGTTGAGCGACCCGATCAAGGTGATGATTGCCGACGACCAGATGATGGTCCGGCAGGGCTTCACCGTGCTCCTCAACGCCCAGCCCGACATCGAGGTGATCGGCCAGGCCGTGGACGGAGCGGACGCCGTCGCGAAGGTCGCCGAACTCGGGCCGGACGTGGTCCTGATGGACATCCGCATGCCGGGGATGGGCGGCATCGAGGCCACCTCCGTCATCACCCGCGACCCCGCCGCCTCCGTGAAGGTGCTGGTGCTGACCACCTTCGACCTCGACGAGTACGTGTACGAGGCGCTGCGCGCGGGGGCCTCCGGGTTCCTCCTCAAGGACGCGTCGGCCGACCAACTCGCCGAGGCGGTACGGGTGGTGGCGGCCGGCGAGGCGCTGCTGGCGCCGAACATCACCAAGCGGCTGATCACGGAGTTCTCCCGGCTGGGGGCCCCGCGGGGGCCTTCGAAGGCGCGGATCGACGAGCTGACCGAGCGTGAGACTGAAGTGCTGTCGCTGATCGCCCAGGGCCTGTCGAACGCGGAGATCGCGGGGCATCTGGTCCTGGCCGAGCAGACGGTGAAAACCCACGTGGGCCGGATCCTGGTGAAGCTGGGCCTGCGGGACCGTACGCAGGCGGCGGTGTTCGCGTACGAGACGGGCCTGATCCGTCCGACGGGCTACTGAAAACCCCGGGTAGTACTTGAGAGGGACCCTGGGATATCCCCATCAGCGGCGACGCGGACCACAACCGGCCGGGCCTACCGTTCTGTATGTGAGCGAGACGACCACCGGGGGGACAGCCCGGACACCGGAATTCAAAATGGCGTCAGGGTTGCTTGAGACCTTGCGCCGTGACCTCATCACCGATGCCTTCGCCTACCGCCCGCTGGCGCCGGTCGGTACTGCCGGCCCGTTGGCCCGGTTTCTCCCCGAGGGGATACGCCGGCATGCGATGTGGAGCCGGCATGCGCTGGTGGGGGCTCTGGCTGCCTTCATCGTGTTCGTCACGGCCGCCACCCAGTACTCCTTCTTCGACGATCTGGGCCAGCTCACGTCGGGGCTGATGGCCGCGGTTCCGGTGCTGATGACCCTGGTCCGGCCGATCGCCGCGTGGTGGGCGGCGGTGGCGATGACGCTGGTGCTCGCCGTCGGGACCGCACGCAGGCGGCGGTTTTCGCCTACGAGACCCGGCTGGTGACACCGGCGTAGTGGCGCCGGGGAGCGCCGAAGGCGACGCCGCGGCCCGGTGACCCCGGTGGCATCGCTGGCCCTGGTGCATCGGTGGCCCTGGAGCATCGGTGGCGCCGGAGCCGTGGGCGCCGCCGGGGATTCCCCTCCCCGGCGTGCCGGAGGCCTAGGGTGCGGGGATGGGATTTGATCCGTGGGATGCCGCGTTTGTCGCCGATCCGTACCCCGCCTACCGGGAGTTGCGGGAGCAGGGGCGGGCCGTGTGGTCGGAGGCGACCGGACAGTGGCTGGTGCCGCACTACGCCGATGTGAGCGCGCTGCTCCGTGACCGGCGGCTGGGGCGGACCTACCTGCACCGGTTCACACACGAGGAGTTCGGGCGCGAGGCGCCCCCGGCCGAGCACGAGCCGTTCCATGTGCTCAACGGGAACGGCCTGCTGGACCTCGAGGACCCCGCGCACGGGCGGGTGCGGCGGCTGGTGGCCAAGGCGTTCACCCCGCGGACCGTGGAGCGGCTCGCGCCCGCCGTGCACCGGTTGGCCCGGGAGCTCGCGGGGCGGCTGCTGGCCGACGGCGGCGGGGACCTGCTGACCGCCGTCGCCGAGCCGCTGCCGGTGGCGGTGATCGCCAAGCTGCTGGGGGTGCCGGAGGCGGACCGGGGGCTGTTGCGGCCCTGGTCGGCGGACATCTGCGGGATGTTCGAGCTCCGGCCGGACGAGGAGACCGCGCGCAGGGCCGTACGGGCGAGCGTGGAGTTCAGCGACTACTTGCGGGCGCTCATCGACCAGCGGCGCAAGCAGCCCGGCACGGATTTGATCTCCGGGCTGATCGCCGCTCACGACGAGGAGGGGAAGCTCAGCGAGCAGGAGATGATCTCCACCTGCGTGCTCCTGCTCAACGCCGGGCACGAGGCGACCGTCAATACGACGGTCAACGGGTGGTGGGCGCTGTTCCGGAATCCCGGGCAGCTGGCGGCCCTCCGCCGGAATCCCGAAAACTTGTCCACAGCTGTGGATGAACTCATGCGGTACGACACACCGCTCCAGATGTTCGAGCGCTGGGTGCTCGACGACATCCAGGTCGGGGACACCACGATTGAGCGTGGGGCCGAGGTCGCGCTGCTCTTCGGGTCCGCGAACCGGGACCCCGCGCGCTTCGAGGACCCCGATGAGCTGGACCTCGTACGGGCCGACAATCCGCATCTGGCCTTCGGGGCCGGGATCCACTACTGCCTGGGGGCGCCTCTCGCCCGGCAGGAGCTGACGGCCTCGTTCGGGGCGCTGCTGGCAGACGGAGTCCCGCCACTGCGGCTCGTACGGGAGCCGCAGTGGCGGGACGGGTATGTCATCCGGGGGCTGACCGAGTTGCTCGTGGAGTTTTAGACGGCCAGGTTCTACACGGCCAGGTTCTACACGGCCAGGTCCCGGCGGCGCATTGCGGTCAGGCCCGCCCCCAGCAGGGCCGCCGCCAGGACGGTGAGGGTCGCCATCGGGGCCCACGCCAGGGACTCGGCGCCCGGCAGCTTGGGCAGGTGGGCGAAGGGCGAGAGGTTCATGACCGCCTGTGGGAGGTTCAGCGCCGGGCCGATCCAGCCCAGGACCAGCGCGGTCCCGGCCACCGCCCAGGCGGCCACCGCGAACCTCGGCGCCGCGCCGTGCAGGAGCGCCGCCAGCGCGCCGATCACCCACACCGCGGGGAGCTGCGCGAGGGTGGCGCCGATCGCCGCGGCGGTGCCCCCGGCGGACTGGCCGTGCCCGATGCCGAGGCCGAGCCCCGCCACCAGCAGGATGAGCGTCGAGCCGCCGAAGGCGACGGCCAGATGGCCGCCCGCCCACTGGAGCCGGCCCACCGCGTTCGCGAGGAGGGGCTCCGCGCGCTGCCCCGATTCCTCGCCGCTCAGCCGCAGCACCGCCGAGACGATGTACAAGGCGGCGATCATGCCGAGCATCCCGGCCATGGTGGCGAGGAAGGCGTCCGCGAGCCCGCTCTGCCCGCCCATCCGCTCGATGATCTCGCGGGTCTTCTCGTTGTCGCCGACCAGCTCGGTGGCGCCGTCCGTCATCCCGCCGAAGGTCAGACCCGCGGCGAGGAATCCAAGGCTCCAGCCGGCCAGGCTGCCGCGCTGGAGCCGCCAGGCGAGCGCCCCGGCCGTGCCGAGCCGGCCCTCCGCCGGGCCGGGGCGGGCCGGCAGGAAGCTCATGCCCACGTCCCGCCGCCCGGCCAGCTCGTACGCGGCCGCCACCTGCGCCGCCACGGCCGCGGCGAACAGGCCCAGCACCCACCAGCGTTCGTCCGCGAAGGCCCGTACGTGCTCCAGCCAGCCCAGCGGCGACACCCAGGTCAGGGTGGAGGCACCCCCGGTCGAGCCCGCGTCACCGGCGGCGCGCAGCGTGAAGGCCGCGCCGATCAGTGCTCCCGTGAGCCCCTTCGCGAGCCGCGCGCTCTCGGTGAGCTGAGCGGCGATCGCGGCCAGGGACGCGAACAGCATGCCGGTGGCGCCGATGCCGAGGCCGAGGGCCGCCGCGCCGACGGTGCCGCGCCCGGCCAGGCCGCCGGTGATGAGGAGGGCGGCCAGCGCGTTGGCGGTCAGGGCGGCGAGCAGGGCCGCGGTCAGCGGGGCCCGGCGGCCCACCATGGCAGCGGAGAGGAGTTCCTGACGGCCCGTCTCCTCCTCTTCGCGGGTGTGCCGGACCACGATGACCAGGCTCATGATCCCGGCGAGCAGCCCGGCGAAGATCCCGCCGCGCCATGCGGTCAGGGCGCCGGTCGAGTCCCCGAAGACCGGGCCGTACAGGGCGCGCAGCGAGCCGTTGGTGTTCATCGTGGCGAGCAGGCGGCCCCGTTCGGCGGGCGTGCCGTACACCGACTCCAGCGAGGCGGGCAGGCTGAGCACCATCATCGCCACGACCACGATCCAGACCGGCATCATGACGCGGTCACGACGCAGGGCGAGGCGCAGCAGGGCGCCGGTTCCGGCCAGTTGGTTCTTCATCGCGATGCGCCTGCCTGGGTTCCGGTACCGGTTCCGGTGGCGGCGTCAGCGTCGGCGCCGTCCGCGTAATGGCGGAGGAAGAGCTCTTCGAGGGTCGGCGGGGTCGAGGTCAGCGAGCGCACGCCCGACGCGACGAGGGAGCTCAGTACGGCGTCCAGCTTGTCGGTGTCCGCCTGGAGTCGGACCTTCAGCCCCTCCACCTCCACGTCGTGCACGCCCGGCAGGTGGGCGATGCCGTTCGGCGGCCCGGCGAGCTCGGCGCTGATGGAGGTACGGGTGAGGTGGCGGAGTTCGGTGAGGCTGCCGGTCTCCACGGTGCGGCCGTTGCGGATGATGCTGACGCGGTCGCAGAGGGCTTCGACCTCGCTCAGGATGTGCGAGCTGAGGAGGATGGTGCGGCCGGCGGCGCGGGCCTCGGCGACGCAGCTCTGGAAGACCTCCTCCATGAGGGGGTCGAGGCCCGAGGTGGGCTCGTCGAGGACGAGCAGCTCGACGTCGGACGCGAAGGCGGCGACGAGGGCGACCTTCTGCCGGTTGCCCTTGGAGTACGTACGCCCCTTCTTGGTCGGGTCGAGTTCGTACCGCTCGATCAGCTCGGCCCGGCGGGTGCGGTCGAGGCCGCCGCGGAGCCGCCCGTAGAGGTCGATGACCTCCCCGCCGGAGAGGTTGCGCCACAGGGTGACGTCTCCGGGCACGTAGGCGACGCGGCGGTGGAGCTCGACGGCGTCGGCCCAGGGGTCGCCGCCGAGCAGCTCGGCGGCGCCGGAGTCGGCGCGCAGCAGACCGAGGAGGACCCGGATGGTAGTGGACTTGCCGGAGCCGTTGGGCCCGAGGAAGCCGTGGACCTCGCCGGTCGTGACCGAGAGGTCGAGTCCGTCCAGTGCGTGGGTGCGGCCGAACGATTTGTGGAGTCCGGCGACGCCTATTGCCTTCGTCATGCTTCTGAACGTACGCTACTTTCACAAACTTGTGAAGATAGGGAATCGCGTAAAGTCTGGAGGGTGGCTGACGACATGGATGTACGGGACGACGCGCGGGACGCCCAGGAGGACGCGCGGGACGCGGTACGGGATGAAAGTGCGGTCTCCCGCTTCGTGGAGCGGTTCGCCGCGCAGCTGACCGAGGCGGGCATGCAGCGCATGGCGGCCCGGGTCTTCGCGCAGCTGCTCGCCAGCGACGGCGCCGCGATGACGTCGGCCGAGCTGGGCGAGGCGCTGCGGATCAGTCCGGCGGCGGTGTCGGGGGCGGTCTCGTACCTGACCCAGGTCAACATGGTCAGCCGCGAGCGCGAGCCGGGGTCCCGGCGGGACCGCTACGTCCTGCACAACGAACTCTGGTACGAGACCTTCACGCGCCGGGACCAGGTCCTGACCCTGTGGGAAAAGACGCTCCGGGAGGGCGCGGCCAGCCTGGGCCCCGACTCCCCGGCGGGTGCGCGGATCGCTGAGACGGCGGCGTTCTTCGAGTTCCTGCAACACGAAATGCTCGGCCTGCTGGACCGCTGGCGCGCCCACCGGGCAACGCTGGACCTGGGGTAGCTCGCCCCGGCCGGGACGCTGCCCGGACCCGGCAGGGCGGGCGGGCAACCCGACAGGCCGGACGGACAGGGGCCAGGCCGGGCAAAGCACCAGCCAGGCCGGGCAAGGGCGACGGCACGGTGACCAGCGACTTCGGCGGCGGCAGCCAGGCCGGGCAGGGCACCGCGACACGCCCGGGTGGCCGGGCCGGGGACCAGGCTGGGCGCGGACCCGGCCCGGCCCGGCCCCGCCATGCCAGGCGTCAGCGGGGCAAGGTCAGGGACCAGGCTGCTGGGTGGAGGGTCCAGGTGCGGCGGCGGACCGGGCCCGCTGGGGACTGGTCGGCGCGGTAGCGGAAGTCGGAGCCCGACACCGTCACCGTGGACGCACGCTGCGTCACCCGGCGGGAGCCCGACAGCCGGATGGTGACCTCCGCCAGGCCCGCGGCCCCGGCACCGGCTCCAACCCCGGCCCCGGCGGCAGCACCGGCACCGGCACCGGCACCGGCACCGGCGCCGACACCGGCCCCGGCGCCACCGGCACCGCCCCCGGACCCCGACGCGTCGCGCGTGGTCACCGAGACGTCCTCCACCGCGTGGTCCACATCCGCCAGGACCACCCCGTCCGCCTCCACCCGCAAGCGGTGCGGCGTACGGGAACGGGAACCCCGCGATCGGGAGGCCCCCGACGGCAGAAACAGGGTCCGCAGCAGGGAGCGGCGTACGGCGCCTTGCCCGAGCGGGGGAATGCGCAGCCCGCCCAGCACCACCCCGTCGCTGTCGTCCACCAGCAGGTCCCTCGCGTGGACCACGCCGTCCAGGGCCGCCCGCGCCGCCATGACGGCCGACAGCGGCACGCCCAGGGAACGGGCCAGCCCGAGGGATCCCACCGGGCCCACCGGGATCAGCGACAACGCCTCCCCCGACAGGTCACGCGATCGGTGGAGCAGCGTCACAGCGCGTACCAGCGCGCCGTCGTCCCCGACGATCACGGGCCTTCGATGACCCCTGCGGGCAAGAGCCCGCGCAAACTCCTCCGGCGAGTCGGGCAGGCAGATCTTCGCCGCTGCCCCGGCTGACAACACATCTTTCGCGATCCGCACAGACTCGCCGTCCAAACGGCGGGCGACCGGGTCGACGAGCACAAGCAAGCCGCCTACCGGCGCGCCCGCATGGCTCATGGTGGGCTCTGGAGCCGACACCTCGGTCCTTCCTCGGGTAGCATCTTTGTGCAAGAGGCCCTTGCGCTATTGCGCCAGGGCCTTCGTCTATTCCGGGGTACCGGTCCGACGGCTCAGCCTGCGGTGTACATCGTCGTACGCCCCCTGACCTTGGACATGCCCCATCCGGAAGAGGTGTACGCCTGTGCCCGCTCTTGTGCTGCTCGGAGCTCAGTGGGGTGACGAGGGCAAGGGAAAGGCCACCGACCTGCTCGGTGGATCCGTTGACTATGTAGTGCGCTACCAGGGCGGCAACAACGCCGGCCACACGGTTGTCGTAGGCGACCAGAAGTACGCACTGCACCTTCTCCCTTCCGGCATCCTCTCCCCCGGATGCACCCCGGTCATCGGCAACGGTGTCGTGGTCGACCCGTCCGTACTGCTCTCCGAGCTGCGCGGCCTGAACGAGCGCGGAATCGACACCTCCAAGCTGCTCATCAGCGGCAACGCGCACCTCATTACGCCGTACAACGTCACTCTCGACAAGGTCGGCGAGCGATTCCTCGGCAAGCGCAAGATCGGAACGACCGGTCGCGGCATCGGCCCGACCTACGCGGACAAGATCAACCGCGTCGGCATCCGCGTCCAGGACCTCTACGACGAGTCGATCCTCATCCAGAAGGTCGAAGCCGCGCTGGAGGGCAAGAACCAGCTCCTCGCGAAGCTGTACAACCGCCGCGCGATCGACGCCGCCCAGATCGTCGAGGAGATGCTCCAGTACGCAGAGCAGATCAAGCGCTTCGTCGCAGACACCACCCTGATCCTCAACAACGCGCTGGACGAGGACAAGGTCGTGCTCTTCGAGGGCGGCCAGGGCACCCTGCTCGACGTCGACCACGGCACGTACCCCTTCGTCACGTCGTCGAACCCGACGGCCGGTGGCGCCTGCACGGGTACGGGCGTCGGCCCGACGAAGATCTCGCGCGTGATCGGCATCCTGAAGGCCTACACCACGCGTGTGGGTGCGGGCCCGTTCCCGACCGAGCTGTTCGACCAGGACGGCGAGGACCTGCGTCGCATCGGTGGCGAGCGCGGTGTCACCACCGGCCGCGACCGCCGCTGCGGCTGGTTCGACGCCCCGATCGCGCGCTACGCGACGCGGGTGAACGGCCTGACCGACTTCTTCCTGACCAAGCTGGACGTGCTGACCGGCTGGGAGCAGATCCCGGTCTGCGTCGCGTACGAGATCGACGGCAAGCGCGTCGAGGAGCTCCCGTACTCGCAGACGGACTTCCACCACGCGAAGCCGATCTACGAAAACCTGCCCGGCTGGTCCGAGGACATCACGAAGGCGAAGACCTTCGCCGACCTGCCGAAGAACGCGCAGGCGTACGTGAAGGCGCTGGAGGAGATGTCGGGCGCCCCGATCTCCGCGATCGGCGTCGGCCCCGGCCGCACCGAGACGATCGAGATCAACTCGTTCCTCTAGGACGATCCGCGGACGACGAAGGGGTGAGGCGCGCCTCACCCCTTCGTCGTACCACGGGGTGTCTTACGGGAGGCCCGCCCGGCCGAGCCACTCGGGGCGTTCGGGCACGTCCGCGTCCCACGCCTTCGGCGGGGGCGGGGGGAGCGGCGGCGGAGGTGGCGGGAGTTCCGGCTCGGGGGCGGGTTCGGGAGCGGCTTGAGGGCGGCGCTGTCGTAGAGCTGCTCCGCCACGGTGAACCGGCAGTGGAAGGCCTCCCACATACCGTCGAGCACCAGCAGGAACCCGTCGCCGTCCCGGTACAGCACCCGCCGCTTCGGCTTCGCGGGATGCAGGGGCTCGAAGCGCTCGGCCCGCCGCCGAAGCTCCGCGAGTGCCTCGTCCCGCGTCCCGTCTACGTGGCCCAGTACCCCGGCGGACCATGTCCGCCCCCCGTGGCCGTAACCGAGATTCTGCTCGACGAGCAGCCCCCACCTGGTCATGCACCCCGCCCCTCACCAGTGCCCGGCATCCATTGTGCCGGGCGGGGCCCGGAGGCGGGCCGCCGAACGGGATCAAGCAGCCGAGGTGTTGGGGCCGCCCAGGGGGACTTGTTCCCGACCGAGCGGCGCCAGTCATTCCCCCCGGACGCAGCGCGAAAAGCCGCCCCAGATCGCTACCCGCTCCTGCCGAACGGGCGCGCCATCGACGCCTTGTCGCCCTTCCTGCAGTTCATCGGGATGACGCGGTCCTGAACACGGTGCAGTTCCCCAAAGCGCCGGCGTACGGACTCGGCGTGCAGCGCATGGACGTGCGATGTGGCTCGGAGCCGGACACCAAGCCGGTCGGTGTCTGGGAGACCGACGGCGCCGGACCCGGTTTCACCAGCGTGGCCCTCACCACCGCCGACGGTGAGCGACAGCTGGTACTCGCCGTCAATGTCTACGACCTCGGCGCGGACCTGAAGGATGAGCGGCCCGTCCCGCTGAGCGAGGGACTGATGAAGGCGCGGACGGCAGCCCTGTGCGACTGAGGAGGCGTCATGTCATCGCGGGTGACGTCGCACCGCGCGCGGCGCAGGACCCGCCAGGAAGCGGGACGCGATGACGGTCTTCGAGCACAACGTGCTCGCACCGGTCCTCCACGGCTCCGGCTACGAACGCATCTCCACAGCCGGATACTCCGACCCGACGATCCGACGCCGCGTCAAATGATCCATTTGCCGGTCGGTCTAAGCCGCCTCAGATCGCTACGCGCTCCTCGCCCTCAGCGTCTGCGGGCCGTCTGGGCTGGTCATGCGTAGAGCTATCACCATTCGGTGCGTGGCACCTTCGTGGTGGAGGTACGGAACCGCCCCGGCCACCTCGCGGTGGCCGGGGCGGTGTGCGCCGTGGGTCGGTCAGTTGACCGAGACGACCTGGAAGTCACCCCAGCTCTGCGTGGTGTCGATCCAGGCAGAACGGGTGTAGAAGCGACCGCCACCACAGTTGTTGTAGGTGTAGGCGGTGACCTCTACGGAGCCCTTCCACCACCAGCCGCCCAGTGGCGTGGTGGAGTCCCGGTTCACGTTGAAGCAGTGCCCCACCGTGACGCCGTTCTGGTTGGGCCCCTTGATGTAGACCGACTGGGCCCGACCGGACGCGTCGTCGATCTGGATCTGCTGGCCGTTGGTCCCGGCCCAGGCCGACCCGGTCCCGGCGATCAGGCCGGTACCGGCCACAGCCATCGTCACGGCAGCTGCGGCTATCTTCCTGCGGATCTGCACAGTCTTCCCCCTGTGTTCTGGTGCCGTAGACACCATGTTGATCTTGGTTCTATGAACCCTCCCCCGAGAACCCCCACGCACCAAGCCGACTCGCCGCCGAGCCGCAGCCGCCGAGTTGGAGGAGCCCCGCAGCGATCGTTGGCGGCTTATGTCCGGCCACGGACGGGCCGCAGGCGCCGGGCAACAGGAGCGCGTAGCGATCTGGGGCGCCTGACCACAAAGGGTGCGGGAGGGGACGGCGGAGGCACGGCCGGTCCCCCGGGGGGCGTGTGCGATACCGGATCCGGGAACCCTGCTCCCGCAACCCCGAACGGCCGAGCGCGCGCGGCTCGCACGCGATGCCGGGCGTGCTTCGCGCGCCGTGGCGGCCTCCACGGCCCGCATCCCGGCCCGGGCCACGATCGACCGGGCCCGCCCCGACGAGCCTGGGAGCCCCGTGCGACGACAACCCCTCTCCGCCGCCCCGATCACGAGACGTTCGGCGCTGCTGGCGCTCGCCGCCACGCTGGCGGCTCCGCCCGCCGTAGCGGCCGGCCTGGACGGTGAGGAGGTCCGGCTCATCCCCACCGAGCAGCGCATCACCGCCCTCACGTTCAACGCCGCCTGGAACGAGGACGGCCTCGACAGCGTCCTCACGGTCCTGCGAGGTCACCGTGCGCCGGCGACGTTCTTCGTCACGGGTGAGTTCGCGCAAGCCCACCCCCAGGCCCTGCGCGCCATCACCGCCGCCGGGCACGGGATCGGCAACCACTCCCACACCCACCCCGACTTCCGGGACATCACCCGTCGGGAGGCCGAGCAGGAGATGGACCGCGCCGACCAGGCCATCCGCACCGCGAGCGGCACCACCCCGGCGCCGTTCTTCCGCTTCCCGTACAGCGAGACCACCGAGCAGGGCATCGCCGCCGCCAACGCCCGTGGATGGACGAACGTCGAGTTCACCACCGACACCCGTGGCTACGTCGGCACCGAGGGCGGTATGACCACGGCCGAGGCGGTCACCCGCGTGGCGGACACCCTGGTCCCGGGGCAGATCGTGCAGATGCACATGGGCACGCCGGAACGACACGGCGACGTCATCGACGCCCTTGCCCTGCCGGACATCATCGACCTCATCCACACGCGGGGCTACGAGATCGCGGACCTCCGCGCGGCCTTGGCCTAGGGTCATAGCCCGCTCACCGGTGCCCACGCCCGTCGGGCCGCCCGGGACCACACCGGCCGTGGTCCTGGCCGACAAGGCGTATTCGTCCCGCGATCCGATCTCATCTGCGTCGGCGCGGGATCCGGGCCGTTATCCCGCAGCCCGCCGATCAGGCCGCGAACCGAAAGCGGCTGGGCAGCCGCGGAGGTCGCCCCCCGGCCTTCGACCGCGAGGAGGTGGCGGCGGTGCGCTCGCCGGGACCGTCGTACGGCGATGCCACAACGGCCCCGGCACATTCACACGCCGGGGCCGCCCTTCCAGGCCGCCACACGTGAGAGTGCAATGGCCCATCTCTCATGTTACGCCTGGGGCTCATCTCTGACATAAGGAACTTTTCGTGACGATGTGGGCCGGGCAGCCGGCGTCGTCCGGCGCGCCCCGACCGACAGGACCGTGACGGCGATCGCGACAAGGGCAAGGTCGAAGCGGGGCAGCCGGATCACATGGGGCAGCCTCGCCGACGCTTGCACATTGCGCAGAAAGCTGTATCGAATTGCGGTTCATCCGCTTATTTATTGCAACCGGAAAATACGGTCAGCCGGGTGAGATGCAATACGAAGTTCAGGTCGCTCTGCGCCCGGCGCGAATCGCCCTGCATGACACGGGGGGCCAAGACGGATCCAGCTGCTCTGGCCGTGGCAATCTGCTCGCCAGCGCAAGGTTCTTGAAGCGGAGGTACACGCCCCGTGGGTGTCACTGTCAATCCCACCGTCAGCAGGCGCCGACTGGGGGCGGAGCTGCGTCGGCTCCGGGAGGTCAGCGGTATGACGACGCAGCAGGTGGCGGCACGCCTGCTGATCTCCCAGCCCAAGATCAGTCTGCTGGAGAACGGCCGCCGACCCATCAAGCCGCGCGATGTGCGAGATCTCTGCGAGCTGTACGGAGTCCGGGATCAGCGGCGCGTTGACCATCTGCTGCAGATGGCCAGGGAATCGGGTCAGCAGGGCTGGTGGAACGCCTATGACGACATCCCGTACGGCGCCTACATCGGCCTGGAGGCCGAGGCGGCCGCGATCCGGTTCTACGAGCCCCTGGTGGTCCCCGGCCTGCTGCAGACCCCCGCCTATGCACGGGCGGTCATCGCAGGAACGATCCCTCACGCCACTGCCGAGCAGGCCGCCACCCGCCTCCAGGTGCGGATGCGGCGCCAGGACCGGCTGCGCGCCCCGGGCAACCCGCTGCGCTTATGGGCCGTGCTGGACGAATCGGCGCTGTGGCGCGTCGTGGGCAGCCGCGAGGTCATGCGCAAGCAGCTGGACCATCTGACCCGCCTCAGCGCCCAGCCGCACATCACCATGCAGGTTCTCCCTCACGATGTGGGTGCGCACCCAGGCGTCTCGGGACAGTTCTCGCTGCTCGAGTTCGCCGACACCACCGATGTGAGCGTGGTGTATCTGGAGAGGTTCACCAGCGACCTCTATCTGGAGAAACGATCCGACGTGCGACGCTACAGCGACATGTATGCGCACTTGCAGGCCAAGGCGCTGAGCCCGGACGGTACCCGGCATTTCATCGAGGAAGCCATCAGGGCGTACGCCGGCCCAGAACCGTGGCCAGATGCCCGCGCGCTGTCCCTGCCGAGCCCGTGAGCGCCACTGAGCCCCCGGACGATGTGTCCAGGGGCTCAGCTGCCGAATGGCGGATCGGACGGCCTATGTGGTTGGCCGAGCGTCAGCCCTTACCTGTGAAGGGCTAGTCCTGTCGGTTTGCTGCACCTCCCCGGGTCCGCCTAATGGCGAAGAAGGCCGAGCCTCCGACGAATGCCAGCGCGGCTGTAGTGGCGGCCATGATGCCGACCTCGCTGCTCGAGTCGGTCGCGGCGAGGGCCGGCGACGTCTCCTTCGACTGCAGGCCGGTGGCGGCGCTTACGGGGGTGAAGTTGACGTTCTTGGCGGTGCGCCCGGAACCGATGTGGCCCAGAGCATCGCCGAGGCCGCCCGGCAGGAAGTCGGCCCACGGGGGCTTGCCCTGGTCGGGACCGTCCTGACCGTGCCCGGGCTTGCCGTGGTCGTGACCGTCGTGACCGTGGCCGGGCTTGCCGTGGTCGTGACCGTCGTGACCGTGGTCGCCCTCGTCGCCCTCGTCGTCGTGACCGTGGTCGCCCTCGTCGCCCTCGTCGTCGTGACCGTGGCCGTCATCGCCCGAGTCACCCTTTTCACCCTTGTCGCCGCGAGGCCCCTTGGGCCCTGCGGGTCCGGCCGGTCCGGCGGGTCCGGCCGGTCCGGCCGGTCCTACGGGTCCGGCAGGTCCGGCGGGTCCGGGGGAGCCGACGGGGCCAGGAGAGCCGGTCGGGCCGGGGGCGCCGGGGCTGCCGTCAGGGCCGGGGGCACCGGGGGAGCCGGTCGGG
>NZ_JAGGOY010000036.1:0-14830 GCF_018614095.1 Streptomyces sp. ISL-87 | reverse complement strand
GCTGCCGTCAGGGCCGGGAGCGCCGGTCGGGCCGGGAGAGCCGGTCGGGCCAGGCGAGCCGGTCGGTCCGGGAGGCCCAGTCGGGCCAGGCGAGCCGGTCGGGCCAGGCGAGCCGGTCGGTCCGGGAGGCCCAGGCGGGCCAACGGCGCAGGCCGCCCTCGTGATGGTGTTGGTGTCCAGCGTGACCGCGCCATTGCGCGCCAGGGCGCGGCCTTCGATCACGGCGCTGGTGTTCAGCGTGATGGACGTCAGGGCCAGGATGGTGCCCTTGAACTGGGAGTTCGTGTCGATGGTGGCAGAGCTGCCCACCTGCCAGAACACGTTGCAGGCATTTGCCCCGTTGATGAGGGCCACGACACTCGCCGGAGCCGTGATCAGGGTCGAGGGGATCTGGAAGATGAAGACGGCATCGGGGTTGTTCTGGCCGTCGAGAGTGACCGTTCCGGTGATGTTCAGTGTCGACGAGGCCGTGTAGACGCCGGGCGCCAGCGTTTGTCCGCCGATATCGGCCGAAGTGGCGGTGCCGGGTCCCCGGCTTGCCGCGTCGTTGTAGGCGACGACGAGGTCGGACTTCGCCTGAGCGGCGGCGGCGTCGGTGATGTGCTGCGTTCCGTTGACGATGCCGGGCGGAAAGCCGGTTACCGATGTGCCCGGATGGAGCCCCAGATCTCCGTTGATGACGGTGGGGCCCGTGTTGGTGACCGTTGAACCGGCCAGGACCGCGTAATTGGTGGCGGTCCCCAGTCCCACGGGGGCTTCCAGGGCGTGAGCGAGGTTCGGGACCAGGGTTGCCGCCGCCAGGAGCGCTGCGGGGAGCAGGACGAGGACTCCCCGTTTGAACAGACTGCGTCGAGGCCTTTTGTCGGGTGGACCCGACCGGATGACATCCAATGCCACAGCAGGACCTTTCTTGTTGCTTCGGGTCTCAGTCCTCCCGGAGGAGGTTCCCGAGCGCCCGCGACGATGGCTACTCAGGGCCGCAAGCCCCTGCCTGCGCAGGCGCGCAGGCTCCCCCTGAGCGGGGCCTTCGAGAGCGGCTCCCTGCCCGAGGTAGTGTTACGCCGTCACGCGGGGGTAGTCACGCATATTTCGCAGCAATGGGCCATAAATCAGAAAAAATGGTCTATGTGAGTGACGTAACGTCAGGAAGCCGCAGTGCCGCACGCCCGTGCGAATCCGTTGTGTCGTCAAGTGGAGAGCGCGTGGCGGCCGTGGAAACAGCAACCCGCCTCGGATGCAGGGCCGTCTCCCCCGTCCCGCTGCGAGCCTCGAGGTCGCGTCGGGCAGGACATGACAGAGCCCGGCCGGGGTGACTGCGGACCGGCCGGGCTCTGTGCGTGTGGGCGAGTGGTTCTCTGGTCAGAGGGTCTCGTCGTGCAGGTCCTCTTCGCGCAGCAGGTCGTCTTCGCGGCGGCGCGAGGTCTCCTTCTGGCCCTGCTTCTGGCCCTGCTTCTGTTCCTGTTCGCGGGACGTCTTGCCCGGCTGAGGGTGCGCGGGGTCTCCGGGGCGCTGGTGACCCTGTGCCTCGCGGCCCTTGCTCGGCTCCTGACGTTTGTCCTGCTTACCGCTCATGACGGCGACTCCTCTGCGTGGGGTACAGACGGGCAAGGACGGCGGCTGCGGCGAGCGAGGCGAGCCTCCCTCACAGATGGCGGCGAACCTTTGACCGCGGTCAAACGTCAGTGATCCACATCGATGTGTCGAGCTCGAAGCCAAGCGGCCGCCGCAGCCGGCCAGACTTTCCACGGACAAAGGTTGGGACACGGCCCGAAGCTGGTGTCCCGCCTCAAAGGATCAGGTCCGAGGTCATGCCTTGACCTGCTGCGACCAGATCTCGGGAGAGGGGCAGCGCCTCCGGTAGGCAGGCCGCGAACGACACCGGCCGCGATCCTGGCGGACAAATCATATTCATCCTACGCGATCCGCCACCACCTGCGTCGCCGTGGAATCCGGGCCGTGAACCCGCGGCCCGCCGACTAGGCCGCCAATCGCAAACGTCTCGGCAGGCACGGCGGCAGACCGCCGGCCTTCGACCCGCGAGGCCTACAAGCTCCGCAACACGGTCGAACGCTGCCTCAACAAGCTGAAGCAGTGGCGCGGCCTGGCCACGCGCTACGACGAGACCGCCACCATCTACCTCGCAGGACTCCACCTCGCCGCCACCTTCATCTGGTCAGCGAGGTAATCCGAAGGAAATGGCCTAGCGGCCGGCCCAGCCGGCGAAGTCGGCCCAGACCGGGGCGGCTACGGCGAGGGTTGGGCCGGTGGGGTTCTTGGAGTCCCGGACGTGGACTGCGTGAGTGCAGGCGGCCACCTCGACGCACGCGCCGCCGCTGGAGTCGCTGTAGCTCGACTTGTGCCAGTCGTAGGCCACCTCGATGCAGGCGCCCCCGCTGTCATTGCTGTAGCTGGACTTGAACCACCGCAGGGTCCCGCTCATTGCTGATCTCCCGCCAACCGCTCGATAAGGCCCAGCGATTCACGTGGGCCAAGGGCCTGTGCGCGGATCTTCGCATACCGCTGGGAGTAGGTACTCACCTTTGTGGGATCGCTGATCAACAGACTCTCGTCCTGTTGCTCCATGTAGACGAGCCGTTCATGCCGGCGGGTTTCGGCGAGATACATCCCTCCGCGCACACCAGGGTTTTCCCCCGTGAGCCCGCAGTCGAAGGGCAGCACCTGCACCGTGACGTTGCGGCGCTGGGCGAGTTGGGCCAAATGACGGTACTGCTCGCGCATGATGGCCTTACTTCCGATGTCTCTGCGCAGCGCGGACTCATCCAGGATGAGCTCGATGAGGGCCACAGGGTCTCGGTCGAAGAGCATCGTGCGCGCCATCCGAGCCTCGACAAGTTCCTCAACCCGCTGATCTGAGAGCACTGGGAAGCCGCCCGCGATCATCGCCCGGGCGTAGGGCTCAGTTTGGAACATGCCGTAGACCACTTGGGTCTCGAACAAGTACAGACTCAGGGCCTTCTGTTCGATCACGACGAAGTCCTGAAAGTGCGCCGGGTACTTGTCCAGCCGCACCAGCTCCCGTGCCGCCTCGAACACCCCCATCCCACCCCCGATCACCGCTTCCAGCTTGATCAGCATCTCGTCGCTCGCCGGCTGCGCCCCCGTCTCCAGCGCGCTGATCGCCGCGCCCGAGTAGCCCAGCATCGCCCCCAATTCCCTCTGGGTCAGCCGCTCCCGCTCCCTGAACGCGCGGGCCAGATGGGAGACGAGACGCGTCGCACCACCCGCCGTCTCCTTGTTGGCTGCCTTGGCCACGGAGGACACCACCCCACTCAACCGGACTCAACCAGACTCAACCAGCGCAGCCCGAATTTCTACCGATTCGGCAGTCGAGTCCGCTCTCTGGAAAACGGTAGACCTGACCCATCAAGCTGTCCCCATGAACACCGAAAGTCACGGCCTCACCGCCCCCAACTCCCCCACCCCCAGCTGGATTCCGGCCACCGGCATCGGAATCCGCAAGGCAGGGGTGCAATTTGACGCCCTACGCGTGGACGGTGACACCGGGCGGAACCTCGCCGATCTCCTCGTCACGCTCACAGGCGGTGACCCTGGCCCGATCCTCACGCAGAGCAACGGACGCCGCCCGGTGTACTTCCTGATCCCCGTAGGCAGCGCCGCCTACCGGATCTGGCCCCCCGGATTCACCCGCCTCACCTCGGGCCCCCGCCGGGCCACGTACATCCCCGTACCCGCCCTCGAAGGGGCCTGGCCCCTGGCCTGGAGGTGCAAGCCCACCACCGAGGACCGGTTCGTGCACGCCCTGCTCCTGCACCGGGCCGCCGGGCTCTACCAGGCCAGCTGCGAGATCTCCTCGGAGACCACCGCGCACGCATCCGCCGCCGGGTCGATCAACGGGAAGTGCCCGACCCCGTCCAGCAGCGTCAGCCCGACCAGTTCACCGGCCTGAGCCGCAGCCGCGACATACGACTCCGCCACCTGTTCCGGGACCACGATGTCGTCCCGCCCCTGCACGATCGCCGTCGCGATGCCCGTCGGCAGCAGCGCCGCCGGATCGGCGTACGGCAGGCGCCCCGCGAAGTACTCCTTCCCGCCCAGCAACTGAGCGGAAGCGCCCCCGCACACCCCCAGATCCTCCGCCACCGTGAAATCCGCGATGGGGGCCAGCGCCACCACGCCGCGCAGCTGCGGCGGGGAAGGCAGCCTCCACGGGGAATCCGCCGGCAGGACGTGCCGGGCGGCCGCCCACAGGGCGAGCTGGCCGCCCGCGGAGTGGCCGGTGACCACCATGCGGCGGACATCGGCCTGCGGCAGCGCCCTCCCCGCCAGCCCCGGGAGGGCGTCCATCGCCGCCGCCACGTCATCGAAGGTCTCGGGCCAGCGCCCGGCAACCGGCCCCTCACCCCCCTGGCGCGGGAGCGAACTGCCGTGCCGGTACTCGACATTGGCCACGGCGAAACCCTGCCGGGCCAGGAAATCCGCGAAGGGGGTGATGTGCTGCCGGTCGTACGGGGCCCGCCAGGCGCCGCCATGCAGGACGACGACCAGCGGGGCCGAGCCCGTGGCGTGTGTGGTGTCGCCGCGCGGAGCGTAGAAGTCGACCACTTGGTCGGGGTGTTCCCCGTACGCGGCGCTCGCATCCGGTCCGACCGGCGGGTGGGCGAAGGCCGAGGCGGCCTCGGCGGCGTCCCGTTCGACTGCGGGGTCCGTCATCGGCTCAACCTCTCGGTAACGCGTGGGACAGTGGGGACCGCGGGGACACGTGTTCCGGTGTTCCGGCAGAGCGGGACCGTATCAGGCTGGAACGCGGCGTTCCGTGGCGGGCCCGGTGGCATCGCAGGCGATACAGGCGCGGGCGGAGCCGTAGCCCCGCCCGCGCCTGTATCGCCCTGTGAGGTGACGTTTCGCCGCTACGTCACCCGAAGATGTGACCCAGTGTCCGGGCCGCACGCTCCACATCGGCGAAACCGACGTACAGCGGGGTGAAGCCGAAGCGCAGGACGTCGGGGGCGCGGAAGTCCCCGATGACGCCGCGGGAGATCAGCTCGTCCATGACCGCACGGGCGTTTTCGGTGCGCAGGGAGACCTGGCTGCCGCGGTGTGCGTGGTCGGCCGGGGTGACGGGTTCGACCGCGCCTTCCGGGACGTACGCCGAGACGCGGTCGAGGAAGAAGTCCGTCAGGGCGAGGGACTTGGCGCGCACGGCCTCGATCGAGACGCCGTCCCAGGCGTCGAGGGCGGACTCCAGCGCGAGCATGGACAGGATGTCGGGGGTTCCGACGCGGCCTCGGACGGCGTTCGGGGCCGGGGTGTAGCCGGAGGTCATCGCGAAGGGGTCCGCGTGGCCGTTCCAGCCGGGGAGGGGGGAGTCGAAGGCGGCCTGGTGGCGGGCGGCGATGTAGAGGTACGCCGGGGAGCCGGGGCCGCCGTTGAGGTACTTGTAGGTGCAGCCGACGGCGAGGTCGACGCTGTTGGCGTCGAGGTTGACGGGGAGTGCGCCGGCGGAGTGGCAGAGGTCCCAGACCGTGATCGCGCCGGTCGCGCGGGCCGCGGCGGTGAGGGCGGGGAGGTTGTGGAGGCGGCCGGTGCGGTAGTCGACGTGGTTGAGGAGGACGACCGCGGTGTCCTGGCCCATTGCCTCCGCGGCGTGGGGCGGGTCCACCGGGACGATCTTCAGGCCCGTCATCCTGGCCGCGGATTCGGCGATGTAGCCGTCCGTGGGGAAGGTGTTCGCGTCGACCAGCATCCGGGTGCGGCCGGGCGGGGCGAGGCGGGCGGCGCCGACCAGGGCCTTGAAGAGGTTGACGCTGGTGGAGTCGCCTACGACGACCTGGTCCGGGGCCGCGCCGATGAGGGGGGCGAGTTTGTTGCCGATGCGCTCGGGGGCGGTCCACCAGTTGGACTCGTCCCAGGAGCGGATGAGGAGTTCGCCCCATTGGCGCCGGACCACGTCCGCGGTGGTGTCCGCGACGCCGGTGGGGAGGGCGCCGAGGCTGTTGCCGTCCAGGTAGACGACGCCGTCGGGGAGGGTGAAGCGGTCGCGGAGTTTGCCGAGGTCGTCGGCGGCGTCCATGGCTGCGGCCCGGGTGGACAGGTCCGGGCCCTGCGGGCCTGTTCCCGTACCCGCCCCTTCCCGGAACTGGGGCTGCGCCCCAGAGCCCGTAGGTGCGCCGCCGTTGCTGGGGCTCCGCCCCAGACCCGGCGCCTCAAACGCCGGCGGGGCTGGACTGGCGGAGTTCGTCGGCTCAGACATGGCTGCGCGCCGTCCAGAGTTCCGGGAAGACGTTCTTCTGGGCGCGCTTCTCCAGCCACGTCACGCCGGCCGAGCCGCCCGTGCCGGTTTTGGCGCCCATCGCGCGGCGGGTGGCCACCAGGTGGTCGTTGCGCCAGCGCCAGATCAGTTCGGCCACGTCCGTGAGGACCTCGCCGAGGCGGTGGAGGTCGGGCTGGGCGTCCGGGGCGGCGTACAGGCCCGTCCAGACGGCCTCGACCTCGGGCGACGGCTCGTAGCGCTGGGCCAGGTCGCGGTTCAGGACCTCCGCCGGGACCGGGAGGCCGCGGCGGGACAGGAGGCGCAGGACCTCGTCGTAGAGGCTGGGCTCGTGGAGGGCCTTCTCCAGTTCCGCGTGGACGCGGGGCGCGCCGCGGTGCGGGACCAGCATGGAGGCCGACTTCTCGCCGAGCAGGAATTCCATCCGGCGGTACATCGCCGACTGGAAACCGGAACCTTCGCCGAGGGCGGCGCGGTACGCGTTGAACTGCGCCGGGGTGAGCTGGGCGAGGGGGCGCCAGGAGGCGTTGAGGGCCTCCAGTTCGCGGAGGGAACGTTTCAGCGCATCCATCGCGACGGGGATGCGGTCCTCGCGGAGGGCCTTCGCGGCCGTCTCCCACTCGTGGACGATGACGGTGAACCACAGCTCCATGACCTGGGTCGTCACCAGGAAGACCATCTCGCCCGGGTCGTCCGAACGGAGGTGTTGGAGGTGGGTGAGGACGTCCGCCTGGACGTAGTCCTCGTAGGGGGTCGTGCCATCGAAGTCGAGGTTCGGGGTGTCCGAACCGGCTCCGGAGGCATCAAGGTTTTGCGACATCGCTGTCTCCTCGACACGTGCTTCCGGGTAGCGGTCCGCTCCTTCCGATTGGGTAAGTGGAGCCCCGGTCCCCTGTCCGCATCATAAACACGGACAAGCTGTGCCCTCTAGGGCTGGCGGCGCTCCCGTGGGGAAGAACTCAGGCTTTCCCTCTCCGGAAAGGGAAAGAGTGAGGTTCCTCCATCTGGTCAACCGCTGTGGCGATGTCGTCTCTAGCCCGCGTTTAGCCCACACGCTCCTTGAGGAAGGCCTCCCAGGTGCGCAGGCCGACATCGTTGCCCTTCAGGGCCAGGTTGTCGCCCGCGCGGTAGGCCTTGCCGGCCTTTCCGGGCATCCGCATCGGCATCAGCGGACGCTTCTTGCCGCGGGCCTGCATGTAGTCGCGCAGCAGGTCGCCCAGCGGGTAGACCTTGGGTCCGGCCAGGTCGCGGACCTTGCCGGCCGGGGCGCCCAGGGTCAGCTCGACCAGGCGGGCCGCCACCTCGCGGGAGTCCACCGGCTGGAAGGTCAGGCCGCCCGGGACGGGGATGATCGGCATCTTGACCATCTTCTCGGCCATCATCAGCACAATGTCGTGGAACTGGGCGGCGCGGAGCATCGTCCACGGGATACCCGACTGGGTGACGGCGTTCTCGGCGTCGAGCTGGGTCTTGAACCAGCCCAGCGGCATGGTGTCCGCGCCGATGACCGAGATGTACACGATGTGCTTGACGTCCGCGCGCTTCGCGGCCGCCACCAGGTTGCCCGTGACCACGTCGTCGCCCTTGGTGCCGCCCGCCAGGTGCAGGACGGTCTCGACGCCGGCCAGGGCCGCGTCGATGCCTTCGCCCTTCATCAGGTCTACGGCGACGTACTCGATGCCCTCGGTCGCGGGACGCGTGCTCCGGCTCAGAACGCGTACGTCGCGGCCGGCCGCGCGGAGGAGTGGGACGACGTGCGCTCCGAGCTTGCCCGTGCCGCCGGTGACCAGGATGGGTGAGGTCGTCACTGTCATCTCCAATTCGTTCGTACCGTTGGGTTCGTGGGTCTACTGATGTGACCCCCCACGCGGAAGGAATGTGACAGGTGGACGAAAGTTTTCTGCTGATAGGTCGCTTCGAGGAGCATCGGACTCATCTTCGAGCCGTTGCCTACCGGATGCTCGGCTCTCTGAGCGAGGCCGATGACGCCGTTCAGGAAGCCTGGCTGCGTTTCAACCGGACCGACACCAGCGACGTCGAGAACCTGGCCGGGTGGCTGACGACAGTGGTGGGGCGGGTGTGTCTGAACATGCTGCGCTCGCGCGAGGCGCGCCGCGAGGAGCCCCTTGAGACGCGCATGCCCGACCCGGTCCTCAGCCGCGAGGGCGTGGTCGACCCCGAGCAGGAAGTGATGCTGGCCGACTCGGTGGGGCTGGCGTTGCTGGTGGTACTCGAATCGCTGGCCCCGGCCGAGCGGCTCTCCTTCGTGCTGCACGACATGTTCGCCGTGCCCTTCGACGAGATCGCCCCGATGATCGACAAGACCCCGGCCGCGACCCGGCAGCTGGCCAGCCGCGCGCGCCGCCGGGTGCAGGGGCAGGCTCCGGCTCCCGACCCGGATCTGAGCCGGCAGCGGGAAGCCGTCGACGCGTTCTTCGCCGCCTCGCGCGACGGCGACTTCGACGCGCTCGTCGCCGTGCTCGACCCCGATGTCGTACTGCGCTCCGACGGCGGCTTCGCGCGCGCCCGCCACACGGTCGTGCTTCACGGCGCGCAGAGTGTGGCCGCGCAGGCGGCGACGTACCGGCGGCTGTCGCCGTTCGTGCGGCCTGTGCTGGTCAACGGGGTGGCCGGTGTGCTGGTCGCCGCGGGCGGGCGGCCGTTGTCCGTCATGTCCTTCACCGTGGCGGGCGGGCGGATCCTGGCCATCGACGTGTTCGCGGACCCGGACCGCCTCAGCCGACTCGATCTCGCCGGTCTCGCCGCCTGACGCCAGGGGGGTAGGGGTACGGGGTGCGTCCCGCCGCGTGTTCCGGCGGAGGGAAGAGGGACAGGAGTGGGCCGGTCATCATCGTGGTGACCAGGGCCATCACCACGAACAGGGCGTAAAGGGGTTCGTCCAGCAGGCCCAGCTCGAGTCCGACGCCGAGGACCACCAGCTCGGTGAGTCCTCGGGTGTTCATCAGGGAGGCCAGGGACGCGGCGGAGCGGGGAGGGAGCTTCTGGGAGCGGGCCCCCAGATAAGCCCCGCCCGTTTTGCCCGCTACGGCCACGGCGAGGATCAGGGCCAGCTCCGCGAGCCCGGTCAAGCCGATACCGCCCAGCTTCACCTGGGCGCCGGCGACCGCGAAGTAGACGGGCAGCAGGAGCGCCGTGAGGTGGGCGGTGCGGTCGTGCAGGTCCTTGCGCAGGGCCTGGGTGCCGTCCCTCGGCAGGATCGCGCCGAAGAGGAAGGCGCCGAAGATGTGGTGCAGGCCCATGGCCTCGGTGGCTGCCGCGGAGAGCAGGGCCCCGACCAGGACGGCGGCGAAACGGGCCGGGGTCAGGGGGCGGGGCTGGGGCTCGGGCTGGGGCTGGGGCTGGGGCTCAGGCTGGTCCTGTCCGGCCGGGGGTTCCGGGGCCAGGAGGCGGCGGAGCAGTGGGCGTACCGCGAACAGCATGATCAGGAGGTAGGGGGCCAGGAGCAGGATCTGCCAGTGGTTGCTCGCGGCACCCACCGACGCGCTGACTCCCGCCAGGGCCATCCAGGCGACCACGTCGACGATCGCCGCCGCGGCGAGGGCGATCCCGCCGACCTCGGTCCGGCTCAGGCCCCGGTCGGCGAGGATGCGGGCGAGCACCGGGAACGCGGTGACCGAGACCGCCAGCCCGATGAAGACGACGAAGGCCGCCACACTGCCGCTCCCCTGGCCGGGCCCACCGACCGGCCCACCGACCGGCCCACCGCCGTGGCCGTGGCCGGGTCCACCGCCGGGGCCGTGGCCGGGCAGGAGCACGAAGGCCAGGCCGATGCCCAGGAGGAAGGGCAGGGCGGACGCGCCGACGGCCACGGCGACCGTCACCCGGCCGTTGCCCCGCAGGGTGCGGCCCTCGACCTCCAGGCCAACCCCGAACATGAACAGCGCGACGCCGAGACTGGCCATCCCCGCGAGCAGTGGGCGTACGTCGGCGGGCATCAGCGTCCCGCTCAGGGAACTCCCGAGCAGGCTCGGGCCGAGCAGGATGCCGGCCAGGATCTCCCCGGTGACCGGGGGCTGGCCGATGCGTGCGGCCAGCTGTCCGAGTCCGCGCGCCAGCAGGAGGATGAGCGCGAGATCGACGAAGAGCAGCTGCAACTGATGACTGGTCATATCCGGTGACGATGCCCGGGATGTCCGCCGGTGCAGCAAAAGACCGCGATGAAGATCTTGACCTTGGCATTCACGCGGTCCGGACGCCCGAACCCTCGCAGGGCGGACCGGCACTGGCAGACTGGCGCCCATGAACAGTCACAAGAACCTGCTGGGCGGACCGGACCCGACGTACCTCCCGGAGAACGAAGAGGCCTACCGCCGGCTCGGCGAGGAGTCCGCCGCGCCCGCCGAGGTCGCCGCCGCCTTCCCCACCTTCTCGCTCGCCTGGGCCGCCCTCGCGGACGAGGCTTTCGAGGCGGGCCGCGTGGTGGAGTCCTACGCCTACGCGCGCACCGGCTACCACCGCGGGCTGGACTCCCTGCGCCGCGCCGGGTGGAAGGGCCACGGGCCCATCCCGTGGGACCACCAGGCCAACCGCGGGTTCCTGCGCTGCCTGGCCGCCCTCGGCCGCGCCGCCGGCGCGATCAAGGAGACCGAAGAGGCCGAGCGCTGCAACCAGTTCCTCAAGGACAGCAGCGAGGAGGCCTACGCCGAGCTCATCGGCTAGGTCGTCGGGCTTCTCGGCGTTCTCGGCGTTCTCGGCCTTCTGCCTTCGCCTCCCTCCACAGCCTGTGGAGGGAGGCACGGCCTGTGAAGCCCCGGGCCCGGCCATGATCCGCCGGACACCCCCTAACCGCAGGGCTCCGCCGCGAGCGGGACTCCGGTCGGGCATCCGCTGTCGCAGGCGTGGCTGCCCCGCGGCCCGTACAGCGCCCGCGCCCCGCGGCCGACGGCGGTGTCCAGCCGGCTGGCCACGGCCGGGACCACGACGTTCGGCATCACGTGCGTGTAGAGCGCTGACACCTGCTCGTCCAGGTCCAGCCCGAGCACCTGCGACATCATGTTCAGCCCCGCGTACGCGCCGACGATCATCCGCGAGGGCACCACCGGGTCGATGTTGGGCAGCAGCTCGCCGCGCCGCTTCGCGTCCGACAGGGCGGCGACGTGCAGGTCGATCCACGCCTGGTACGGGCCCGCGTGGTCGAGGTCGCGGCCCGCCATCTCCAGCGTGAGCCGGGCGGTGGCCCGCATCAGCACGGCGTGCTTCTGCCGGTGCGAGAAGATCATGCCGAGGTCCACGAACTCCTGCGCCTTGTGCTCCTGCGGCGGGGGCGAGGGCTCGTCCTGGACCTGGGTGTCGATGACCGCCTGCGCCAGGTCGTCCTTCGAGTCGAAGTGGAAGTAGAGCGCGCCCTTGGTCACGTTGGCCAGGTCGACGATGTCCGAGAGCTTGGCCGCGTCGTAGCCGTGTTCCTCGAACACGGCGGCCGCCGCCTCCAGGATCGCCCACCGCGTACGCACCGCCCGGTCCTGCTTGACCTGGGTTCGTTCCGTCTTCATGTGCGGCGCCTCTCCGTGCCCCCGAAGCCATACATGCCCACCGGTATGTTCTTGCGCCGAGGAAGATAGCAGGACATGCGGAAAGGGGCCTGCGGGTCCTTAGCGGACCTACAGACCCCTTCCAGCCGATGCGTACTACTTCAGCTTGGTACCGGTGGAGCGCAGGTTGGCGCACGCCTCGGCGACACGCGCGGCCATGCCCGCCTCGGCGGCCTTGCCCCAGGTGCGGGGGTCGTACTTCGACTTCGTGCCGACCTCGCCGTCGACCTTCAGGACGCCGTCGTAGTTGCGGAACATGTGGTCCACGACCGGGCGGGTGAAGGCGTACTGGGTGTCGGTGTCGAGGTTCATCTTCACGACGCCGTTCTCCAGCGCGGTGGCGATCTCCTCGGCCGTGGAGCCCGAGCCGCCGTGGAAGACGAAGTCGAACGGGGAGGCCTTGCCGTACTTCTCGGCGACACCGGCCTGGAGGTCCTTGAGGAGCTCGGGGCGCAGGACGACGTTGCCCGGCTTGTAGACGCCGTGCACGTTGCCGAAGGAGGCGGCCAGCAGGTAGCGGCCCTTCTCGCCCAGGCCCAGGGCCTCGGCGGTGCGGATCGCGTCCTCGACGGTGGTGTACAGCTCGTCGTTGATCTCGTGGCTGACGCCGTCCTCCTCGCCGCCGGTCGGGGTGATCTCGACCTCAAGGATGATCTTCGCGGCGGCGGCCTTGGCCAGCAGCTCCTGGCCGATGGCCAGGTTGTCGGCCAGGGTCTCGGCGGAGCCGTCCCACATGTGCGACTGGAAGAGCGGGTTCACACCGCGGGCCACGCGCTCGGCGGAGATGTCGAGCAGCGGACGGACGTAGCCGTCCAGCTTGTCCTTGGGGCAGTGGTCCGTGTGCAGCGCGACCGTGATGTCGTACTTGGCGGCGACGATGTGCGCGAACTCGGCCAGGGCGACCGCGCCGGTGACCATGTCCTTCTTGTGCTGGCCACCCAGGAACTCCGCACCACCGGTGGAGATCTGGATGATGCCGTCGCTCTCGGCCTCCGCGAAGCCGCGCAGTGCAGCGTGCAGGGTCTGGGACGAGGTCACGTTGATGGCCGGGTAGGCGAACTTGCCTGCCTTCGCCCGGTCGAGCATCTCGTTGTAGACCTCGGGGGTTGCGATGGGCATCTGTCCGCTCCTTGGATGTGCGGGGAGTGTGCGATTGCTGACCCTGACCTGGGGGCGACGTCACCGTCGCGCCTATCTTTCCAGACTCCGCGAGACACTCCACCCCTGCCGGGTGGGACGTTTCACGTGAAACATTCCGCCCGGCCGGAAAGAAGCAGGTCAGGGCATGCCACGGAAGCTCCGGGGGCCCTTAAGTCACCGGCTCCGGCGGCCTCGCGGAAGGCAGGGCCGGTCAGGACAGGCCGGTCAGGACAGGCCGGTCAGGACAGGCCGAGGTCCGAGAGCTGGTAGCCCGTGAGGTACGGCAGGCCCGCCTCGGCGATGGCCTCGGCCGCGCCGCGGTCCACGATCGTGGCGACGGCGACGACCTCGCCGCCGGCCTCGCGGACCGCCTCGACGGCGGTCAGCGGGGACCCGCCGGTGGTGGAGGTGTCCTCGACGACCAGGCAGCGCTTGCCCTTCACGTCCGTGCCCTCGATACGGCGCTGCATACCGTGCGCCTTCTGCGCCTTGCGGACGACGAAGGCGTCCAGGCGCTGACCGCGCGCGGCGGAAGCGTGCAGCATCGAGGTCGCGACGGGGTCGGCGCCCAGGGTCAGGCCGCCGACGCAGTCGAAGTCGAGCTCGGCGGTGAGGTCGAGCATGACCTGCCCGACCAGCGGGGCCGCCTCGCCGTCCAGGGTGATCCGGCGGAGGTCGATGTAGTAGTCGGCCTCCCGGCCGGAGGAGAGGATCACCTTGCCGTGCACGACGGCCTTGTCCTTGATCTGCTGCAGAAGCGCATCGCGTGTGCCTGACGGCATGACTTCGTCACTCATGCCCCCGAGCTTAATTGCGCGCTAGGCGAGCCGCCGCCAGGTCCACGTGGTGGAGATTTCGAGCGGGTCGACGGGGGTGACCAGGCGCGGCAGGGTGTTCAGCCCGTTGGGCGGGCCGGACTGGGGCTCCACACAGACGGCCTCCGGCTGCTCGTCGTAGATGACCACCCACTCGTCGCGGCTGGTGATCTTGACTTCCAGTGCTCCGGGCCAGGTGAGGGTGACGTCGATGCCGCCCGGCATCCCGAAGCAGTCGTCCCAGGGGCCGGGCTTCGGGTCGATGCGGTTGCCGCTCGGGAGGTAGTCCTCGCCGCGCTCCTCCTGCCAGGCGGCCTCGAAGTCGAGCCGGACGTCCTCCCCGCCGGTTCCCAGGTTGCGGCGGAACCAGGGGTGCCAGCCGGCCTGGGCCGGGAAGGAGTCCTGGTAGGTCTCGACGCCCATGGCGAGCGTGAGGGAGTCCTCGGTCAGCTCGACGGTCTGGGTGACCCGGCCGGGCCACGGCCAGGGGTCGGCCAGGTCGAAGGTGAACGCCGCGTCGGTGTCCGTGACGCGCGCCGGGCGCCAGGCGTGGTCGCGGCCGAAACCGTGGATGGCGTGCGGGGGGTGGTTGACCGGGAGCTGGTGCAGCACCCCGGCATCGCGGAACTGCCCGTACCCGGTGCGCCCGCACCACGGGACCATCGGGAAGGCCCCGAAGTTCGGGCCTTGGCGCAGTAGCTCGGTCCCGTCGATGCGCAGACTGCTGATCCGGCAGCCGTTCTCCTGGTCGATGGTCAGCTCGGCACCGCCGGCCGTCAGTTGCGTACTCATACGGTCGACCCTAGGGGGTGGGGCTGGGGGTGTCTTACGGATCAGGCCGGATCAGGGAGCGGCGTCTGGTGCCGTGCATCGCAAGGCGGAGGGCCGCGGTTCGTACTCGACGTACTTGCGCGGTCCGACAACGCGGCGAGGCGCCGTGCCTGGGGGCACCTCCCAGCGGTAGCTGGGGGAGCGTCGCGACCCGGTGAACCTTGCCGGTCACGGCACTAGTGCCGTGACCGGCAAGGTTTGCCGGGGCGCGGCGTCCGGTGCGGTGCATCGCAAGGCGGAGG
>NZ_JAGGOY010000035.1 GCF_018614095.1 Streptomyces sp. ISL-87 | reverse complement strand
GGCATCGCACACCCTCCTCGATCAACGACAAGCCGTCCGCTGCCTGCCCCCACCACTCCACGATCATGCTCCGAACACGAAGAAGCCCCTGCTCATCGAACAGGGGCTCCCTTTGCCACAACGCACTAGCGTCACCAACGTTGGCGGCAGCCCCATCCTCGCTTCCCGCCGTCCCCCCCAAGAGACGACAGCACCATGGATAGCGCTCGACGCCGCAGACCGCGACTCCTGTACCCGAGCCATCGAGGGCACCCACCCGGATGCCATCGTGCTTGTGCACGGCCCCTCCGACGTTACCTGGTGCGAGGACAACCCTGACCGCACCACCCGGGTGCACACAGCGGCTGCGATCAACATCACCACCACCGCCCCCGGATGCCGGACGGTGCTGATCTCCACCGACAATGTCTTCAACGGCCGCACGTGGGACAACCACGAAGCGTCAGCGCCGGACCCGACCAATGCCTACGGTTGCGCCAAAACTGCTGGCTGAAGAGATCATTGAGGCTGCGCCGGCCGCTTCCATCCTGCGTGTCAGCCTTGTCTATGGTTGGGAACGCGACGAGCCCGACAGCAAGTGGCTGAACTTCTTTGCCTCTTGCGCCCACCGTCTTCGGCAAGGAGAACCCGTACAAGCCCCTCAAGACCAGTGGAGTACTCCCGTCCTCGTCGATGACTTCGCGGCAGTCACTGTTGCCTCACTGAGCACAAAGACCCCGACACTCCTGCACCTCGGCGGCCCGCAGCGGATCTCTCGTGCCGACTGGGCCGAGACCATTGCCGACGGTCTAGGCGTCCCGAGGTCACTCGTGGCACGGGTGCCCAAGGCCACCAGCCGCTACGCCAGCCGACCAGCCAACACCTGCCTGACGAGCACCCTGCTGGACCGTTTCACTACCACACGGGGGCTGCATATCCGCAGTGTCGCCGAAGGAACCACAGCCCTGACGAAGGCCGCATCATAATTCGCACCCTCCGCTCCCGCGAGGTCTACCGCAACTTCTGGTGACCGTTTGGGAGGACGGCATCCAGTACCCCGACGGCAACCATGGCCTGTATGGAGTGGTCCATAAGCCCGACTACGGACCCAAATCTCCCGGCCGACGTGCATGCGGCAGGAGCACCTAACGGGCCGGATCCGCAAGGTCTACGGCGACGCCGTCGACACCACGATCACCGACTGGGCCTGCGCGCACGGCGACATCGGTTGGGCCAACGTCACCGCCCCGACCCTGACCCTGCTCGACTGGGAGAGCTGGGGCCGCGCCGCGCCCCCGTCGGCTACGACGCCGCCTGCCTGTGGTCCGCATCCCTGCCCGTCCCCACGCTCGCCGCCCGCATCCTCACCGAGTTCCACGGCGTCCTCGACACCCGGCCCGGCCACCTGTCCCAGCTGATGCTGTGCGCAAACGTCGAGCGGACCCACCGCCGCTCGGGGAAGACGAGGAGTCAGCATTCGCCCGGCCAGACCCGGCCACAGCCTGATCTACATGAGAATCGCCGCACCCGTGGGCACCCGCTGGACACGCCGCCAGGCATGGGGCCTTGCCGGTGCGACCGCGGCTGCTCCAACACGGCGCCTTGTTGACTGCCAACAACCTCGCATGCCGGCCTCCGCCGCGGGCCAACTGCGGGCTCGACCCTGAAGGGGAAGTCGAACTGGACCTGTCCGTGGCAGTCGAACGGTTCGCGACCGGGCACCTCTGCGTGACGCACCTTTGCCACGAGGAACCTCCCGACTCTCCCTCCAGGCATCTGACTACTCGTCAGTAGAGTCAGCAAAGGGTCAGCATTCGTCCGACTAGACCTGACCACAGCTTGGTACACATGAGGCTCGACTTCAAGATCAAGAAGCCAACCCAGACGCCGCGCCAACTTTCACCAGGCCCCTGGAAGCGGAATGGCGACAACCGCCGCACCTGATGCCTGCGGAGATGAGATCAGCGCAGTTCAGCGCACCCTTCCCCTAGGCTTCAAGCGAGTTGGGGGCAGCTCCGGGGCCGGAATCGGAGCGCTGTCGTAGCCCTTCACCTCGCCGAAGCGGGTGCCGTTCATCCAGTCCTCGCGGGCCTGTGCGATATCCTCTTGGGACCGTCCGATCCAGTTCCAGAACCATTGGATCTCAGAGCATTTCCGCAGGTCAGAGCGTTACGAGTCGCCGGAAGTCAGCAAAAGTCAGCATCGGCGCCTCCCTCAGCGGCACGTTGGCACCGAAACATGACCAGGTTTTCCCAGCGGCTCACCCCTCGCAGCGAGCGTTCATGGGACCTCGAACGGTGAGCCCAGCACCGCTCGGTGTAAGCGCCATCTATATCTCGATCGTCGGCGTGGACGTGGTCCCCCCTACTACAAGGTGAAGTACAACGCCGAGCGGATGCTGGAGGAATCCGGCCTGGGCGTGACGATCCGCGTCCCGGACATGGGCGGCCCCGAGACCCACACCCTCCCCGACCTGGTCCGTACCCACCTCGCATACCGCGGCTCCCGCCGCCCGGTCCTCCCGGTCCCCTTGGCGGGCAAGGCCTACGCCGCCTTCAGGCGCGGCGGCAATCTGGCCCCGTCCCACGCGGTGGGCAAGGGCACGTTCGAGGAGTTCCTGGCCGCGTCCGGGAGACGGGGGTAACGGGCGGCGCCGGCCGGGGATCGGGGTGGGGGTCTTGGGGTCCCTCACCTCCCGCCGAGCAGCGCCTCCCGGGCCGCGTCGCGGGCCGACAGGCGGGCGCCCTCCAGGACCGCGTCGCCGCCGAGGGTGGTGGCCCTGACCTCCGTGGGAACCGGGGTGAGGGCCGACAGGCGGGTGGCGACGCGGGCGGCCAGGGCGGGGCCGCCCGCGAGGCCGAGTTCGCCGCCCAGGACCACACAGCCCGGGTCGAGCACCGCCGCCACGGCTGCCGCTCCCAGGGCGAGCCGTTCGGCCAGGGCCTCCAGGAAGGCTTCGCCGGCAGCGCCCGCCACCGCTTCCTCCACCGGCCCCGCGAACCCGTGCTCCGCCGCCAGTGACGCCACCGCCTCGCGCCCGGCGAGGGCGTGGAAGCCGCCGCCGCAGTCGGTGGCGGAGGGCAGACCGGCGGTGCCGGGTACGGGCAGGAAGCCGATCTCGCCCGCGCCACCGGACGCGCCCCGGCGCAGTCGGCCGTCCAGGACCACTGTGGCGCTGACGCCCGCGCCCAGCCAGAGCAGCACGAAGGAGTCGAGGTTCCGGGCGACGCCGCAGCGCTGCTCGGCGACGGCGGCGAGGTTGGTCTCGTTCTCGACCAGGATCCGGGCGGGCAACTCCCGCTGGAGCGCGGCCACCAGTTCCCGGTGCCAGGCCGGCAGGCCGCTGGTGTCGCGCAGTTCGCCGGTCGCCGGGGACACCAGGCCGGGCGCGCCGACCGCCACGGTGTGCAGCTCGGCCGCGCCCACCTCGCGGGCCGCCCGGCGCAGTTCGGCCACGGCCGCCTCGGGCGCGTCCACCGGAAGCGGGGTCCGGGTGAGGGGCTGGCCGACCAGGTCGGTGACGACCGCGGTCGCGCTGTCGGTGCGTACGTCGAGGGCGGCGAGGAAGGCGCGGCGGGCGACGATGCCGTACAGGCGGGCGTTGGGTCCGCGCCGCTGTACGCCGGACTCGCCCACCACCTTGATCATCCCGGCCGCCGCGAGCCGGTCGACCAGGTCCGCGACCGACGGACGCGAGAGGCCGGTCAGCGTCTTGAGCTGGGCGGCTGTCAGGGGGCCCTGGTCCTGGAGGAGCCGCAGCGCCAGCCGGTCGTTGACCGCCCGGGCGGTGCTCGGCGAGGCCGGGGAGGGGGCGGGAACCGTTGGGGTCACGGGGTCATCCTAGGCGGCCGGATGGACGGAAGATCGAACACCCTCTATCTATCAGGAAAGCTGCCTGATAGTTTACGGCCCATGACGACGACCGGGGATCACGACCTCCCCCCGCGGCAGCTCCGCCGCGCCCGCCAGTCCATCGCGGTGCCGGCCAAGGTGGAGGCACTGCGGTCGGAGGCGAAACGCCTAGTCGCGCGCGGCTGGCTGGACGAACCCGCGCCGGGCAGGTTCATGCTCGCGAAGGCCGCGGCCGCGCGAGGCGGCAGGTCATGAGCAGGGTCATCGACCAGCAGACCATCGCCTCGGCGCTGGTGGTGCGGCGTTCGTAGTCGCGTGCCAGGCGGCGGGTGCGCATCAGGTGGGCGAAGAGGCGCTCGACGATCCACCGCTTGGGCAGGACCACGAAGCTGCGCGTGTCGTCGCTGTGTTGGACGATCGCGAGGACCAGGGCGAGCGTGGCCAGGCAGTACTCGACGAGGGGGCCGGTGTGGCCGCGTCGGCCTAGACCAGGGCGAGGCGGTGGTGCGCGTCGGTCACCTGCTCAAGCAGGGCCCGGGCGGCGGCGCGGTCGCCGGTGTCCGCGGCGGTGACCATCACCCACAGCAGCAGGCCGAGGCTGTCGACCACGACGTGCCGCTTGCGCCCGTTGATCAGCTTGCCGCCGCCGAAGCCGCGGCTGTCGGAGCCGACGACGGCATCGCTTTGACGGACTGCGAGTCGATCACGCCGGCCGTCAGCTCCGCATCCCGCTCCTCCCTCTCGCGGATCCTTGCGCGCAGCCGGTCGTGGAACTCCTTGATCAGGGCGTGGTCGCGCCAGCCGGGCAGCGGCCGGACCACGGCCCACTCCGCGTCCGTCATGTCCGAGGGATACCGCCGAACACGTTCCGGATGATCGGCGGCGTTTCCGAACCGGTGGGCGACACAATCACACGACGGAGACATTGAGTTGAAGTCCACCGGGGCGAGCGCGTAGAACTGCGGCAACAGGGTCTCCTGGATCTCGGTTGGCTTCGCAACCCCGAGCTACCAAGAGGCCCTGCCTTCATGCCCGAGGCCAGCCGCGATCACCCGATCGAGACTCCCGTTCGACACACACCCCTCAAGATCGGAACGACAACAGCTGTGACGTGGCCACAGGGCGCGGGCCAGCCACAACGCCGTGCTGATCCGACCGCGCTCCTCGGCGACGACGACTGCCCGGGCCACATCGGTCACTTCCGCCGCCAGGACGGCGATGCCGTCCTGCACGGCCGCGTACCCGGCAGGGAACTCCTCCGGCAGCTCGGTGCGCCAACTCTCCGGCAGGGCCGCGCGGGAAGTGTGCAGGACGCGGACGAGGAGCGTGTCGAGTACGCGGTCCACGGCGTCCGAACACGCCTGGGCGCCGTACTCGGACGCGGCGGCCTGGCCAACTGCCGCCGGATGTCGGGCCGGAACCGGTAGCGCAGATCGGAAAGGGTCTCCATCCCCACATCCACGGCCTCGTCCAGCACTCGAGCTGCGGCCTCCTCGTCGATACCGGCGGCAGCGGCGGCGATCGCCGCGCTGACGGACGGCCAGCCGCCGCAGGCCGTGAGTCGGCAGAGGCGTACGGCCTCGGGCCCGAGGAGGTCGACGTAGTACTGGCCGTCTGGAAAGCGCTCGCGCCTCGACCGCGAGCCGGAGCGCCACCGAAGTGGTGCCACTGCCCGTGGGCCCCGACAGCAGCGCGACCCGAGGCCGCCCCTCCCAGGGCCGGTCGGCCTCACGCAACAGCCGCTTGAGGACCCTCTGTCGATTCCTAAACTCCCACGGCTCCGGAGGCATGCCGCCCGTGGACGGTATGCGCGCGGGCTCCGAGTCGCCCCCCACGCGCAGGGCCCACTCACGCGCCCGCTCCGGAGCTGCAGCGCGCCCAGGACCTCATCCGCTGATCACGCCGACCCCCGGTCGCCCCGGGAGAAGGGGGCGCTCGACGAGCACCCGGCCCCTTCTCCCGGGGTCAGCTGATCGGCTTCTCCCAGACGGAGACGTGCTGGGCGCTGTCCTCGGTGAAGGGCAGGCGCGTCCAGCCGTCCCAGCGGTCACGCAGCCGCAGGCCGGCGAGCTGGGCCATCAGGTCCAGCTCCGCGGGCCAGACGTAGCGGAAGGGGATCGTCCTGGCTTCGCCGTGGCCATCTTCCGCGATCTCGATGTAGTGGCAGGTCGCGTCCTGGGTGACGGTGTCGTAGACGGTGTAGGCCCACTCGCGCGGACCGGTGCGGAACGGGACGATGTTCTGCCCGGCCGGGATCTTGCGGAGCTCCGGGACCAGCACCTCGACGACGAAACAGCCCCCGGGCGCCAGGTGCTCGGCGGCGTTGCGGAAGCAGGCGACCTGGGCCTCCTGGCTCGTCAGGTTCATGATGGTGTTGAAGACGAGGTAGGCCAGGGAGAAGGGCCCATCGGCCGTCGTGTCCACCGTCGTCCCGGCGAAATCGCCGATCGACACGCCGATCCGCTCACCGCCCGGCTTGGCGCGCATGCGGTCCACCATCGCCCGGGACATGTCGATGCCGTGAACCGGGACGCCCCGCCGGGCCAGCGGCAGCGCGATGCGCCCCGTCCCGATTCCCAGCTCCAGGGCCCTGCCGTCCCCCGCGAGTTCCGCGAGGAGATCCACGGTCTGCTCGATGACCTCCTTCTGGAACTGGGGTCCCTGGGCATCGTCGTACCGCTCTGCCACCTGCTTCGAGAAGTGGCCGTCCGCATCGGTCATCAGCCGACCGTATCGCCTCCGCGGCGGAGGAACCAGACCCTCGCGGCTGCCCGTTCGGTTGGCTGGCGCGCCCCTACTTCACCGGCTCCAGGATCGCCACGCACTCCACGTGGTGCGTCATCGCAAACATGTAGAGCCAAAAACGAAGTCGGGATCATGCTCGCGCAGCGTCTTCAGCAGACCCGGGGCACGTGCGGCGAGCAGGTCGACGACGGCGCTGGTGTAGGCGTGGGCGGTGGACACGCTGATCCCGAATCCGGTCGCGAGCTTCGCCAGCGTGGCGTGTTCGCGCAGGTACACCAGTGCCACCATCGCGCGCTGGGACGGACGGAGCTTGCAGCGCCGGTCGCCCTCACGGGTAACGATCAGCATGGTGACCCACTCCACGAGTGCGTGCGGCAGGTCGAGTGCGGCAGGATGGATGACCAACAAGGCCCCCGAGCTACGTGATTGAGACGTCAGACATCTCGATCAACAGCCCAGGGGCCTCGCTCGTTGCGCTTCACGGCCCGTCACCCGATCGGTGGCCAACTCGAAGAAGCTCAGTGATCGAGATCCGGTCGCTGTCCGTCGGGTCCTAGGCCGGGTTGATCGAAGGGGTGGCCAACCACCCGTGCGTCGACACGGACGCTTCGGTGTTCCGCCAGGTATTCGGACAGCCGAACCGGACGGACCACCAGGCGATGACCACGAGGCCGGGAAGGGACCACCCTCTCCGGCTCAGCTCCCACTCCAGAGACGGAATACCAGACCAAAACACCAAAGTCGCCTATCTATCTGTAACGGATGCGGTTGCATACCCGTACGACTCGAGAATGCTGGACAGTCCGGTCGGTATCCACGGTATCCAAGCTTTTTGGAGATCATCCTGCCAAACGCGTCTTACGCAGGATATCGAGACCGGTGCCACTGTCGGCGATTCACGGCGACACCATTTTGCAGCGGTGTCAGTGTGCTGGTCCGCCCGTGTGGTCACCGGCCCCGATTCTGCTTTGGCTGTGTCAGGCCGAAGCGCTCCGCTTCGACGACGTAAGAAACACGGACCTTCTGATCGATGTCGACGGCGATGGCGAGGGCGACGGCGATGGTTCGTCGGCCACGGCGTCGTGGAACTCCCTGATGACCCACGTCCACCACGAGGCCGCCCTCAAGGCGCTCGGCGAGGACCTCGACCCGCTGTTCACCGTGGGCGGTGTGTGGGAGGCGGACCTGCGCCGCACGTCCGCCGGCTGGCGCATCTCGCGTACGTCGGTGCGTCCGCTGTGGATGTCCGGGACGGCACCGCAGCCGGCGGCGAACGCCTGAGGTCGACCGCGGCGAAACGGCCGGCATCCTCCCGGATGCCGGCCGTTTCGCGTTCCTCTCGCGTTCCTCTCGCGCCTCTCACACCGGGGGCGGCCTGGCTGGTTTTCGACGATTGGCCGAACTCGAATGGGGATTGTCTCCGCATTCGAGAACTTTCCCCTTGATTGCTGACACCTCCTGTGTCAGCCCCTAACATCCTTCACACCCCTGGCAGTTGGGGGAGTATCAGCCGTCACCGAAGCAAGGGAGAGGCGTGACCGACAACAGCGGCCCCCTCACCGTCGAGACCCGGGAGACCTTCCCTGCGGAGCTGCTCGACGTCACCTGTCGCCCCCGTTCCGTCAGCCTCTCGCCGCGCCGCCTCGCCTCCATGGACGGGGACGGCCGGTGGCGGACCCGCTGGGCCGTGGCCCTGATCGGCGGGCGGGTCATCGGCGTCCTCGGTGCCCACCGTCCGTCCTCCGCCCGCTTCTCCGGAGGGTTCTACGACCTGAACGAGCTCGGCGAGCAGCTGGAGCGGCCCGTCCTGAAGGACTCGCGGCGCTGGGCCGTCGTCGGCGGCTGCCGCGACCTGGCCGCCGGTGCGGTGACCGACACGCGGCTGGACGACAAGGAGACCGCGCGCGTGCAGGCGGCCCTCGCCGCCCAGGTCTTCGGCGAGGCCGACGAGGCGGGGGACCTGCCGGTCGCCCTGCACGTCCGCCGCGAGGAGGCCGAGGCCTTCGCCGCCGGTATCGGGCCGCGCGCCCTCGTCCGTACCCTCGACGAGACCGCCAACCTGTATCTCACCGGCGACGACCCGGAGCAGCACATCGCCGCGCTGAGCCCCTCACAGCGGGAACGCTGCCGCAAGGACCGGCGCCGCTTCGAGGCCCTCGGCTACCCGGCGGCCCGGGTGCCCGCCGTCTCCGTGCTGGAAGAGGCCGCCCCGCTGGTCTTCGCCGTCAAGGCGAAGTACGGCGTCGTCGACCACCCCCGCCTCAGCCTCTTCCGGCTCCGGGAATGGGTCCGCGCCTTCGGCGAGGACGCCTGCCACGCCAGCGTCGTCCGCGACGACGCGGGCCGCCTCGTCGCGGTCTACTTCTTCGCCGTCCAGGGCGAGGTCCTGGGGGGGTACGAGATCGGGCTCGCCGACGACGTGCCCGGCCGCGAGTTCGCCTACCTCCAGGCGATGATCCACGGCCCCGTCCGGTACGCCTTCGAGCTCGGCTGCCGCAGCATCGACCTCGGGCTCGCCTCCGCCACGGTCAAGCGGCGGCGAGGCGCGGTCATCAGCGAGACCTGCCTCGTGACGATCGCGGAGGCGGCCGGCCGGTAAACGAATGTGTGCGGGGGCGGGCGCATGCGCGACCTCGACTTTCGTCGTCGGACCGCGCGACTGAAGAGGGACGCCCGCCGGTCGTGCCGCCGCCTAGGGTGCGAGCGTGGACGCTATGTCGGATTCCGAGGCCCGGGGCGCGAGCCCGTCCTGGGCGAGGACCAGGCTCGCCGCCTGGTGGGACTGGTTCGTGGTGCCGGGACAGTTGTCGGCGTACACATGAACGTGCCCAGCCACGTACGAATGAACGTGCCCAGCTTTTGACGTGCTGAGGGATGCTGCTGGGCAGCCTGCTGCTGGCCTGTTCGGGGTGGTGGAGGGCGGCTCACCGTGGTCTTGGACCCGCAGCGGTGGATGGAGGTTCGGCGTTTTTGCGGACTGTTCGAGTCCGCGGCGATGAGCTTGTCCGAGATCGCGAGGGAGACGGGGCTCAACCGCCGCACGGTCCCCGCAAATACCTGACCACCCGGGCCCCGATGTCTCCGCCTCGTCGGTCATCGACCGGGCACGCTCGCGGACGGATGGTGGATGATGTTGCGCCACTGATCGACGCGATGCTGCGGTCGGAGATCCTGATCAAAGGGGCAGTGGTCCACGAGCGGCTGGTTGCGGAGTACGGCTTCACCGGCAACTACCAGCGGGTGAAGCTCTACATGCAAGAGGCCCGGCCCCGAGTCGCGGAAGAACTGGGCATCACCCCAGGGGAGCTCGCCGGTCTCCACCGCAGGTTCGAAGTGGTCCCCGGAGCACAGGCCCAGGTCGACTGGGGAGACGAGGGAAAGATCCTCGCCCACGTCGGGATCCCGAAGGTCTACTCGTTCCACATGACCTTGTCCTACTCGCGGGGTCCGTTCTGCTGCTTGACCACCAGCCAGGACCTTGCCACATTCTTTGACTGCCACCGCCAGGCGTTCGCCCACTTCGGCGGGGTGCCGATGTCGATCGTCTACGAGCGCACCAAGACCGTCGTCCGCCGGCACGTCGCACCGGGCGAGGCGGTCCCTCTGCATCCCGAAGCCGTCGGATTCGCCGGGCACTACGACTTCGACATCGACGTCCTGGCCGCCTACCGCCCCACCGGAAAGGGCCGGGTCGAGCGGCAAGTCCTGATCGTCCGCGACCACGTCCTGGCCGGACGGGCCTTCTCCTCCACCGAGGAACTGGACGCCGCGTTCAACGCCTGGGTACCCCTCCGCCGAGCCAAATCCCACGGTACCCACGGTGAAGTCATCGGCCACCGCGCGATCCGCGACCACATGGCCCTGCGTCCGCTGCCGGCGACGCCCTATGTCGTCACTCAGCGACACCTTCGCCATGTCGGCAAGGACTGCCTTGTTGCCTTCGACGCGAACCTCTACGCAGTGCCGGCCCGAAAGGTCCGCCCGCGTCAACTGGGCGAAGTCAGGGCCACGAAGTCCCAGATCACCCTGCATGCCACCATGCCGAACGCCGACGGAGTGACCCTGCTGGCCACCCGTCGGCGGGCCGTCGGCCGCGGGGCCTGCGTCGTCGACGAAAAGCACTGGGACGGTCTTCCCGACGGACGGAACCGGCGAACCACCACCGGCGACATCCCACCCCGGCTCCGCCACCAAGACGCCTTGAGCCAGGAAACCCGCTCGCTGATGGCTCTCCTCAACCGGGCAGCAGCCGTCCGAGTCGAGGTCGGCCGCAGACCGCTGTCCGTCTATGACGAACTGACCGGGACCCGTCCCTTCACAACCCACCCCACGCCGGAGGAGCTCAGTTGAGCGCGCTGGTCAGCACCCGCATCCGCAGCACGGCCGCCAAGCTCGGCCTGCCCCACCTGGCCGAGAGCCTGACCCAGTACGCCGACAGAGCAGACGACGCCAAGATGGGCTACCTCGAGTTTCTCGACCTCGTCCTCGCCGAAGAACTCGCAGTCCGCGACGACCGGCGCTTCCGCCACGGCCTCCGGCTCTCCAAACTGCCGCACCACAAGACCCTGGACGAGTACGACTTCGCTTTCCAGCCCGAACTCGACCCCCGCAAGATCAAAGATCTGGCCACCCTCGCCTTCGTCGAGGCCAAAGCCAACGCAGCCCTGCTGGGACCGCCGGCGTCGGAAAGACGCACACCGCCGTGGCTCTCGATCACCACGCAGTGGTGATGTTCCTTGCCGATGTCCACTCCGGCCCAGATCCGGGGCACGGCCACCTCCGCCAGCTCGTCGCGCGTTCACAGCCCAGCAGACGACCTCGCCGACATTGCCCTACACAGCGATCGAGTCGCATCTCCCAATTGGCGGTCGAGTCGTCGCGGGGCTCCGGGCGGCCAAGCTCCTTCAGCCGTCTCACGGCGCCCACATGACAGCCATACCCGGAACCTCTGGGTCCACCGATCTTACGAATGACCAGTTCAAACCCACGACCAAGAAAGCAGGGCCGACATGAAGGCCTTTCACAGGGGCGTGCGGAGGGCGAGCGAAGGGCGTACGGAGGATGTCTCGTCACACTATCCGGGATCGCCGAAGGCGCGGCGGCCGGTGTGTCCCGGCTGCGCCGCGCCTTCCCGCGCCGCGTGTCTCAGACCCGGGCTCCGAGGCCCTCCATGTCCAGCGCCGCCTCCTTCAGGCCCAGCAGGTCGAACGCCTGCTCCGACAGGTCCGCGACGATGGCCGGCGGCAGCGCCGTCCAATCGTAGTGCGTCGGGATCTCCGGGTGCGTGTAGGCCGCGTGGATGCTCCGGCGGTCGGCGCCGCTGGCGTTCGGGCGACCGCTGTGGATGAGGTGCGAGTTGTGCATGATGACGGCACCGCGAGGCGCCTCGACTATGACCTCGTCCGGGTGGGCGTCCATCGCGTCGCCCATCCGGGCCAGTGCGGCGGTGTCGTCCAGGTGGGAACCCGGGATGACGCGCGTCGCGCCGTTCTCGGCGGTGAAGTCGTCGAGGCACCAGATCGCGTTGCACTTGTCGAAGGGCCGCCCGCGACGGCGGTCCAAGACGTGCAGTGGCTGGCCCGCCGCACCCGCGGCGGGCGAGCGGCCGTTGATCAGGTTCAGCAGGAGCCGCGGTCCGACCATCTGGCTCGCGGCGTCGAGGAGCAGCGGGTGCAGGAGGCCGTCCTGCACCTTGGCCGAGTAGTACAGGGCGTTGTCGACGAAACGGACGCCCTCCTCGGAATCGCTGATCTCGTGGAGGCGGAACTTCTCCCACGAGGTGTCCATCTCGTCGCCCAGCTCGTCGCATTCCTGCGGAGTGAACACGTCGAGGAGGACCACATATCCCTCGGTGTCCAGCTGCTCGCGTTCCCCGGGCGTCAGGGCAGTACGGTTCAACACGTTCTTCCTCCCTCGCGGTGACTGTGCTCGAAAATCAGACCTGGGTGTTGGAGACGATGCGCGCGAGGGTGGTACGACCCATGTTGTACATCGCCGGGTTGGTGTCGATGTAGTACCAGATCGCGCCCATGCACTGCTCGAACGCCCACGCCTTGCTGCGCTCCCATTCGAGGTCGTCGCAGCCCAGCTCCTCGCGGAACACCGCGCGAGACGGGTCGTCGAGCAGGTGCCACGCGGCGATGACGTCGAGGGCGGGGTCGGCCGGGGCGAAATCGCCGCTGTCGAGGACGCCGGCCAACCGGCCGCCCTCGACCAGGACGTTGTTCGGGGTCAGGTCGCCGTGGGTCATCACGTCGCCCGGCTTGTCGGGGAGCTCGCGGAAGTGGCTCCAGAGCCGGCGGAGCAGGGGCACGTCGAGCAGGCCCTCGCTCTTCTCGAAGCAGAGCTCGACCCATTCGTCGTGGTCGGGCAGGTGGCCGCCCCGGTTCTCGCCCTGGAAGGTGCGGCCCTCGGTGTCGGCGGTCCGCAGCGCCTTGAGGAGACCCGCGAGGTCGCGGGCGAAGTCCGGGGATCCGCCGAAGCCCGCGGTGGCGACCTCTCCGGGGACCCAGATCTGCACCGACCACGGCAGGGGGTAGCCGCTGCCCGGCTCGCCGAGGGCGACGGGGCGCGGAGCCGCGACCGGACAGTGCTCGGCGAACCGCTGCGAGGCCCGGGCCTCGCGCTGGAGGGTCTCCCGGCAGACCTCGGGGTCCACCGACTGGAGCGGGAAGCGGGCCGCCAGCTCGTCGCCGATGCGGAAGATTCCGTTCACCGTGCCGCTCGACGTCAGGCGGCGGACCTCCAGCGCCTTCCATTCGGGGAACTGGGTGGCGATGAGCTCACGGACGGCCTCGTCCTCGATGATGATCTCGTCGTCGTGCATGGTCATGCTTCGTGTGTCCGATCCTTGGTCAGTGGTACCGGCCCGCGTGTGGCCCTTGCGTCCGCTGTCGATGGGGGGCGGGCTTCAGCGAGCCCATGCCAGGTGTTCGGCATTGGCCGCGATCAGCTTGTCCGTGAGCTCTTCCGCCGCCTGGTGCTGGCCGATCAGCGGGTGGGCGAGGAGTGCGGCGTAGACGCGCTCGCGGCCCCCGCGTATCGCTGCTTCCAGGGCGAGTTCCTCGTACGCGCTGACCGAGGCGATGAGGCCGGACATGCTCGGCTCGACCGGGGCGACCGGCCGGGGGCGGGCGCCGTTCGTGTCCACGTCGCAGGTCACCTCGATGACGGCGTCGTCGGAGAGGAACGGCAGGGTGCCGTTGTTGCGTACGTTGACGGCGTGCGGGCCCGCCGCGCTCGGGTTCAGCAGCGAGGACAGCAGCCCGACCGCCGCCTCCGAGTAGTAGGCGCCGCCCCGCTCCTCCAGGAGCTTGGGCTTCTTGCTGAGCGTCGGGTCGGCGTACATCCGGAGCAGTTCCGACTCGATCGCGGCGACCTGCTCGCCCCGGGTGGGGCGGCCGGTGTCCTCGCGGACGACCTCGTCGTGGCAGTAGAAGTAGCGCAGGTAGTACGAGGGCAGGGACCGGGTGGAGAGCAGAGTCCGGGGCGGCAGTCCGACCTCGGCGGCCAGCTCCTCGGGCCGGGTCTCCAGGAGCTCGGGCAGGCGGTCGACCCCGTCGACGTACACGGCCCGCTCCCACGTCAGGTGGTTGAGCCCGACGTGTCCGAGCAGGACCGACGACGGCTTGACGTCGAGCATCTCGGCGATCCAGCGCTCCAGCCCGATGGCCACGTTGCACAGGCCCACCGCGCGGTGGCCGGCGTCCAGCAGGGCGCGGGTGACAATGCCGACGGGGTTGGTGAAGTCGACGATCCAGGCGCCGGGCGCGGCGAGGCGCGCCGCGCGCTCGGCGATGTCCAGGACGACGGGGACCGTGCGCATGGCCTTGGCGAGACCGCCGAAGCCGGTGGTCTCCTGACCGACGCAGCCGCAGCTCATCGGGAGGGTCTCGTCGCTGATCCGGGCCTGCTGTCCGCCGACGCGGAGCTGGAGGATGACCACGGAGGCGTCGGTGAGACCGGCGTCGAGGTCGCTGGTCCACGTGACGCGGCCCGAGGCGCCGTAGTCACCGAAGATCCTGCTGGAGAGTCCGCCGATCACTTCGAGGCGATCGGCGACCGGGTCGACCAGGCACAGATCCGCCTGCGGGAAAAGGCGGGCGAATCCGTCGACGAGTTCCGGTGTGTACGTGGAACCGCCGCCCACAACTGCGATCTTCATTGCCGACTCCTGCAATCGTCACCTCGCGGATCGTCGCCTCGCGGCACGAAACCGATTCAAACAAAATCAAGAAACATCTTTGCCTGTCAAGGCAATTGGACGGCACCTGACCGCAATGCGGAATAGTTACTTCAACTTCAGCCGCATGGGAAGTCGGGCCGGCCCGTTGACGGCTATCGACGCCAGTGGAGTGACGGGTCCGGCCTGCTCGAAGGAGGCCACGGACGTCACCAACTCGTCGAGGAGAATGCGACTTTGGTGGCGCGCCATCGTCTGGCCGATGCAGACGTGCGGACCGAATCCGAGAGCGAGATGACGATTGGGTTTACGGCGGAGGTCGAACTCCTCCGGCCGGTCGAACTCCTTCTCGTCGCGATTGGCGGAACGCACCCAGAGAACGACCCTTTCGCCCTTCCGGATCCGCTGGCCGTCCCTTTCCATGTCGCTCGTGGCCGTTCTCATGCTGTGCGTCGCGCTGCTGCCCCAGCGGAGGATCTCCTCGACGGCGCTCGCCTGGATCTCGGGGTGTTCGCGGAGGTCGTGCCACTGCTCGGGGTGGTCGAGGAGCGCCGCCATTCCCGCGGCGATGGACAGGCCCGCGTTCTCCGAGGCGCCGAGGAGGTTCTCGCAGTTGAGGAGGACTTCCGTCTCGGTGAGGAGTTCCTCGTCGACCTCGCCGTCGAGGAGGAGGCTGATCGCGTCGTCGGCCGGCTCCTCGTCCCGCTGTTCCATGAGGTCGATGACGTACCTGGTCAGCGGTACGTGGCTGGTCATCGGCTTGGCCGCGGCGAAGGCCTCCTCGATCCACCGCACGACCGTGTCGAGATCCGCGTCCGGCACGCCGAGCAGGCGGGCGATCAGCAGGCTCGACAGCCGTCCGGCGACGTCGCGGGCGAAGTCGAACTCCCCGCTGTCCGCCGCTCGAGCCAGCACGTCGCGCACGTCCTGGCGCAGGCGGTCCGCGAGGGCGCGGGCGCTGCGCTCGTTGAAGTGCGGGGCCAGCATGGAGCGCAGGCCGTTGTGGCGTGGCGGGTCGGTCAGCGCGAGGGTGAGTCCGGTGCCGGGGTCCTCGCCGTTCACCGACGGGCGAAGCAGGACGCCCCCTTCGGAGCTGAAGCTCTCGGGGTCGGCGTAGACGGAGCGGACGTCGTCATAGCGCGTCACGGACCAGAACGCCGGGTATCCGTCGGGTTCGTGACGGACCCACGGGTGGGCGGCCCGCATCTCGCGCCAGATCCCGTCCGCGCGTCCGTCGGCGTGGGTCCGGGGGTCGAGCAGCGCGTCGGCTGCCGCGTACGAAGCGTGCGTCACGGCGTCTCAGCCTTCCGTCTTGCGTATGTGGTCGAGGAAGCCGCTCAGCAGGGCGCGGGCGACCGAGGCCGTCACCGCCGTGACGTGGTAAGTCACTTCGACGAGTAGGCCTCCGTCCTCGGTCGGCCAGATCTCGCAGTGCAGTTCCATGGGCACGTCGAGGTACGGCAGGCGCAGGCGGGAGACCGTGAGTCCGTTGAGCCGCAGGTCGGCCGTCCGGTTGTCCTGGAGCGCGAACATCATCTGGAAGATCGGTGTACGCCCCCGGGAGACCGGTCCGACGAGTTCGGCCAGCCGGTCCGAGGGCGCTTCCTGGCAGGCGAGCGCGGACTCGATCCGCCGTGCGGTGAAGTCGACGGCCTCGGCGAACGAGACGTCGTGTCCGTCGCAGAGGGACGGGCCGTTCAACCGGATAGGGACGACGGTGAGTTGGCAGCCCATGGCCCGTTCGTCGCCCACCGAGGCGCGGTCCGCGACCGGGACGCCGACCGCGGTGTCGGTGACGGTGAGGGTCTCGGCGAGCGTCCATCCCCATGCCGTCAGGAGCACGGTGAAGGGCGTGGTGGCCCGCTCGCGGGCCGCCCGGGACACGGTGGCGTACTCCTCGGGAGTCAGCCGTTCGCTGATGGCCTCGATGCCGAACCCGGTGGTAGCGGGCGGGACTTCGGACCAGATGATCTCGGGGACTCCGCGCAGGGTGTCGGCCTGTGCCCGGAGTTGCCCCTCGACGTCCGTCCGGTCCGACTTCGTGCGGCGCAGCTGGGCGAGCTGGGTGAGTCCGGGCGGCGGCGGGGCTTCCACCTCGCCGTTGTAGGCCCGGCTGAGGTCGTCCGCGAGGACGGCTTCGGACCAGCCGTCGAAGGCCACGTGGTGGAAGCTGCAGCCGAAGACGCTGACGTCGCCGGAGAGTACCGGCACGATGGCGGTGCGCCAGACGACGCCTTCCTCGGGGTCGAACGGCAGGGCGAGTTCCTCCTTGAGGGCCTCGATGGCGGCTTCGAAGGAGTTCGCGGGGCGCAGGACGTGCAGGGGCGGCGCGTCGATGTCGGTGTCCGCCATGTGCGGTCGCGGTTCGAGCGTGTACTGGGCCCGCAGCGGCTCGTGGCGTTCGTGTACGGCGACGACGGCGCGGTCCAGGGCTTCGAGGTCGACCTGCCCGGTGAGGGTCCAGGCGACGAGGCAGTGGTTGGTGAGTCCGTCGGGCTGGACGACGTCGCGGAGGAGGAAGGCGCGCTGCACCTGGCTCAGTTCGAGGTCGGTAACCGGCTGCGGCTCGTGCTTCTCCTCGTCCTGCGCGGCTTCCCGCGCCTCGTGGAGCCAGGCCGTGAGGCCGGACACGCTCGGGTCGCGGTAGAACTGGGAGAGCGGGATCATCTGGCCGGTGCGCTGTCCCAGCCTGGCGCAGAGCCGGCCGGCGTCGAGCGAGGATCCGCCCAGGCCGAAGAAGGACAGGTCGTCGGGGACGTCGGTGCGGCCCAGCACCTGAGTGAACGTTTCGGCGACGATGTCCCTGAGCTCGTCGCCCGACGGCTCCACCGCCTTCGCGCCGGTGTCCGCCGGCTCCGGCGTGCGGGTGGGGTCCGGCTCGGGCTCGTCCGCGAGCCATTCGAGCAGGCGCGCCTCGCTGACCTTGCCCCGATCGTTGAGGGGGAGCTCGTCGATCACCAGCAGGCGGGAGGGGCACTGGTACGAGGGCAGGTGCTCCTCGATCAGGCCGAGCAGCCCGGTGAGGCGGTCGCCCCTTTCCCGGGGCACGCAGAAGGCCACGAGTTCGTACGCGTCGTCGAGCGCCGTCCGGCGTGCCACGACGCGGCAGTCGACGACGGCGGGCGACATGTTGAGGACGGCCTGTTCGACATCGGCCGGTTCGACCCGGTTGCCGCGCACCTTTACCTGCCGGTCGGCACGCCCCCGGAACTCCAGGAGTCCGTCCGGCGAGCGCCAGACCCCGAGGTCGCCCGTGCGGTAGACGCGGGTGGGGCGGCCGTCGAGGACGTACGTGGCGAAGCGTTCCGCCGTGAGTTCCGGGTCGCCGAGATAGCCGATGGCCAGTCCGTCACCCGTGATGCAGATTTCGCCCTCTTCGTCGTCCCCGCATTCCCGGTCGCCGTCGAGTACATAGATGCGCGTCGCGGGCACGCACAGGCCGAGGGGAATCCCGCCGGGGCGGAGATGGTCCATGGGCATGACACGGTGGGCGCTCGCGAAAATCGTGCTCTCCACTGGTCCATACCCATTGGTGAGCTCAATTGCCGGATGCGCTTCGAGGAACCTGCGTACGTGGTCGACGGAGAGCCGCTCGCCGCCGACCATCACCTGCGACAGTCCGGCGAGGGCACTGAGGTCCTCGTCGACGATCATATTGAAAACACTGCTGGTCAGCCAGACCGTGTTCACTCCGTCTTCGGAGATGACCCGGCGCAGCAAGTCGGGCGTCAGGAACGGCTCTTCGATGATGACGCTGGTTCCGCCCCGCAGAAGGCTGCCCCAGAGTTCCAGAGCGAAGGCGTCCCAGGGCGTCGCCGCCGCCAGGGTCATGACCGTCCGGCGGTCGAAGCACGCGAACGTGTCGTCGACGAACAGCCGGGAAATCGAGCGGTGCGGGACGACAACACCCTTGGCTCGTCCGGTCGTTCCGGACGTGAAGAAGACACAGGAAGCCTCGTCGGAGCCTACCGCGACCGGAAGGAAGTCGGTGGACCGGCTTGTTCCACCGGCGGATTCACGACCGAAGTCCGTCAAGTCCTCGTCCGGCGGCGTCCACACGGACAGCCCCAGGCCGTTCGCGGGATCGTCGTCGACGACCACCGTCGCTTCGAGGTCGCGGATGACCGACAGAAGACGGGGCTGTGGCCATTGGGGGTCCAACAAGGCAAATGCCGCACCGGACTTGAGGACCGCTAGCAAAGCCGTCACGAGTCTCACGCTGCGCGGCAACAACACCGGAACGAGCGTTCCGGGTCCGATGCCGCGCGAAGCGAGTTCCGCTGCCCACCGAGTCGATGCCTCATCAAGCGCGGCATAAGTCACGTCGCGGCCATGTGCACGCAATGCGACACTGTGCGGCGAACTCGCCGCCACCCGCGCCACCATCTCGTGAAGTCCGCCGTCCATGACCAACTCTGCCGTATCCGTTGAGACTTGCGCCCCGTCATCCGGCGTCATTGATACGCCCCCCGCGGTATAGCAATGTCGGATTTGGTAGTAACTGCCTCATCAAACAAGGCCGTTGATAGACCGATTTAAGTTACAGTAACACTCATGATGCGCGATACCTCCCTCGATGTTGCTGTGGTTGGCATGGCCGCTCGCTTGCCCGGCCCAAGCGACTTCCGGCAGTGGTGGGACGGGATTGTCGAGGGCCAGACGTTCCTGGCCTCGATACCCCGTGACGATCTACTGCGGCGCGGCGTTCCGGCTCACCACGTAGACGACCCCGATTACGTCCCGGTTCACGGCGTACTGGAGGGAGTGGACAGGTTCGACAACGACTTCTTCCGCATAAGCCCGCGCGAGGCGGAGAGGATGGATCCGCAGCACCGACTCGCGCTCGAAGTGGCGTGGCAGGCCCTGGAGGACGCCGGTGTGCGGCCGAACGGCGGCGCACTCCGGACAGGAGTGTTCGCCTCCAGCACCGGAAGCACGTACCTGCGGTGGATCCTAGCCCGACAGCAGCCCGATCCGGGTGCCATGGACGATCTGATCCACGGCACCGAACCGGACTTCCTCGCCAGCCGAATCTCCTACAAACTCGGTCTCACCGGACCGGCCATGGCCGTCCAGACGGCCTGTTCCTCCTCGCTCGTCGCGGTCCACCTCGCCGTCCAGTCGCTGATCAACGGCGACTGCGAGCAGGCCGTCGTGGTCGCCACCGGCATGAACTACCCGCAGGCCGGCTACATCCACCTGCCCGGCGGCGTCCAGTCCAGAACCGGCCGTTTGCGGCCGTTTGACAGCGAGGCCGACGGCGTCGTCGGCGGCTCCGGAGCCGCCTGTGTCGTCCTGCGCCTCCTGAGCGACGTCAACGACGACGAGGTCGAGCCGCACGGTGTGATCCTCGGCACGGCGATCAACAACGACGGCTCTGGCAAGGCCGGTTACTACGCGCCCTCGCTCGAAGGCCAGGAGCGCGCGATCCGTGAGGCGATCCACACCGCGGACATCGACGCCTCCACCCTCGGCTACCTGCAGATGCACGGCACCGGCACCTCGGTCGGCGACCCCCTGGAGTGGAGCGCGGCCAGCTCGGCGCTGACGGCGGAAGGTGCCGTTCCCGGGCAGATCGCGGTCGGCGCGGTCAAGGCGAACGTTGGGCACCTGGACGCATGCGCCGGTCTGGCCTCCCTGGTCACCACCCTGACAGTGCTCAAGACCGGTACGGTGCCTCCCATCGCCGGTTTCCGCGAGCTCAACCCCCTCATCGCCGACCCGACGTCGCCGCTCTTCGTCCCGGACGAGGCGACGCCCTGGACCGCTGCGGAACCCCGCCGGGCCGGGATCAGCGCCTTCGGCATCGGCGGCACCAACGCGCACGTCATCGTGGAGGCCGCGCGCCGGTCGCCCGAGACCGCCGAGGCACCCCGGTCCGACAGCACGGACGGTCCCCTCGTCCTGCCCGTGTCCGCCGCGAGTGCCGTCGCCCTGACCCGTACCACCGAGGCACTCGCCGACTGGCTCGACGCCGAGAAGCCCGCGCTCGCTGAGGTGGCGCGGACCCTGGTGACGGGCCGCGCCGAGCTGAACCACCGGCGGGCCGTCGTCGCGTCCACCGTCCAGGAGGCCGCGAGCCTGCTGCGCCGGCGGCCGGACGAGGCCCCGCAGCCGACGACGACCCCGCCGCTGATCTTCGCCTTCCCCGGCCAGGGGGCGCAGCGCCCCGGCATGGCGAAGGCCTACCAGCAGGTGCTGCCGGGGTTCTCCGCCGCGCTCGACTCGGTGCTCCAGGCCCTGCCGCTCCCCCTGCGGGACCGCGTGAGCCGGGCCCTCAACGACAGCGAGTTCCCGGCGGACCAGCTCGACCAGACCGACCTCGCCCAGCCCGCTGTCTTCTGCCTCCAGGTCGCGGCCGTGTCCGCGCTGCGCGAGCTCGGCGTGAAGCCGTCCGCCGTCCTCGGGCACAGCCTCGGCGAACTGGCCGCAGCCACGGCGGCCGGGGTGCTCGACGTCGGCGCGGCCGTCGCCTTCGTGGTCGAGCGCGGCAAGGCGATGCAGGCGTGCCCGCCGGGCAGGATGCTGGCGCTCGCCTGCTCCGAGAGCCAGGCTCGGGAGCTCATCGCGGGCACGGAGCTGGAGATCGCGGCCGTGAACGGCCCCGAGGCGTGTGTCGTCGCGGGAACGGAGGAGGAGATCCGGCTGCTCTCCGAGCGCGTCGACGCCGGGACGTTCCAGCGCGTCCTGCGGACGACCCGGGGCTTCCACAGCCGGCTCGTCGACCCGGCGCTGGACGCGCTGCGGGACGCCGTGTCCGGGCTCACGAACCTGCCCGCGACATGTGTCTTCGCCTCCGGGCTCCGCGCGGGCGTGTCCGAGGTCGGCGAGGTCCCGGACCCGGTCACGTGGGTCGACGCGGCCCGGTCCGAGGTGCGCTTCGGGGACGCCCTCGCGGCTCTGGCGGTACGTTTCCCGGGCGCGGTCGCCGTCGAGATCGGCCCCGGGCGGCCCCTGGCCTCCCTCCTGGAGGCGGCGGACCTGCGGACGGCCGCGCTCGGCTCGCCCAAGCCGGAGACGTCCGAGCTCGCCCTGCGGACCGGGCTCTTGGACCTGTGGGCCGGCGGATACCCCGTCGCGCTCGCCGACCTCACTCCCCCGGCCCGCGCCGTCCACCTGCCCGCCTACCCGTTCGCCGGGCCCCGGCACGTCCCGCAGGTGGCCGCCGACGCCCCCATCATCACGACGGCGGCTGCCTCCACGGGCACCCCCGCGACCGGTGCGGCCGAGGCCGGGCAGCCGGCCGAGCCGGTCATGACGGACCCCGCCACCCTCGTCCAGACCAGTTGGCGTGAACTCTTCGGTCACGAGAACCTGACCGACTCGACCGACTTCTTCGACGCCGGAGGCGATTCCCTCCTGATCACCCGGTTGGTCAGAAAACTCAACCAGGCCCTCGGCATCCGGATCCCCGTCCGCGATCTGCTGCGCGCGCGGACGCTCAGCGGACACGTCACCGTCGTCGCCGAAGCGCTGCAGAAGCAGAACTGATGCGCTAACCCCCTTACATTTCCGAGGAGTTCCGAACCGCCGTTGCCCGCGCCCCATCGCGCGGGCGACGGCGGCCTCGGACGTGCGCGCGCACTTTCATGAACAAGCATCAAACGGTCTTTTTCGTTCCGCTTCAACTGGCCTTTGCCGAGGTCAAATTGACCGTTACAGTTCGCTCACCCCTATGGTTGAATGCCCCCATGACCGATCAAGATCAAACTGAGCCACGAGTCCAGTTCGGTCGGGGAGAGCTTCTCCGTCAGCCGCAGTTCCGGATCCTGTTGCTCGCCCGAAGCATCTCGTTCTTCGGTGATTCACTCGCCCCGATCGCCATACCCTTCGCGGTGCTCGCCGCCGGAGGCAGCGCGGTCGACGTCGGCATCGTCCTCGGCGCGGGCACCGTGACCAACCTGATCCTCCTCCTGACGGCCGGAGTCATCGCCGACCGCATGCCCCGGCGTCTCCTGCTCATCACGAGCGACGCGCTCCAGGGCGTCGTCATGACGGCGATGTGCGTCGTCCTGCTGACGGACAACTACTCGCTCTGGCTGCTGGTCGTCCTGCAAGTCCTCTTCGGCGCCGGAATGGCGCTCAACATGCCCGCGTTCACGGGCATCCTGCCGCAGGTCGTCGACCCGTCCCACGTCCAGGCGGCGAACGGGCTGCTGTCCGTCACGCAGTCCGCGGCCCAGATCGGCGGCCCGGCCTTCGCCGGCATCCTCGTGGCCGCCGGGAGCCCCGGCATCGCGCTCGGGGTCGACGCCGCCACCTTCTTCGTCTCGGCGCTCCTGCTCCTCGGACTGCGCGTCTCCACCGAACGCGCAGCCGAGCCGATGCGCTTCCTCCGCGACCTGAAGGAAGGCTGGCAGGAGATGACCCGCCGCCGCTGGTACTGGGTCAGCCTGCTGGCCCACTCCGGCTGCAACTTCTCGATCGGCGTCTTCTCGGTCCTCGGCCCCGTCATCGTCAGCGGGAACGGCGGCGCGACGGGCTGGGGCCTGATCAGCACCGCGGGCGCGATCGGCAGCCTCATCGGCGGCGTGGTCGTCATGAGGCTGTGGCTGCGCCGCCCGATCGTCTACGGCAACCTGGCCGTGGTCCTCTACGCGCCGAGCCTGCTGCTGCTCGTCCAGCCCTCGCCGGTCTGGGCCATCATGATCGGCGCCGGAGTCGCGGCCTTCGCCATCTCGATCCTCAACGGCGCCTGGAACTCTGCGGTCCAACAGCTGATCCCGGAGGCGATCCTCTCTCGGCTCTCCTCCTACGACTGGCTCATCTCCTTCGCGACCCTCCCCCTCGGCTACACGCTCGCCGGGCCCCTGTCGGAGGCGTTCGGCCAGTCCAACGTCCTGGTCGGAAGCGCGCTCCTGCTGGCCCTGCCCTGCGCGCTCACCGTCCTCGACCCGACCATCCGCGGGGTCCGCGCCGACCGCAACGGACAGATCATCAAGGGCGAGCCCATCGCCGAGCCCGTCAAGGCAGTTTGAGGAAGGCCGCTCATGGCACCCTTCGCGGTATTCGATCTCGACGACACACTGGTGGACTACGCGGGCTCCATCGACGCCGCCTTCGTCGCCCTCGCCGAGGAGCGCAGACTCGGGCCGGAGGGACTGGAGTTCCTTCGTGCCGAGCAGGAGAAGCCCGGCACCCCCGAGGAGTCCTGGAAGGCGATAGCCGACCGCTTCGGCTTCCCGGAGTCGCCCGAGGAGCTCACCCGCGCCTTCGCCGACCGCCTGCCGGCGCTCTGCCGTCCGTACGAGGGGGCCATAGAGGGCCTGCGCGCGCTGCGCGCGGCGGGCTGGCGCATCGCGCTGCTGACGAACGGCTCGGAGCCCGCGCAGCGCATCAAGATGAGCACCGGCTTCGAGGGCCTCTTCGACGCGCACTGCTTCACCGACGAGGAGACCGCCCGCAAGCCCGACCCCAGCGTGTTCCACCTCGTCGCCGAGCGCACCGGGGCAGAGCTGGAGGGGGCGTGGATGGTCGGCGACTCGCTGAGCGCCGACATCGCCGGAGGTGCCGCCGTCGGCATGCGCACCCTGTGGGTCTCCGGGGGCCGCGCCCCGCGCGCCGGAGGTCCGACGCCGGACATCACCGTGCCGGTGATCGCGGAGGCCTTTCCCCTTCTTCTGCGCCTCGACGCGCATTCCCTGAGCAACTGACCCCTCACCCGACCGACAACCGATGGAGTTCGACAGCCGTGTCATTGCTGGACAGTGAGTTCACCGAAGCGGAAACCCGTGTAGGGCCGATCGTGGTCCGACGGCTGGCCGGATTCATCGGCGCCGAGCTGGAGGGCGTGGACGCCTCCGCGCCGCTTTCCGAAGAGACCGTGGCGACCGTGCGCTCGGCACTGCTCGCCCACAAGGTGATCTTCATGCGGGGCCAGAGCCTCGATTACGAGAGCCTCAGCGCCTTCGCCGGTCAATTCGGCCCGCTCACCCCCGGGCACCCCATTTACCAGGCGCCTGCCGACCAGCCGCACGTGCGCGTGATGGACTCCCGGGGTGACGGCACCCGGGCGAACTACTGGCACACCGACCTCACCTTCATCGAGGCGCCGCCGGCGTTCGCGTTCCTGCACAACATCGTCTGCCCGCCGGTCGGCGGCGACACGATCTGGGCCAACACGGCCGCCGCCTACGAGGCGCTGCCGCCGGAGCTCAAGGCGCTGGCGAACGACATGCGCGTGGTGCACTCCAACAACTCGGACTACACCGAGGCCACGTACGCGCACAACCCGAGGGCCCGCGCCGAGTACATCAGCCACACCATCGAGGCGAACCACCCGGCCGTGCGGGTCCACCCCGAGACGGGCGAGCCGAGCCTGCTGCTCGGCGGTTTCGCGCGGTCCGTCGCCGGTCACCGCCCGCGTGCGGGCCGCGACGTCATCGGCGTCCTGGAGGACTACGCCACCCAGCCGGAGTTCACCGTCCGCTGGAAGTGGCAGGCCGGCGACGTGGCCATCTGGGACAACCAGGCGACCATGCACTACGCCGTCCTGGACTACGGCACGCAGCACCGCAGCGGCATCCGGGTGACGGTGCAGGGCGAGGCTCCCCTCGGGCTCGACGGCCGGAAGGGGTTCGCGCTCTCCTCGCCCCTCGACCCGGGCGCCGCTGCCTGATGCCTCCTGGAGGTCAGCCCGCCGAGGGACGCCAGACGACCTCCAGGGCGAGGAGGCCGTCGACCCCGAGCAGGGGCCGGGGAACGGCCACCTCGTCCATGCACGCCACCAGCGACAGCTGCGAGGCGTGACACAGCACGGCACGACGCTTGGCCTCCCACAGCTTCCCGGTGACCGGGACGCCGCGCGGGAGGTCGAGCCCGTGCCCGTACCGCTGCCCGAGCTCCGTCACCTCGGACGGCCACGCCTCCGGCGAGGTGAGGTACGCGCCTCCCTCGTCGGCGTAACCGGGCAGGGCAGCGGTGTACGGCAGGTCGGCGTAGAAGTACGGGCGGATGCCGCCGTCCGTCCCGAGCGCGGCTATCGCCTGGTCACGGACGCGGGCGTGGTCCGGCTGGTTGATCCCCGCGGGCAGGTAGAGGTCGGCCGTCGCGGCGACCTGGCGGACCAGCTCGTCCAGGCCGACGAGCGGCTCGGTCTTCTCCCGGTAGGGGCCGTCCGGGTTCGCCAGGAGGATCTGGTCGGCGCCGAGCGCCTCACAGGCGAGGGCGTCCTCCCGTACCCGCGTGTCGTAGGCGTCCTCGGCCGTCGGGAATCCGCAGTCGTAGTCCCACTCCGACACCTCCACCCCGGCGGGCGGCCGACCACCGTGCACCGTCACGACGGCGACCGGTCCGGGCGCGGCCTGAAGAACCCCGCCCAGCGACAGGGCGGCATCGTCGAAATGCGGCGACACCACGACCGTTCGATAGCGACTGAGATCCATGCTCGGGGCACTCATCATTTACTCCGGATTCGGTCATCGGCTTTGGACAACTGATTCTACTCACCGCTTCACACACAACAGCGCCTAGGCGAGAGAGAATTGATGAAACTCAGCGTATGCATACCCTATAAGGCGCGACTGGACAATCTCCGTATCGCGCTCGAAGCTCTGGCACACCAGACGATGGACTCCTCCGAGTTCGAGGTCGTCATCGGCGCAATGGAATACACCACCGATCTCACGGAACTGTGCGCCGAGTTCGACGGCCGTCTGGACATCATCACGGTGAACTCGTCGCGGGAATTCCATATTCCGCTGGCGCGCAACCTCGCCATGCGCAGCGCGACCGGAGAGGTCGTCGTCCAGATGGACGCCGACACCCTGCTCCCGCCGTCGGCGCTGCGCGACCTGTACGACCGGCACTTCGCCTTCGGGCAGCAGATCTGCGTGATCGGGCAGGTCGTCGGCTACGCGAACAACGAGGACGGCCAGGTCGAGACTGTCGAACTGCGGTCGTACGGCGACCATCTCGCCGCCCTCGAAGAGCTCGCCTCGGCGCCCGGCTGGCCGGCCGACCCGCGCTTCCAGGTCCCCCACAACATCCCGTGGGCCTTCGCCTGGACCGGTCTCATCGCCGTCCCGAGGGCGGCCGTCGTCGCCCGGAACCTGTACTTCGACGAGACCTTCCGCGGCTGGGGCGTGGACGACCTGGAGTGGGGCTTCCGGGTCTGCGCCAGCGGTCTGCCCATCACCCTGTCCCCCCAGGTGTACGCGCTCCACCTGCCGCACACCCGGGACGCACTGGCCAACCAGCGGACAGAGGAGCGGAACTACGAACGCTTCCTCGCCAAGTGGCCGCGCCGGGAGGTGGAGTTGTGCCGGTTCATCGGTGACACGCGCGCCAACTCGGCATGGCCGGAGTACCTGGACGCGCTGGCCGCCGCCGGTGGCGCCGCGACGCTCGGCGTGGCCGTGGGCACGGTCAAGGGCGAGCGGTCGGCCCGCTTCGGCGTCCCGCTCGACCGGGCCGGCAAGCCGCTGGACGACGGGTACACCACGGGCTTCGACGCCCCCGAGAACGTCACCGTCCTCCCGCTGACCGGGCTTTCGACGCCCTTCCGCACGGAGGAATTCGCGACCGTGTGGCTGGAGGAGTCCCTCCAGCGGCTGCCGGAGCCGTACCGGTCGGGTGTGGTCACGGAGGCGAAGCGGGTGACGCGCTCGGGGGCGTGAGGGCCCGATCAGCGGCGTGATGGCCCGATCAGTGGCGTGGCACCGCGCCCCGGGCGACGGCCCGCCGTACCGCCTGCTCCGGCTCGGGACCGGCACCCAGCCGGTCGAGTCCGAGCAGGACGGCGCCCGCCAGGGGGTCGGTGTCGGTCACGACGACCGTCGAGGAGGGCGAGAACGCCGCGACGCCCTCCTCGATCGCCGACAGCAGGACGGGGTTGCGCGCGGCCAGCACGCTCCCGCCGAGGACCACCGTCGTCCCCCGCTCCGTGACGCCGAGTCGCTCCATGGCCACCCGGGTCATGGAGCAGATCTCCTCGCCCTGCCTGCGGACGAGTTCCGTCGCCACCGGATCGCCCTTCGCGGCGACGTCGAGCAGGACGGGCGTGCAGTGGCGCACGTCCAGGGAGGTGAGCCGGTCGTCGCGCAGCCGGAGGGCCACCTCCCGCATCGAGCCGAGGCCGAGATGGTCGAGCAGGGCCCGGACCAGCTCCGTCGGCTCGCCCCTGCCGTCCTCGGCCCGCATCGCGTGCCACAGGGCGGCCATGCCCAGGTCGTTGCCGCCGCCCCAGTCACCGGACCGGTCCCCGAACGCGAGGAACCGGGCCTGCCGTCCGTCCGCCCCGACACCGGCGCAGTTGATGCCGGTGCCGCAGACCACCGCGACCCCCTCGCCCGGCACGCCGGCGCGCAGCACCGCCAGGGTGTCGTTCCGCACCAGCACGTCGCCCGCCCAGGGCTTCGTCCGCAACAGGGCGGCGAACTCGTCCTCCTCCTCGGGGAGATCAAGATGCGCCATACAGGCACTGACGACGGTACGCTCGTCAGTGCCGCCGACCCGGGCGACGAGGTCCTCCAGGCGATCGAGCCACACGGACCTCGGCTCGTCCTCCCGCATGCCGGCGCCACGGGCGGTCGCCAGGACGGTCCCCCGCGCGTCGACGAGAGCCACGTCCGTCTTCGTTCCCCCCGCGTCTATGCCGATTACCTTGCTGAATTCGGCGGGGTGCTGCAGCGGTTGGGGCACGGAACCATCCTCGTGGGAGTCGCGGGAGATCGATGGCGGTTCCGGCGGACACGGGAAGAGGAAGAAGAGAGAATCCGGAACCACCCACACACTACTGAAGCCGGAAGCCCTTCAGCGAACAACTACCCTTGTGCTGAACACATGTGACTGCCAGTTCGCACCCATCGATGGAGCTTTATGCCCCCGATCAATCTTGGAATCCTGGCGCACGTCGACGCCGGGAAGACAAGTCTCACCGAACGTCTCCTGTTCGAGGCGGGAGTGGTCGACCACATCGGCAGCGTGGACGACGGCACCACCCGTACCGACTCCATGGATCTGGAACGCCGCCGGGGCATCACCATCCGTGCCGCGGTGACCTCGCTCCAGATCGGTGACGTGCCCGTCAACATCCTGGACACGCCGGGGCACCCGGACTTCATCGCCGAGGTGGAGCGGTCCCTGCACGTGCTGGACGCGGCGGTGCTCGTGCTGTCCTCCGTCGAGGGCGTGCAGCCGCAGACCGTCATCCTCTGGCGGGCGCTGCGCCGCATGAACGTGCCCACCGTGCTGTTCATCAACAAGATCGACCGTGGTGGCGCCGACGCGGACCGGGTCGTCGAGCAGATCCGCCGCCGCCTCTCCCCTGCCGCCCTGCCGCTGAGCCGGGCGACCGGCCAGGGCCGTGCGGAGGCACGCGCCGAGGCGCTGCCCCTCGACGACGCGTCCCTGGTGGAGACGGTCGCCGACGTGGACGACACGGTGATGGAGGCGTGGCTGGAGGGCGAGGAGATCGCACCGGAGCAGATCCGCGCGGCGATGCGGCGCGCGGTCCCGGCCGGGACGCTGTTCCCGGTGCTCTGCGGCTCGGCCTTCACCGGCGCGGGGATCGAGGACCTCCAGGATGCGATCACCTCGCTCCTGAAGCCCTCGGAGGAGCACGTGAGCGGGTTCGCGGAGGGGGCCGTGGCGGGGACGGCGGAAGGGGCCGAGGAGGATCCCGAGGAGGGGTACGCCGACGAGTCCACGGGCAGGCCCGGCACCGCCCGGTCGGCCACCGTCTTCTCCGTCGACCACGACGCGCGCGGCAGGCGGGTCTGGATGCGCCTGTGGGGCGGCGAGCTGGCGATCCGCGACACGATCCCGGTGTCGGCGACCAAGGCCGAGCGCGTCACCGAGCTCTGTATCCCCGGTCCGGGCGGACTCGCCGTCGCGCGGCGGGCGTTCAGCGGCGACATCGTCGCGGTACGCGGTCTGTCGACCGCCCGCATCGGACACGTCATCGGCACCCCACCGCCGAGGCTCCCCCCGAAGTTCCCCCCGGCGACGATGGTCGCGGCGCTGGAGCCCGTCGACCCCACCCAGCGCGGCGCGCTGTTCACCGCGCTCAGCGTCCTCGGCGACGAGGACCCGCTCATCGAGCCGAGGCTCGACGAGCTCGACGGCAGCGCGCGCATCCGCATCCACGGCGAGGTGCAGAAGGAGGTCGTCGTCACCGTCCTGGAGGAGCGTTTCGGCGTCCGCACAGTCTTCCGCGACACCTCGGTGATCTGCATCGAGCGCGTGCTCGGCTCGGCGACCGCCGTCGAGGAAATGGACAAGGACGGGAACCCCTACCTCGCCACGCTCGGCCTGCGGCTGGAGGCCGGCGAGACCGGCAGCGGGATCACCTTCCACCCGGGCATCGAGCGGGGAAACCTGCCCGCGGCCTTCATCAGCGCCTGCGAGGAGGGCGTGCGGTGGGCCCTCGAACAGGGCCTGCACGGCTGGCCCGTCACGGACTGCAAGGTGACCATGACGGCCTCCGGCTACTGCCCGCGCCAGAGCCACGCGCACCAGAGCTTCAACAAGGCGATGTCCACGGTCGGCGCCGACTTCCGCAACCTGGCGCCCGTCGTCGTCATGGCCTGCCTCGAGAAGGCGAGGACGCAGGTCTGCCAGCCGATCGAGCGGTTCGAGCTGGAGACGCCCGAGCCGACGCTGCGGATGCTCATGAAGACGCTCGGGCGGCTCGGCGCGACCACGGAGTCCGTCACGGACTCCCTCGGCTACACCCGCCTGGTCGGCTTCATCCCTTCGGCACGCATCTCGGAACTCGCCGCCACCCTGCCCAACATCACCGGAGGCGAGGGCGTGCTGACCAACCGCCCGGACCACTACTCGGCGTTCCAGGGGGACGAGGTGCCGACGCGGCAGCGCGCCGGGACCGACCCCCGCGAGCGAGCGCTGTGGTTCCAGGCGATGCCGCGCTGATCCGGAGAACAGAAGGAGAGGGGGCTCCCCGCCATGACGGCGGGGAGCCCCCTCTCGTTGCCCGGCTGCTCAGCCGGTCAGCTGCTCGCAGAGGTCCGCGAGCGTCGCGCACAGCCGGGACAGGAACTCCTCGCCCGCGGCCACGTCGAACCGCGTGGGATCGAACTCGCACTCCAGACGGCACGTGTCGTCGTCGTACATCATGGCGACGACCTGGAACGTCCCCATGAACGACTTGTACTCGCCGGAGGTCTCCACGGGCGGCAGCCCGTGGGACGGCTGCTCCCACGGCATGTAGTTCACCAGCCACTGCGCCGGACGCCGGGTGAGCGTGTCGTCGCCCGGCCCGCCGAAGGCTTCGAGGAGGTAGTCCCACGGGGTCGTCTGGTGGGGCACCAGACTCATCCAGGTCTCCCGCGCGTGCCGCACGGCGGTCAGCGGGTCGCTCAGGTCCTGGCCGCTCAGCCGCACCGGCATGTTGTCGGAGAAGCAGCCCAGCGTGTCCAGGTGCGCCATCGGGCGACCGGTCATGTTGACCCGGAAGGTGACGTCCGGCTCGGCGCCCATCGCGACGGCCGTGGAGGCCACCGCGCCGAGGACGAGCACGAAGGGTGTCGTACGGAGCTTGGCCGCCGCCCGCTTCAGCCGGGACGCCGGGACCGGCGCCGGCCGCCGCAGGCTCCACACCCTGCCGCTCGGCTCCCCGTCCGGGGCGATGCAGAAGGGCACCTTGAGGGCCTGGTCGGGCGTGGTGTCCTTCAGCCGGGCGGCCCAGAACTCGTGGGACGGCCCGATCCCCTCGGCGGGGTCCGGGAAGGTCTCGCGCTGCCAGCGCACCCAGTCGTGGTGCGAGCCGGACGGCACCTCGGCGCCGGGCATCGGCGCGAGCAGGAGATCGGTGACCGCCTGCTGGCTCAGGCCGTCGGTGATCAGGTGGTCCATGCCGACCACCAGGTACCTGGCCGGGCCGTCCGAGCCGTCCGGGAGGGTGACCAGCGTGGCGTTCCACAGCGGTACGCCCGAGCCGTCGAAGGGCGTGCGCTCGCCCTGGCGGACGAAGGCGTTCAGCTCGTCGGGCGAGGCCAGGTCGGCCGACGTCAGCGGCAGTTCGATCTCGTCCGCGTAGAAGAGCCGTCCCTCGTCGAGCGACAGGTCGACGATCCGCATGGCGTCCTGCCGTGCCGTGATCAGCTCAAGACGGCGGCGGATCTCCTCGTCGGTCAGGTCCTCGCCCAGCGGCAGGGCCATGACGAGGTTCAGCGGCCGTTCGCCGCCGCGCAGGACGGCCCGGCGCAGCCGGCCCTCCTGCTGCCAGGACAGCGGCCCCTCACGGCCGGAGGCCGTCGCCCCGCGCGAAAGCGCCAGGCGACGGCCTGCGTCGTTGCTCACTTCGTACGTCTCCGCTACTACTCGCCCGCGAGCTGGCCGCGCTCGTACAGGCTGGTCGCGTCGGCCTCGGTCAGGACGCCGGAGTAGATGCGGACCGGGCCGACCGAGCCGGGCCACTGGTCGACGTACTCGTCACGGAACCAGGCGTGGCCGAGCTGGACGCTCAGGTCGCCGTTCCACTTCGGCCAGCCCTCCGGGAGCTTCTCCTCGCCGCGGTCGGCTTGGGTCGGCACGTAGATGCGCGCGGCGCCGGCCTCGAGGTCGTACACGCCGACGACGAAAACCCACTGATCGACCTCGGCGGACGTGAGCTCCTTAGAGGAGTGCGCGTGGATCCAGTCGACCGGGCCGTCGTCCGAGCCGTCGATCGGGGAGGCGGTGAAGTTCCAGTGCATGTGGAAGTCGCCGGTGCCCTCACCGCCGTACTCGATGTTCCGCACGCCGAGGTAGAAGGGGCTGTGGTACGAGCCGCTCTGCGCGACGGCGGTCCAGGCGTACCAGTCCTTCGGGAAGGCCGGCTCGGCGCCGGTGAGGGCGCTGTCCAGGCGGAGCCAGGCGGCCACGCTGAAGCTCTGGTCGGTGGCCACGGCCCCGCTCTCGCTGGCGAAGCTCAGCGAGTCGCTGAAGGAGAGGGCACCCGCGGTGCCCTCCGGGCCGCTCACCCAGTTCGGCTCGCCGGCCGTCGTGAGGGTCAGGCCGTTGCCGGAGGAGTCGGCGACGCTGCTGCCCGACCCGTCGGTCATCTCCCAGAAGCCCTTGAGGACGGGGCGGTTGTTGTTCTCGGCGTCAGTCATCGCACTCACATTTCTGTCGTTCAACTCGTTCAACTCGTTCAACTCGTCACGTGATTCGTGTCGTTCATGTGGTCCGTACGGTCCGCGGCCGCGAACAGCCGCCGCAGCCAGTCGGCCCGTGCGCGCCGGGCCGTGTGGGAGACCGTCGCGTCGGGCACCCACTCGTCGAAGCTGTGGAACGCCCCGCCCCAGACGTGCAGTTCGGCGTCGACGCCCTCGGCGCTGAGGCGTGCGGCGTACGAGATGGTCTCGTCGCGCAGTGCCTCGAAGGCGCCGACCTCCACGTACGCGGGCGGCAGCCCGGCCAGGGACGCGGCGCGGGCCGGGGCCGCGTAGGGCGAGACGTCGGGTCCGCCCCTGCGGTCGCCGAGGAGGGCGGTCCAGCCCGTGACGCTCGACGTCGAGTCCCAGATGCCGTGTCCGTCCATCTGGCGGGAGGAGGGGGAGTCGACCCGGTCGTCGGTCATGGGGCAGAGCAGGAGCTGTCCCATGACCGACACCTCGCCGGTGTCCCGTGCCTTCAGCGCGACGCCGGCGGCCAGGGCGCCTCCGGCGCTGGCGCCGGTGACGAAGACGCGCTCCGGGTCGAGCCCGAACCGGTCCGCGTTCTCGATCGTCCAGACCAGGCCCGCGTAGCAGTCGTCGACGGGGGTCGGGTCGGGGTGCTCGGGGGCGAGCCGGTAGTCGATGCTCACCACCGCGATGCCCAGTTCCTGAGCCTGGTCGAGATCGCGGCTGAGCTCGGCGCTCCGGTTGTGCCCGGCGAACATCCCGCCGCCGTGGATGGCGTACGCGACGGGCACCGGCCCGGTCGCGCCCGTCGGCCGCGCGATCAGCACCGAGACCGCCCCCGAGGGGTCGCCGTCGAGGAGCTTCTCCGTCGTGAGCGTGAAGGCGCCGTCCCGGGTGATCTCCGCGTCGGTCAGCCGCGCCTCGGCGACGCGCTTCCGGTCGGTCAGGATGCGGTCGGGCGTGATGGACGACGGGCGTCGGCTCAGGATGTCCCGCAACGGCCCGGCCAGTTCGTGGTCGACCGGCGGGACCCGGAGGTTCTCGGCGGCCGTCATGACGCCGACTCTGGCTGCGGATGGCGGACGTGCAGCGTGCGGAACAGGCAGCGACGGTTGCCGGAGGAGTCCTCGTAGGCCGTACGCCCGTGAGAGAGGCGGGTGTTGTCGAAGATGACGGCCTGGTTCTCCCGCAGCGTGACCGTGCGGCAGTACGGCGATCCCGGCCGGGCCGCCTCGGCGAGGGCCGCGAGGCCGCGCGCGAAGTCCTCGGGGGACACGTCGTCGACCGTCTGGAAGGAGTCAGTGTCGGTCAGGCAGTAGTGGCCGACGAGCCGGTCCTCGATCACCGCGTACACGGGGCCGGTCTTCGCCTCGTCGCTGCCGTTGATGTTGGCGCGTCGCACCAGCACCCGGGGGTTCGCCAGGGTGAGGGCCGCCGGGAGGTCGGTGCGCAGCAGCTCGGCGTAGGCGCCGACCGAGTCGAAGAAGGTGTTGACCCCGCCCTGCACCGCCGGTGTCTGGCAGGACATCAGCGTGGCCTTGATCATGCCCATGGGCTGGAGCGTGCCGTCGACGTGCAGTTCCTGGCCGACGGAGCGGCCGAAGGACGGGTGGTTCCCCGCCTCGGTACCGGCGTTCACGCTGGCCGAGATGACGGAGACCGGCGGGGCGACGCGGTTGCCCAGGGTGTAGAGCTTCGGGACGAAGGGCTCGCCGAGGCCGAGCGCCTTGCAGGCCAGCAGGTGGGTGTCCTCGGTGACCCGCTCGTCGGTGAATTCGACGATCGCGAAGCCGTGGGCGTCGTACTGGCGGGCCAGTTCCTCGCCCGCGGTGCCGGAGAGTTCCGAGGCGCCCCGGACGGTCAGCGGCCGGTCCGGGAGGTCGGCGAAGGCCGGGGTGACGTGCGCGGCGGCACGCGTCAGCTCGGCGGTGAACGCCTCGGAGCCGTACGCGGTCCCGGAGCCGTACGAGATCTCGGTGCCGTGTGTGGTGTCGGTGTCGTGCGTGGTCTCGGTGTCGTGCATGGTCAAGGCATCCCTCGGCTCGTTCACGGAGCGTCCGCCACGTCGTTCGACCGGATGCGGTCCCGCACCGCGAGGGGTGGTGTGCATTGCTGATCACGGATGACGAAGGCCTGGGTGACCTCATCGACGGCCTGGCGCACGTCGCCGCCGTTGTGGTGGATCTCCGCCAGGACGGTGCCTGCCGTCACGTGGTCGCCGATGCGGTGGTTCACGAGGATGCCCACCCCGTGGTCGAGGGGGGCGTCAGCCGAGATCCGGCCCGCGCCGACGCGCAGCCCGGCCCCGCCGATGCGGCGCGCGGAGACCTCGTGGATCCAGCCGTCGCGGTCGGCACGGACCTCCGTGACGTCACGCGCGGCCGGGAGGAGCTCCGGGTCTTCCAGGGAGGCTCGGTCCGCGCCCTGGAGCTCCGCCCAGCGCAGGAACTGTTCGAGCGCGGCGCCGGAGGAGATCGCCTCGGCGACCCGCTCGTCGGCGGCCTCGTCCGACAGCTCCGGGAGGGCGCTCTGGAGCATGACGCGGGAGAGCAGGGCGCAGGTCTCGGAGACTCCCCTGACGTGCTGTCCGCCGAGGACCGCGAGGGCTTCCTTGATCTCCAGGGCGTTGCCGACCGCCCGGCCCATGGGCTGGGTCATGTCGGTCAGCATGGCTTCGCACCGCAGGCCGAGGCGTCCGCCGAGACCGACCATGGTGCGGGCGAGTTCGGCCGCCGCGTCGTAGTCGGCGATGAGGGCGCCGTCGCCGTACTTCACGTCGAGGACGACGCAGTCGGCGCCGACCGCCAGCTTCTTGCTGATGATGCTGGCGGCGATCAGCGGGATGCTCTCCACCGTCGCCGTCACGTCGCGCAGGGAGTACGTGACGGCGTCGCCCGGGGCCAGGTCGTCGCTCTGTCCGGCGATCACCATGCCGGCCTCGGCCGCGACGCTTCGGAGCTCGTCGGCGTCCAGCGCGAGCCGGAGGCCAGGCACGGACTCCAGCTTGTCGACGGTCCCCCCGGCGTATCCGAGGCCGCGTCCGCTGAGCTTGACAACGGGCACGCCGCAGGCGGCGACGACGGGGACGACGATCAGGGTGGCCTTGTCGCCCACCCCGCCCGTGCTGTGCTTGTCGACCACCGGGCGGGCCGGGTCTCCGAGCTGGAGCCGCTTGCCGGTGTCGACGTAGGCGAGGGCGAGGGCGGCCGTCTCGCTGAGGTCCATGCCCATGCAGGCGACGGTCGCCAGCCAGGCCGACATCTGGTGGTCAGCGATCCGGCCGTCGATGAAGTCGTGCACCAGGCGCCGTACCGATTCCTCGGTCAGCGTCCGCCCCTCGCGCTTGGCGCTGATCGCCGCCTGGACGTGGAGCGAGGCTTCGGGATCGATGCCCGCGCTCATATGGACTGCTCCGTGGACTGCTCCGACGCGAGTGCGCGGGTCGCGGTGGTGATCCGCTCGGCGATCTCCTCGACCTCGGCGCTCGTGATGGTCAGCGGCGGGCAGATGAGGACGGAGGCGGCCTGCTGCCGCACCATGAGCCCGTGCTCCTGGCAGCTGACGACGAGGGCGGCCGCGGTGGCCATGTCGGCCATCTCGACGACGCCGACGAGGCCGAGGCCACGGGTGTCCACGACGCCGGGGAGGGTACGGAGCGGCTCGATCAGCTTGAGGAGTTCGCGGCCCCGGTCCTCGGCGTTCTCCACGAGGCCCTCGCGCTCCATGACGCCGAGGGTCGCGATCGCGACCGCGCCGGCGGTGGCGTGGCCGGCGGTGGTGTGGCCGTACCGCAGGCCGCCGATGATCTCGTCGTCGGCGAAGGCCGCGTAGATGTCCTGGCGTGCCGTCACCGCGGAGATGGGGGCGTAGCCGGCGCCCAGGCCCTTGCTCGACACGAGGATGTCCGGTGCGGCGCCCTCGTGCTGGAAGGCGAACATCTTCCCCGTGCGGCCGTAGCCGGTGAAGATCTCGTCGAAGATCAGCAGGGCGCTGGCGTCGTCGCACAGCGCGCGGAGCTCGGTGAGGAAGCCCGGCGGCAGCACGATGCCTCCGCCGACGTTCAGGAACGGCTCGATGACCACCGCGAGGGGGGCGTCGCCGTCGGCGAGGGCCTCGGCGAAGCCGGCCGCGAGCACCTTGGCGGCCTCGGGGGTGCGCAGTTCCGCCGCGGGCAGCGGTAGCGTGACCCGGGTGACCTCGATCGGCTGCTGAAACGGGTGGCCGGTCGGCACGAGCCCGCTGAGCGTCCGGGTGAGGACCGTGGAGCCGTGGTAGCCCTGCGCGAAGGTGATGACGCGGTTGCGAGGGTCGCCGGTGATCCGCCGGTAGCAGGAGGCGATCATCAGGGCGGCCTCGATGCCCTCCGAGCCGCTGTTGAGCAGCAGGGTGCGCGAGAGGCTCTCGGGCAGGTGCCCGGCGAGGACCTCGGCGAGACGGCCGGCGACCGGGTGGTTGGTCGCGGACATGTCGACGCCGTGGAGGGTGCGGAGCTGCTCGGTCGCGGCGGCGATGACGTCCTCGTTGCCGTAGCCGACCGTGGAGTTGAGGGAGGAGGCGTCGATGTACTCGCGTCCCGCGGCGTCCCAGACGCGCGAGCCCTCGCCCCGGACGATCATCAGCCGGTCGCGCTCGACCTCGTTGCGCGACCATGGGTGCCACACGTACTTCGAGTCGCGGACGCGCGCCGCGTCGTTCTCGGTGGCGTCGGTGTGTTGGGTGGTCTGGCTCATGCGTCCTGTCCTTCGCCGTGACCGCCCAAGGTGGCCGCGATGATCTCGTCGGGGGGTGACTCGGAGAGGTAGAAGTGGTCGCCCGCGACGATGTGCTCGACGAAGCCCTCGGGGGCGATCTTCGCCCAGGGACGGATGTCGGCGTCGTCGTCGGCATCGCCGACGACGCAGGTCACGGGGCAGCACAGCAGTGGTTCTTCGCTCATGTGGTACGCGTGGAACAGCTTGCCGTCGCCCAGGGTGTAGGGCAGGACGAGGTCCTGGAAGTCGGGGTCCTTCGCGAGCTCAGGGTCGGTGCCGCCGAGCCGGACGAGCTGCTCGACCAGTTCCGCCGGGTCCTCCGACGGCGGCGGCAGCGGGCCGGGCAGCGGACCGTTGCGCGATCCGGAGGCGAAGAGGTGCGCTACGGGGATGCCGGCCGCTTCCAGGGCCCGTGCCGTCTCGAGTGCGACGGCGGCGCCCATGCTGTGGCCGAATAGGGCCAGCGGCTTGTCGGCCAGCGGGGCGATCGCGTCGGCGATCGCGCGGGCCATCTCGACCAGGTCCTCGGCGAGCGGGTCGTCGAAGCGGTGCGCCCTGCCGGGGTAGGCCACGGCGTGCACCTCGGCCTGCGGGAGCAGCGCGCCCCAGCCGGCGTAGAAGGACGCCGATCCGCCGGCGTGCGGCAGACAGATCAGTCGGACGGCGGTCTCCGGCCGGGGCGTCACGCACCGGAGCCAGTCCTGCGTGACGGTCATATGCGGTCTCCCTCCGACCGTACCCGGCGCCGCGCCTGCCGCCGGACGCGGTCACCACGGTCAGTCATTCCGGTGTCGCCCCCCTCTAGGAGGACCTTTGCCTGCGCGGTGGCCGTCGTGTGCCGGAAAAGGGACACGACGGTTGCGTGTCGTCCCGTATGGCGTTCGAGCGCGCCCTGCAACTTCATGAGGGTCAGCGAACTGCCGCCGAGATCGAAGAAATTGACGTCCGGAGGAACGGTCTCGACGCCGAGGACCTCGCGCCAGGCCGCGATGACCCGCTCGGTCAGGTCCTCGCAATTCTGCCGTTCCTCATTCGCCTTCTCGCTCTCCTTCGCCCCGGTTTCCCGGACGCTCCGTTCCAGGAGCGCCAGGTCGACCTTTCCGTTGGTCGTGACGGGGAAGCGCGCGTGAAGGTGAATGCGGTCGGGCCGGTACTCGGCGGGCGAGACCTCCGCGGCGGCCTTGCGCACGGCCGCCTCGTCGGCGCCCTCGTCCAGCCGCAGATGTGCGATGAGCGTGGCGCGTTCGGCATCGGTGAGGACCGCGGCGTCCGCGACGCCGTCGACAGCGCGCAGAACCAGTTCCACGGCTTCGAGCTGCAAACGCTGGCCGCGCAGTTTCACCTGACGGTCGACGCGGCCGAGGAACTCCAGCTCGCCTCTCTCGTTCCGGCGCACCAAGTCGCCTGTACGGTAAAGGCGTTCATTCGGTTCGCCCCACGGGTCCGCGAGGAAGGCGGCTTCGGTGGCGGCCGGGCGGTTCAGGTATCCGCGCGTCACTCCGGGACCGGCGACGCACAACTCTCCGGGCTCGCCTTCGGCAACCGGCTTCTGCTGCTTGTCGAGCACGTACAACCGGGTGCCGGGGACGGCCTGTCCGATCGTCGAAGGGGCGGGCTCCGTGTACCGGCGGAAGGTCGCCCAGACCGTGGCTTCGCTCGGGCCGTATTCGTTCACCAACTCGGCGCCGGGAACGGCCTCGAAGTGCCGCTGAATCAGCGAATCGTCCAGCGCTTCGCCGGCCACTGTGACCGACCGCAGGGATGTCAGATTCCCCTGCCCGGAGGCCGCGGAGTCGATGACCATGCGGTACATCGCGGGAATCATCAGCGTATGCGTGACATCGAATCCGCCGATGAGGGCGGCCAGTTCGGCCGGGTCGCGACGCTGCTGATCGGATGCGACGACCAGGCATCCACCGGAGGTCAGGGTGCCCCAGATGCCCGCCACCGACGAATCGAAGGCGAGGGGCGACACCAGAAGGAAACGGTCGATGTCCGGATACACCGATCGGCGGGCCGCCGTGGAGTAAGCGAGCTGGCCGTGGCTGACCAGGACGCCCTTGGGCTCACCGGTACTGCCGGAGGTATAGACAACGTATGCCACACCGTCGGGCTCGGGACTCTTCCATTCCGGCTGTCGCCGGTTCGCCGCCGCCATGGATTCGGATACGACGGGCACGCCGGAATTCGCCGAATACGGCAGCGCCTCCCCCATATCAGACAAGACGGCCACGGCCCCGGAATCCTCGACGATCGCGCGGATGCGCGCCTCGGGCTGCGAGGCGTCGACCGGAACGTATGCCGCACCGGCGGCCATGACGGCGGCCACCGACACAATCATCGACAGCGTCGGCGGTTGCACCACGACGACACGGTCGCCGGGGCCCACTCCTATGGCGCTTAGTTCTGCTGCGAGCGTTCCGGAGCGCTCAAGCAGCTCCTCATAAGTAAGTTGCCCCGATTCACCCACGACGGCGAAAGAAGCCGGATTCCGTACGGCAACCGCCCTCAAGGTGTCGAGAACCGAGTCTGCACTGGCGCAGCCCTCGGGAAGCCTGCTGTCGGCCATGGTGGTCACACCCCCGTTACGATCCACACTGCCAATCCAGATCGTAGCGCGCAAGATCCAGAGGGCATAGCCGCAATCTGCTCGATCTGAAACTGCTTGAATACATGGCTCTTGACGAAGCGTCAGCAATCCGAAGAAGGATGCACGGCCGCCGCGAGGACACGAACGAACGCGCATCAGCGTACTGTTCGAGGTCAAGGACTACCCTGAAGCCGCAGGTTCCGCCACCAGCGGCAGTGTCAACGCCGCATCCCCATGCGATACTTCAAAGCCTCACGCAGGTCGGCTACCTTCTCACCGAGCGAACGCATTGAGGTTTCCGCCCAGTTGAGCGGACCGGAACCTTTGGTCGAATCGACCGGTCCAAGTCGGCGCCCAAGTCGCAGGTTTGACATGACTCCTGCCAAGGATCCGCCGATCACCTACGTCCAACAACTATGGCCCAAATGCTACTTGGGGGAAGCATGGAGATCGGCAAGGCGCTGCCCTACGGATCGTGGCCGTCACCGGTCACCCCGAGGGGCGTCGCGGCCGCCTCGGCCTCGCTCGGCGACGGCGCCCAGTACGTCCTGGGCCGGCCGTGGTGGGCGGAGAGCCGCCCCGACGAGGGCGGCCGGGTGACGGTCTGCCGCCAGTCGCCCGACGGCAGCACCCAGGAACTGCTCGCCGCGCCGTGGGACGCCCGTTCCCGTGTGCACGAATACGGCGGCGGCGCGTGGACGGCGGTCGGCGAGACCCTGGTCTTCGTCCAGTACGACGACCAGCGGCTCTACCGCCTCACTCCGGGCGGATCGCCGGAACCGATCACTCCGGCCGTCGACCCGGCGCTCTCGGTGCGTTTCGGCGACCTGTCCGCGAGCCATGACGGATCTCACGTCATCTGCGTGCGGGAGACGCTCGCGGCGCAGGACGTGGTCCGCGACATCGTGTCCATACCGGTCGACGGCGACGGCGGTGACTCCCGAAAGGTCGAGCACCTGGCCGGCGGCTCCCGGTTCGTCGCCTTCCCGCGTCAGTCGCCCGATGGCTCCCGTCTCGCGTGGATCTCCTGGGAACATCCGCAAATGCCCTGGGACGGGACGGAGTTGCGGATATCCGAGCGAGACGAGCACGGCGGGTACGGCGCTCCGCGCGTCGTCCTCGGCTCGACGACGGAATCGGTTCTCCAGCCGGAATGGCTGGACGACGGATCGCTCGCCGTGATCAGCGACCGGTCCGGCTGGTGGAACCTCTACCGGCTCACCCTCGGATCCGACGGCCCCGAAGCCCCGCACCCCGACCGGCCCGAAGCCCTGCACCCCGGCGAGCACGAGGTCGGCGGCCCCCTCTGGAAGCTCCGCCCCCGCTGGTTCGGCGTGCTTCCCGGCAACCGCCTCCTCGCCGTCCGCACCCGGGGCGTCGACACCCTCTGCCTCGTCGACCTCGCCACAGGCACCGTCCGCGACCTCGACCTGCCCGGTCTGGAGACCGTGACCCTGGTCGACGTCGAGGCCGAAGGCAGGCGCGCCCTGATCGTCGGCGGCGGCGCCCGCGAGCCCCGGGGACTGCGCCAGGTGGACCTGGAGACCGGCGCGGTCACCCCGGTGCGGCTGCTCACCGAGGGCTTCCCGTCCGCCGCGTACCTCTCCCCCGCCCAGCCGAGGACCTTCGTCGACGAGCAGGGCCGCGAGGTCCACGCCATCGTCTACGCGCCTCACCACCCGACGGTCCAGGGCCCGGCCGACGAGCAGCCCCCGTACGCCGTGATGGCGCACGGCGGTCCGACGGCCCGGTCCACCGTCCTGGGCACCGCGAGCATCGCGTTCTGGACCAGCCGGGGCGTCGGCGTGCTCGACGTGAACTACGGCGGCTCCACCGGCTACGGCCGTGAGTACCGCGAGAGACTGCGGGACATGTGGGGTGTCGTCGACGTGGCCGACACCGCGCTCGCGGCCCGCCGTCTGGCCGAAGCCGGAGAGGCGGACCCGAGGCGCCTGGCCGTCCAGGGCCACAGCGCGGGCGGCTGGACCGTCCTCGCCTCCCTCGGCACGACCGACGTCTTCGCGGCGGGCATCTCCTCCTGCGGAGTCACCGACGCCCGGCTGATGGCCGAGCACACGCACGACTTCGAATCGCGCTACCTCGACGGCCTCATCGGCCCCCTCCCGGAGACGGACAAGCTGTACGAGGAGCGCTCGCCGCTCGCCCACGTGGCCGGCGTGACCGCGCCCGTCCTCCTGCTCCAGGGGCTCGACGACCCGATCGTGCCCACCCCGCTCGCCGAGGCCTTCCGGGCCGAGCTCGAACGCCACGGCGTGCCCCACCAGTACGTCGCGTTCGCGGGCGAGGGCCACGGGTTCCGCCGCGCCGACACGGTGGCCCGATGCCTCGAACTGTCGCTGGACTTCCTGGGGGACGCGCTCGGTTTTGTCCCCGCGGCCGCCGGAAGCCCGGCCTGATCACCGTACCGCCCGGGGCGAGCCACGAGCGCTCCGCTCCGGGACCGGACGGTAGTACGCCCGCCGCCCGGCCTTCCGCCGCAGCGGCACGACGAGAAGAGGAAAAGACCATGCCCGACCTCCGCGAAGAACTGACCGACGCCCCCTACACGCCCCCCGCCGACCCGCTGGAGAAGCAGGTCGCGGAGATCATCGCCTCGGTGCTCGACATCGACAAGGTGGGGCGCGAGGACAGCTTCTACGACCTCGGCGGCGGATCGATGCAGGCGATCCGGATCTGCGCGCGTGCGGAGCAGGAGACCGGCCTGACCGTCGACCCCCTCACGCTCCTCGAAAACGACCGGCTGGTCGATTTCGTCGCGGAGCTGCGCGGCGCCAACTCCACGGCTGCCACGGAGAGCTGACGCGATGTCGACGCGGCTTCCCCTTCATCTGGCCGTCCGACGTCTCGCCTCGGCGAACCCCGACGCCATCGCACTGGTCCACGACACCGAGCGCGTCTCCTACCGCACGCTCGCCGAGGCGGGCGACAACTACGCACGCCTGCTGTCCTCTTGGGGCGTCCGGCAGGGTGACATCGTCGCGTTGATGCTCCCCCGGTCGGCCCAGCTGGTGGCCGTGCAGCTCGGCGTGCTCGCGTGCGGGGCCGCGTACACCGGAATCGATCCCCGGTGGCCGGCCTCGCGGGTCTCCTCGATCCTCGACCAGCTCGACGCCCCGGTCGTCGTGGGCCGCACGCCCGGCGACATCGAGGGCCGTCCCGTCCGGGTCATCGCCCCGGAGTCCGTCATGTCCGCCGCCGCGGACCCGGCCCCGTACAACTCGCCCGAGGTGTCGCTCGACGACGCCGCGACGGTCTTCTTCACCTCCGGCACCACCGGCGTCTCGAAGGGCGTCGTCACGACGCACCGGGCGGTCACCCGGATGTTCGGGACGGCCGGCCTCGACGGCTTCGGCCCCGGTCACGTGACCCCGCAGGCGGCGCCGCTGCCCTGGGACATGTACGCCTTCGAGCTCTGGGGCCAGCTCTCCACCGGCGGCACCAGTGTGATCGTCGGCGAGGACTACCTCATGCCCCGCCGCCTGCGGGCGCTGGTCGCGGACGAGGGGGTCGACACGCTGTGGCTGACGACCTCCCTGTTCAACCTCTTCGTCGACGAGGACGTCGACAGCTTCGCGGGCCTGAAGCAGCTCTACGTCGGCGGGGAGAAGCAGTCGCCCGCGCACGTGGGCCGCTACCTCGAGCGCTTCGCCGACGTCCCGATCTGGAACGGGTACGGGCCGGCGGAGAACTGCATGCTGACGACGCTGCACCGAATGGGCCCGGCCGACCTGTCGGTGCCGGGCGGCATCCCGCTCGGGCGGATCGTGCCCGGCACGGACGTCGTCGTGGTCCGGGACGACGGCAGCCCCGCCCCCGCCGAGGAGACCGGCGAGATCCTCGTCACCGGTGGCGGGCTGGCGCTCGGGTACGTGAACGACCCCGTCCTGACCGGGACGAAGTTCATCGAGATCGAGGTCGACGGCGAGACCCGGCGCGCGTACCGCACCGGCGACATGGGCCTGTTCGACTCGGATGGAGTGCTGCACTACCGCGACCGCATCGACCGCCAGATCAAGCTGAACGGCAACCGGCTCGAACTCGGCGACATCGAGAGCGCCGCCCGGCGCGTCGAGGCCATCCGCACCTGCGCGGCGGTGGCGGTCAGGGACGACAACGGCCAGGTCCAGCACATCGCGCTGTACTACAGCACCGACGCGGACCACGCCGGCCTCACCCCGCGCGAGCTGCGGAAGCAGCTGGCGACGATGCTGCCCGCGTACGCGATCCCGACCGCGATGGAGCGCCTCGACGCCCTGCCGATCAGCGCGAACGGCAAGGTCGACCTGCGGGCCCTGGGCGAGCGGGGCCGCCGGTGACCGACGAGGCCTATCCGCTGACGTTCGAGGAAGAGTCGATCTGGATCTCGGAGCAGCTCTTCCGGCAGCGCTCGCCGTATCTGGAGACCTGGGCCCAGCGGATCGAAGGACCGCTGGACCCGGAGGCGCTGCGGCGGGCTTGGGAGGCCTTCGTCCTGCGGCACGCGGCACTGCGCACCCGCTTCCTCCTGGAGGACGGCGGCACGGTCCAGCGCTTCGCGCCGGAGCCGCCGAGCGAGATGGAACGGGAACAGTGGCCGGGCGGTGAGCTCGAAGCGGTGCTGCGGGAGGCCGGGCGCCGTCCGCTGGACCTCACCCGCTCGCCGTACCGGGCCACGCTCTACGAGCGCTCCCCGCTGGACCACGTCCTGCTGGTCCAGGTGCACCACATCATCGTCGACGACGTATCGCTGTCGGTCCTGAACGAGGAGCTCGGCGCGCTCTACACCGCGCAGGTCACCGGAGAGGCGCCCGCGCTTCCTCCGCTCGCCAGGGACCCCGGCGCCTACGCGGTCGCCCAGCGCGCCGCCGGTGTCTCCCCGGCGGCGCTGGACTTCTGGGCGGACTACCTCGCGGACGTGACGCCGCTGCCGCAGCTCCCGCCGTACCCCCGTCCGCTGCCTCCCCGGCGGGGACCCGGCACCGACATGGTGAGCGTGGTGCTGCCCGCGGAGACGCGCAAGGCGGTACGGGACACGGCCAGGGCGCTGCGGACGACGCCGCACGTGGTGTTCGCCGCGGCGATGGCCATGACGTTTTCGGCGACGGTGGAGGTCGAGGACGTCGTCCTCGGCACGCCGACCTCGCGCCGAGGCGCGGCCGAGCTCGACCGGATGTTCGGCTGTCTGACGGACCTCATGCCGCTCCGCGTGCACGTGCCTCGGACGATGTCCTTCGCCGAGGCCTGCGCCACGACGAAGAAGAACGTCCTCACCACGCTCCGGCACCGTCAGACGCCGTACGCGGCGATCAGCAGCAACCTCCGGTCCGCGCAAAGCCTGCGCTCCAGCGACAACCTCGCCCGGGTCGTCCTCGTCATCGACGACGACCCGGGCGAGCTCGTCCTCCCCGGGCTGCGGTGCGAGCGCGTGTACGTCGGTGCCGCCTGGCCCAAGTTCGACTGGTGCCAGTACGTCGTCGAGTCCGGCGACGAGTACCTCGTACGGGCCGACTACGCGACCGGCTGCTTCACGCCGGCGGAGGCCGAGCGGATGCTGGCCCAGTGGGCGACCGTGGTGACGGCGGTGACCGCCGACACCACGGTGACTCCGGGACGGCTCGGAGAGCTCCTCGGCTCTCCCGCTACGACGCCATGACCCTCAGGGCATCGCCCAGCCGGGCGATGCCCTGACGCAGGTCCGCCTCCCGGGCGCTGAGGCTGATCCGCACGCACCGGCGGCCGTGCTCGACGGCCTCCGGCGACGTGGTCCCCGCGAAGAAGTACGAGCCGGGGACCACGAAGGTGTGCCGGTCCTTCATGAGGTCGTAGAGCCGCAGGTCGTCGAACCACGGCTCGTCGATGTGCAGCCACGAGAACATGCCGCGCGTGCCCTCGTGCAGGTACCAGCGCAGGTCCGCGGGAAGGTCCTCGCGGAACAGCTCGGAGGCCAACTCCCAGCGCGCGGTGTAGAAGGGCTGGATAGTCCCGGAGACGATCTCTCCCAGCTCGTCGCCGCTCTTCAGGGCCTGCGCCACCGCGTACTGGGCGAGGCGGGGGGCGTGGAGGGCCGTGTTCCCGAGGAACGCGACCATGTCCTTGACGACCTCGGCCGGTCCGATCGCGATCCCGAGGCGCTCGCCGGGCAGCCCCGCCTTGGAGAAGCTGAAGCAGTTGAGCACACCGTTCTCCGGGGGCGGCGGCGTGTGGGTGACCGCGATGCCGGGGAACGGCTCTCCGTAGGCGTTGTCCACGATGGTCAGCGCGTCCTGCGCACCGGCGACCTTGATGATCGTGTCGAGTTCCGCCTGGGTCAGCGAACGGCCCGTGGGGTTGCTGGGATTCGACGCGAGGAAGACGCCGGCACCCTGCGTCTGCTCCACCGCCGCCGTGTCCAGCACGTAGCGGAAGCGGTGGTCGCCGGAGTGGACGACGTCGCTGGGTATGCCCACCAGGCTCTTGTGCAGGCTCGACGCCTCGTAGCCGGTGTAGTCCGGCAGCGCGGGTAGGACCAGGGACCGTTCACCGGCCGTGGACTGCCCGGTGTAGAGCGCTCCGGCGATGAAGCAGAGCATCTGGCTGCCGGGGCCGACCATGACGTTGGAGGCGTCGATGTCCCAGCCGAGGCGCTGGTTGAAGTACTCCACGACCGCGTCGAGGAGCACCGGAAGCCCCCGGGACGGCCCGTAGCTGCAGCTGAGCCCCTCGAAGTCGGCGTCCAGCGCCTGCCGCACGTGCCGCTGCCAGAAGGCGGTCAGCTCGGGGAGGGGCGCGGGGTTGCCGATGCCGAGGTTCAGCCAGTTGTGGGGCGAATGGCTCGTCACCGCCGCGATGTCGTCCATGATGACGCGCAGCCCCGACATGGAACACATCTTGTCCCCGATGGACGACCTCATCGCACAACCTGCTCTCGGCTCGGTTCGGCTTGCTTCATCATGTGGGCCTGGACACGAGCGGCCTGATCGAACACGGCGAAGTGCCCGCCGTCCAGCTCCAGTTGATTGAAGTCGGACGTGGTGTGCAGATTCCACGGCCCCATCTCAGCGACCCCCGCCCCGCTGTCATGGAGGGCCGGGAAGGCGGTGATGGGCACGTCCAGCGGCTCGTCGCCGGGGAACTCGTACGACTCGTTCAGATGGAAGTCCGCGGCCAGCAGCGGCTGCAGGTGCCGTAGCAGCCCGTCCTCCTCCAGCACCGCCTCCGGGGTTCCCCCCAGTTTCCGGAGGGTCTCGCGCAGGGCGTCGACCGACGCGTTCCCGAGATTCGTCCGGGGCATGGGGATGTGCGGCGCGCGACGGCCCGCGACGAAGAGGTGCCGGGGCATCGGCGCGCCGAGACGGCGCAGTTCGCGCGCCAGCTCGTACGCGGTCAGGGCACCGGTGCTGTGCCCGAACAGCGCGAAGGGACGGGGCACGGTGTCGAGCAGGACGGGCGCGAGGTCACGGACGAAGGCGGCCACGTCGTCGTACGCGGCCTCCGCACCGCGCCCTTCCCGACCGGGCGGCTGGACCGGACAGACCGACAGCCCCTCGGGGGCCGTCGAGGCCCAGGACCGGTAGGAGGAGGCGCCGGCTCCCGCGTGCGGAAGGCAGACGATGTGCAGCGCGCCCTCGCGTACGGGATAGGGGAACCAGGGATTTCTCGGCATGGGCCCCCCTCACGCACCGTCGTCGAAGTAGCCGCAGCGGGGAAGGGCAGGGGTGGGGCCGTGCGGCACGGCAGGATCGTCGGTGTAGATCTCCAGCCGGATGCCGTCGGGATCGGCAAAGAACAACTGCCCCGCAGAGGCGGCATCTTCACTGCTGCCGTCATCATCCCGAAGAGCCACACCGGCCGTCCGGAGACGCTTCTCCGCCGCCCGCAGGTCGTCGAGGGTGGCCGCCTCGAAGGAGAGGTGATGCAGACCGGGCCGGTTCACCGGGAACGCGCCGGAGGACTGCTCCCACAGAGTCAGCAGGACGACACCGTCGGATCCCATGAGCGCATAGCGATTCACTGGTCCGGTCGATTGCCGAATGACGTCGAACCCCAGGGACCGCCGATAGAAGTCGACGGAACGTTCGAGATTCGTCACGTTGAGTCCCGCACTGCCAGTACTGAGCGCCGTCATGTCCACCTTTCGTGCGCTGTAAGAACCACCGGCGCGTACGGAATGCCCTGCGCGCGTCGTGAACCGACGGAGCGGGACTGCCGCGGCCGGGGGCGATGCGCCACGGATTCGGAGAGGAACGTCACTGCGCCCGCGTCCGAACAGGGGTGTGCTTTCGGACCGCCCCCCTGCGCATACGTTCGCGATCATATGACATGCGAGGTTGCCACGCTGGGTCGCGAACCCCCGAATTTCCACGACATCCGCCCTGCGGCTGCCGGTTCGACCAGCGACAACAATAACTGAGTTCATTTACACGACACTTACAAGACCCCACACCCAACCACTCCATCGTCCCCCCACACCCCCATGTCTCGAACTATCCGAAATCATTGGCCTCGATCTTTCGTGACGGTCCGTCGGCTTCTTCGGCGGGCCGTTTCGGCTGTCTGGCCTGATCGCGGGTATGGCGGTGGCCCGGCTGTCGCGTCGGGTGGGCGCCGGGTTCCACGGCTCCGGTCGGGGTGGTGCTGGTTGCGGGGACGGGAACTGCTGGTCAGCCGGGGTTCGGGAGGGCTTCGAGCCGTGCCAGGGCGTTGGTGATCACGTCGGTCCAGGACCAGTGGCGGGCGAACCTCAGGTGCCGGCGGCGGGCGGTGGTGACGAGTTGGGCGGCGGCGGAGAAGAGGCGGCGTCGGAGGCGGCGGGGCTCCCACCTACGGGTTTCGCCGGTCAGGGCGAGCATGGGCATCCATGCGAGCAGGTCGAGGGCGATCTGGACGATCTCCAGCCAGATCTGGTTCTGCGCGGTGTCGTGCAGGGGCAGGTTGCGCAGGCCGGTGGCGCGGGCGGCACGGATACGGTCTTCTGCGCGTGCTCGCTGGCGGTGCCGCAGCTCCAGTGACGCGATCGGAAGGTCGATGGTGTTGGTGGCGAAGGCGGTGAGCCGCAGTCCGTCGGCATCGGTGATGCGCAACTGTGCGCCGGGATGGGGCCGTTCCTTGCGGACGATCAGCCGCATTCCCTTCGGCCAGCCCTTGAGGCAGTCCCCGGTGATCTCGGCGACCCAGGCCCCGTCCCGGATCGCGCCGCCGGGCTCGACTGCCGCAGTCCAGGCCGGGGCGGGGACCTTGAGTACGGCCTGGTGAATCTGCTCGGTGATGGTCATGCAGACCGAGTACGACAGCCACCGGCCGCGCTGGGCCAGCCAGGCGACGAACTCGTGGGTGCCGCCCCCGGAGTCGGTACGGACCAGCGTCCGTCGGCCCCGCCGGTACTTCTTCGGCAGCTGGGCCAGGGCCAGTCAGGCCGTGGCGATGTGGTCGGCGGCGGTGTTGCTGCCTGCGTTGCCGGGCCTGAGCAGGCCGGCCACCGGCTCCCCGCTGCCGCCGCTTCCGTGATCGACGAATCCCATCAGCGGACGGTGCCCGAAGGTCTTCTTCCAGGTCGCGGTGGCGTCCTGCTTGTCGGAGTGGGCCAGCACGAGCACCCCGTCCAGGTCCAAGGTCACCTGCCCTGAGGCGTCCGGGGCCGCGTTCTTGGCCACGTTCCAGACGTGCTCACGCGCTTCGGCCCGCGCGGACCGTATCGCGGCCAGCGCCTTCGGCCCGGCTGCGGCGAGGGTGTCTACGAGGCGGGAGACGGTGGGGTCGGAGGCTACCGGCCCGAACACGGCCGGCTCGGCACGCAGCATCCCGACATCCGCGAGGCAGTCCCCGCCCAGCGCGACCGCGAGCGCCACGTCCAGCAGGATCTTCCCCGGCTCGTGCACCACCCTCGGACGACGCCACGGCGCAAGCGCCGCCGATACCGCCCGGTCCAGTCCGGCCTTGCGAACCGTCTCGACCAGCAGCACGGCCCCGGCCTGGGACACCACGGCCCGGCCACCGCCCTCGATGCGGACACGCGGGTATGACCCGATACGCTTCTTCACCTGAGAAGTGCCTCCGGCGATGGCAGGAACAAGGACCTCGACAATCCTCATTCTTGCTGGTCAGAGGCACTTCTCGCTTACGGGACCACCCGTCGGACAGCCCGCTTCATGAAAGCGCGAGGTTAGCGACTTAACAGACGCGCTTGTGCCGTTCTGTTCCTCCGCCTAGTCTGCGCGGGCGAGTTGATCTAAATACGCCAGTCGCCACCGGACGGCCGATAGGAGAGTCGATGAGCATGCCGGGAGCCTCTGTGAGCGACTGGGGTCCCTGGCTGGAACGCGCGTTGGAAGCGGCGAGAGCCGGGACGGACGCTCTCCGGTCGGCCCACGCGGAAGCCAGGATCATCGAGACGAAGTCCGCGCCGGGAGACTTCGTCACCACGGCCGACGTCGCCTCCAACGAGGCGATCCTCAAAGTCATCGACGCCTCCGGCACCCAGGTCGGCCTGGTCTGCGAGGACCACCCGGACCGCCCGAGCGACACCGGGCTGCGATGGGTCGTCGACGCCGTCGACGGGACCGGCAATCTCGCCCTGGGCATCCCGCACTTCGTCGTCAGCATCGCCCTCGAAGAGCGAGTCGAGGACGGCTGGGAACCGCGCGTCGGCGTCGTGCACGACCCGAACCGCGACGAGGTGTTCTGGGCCGTGGACGGCGGCGGGGCCTGGCTGGGGGACACACGACTGTCGATACGCCCCCCGTGCCCCGCCGACGATGCCGTCGTGGCCACGGAATACGCGTACACCGCCGAGGGCCGAACCCGTCAGGCGCGCACCCTCACGGCACTGCTGCCGGCCGTCCGCAGCGTGCGGTCGACAGGAAGCTCGGCCCTCAACCTGGCGTGGGTGGCCGCGGGCCGCCTCGACGCGTTCCTGGAGGACGAGCTGGAGCGCTGGGACTGGGCCGCCGGAGCGCTCATCTCCCGCGAGGCGGGGGCGGAATGCACCCCCTGGGGCACCGGAGTCCTCTGCGCCGGACCGGCCTTAGCCGCCGAGCTGCGGGCACTGATCACCACCGAAAAGTTCTGAGAGATGTCCGACGCACTGCGGATCGCCGTCGTGGGGTACGGCCAGGTGGCCCGTCTCCACGCCGAAATCACCTTGGCGGAAAGCCAGATACTCCACCGCGTAGTGGGCCGCGACCCCGACCGGACCGCCGCCTTCGCCAAGGAATTCGACATCGCCCACCACGGGACCTCACTCGACGAGGCGCTGACAGACGACGCGGTCGACGCCGTGATCCTCGGATCGCCGAACGACGTGCACGCCGACCAGGCACGCCGCTGCATCCTGGCCGGGAAGCCGGTACTCGTCGAGATCCCGCTCGCCATGTCGGCCGGGGGGGCACACGAGCTGGCGGACCTCGCCCGGGCCCGCGGCGTCACCGTCATGGTCGCGCACACGCACCGCTACCTCACCGGCCTGCGCGGCCTCCTCGGCGACGTGGCGGCGGGCACCCGGCGCTTCGACAGCGTGCTCGCCCGCTATCTGATCCTGCGCCGGGACCGCGTCGGGTCGAGCGGCTACGTCCGCTCGTGGACGGACGACCTGCTGTGGCACCACATGAACCACTCGACGGACATGACCCTGGGACTGCTCGGCATCACGGACGCGTCCACCGTCGACGTCCAGGTGGCGCACACCCGCCCCGACCCGACATCGGGCAAACCCCTGGACATCACGCTGACGATGACGACGGAGGACGGCCGCGTGGGCACGGTCGTCGGCTCGTACACCAACGAGACCCCGCAGGTCTGCGACTACTACCTGGCGGGGGCGGGCCGGACCGTCTTCGTGGAGATGAACGTCGTCCGGGACCGCGACGGCGTCGCCTACGACCCGGACGAGCACCCCGAGGACGAGGAGGACCGCGTGCTGCAGAACCGCGAGTTCTTCGCGGCGACGAGGGCCAACCGCCCGGCGGCGATCAGCCCCGACACCATCCTCCCCGCCATGGACGTCCTCCAGCGCGCCCAGGACCTGATCAGCTGACCGGCTTCTCCCAGACGGAGACGTGCTGGACGCTGTCCTCGGTGAAGGGCCGACGCGTCCAGCCGTCCCGGCGGTCACGCAGCCGCAGCCCGGCGAGCTGGGCCATCAGGTCCAGCTCGGCGGGCCAGACATACCGAAACGGAATGCTCCGGGCTTCGCCCCGCCCGTCCTCCGTGATCTCGATGTAATGGCAGGTCGCGCCCTGGGGGACGGCCGTAGACGGTATAGGCCCACTCCCTCGGCCCGGCCCGGAACGGGACGAAGTTCTGCCCCGCGGGAATCTTCCGCAGCTCGAGCACCAACACCTCGACGACGAAGCATCCGCCGGGCGCGAGATGCGCGGCGGCGTTGCGGAAACAGGCGACCTGAGCCTCCTGGCTTGTCAGGTTCATGATGGTGTTGAAGACGAGATAGGCGAGGGAGAAGCCGCCGTCACGCTCGATATCCACGGTCGTGGCGAAGTCCCCGATCGAGACCCCGATTCGCTCTCCCCCGGGCTTGGCGAGCATGCGATCGACCATGGCCCGGGACATGTCGATCCCGTGCACCGACACCCCCCGCCGCGCCAAAGGCAAGGCAATCCGCCCGGTCCCGACTCCGAACTCCAAAGCCCGCCCGTCACCGGCGAGTTCAGCCAGAATGTCGACGGTCCGCCCGATGACCTCCTCCTGAAACTCGGGACCACGACCATCGTCGTACCGCTCCGCCACCTGCTTCGAGAAGTAGCCGTCCGCGTCGATCATCAGCCGACCGTATCGCCTCGACGACAACCGAACCAGGCCCACACGCACGCCCGTTGGTGTGGCAGCCCGCCCGGGAGGACGAGGGGGCACGGGGCGAGGGCGGGCGCGGTCCTCGGCGGAGGCGGACTCATGCTGAACACCGCCTCATCGGATCTGCTCCGCCGGAGCTGCGTCCCTCGCCCGCCACACCGGCGTCGACGGCTACCGCGTCCGGACGATGCCGACAACCGGCGCGCCCGTCGGGAGGCGGCGACAGCGCCACCTCCACCCGGCCGTCGCCGGACAGCAATGTCGTCGGGCGCCTCATCTGGGGCGAAGATGCACCCGGCTCCTTCGTCAACGTTGTCTGCGTGACCTTCAGCGCCTTCGACCCGGCTCAGGAGCAGTTCGAGTCGGAACAGGGCGCTGTTGAACACGCTGAGCTGGAAGGCTGGGACGGCGCTCTGGACGTGGCCGACGGCCAACCACCTCCCGCGGCCGATGACAACATCGCGGGTGTCTCCTACAGGTATGTGGGCTTGCCCAAGGTGGATGGGCTGGGGCGCCCGACTCGGGAGCGCAAAACGCGCCTTGACCTAAGCAAGGAGTTCGCCAATAGCGTGGAGGAGGTCGTCGCCGCCGGCCGCGTCCAAAGCTGGATCAAGGCGCTTGAGGCGTTGGGCAGCGACCCGTACTTCTTCGAGGCTCCGGTCCGATCCTTCGCGCAGGCTCTGCTGGAGCGGGGCGTGTTCGGCCGTACGAGCGACCGTGACACTGCTTTGGAGATCTTCTCCAACCTCAGCTCGGGGCATGCGATTGTCCTGCTGACGATGACGCGTCTGGTGGAAACCGTCGCCGAGCGGTCGCTGGTGCTCCTCGACGATCCTGAAGGACATCTGCATCCCCCGCTTCTGGCGTCCTTCGTCAGGGCCCTGTCCGACCTGCTCACCGACCGCAATGCGGTCGCAGTCCTGGGCACCCACTCGCCGGTGGTGCTGCAGGAGGTCCCGCGCTCCTGTGTCTGGAAGGTCAGCCGCCAGGGCACGATGCGGCCCGAGCGGCCATCGATCGAGACCTACGGCGAGAACGTCGGGGTTCTTACCCACGAGATATTCGGCCTCGAAGTCCGGCGGTCCGGGTTTCACGCCGAGATCGAGAAGGCAGTCCAGGAACTGGGCACGTACGAGCAGGTCCTGGCCCGATTCGGCGGTCAGCTCGGCGGGGAGGCGAAGGGCCTCGTACGGATTCTGCTCGCCTACCACACGTCGCAGGGGCGCCGCTGATGTGGCCGCTGGAGCCGCCTAGGGTCACCGCCCGTCAAAGCTACGAGGCGTGCGTGGCCGGCACCAGGAACGCGTCCCGCCAGGCACGACTTCTGGCCGCCGCGACAGCATCGAGGAGGCGGGCGAGCAATTCCGGTGGGCGGCCCAGCGAGGCTCCCTGCACACCTTGGAGTGCGCGGCCTTCGCTCTACCGAATCTCTCAGCGGCCGAAGCCGTGGCGTGGATCTACGAGAACGGCATGCTCGGTACAAAGAGCGGTCGAGCCATCTACGAGCAGCTGAGAGCGGCCCCGCAACATGATCGTTGCCCTCTGTGCGGACACGGGGTCGTCAGGACCCTTGACCACGTCCTGCCGAAGAAGTCGTTCCCTGCGCTGTGCGTCGATCCCTTGAATCTGGTGCCCGCCTGCGCCGACTGCAACCACGCCAAGGGCGACGCCCTCCCGACGAGCCTTGAGACGACTCCCCTGCACCCCTACCTCGACCGCATCGACGATGACCACTGGCTGGACGCAAGGATCGTGGACGACAGCCCACTTTGGCTCGAGTTCTTCATCAGCCCCTCGCCATCCTGGGATCAAGTCCTCGCTGACCGAGTGCAGTACCACTTCGCACTCTTTGGACTGTCCAGGCTCTTCGCCATCCAGGCCAACCGCACCCTGAGCGGCATCCTCAGCCTGCTCACCACTCTGCGTAATGTTGGCGGGGCCCAGGAAGTGCGCAACTACTTGGCGAACGAGGCCACCACACGCCTCGCTGACCGGCCCAACGGCTGGGAAGGAGTCACTTACCGGACTCTGGCGAGCAGCGACACTTTCTGCAACGGCGGCGTCATACCCTGACTCCGGAGTATCAGCACACAGGCTGTCTGGTGTTCGCGCCGACTGTCAGTCCCCCGTCGACAGCAGTGCCAACAAGCCGAACCGGCCACGCCTCGCTGAGCGGGACCGCCGCGCCGGGGATCAGGCACGGGCACAGCGAAGCCGGCGACGAAAGCCGTAGCCTGCGCCGCAATGGATGCCCCTGGCGCAGGCATCAGGCGACGTTGCCGCCCGACTTTTCAGGGTGCCGTCTTCAAGTCAGGAACCGGTGCCATCAGCCTGGTGATCAACTGGTCACGACCCCAGTGATCACGATGGGCTACAGGAAGCTGCCAACCGACGTGCCAAAATGCGCGCTCGTGCGCTCCCTGCCGCGCCGTAACTTATTGGGCCATCCTGGTGACATGGCGACCCTCCCGAAGGCTCCATGCCCCTCTTGCTCCGTTCCGCACGCCTTGCTGCCTACCAAACGAATCGGGTACGGATCGGTCAAGGACCACAAGATCGAGCCCCGGGCACTGGTGCTGTGTCCGGGGAGTATGGTCCACGTCGCTTACGCCGAGGCGCGAGCGTGGCAGCTCGAGTTCGAGCGCGTGCAGCAGGAGGCAGCGGCGCCGGCCGTGGTGGAAGAAATGCTCTTCGAGGGATGAGGATCGGAGAGCCACACCCATGCAGCTCGTCGCGGTAGCAACGAGGGGCTCGCGAATGTCATCAGGCCCCGGCGCCCCACCGGCACTCGAACGCCCCCTCGCCCCAGATGACGGCGGCTGCCGTGAGTGACCGACAGGCGTCGATGAATGGCAACGCTCAACCTGAGCGTCGGGTTGCCGTGGCCGTTGTGGTTCACGAGGGTCAAGTGCTGCTCGTACGGCGACGAGTTGAGGAGGGCGAACTCTCGTGGCAGTTCCCTGCGGGCAAAGTCGAACCGGGCGAGTCCTGCGAGGAAGCCGCCGTCCGCGAGACGAAGGAGGAGGCCGGACTGGACGTGGTGGCCGTGGTTCCGCTGGGCGAGCGGGTCCATCCCATCACCGGCTGGCAAGTGTCGTACACGGCCTGCGAGGTGGTCGGCGGGGCCGCGCACGTGGCGGACGCTGACGAAATCGCCGAGGTCGCATGGGTGACCCTGTCGGAAATCCCGCAGTACATCCCGTACGGACTCTTCGAGCCGGTCCAGCGACACCTGGACGTCGTCCTTCGATCTTGACCACGCCAACCAGGACGAGAATGCCTCTGCACCCCGGAGCAGCAGCCCATGGGCGCGGTGCCCTCTCACGGCGACCCGCACCCTGGTGGGCTCCAGGACCTCTGGACGCGGCCGCTCGATTCCTCAGCGAGGGCGCCCCTGAGGCATCCGGTCACCTCAGAGCCGTAGGCCGCCGGCGGGCGCACGACGTTCGTCACAGCCTGGCGGAGGGGACTGAACAGGCGAGGGCGCTGTCACTTGTGCACAAGATCCGCCACGCACACTCCATCCACGGATCACACGCCCCGGCCGAGCCCGAAGGCCCGATCGTAGGAGCCGGCGGCGCAGTGGCGACCACCACTGTCCTTGGCAGGCAAGGGGACTCGACCAGCCAGCGGCCAGATCTAACTACTCGTCAGTAAAGTCAGCAAAAGGTCAGCATTCGTTCGACCAAACTTGGTAACAGCCTGCAACACATGAGAGTCGACCGCCGGTGTCGAAGGCTCTCGCACCATGCCCGGCGGCCTCCCCTGCAAAGTCAAAACCGGGAGGCCAGGAGCGAGCACCGCCCCTGGCCCTCGCCCCACACAGAGCAGCAGGTCAACGCACCCTTCCCCTCGCTTTCAGGTGCGTCGGCGGGAGTTCGGGAGCCGGAATCGGAGGGCCGTCAAAGCCCTTCACCTCACCGAATCGCGTCCCGTTCATCCAGTCTTCGCGAGCCCTCGCGATATCATCGTGTGACCGTCCGATCCAGTTCCAGAACATGACGATCTCCTCCTCGAACGGCTCGCCGCCCAGGAGCATCAGGCCCGCGTCCGAGAGCGCACGCAGTGGGAGTTCGGTGCGGCCGGAGCCCAGGTAGAGCATCGAGCCGGGGAGGACCGGGACGCCGTCGACGTGGGCCTCGCCCGACATGGACAGGACCGCGTACTCGAAGTCCGGGTCGAGCGGGAGCCGGGTCTCGGTGTCCGCCGCCAGTGCCAGGTCCGCGCCGACGATCGGGGAGTACGTGGATCCGGGCGAGGTCGCCGTGTCCAGGGTGCCCAGGATGACCGTCGCGGTCAGGCCGGGGGCGGTCACCTGCGGGAGCTCCGCGTGGTGCTGGAAGTGCGGTTCCACATGGCGGTGTGCGTCCGGGAGGGCCACCCACAGCTGGGCGCCGTGCAGGAAGCGGGCGTGCTGGCGCGGGCTCTCCTCGGAGTGGCTGATCCCGCGGCCGGAGGTCATCAGGCCCAGCTCGCGCGGGCGGACCGTCGCCAGGCTGCCCACGCTGTCGCGGTGCAGGACCTCGCCCTCGTGGAGCCAGCTCACGGTCTGGAGCCCGGCGTGCGGGTGCGGCGCGACCTGCATCCCGGGCTCGTCCGCGATGTCGTCGGGGCCGTAGTGGTCGACGAAGCACCAGGCGCCCACCATGCGGCGGCCCAGGTTCGGCAGGAGTCGGCGGACCTCGGTGGACTCCCCGAGTTTGACCGTACGCGGGCTGAGGAGCTCCCGTACGGGCTCGGCCACGACGAAACCGCGGCCGCCGCAGACGGAGAGAGCGGGCTGGCGATCGAGATTGCTCATGCCGCACAACTTAGCCCTGCCGCCCCCGCTCCGTTTCCTGGAATGTCCAGCCGTATCCGCGTGTTGGAGGCACCGGAAAGCACCGGACATCTCACCTGGACGGCGGAAGGGACGCGATGAACGCGCCTACGACGTACTACGAGCACGGGACGGCAGCCGAGCGCTGGGCGCGCGCCGGGCTCTTCTTCGAAGCGAAGGAGTACGCGCCCGTCGCACGCATCCTGGAGACACTGGCCGCCGAGGCCCCCGAGCAGCTGGCGCCCCGGCTGCTGCTGGCCCGCGCCTACTACCACTCCGCCCGGCTCTCCCGCGCCGAGCACGAGCTGCGCGTCATCCTGGAGCGCTGGCCGGTGGAGGACTACGCGCAGCTATTGCTCGGCCGGACACTGGAGCGCCAGGGCCGGGCCGCGGAGGCGGCCCCGCACCTGCGGATCGCCGCCGCCATGGCCGGAGAGTTCCCCGAGTAGGGCCGAGCGGGGCCGAGTGGACGGGGCCCCGGCCCCGCTCATGCGTGCCCGGGGCGTGCGCTCGGTTAGCCTGGGGGCAATATGAACCGTCTGACCACGCCTTTCGGCTCCTACGAGCTCACCCGTTTCCCCGAGGACCCGCGCGACCGGCTCCGTGCCTGGGACGCCGCCGACGAGTACCTCCTGCGCCACCTCGATGCCGGTACGGGGGAACGCGGGCCGGTGGACCCGGCCGGCGCTGGGCAGATCACCGTGCTCGGGGACCGCTGGGGGGCGCTGACGACGGCGCTGGCCGCCTACCACCCGACGCAGATCACCGATTCCTCCCTGACCCGCTCCGCCACCGCGGCGAATCTGGACCGCGCCGGAATCGGGACCTCCAAGAGCACGGTGACGCTGCTGACCACGCAGGACGCCCCGCCGGAGCGGATCGACGTGCTCCTCGTGCGGGTGCCCAAGAGCCTGGCGCTCCTGGAGGACCAGCTGTACCGGCTGGCCCCGCACGTGCACGCGGGCACCGTGGTGGTGGGCACCGGCATGATTAAGGAGATCCACACCTCCACGCTGCGCCTCTTCGAGAAGATCCTCGGCCCGACCAAGACCTCGCTCGCCGAGAAGAAGGCCCGGCTGATCTTCTGTACCCCTGACGCCCCCGGGGCCGTTCGCCCCACGGCCGCCGACCCGTGGCCAGTGACGTACACCGTGGACGAGGACGGCGGCTCGGGCGCCGGGCTGACCGTCGTCAACCACGCCGGGATCTTCTGCGCCGACCGGCTCGACGTCGGCACCCGGTTCTTCCTCCAGAACATCCCGACCAACACCGACGGGGCCCGGGTCGTGGACCTGGGCTGCGGCAACGGCGTCGTCGGCACGGCGGTCGCGGTCGCCGACCCGAACGCGGAGGTCGTGTTCGCGGACGAGTCGTACCAGGCGGTCGCCTCGGCCCGGGCGACGTACGAGGCCAATGTCCGGGGCGGCGGCGACCGCGCCCAGTTCCTCGTCGGCGACGGCGTCGCGATGCTGCCCGCGGGGTCGGTGGACCTCGTGCTGTGCAACCCGCCGTTCCACTCCCACCAGGCGACGACGGACGCAACGGCGCTGCGGATGTTCGCGCAGACCCGCAAGGCGCTGCGGCCGGGCGGCGAGCTGTGGGTGGTCGCCAACCGTCACATGGGCTACCACACGCACCTCAAGCGGCTCTACGGCAACAGCGAAGTCGTCGCGAGCGAGCCCAAGTTCGTGGTGCTGCGGGCCGTCAAGAGGCATGAGCGGCCGTAGGCCATGTGACCTGCCAGTACGTCCTACACTCGGCCGCGTGAGCAGCCAGGCACAGAGTGATGACACGGGCGCGGGGCGCTACCGCCGGGAGGAAGTGGCCCGGGCGGCGGGCGTCAAGGTGCGCAACCTGCGCTACTACCAGGAGCGCGGGCTGCTGCCGCCGCCGCGTCGGGAGGGCCGGATCGCCTGGTACTCCGACGACCACCTGACGCGGCTCCGGCTGATCAGCGACCTGCTGGGTCGGGGCTACACCGTCAACGGCATCGCCGAGCTGCTGCACGCGTGGGAGGAGGGTGGCGGCCTGTCCCAACTCCTGGGCCTGGAGCGGGCGATGACCCGGGACTGGGTGCAGGAGGAGCCGGTCACGATGACGCTGGCCGAGCTGCGCGCGCTGTTCGGGCCGGCGGCCACGGCCGAGGACACCCGGCGGGCCGCGGGGCTGGGGTACGTACGGGTCGACGGGGACCTGGTCACGCACCAGAGCCGGCGCCTGCTGGAGGCGACGCTGACACTGGTGCGGCAGGGCGTGCCGCTGGCGGAGATCCTGGACGCGGGGGACTTCGTACAGACCCAGGCGGCCGCGCTCGCGGACCGGTTCGTCGGGCTGTTCCGGCGGCATGTGATCGGCCCGGAGGGGTTGGAGCCACTTTCGGCCACGCAGCTGGATCACATCTCGGAGGCGGTGGCGGCGCTGCGGCCGGTGGCCGGCGAGGTCATGGCCGCCGAGTTCGCGCGGGCGATGGCCCGGCGGGTGGAGGCCGAGGTCGCCGAATTGCTGCGTACGGAGCAGTAGGAGTCGGCCGAAAAGGGGCACTCGCACAACCTTGCCAACCACCATTGGCACTCTTACATTCAACTCGTCGGTAACAACGGTGCACAGCCGATATAAGGGACGATCTCATGGCAGATTCCCCGCACTTACACGACGGCGGCGGGCGCGTGCGTTGGCGCCGTTTCGCCGTACTGACCGTGCCCGCCGTGGCCGTGACCGCGGGCCTCGGTATCGCCCTCGCACAGGGCGCGCTCGCCGCCTCCTTCGCCGTGTCGGGACAGCAGTTCAAGGTGTCGGCGAAGAGCCTGGAGGGCGAGGGCTTCGCCCAGTACGGCAGCGTCGACGTCAACGCCCGCGAGGAGCTCATCCCGGTGGCGGTCACCGCCATCAAGGAGGCCAAGCTCCACAGCCTCTGCCAGTCGGTGGTCACCTCGCTCCCGGTGATCGGCGACATCTCGCTCAACCTCACCGCCGGCCAGAAGACCCCGGTCGAGGCCAGCAACCTGTTCGTCGACGCGACCCAGCTCTCCGGCGACGCGGTCTTCAGCAACATCGAGATCGGTCGCGACGCCTCCACCCTCGACAAGGGTCCGGCGGAGGCGCAGGGCATGCAGGACCTGTTCGCCCAGCAGGCGGACACGGTCAGCATCACCAACCTCCAGCAGACGGCGTGGGCGACCAACGCCGGCACCTTCAAGCTCTCCGGGCTGAACATGAACATCAGCAAGGGCAAGAAGGAATGCTTCTGAGCCTCCGGCGGTGGGGGCGGTGGAGGCAGTGGAGGCGCAACAGACCTTTCTGGGGCGGGCTGTTCGCCATCCTGGCCGGGGCCTGGATCTGCGTCCTCCCGCTGGCACCACTGAAGATCATGCTCCAGCAGGGCGTGGCGGGAATACCGTCCGTCCTGATGGGGATCGTCATGATCGTGCTCGGCCTCACCGCCTGGTTCTCTCCCCCGCAGCGCAGCCTCGCCGGTGTCCTCACCACCCTCATCGCGACCGCCGCACTGGTCCTGTCGAACCTCGGCGGGTTCCTGATCGGCACCCTGCTCGGCATTCTCGGCGGCGGCCTGATGTTCGCCTGGCAGCCGCACACCGGGCGGCGCACGGGGGACACCGCCTCGTCCCCCGCCGCCGAAACCGCTCCCGCCCCCACCCCAGCTTCCACTGGGCACCACGATCCCCAAGGAGCACAGCCATGAGCCGCTCGCGTACCGCGCTCGCCCTCGGGATAGCCGCAGCCGGAGCCCTGTCGGTGGCCTCGGCCACCGCCACCGCCACGCCGTTACCGCTGGCCGGGTCGACCACCGTCACCCCGGCCGGCCACGCATTCCAGGCCACCCTGAGCGGGAAGGCCACCCTCAAGGCCGGCTCGGTGACGGTGACCTGCACGGTCTCCGTCGCCGCCGGTACGGTGCCGGCCGCCCCCGGCAACCAGAACCCGGCCGGACCGGTCTCGTCGCCGATCTCGGCGCCGACGTACAGCTCCTGCACCTCCAGCACCTGGGGCGTGACCCCCACGGTCACCACCAGCGGCGCCTGGACGGTGTCGATGCAGAACGGTTCACCGGTCACCGCCACCATGACCGTTCCGGTCGGCGGGCTGGTCGTGCACACGACCGGCCTGGCCAGCTGTACGGTCACCGCGGCGCCCACCGCCCCGGCGAACGTCGGCGGCACCTGGGCCAACGGCACCCCGTCGAGCCTGACCTTCACCAACGCGACCGTGCCGGTGACGGTCACCGGCGGATTCGGCTGCCCGACGAGCGCGACCTCGTCGACGTTCAACGCCGTTTACAAGGTCACCGACACCACCGACCCGGCGCAGCAGATCACCGTCGGGCCCTGATCCCGGCCCCGCACGAGGAGGCCCGCCGGCCCCGGAGCGATCCGGGACCGGCGGGCCTCCCCCGTGGGCGGGGTCTCAGCGGTGGGCGGGGTCTCAGCGGTGGGCCGGGAACTCCACCACCTGCTGGTACGTAGGCCGGTTCTGCCAGTTGATCTGGGGGTGGCTCAGCCCGCCGACCGGACGCTGGACGATCGAGTCCGCACACCACTGGTTCCCGGCCGCGCAGGTCCCGTCCGCCGGGTAGACGGCCGCGGGGGTCGCCGCGGCCGCCTGCTTCAACGTACCGGCCAGTGCGTCACGGCAGGCGGAGAGCACGCCCCCGCCGCAGTACACCTGCGACGGCGGATCGGCGACCGGGCGCCCCAGCACCATGCGCAGGTCCTCGTCGGCGTAGCTCCACCAGCCGTACTGAAAGGCCGACCCGGCATGCGAACCGGTGGGCCCGTGGCCCGCGTTGGGTGCCTCGTCGATGGTGAGCGAGGCGCGCAGGGCATCGTAGAGCGGGGTCCCGAGCCCGGGCTTGAACTCGGCCTCGATCAGCAGCGGCCACCAGGCGTCCATGATCCGGATGGCGTCCGCGTGCGCGTACGTCTTCGAACCCTGCGCGGTCTCCTTGCGCTTGGCACCGCTCGCCTGCCAGGCGGCCAGCTTGTCGGCCGCGGCGGTCACCGCCGGGTCGGTGCCGGGCTGGCTGCGCAGTACGGCGAGCAGCTCGGGCAGCAGGTTCTCGGCGCGCAGGTCGGTGACGGCAGCCTCGGCCATGGCCTGGGTGAGCTTGGCCCGGGTCACCCCGCCGGCCGCGACGAGCGGCTTGACGCGGCGGTCCAGGAGGTCGCCCCGGTGCACGGCGCCCATGCCGAAGCCCGCCGAACTGTAGTCCTTGGCCTGCTTGTTGTTCCAGGAGATGTAGTAGTCCTGTCCGATGGACTGCGGATGCTCCGCGGGCGGAGTGTAGGCGGCGGTGTTCGCGGCCGGGTCGAAGCCCTGCCACTCGTACTGCTGCCCGGCGTGCACCGGCAGCGCGGCGTCGACGCCGGCCGGGCGGACCGGGTTCAACCCGCTGTTGTAGTAGGCGGCTTCGCGCGAGTCGGCGTAGAACCAGTTGAAGGCGTAGCCGATGTGCTGCGCCGCCTGCTGGAAGGTGCGGGCGTCCTTGACGTACGAGGGGTGGTTCAGCATCTGGAAGCCGATGATCGAGTCGGCCTCGTGGCGGTACGTCGAGCGCAGCGCGGCGTAGGCGACGGGCTTGCCGCCGACGGCGGCCCGGTGGGTGACGATGCCGTAGTTGGTACGCCAGACCTGCATCCGGTAGGAGCCGGCCGGGGTGGAGTCGGCGACGGTGGACTTCCAGGCGTTGGTCTGCTCCAGCTTCTGCATGGGGGTGCAGGTCCCTCGGTAGAGGTAGTGCGCGCTGGCCTTGGTGGGAGCCCCGCCGCCCGGTTCGCAGAGCTCGAGGGCGAAGGTGTCGGTGATGTCCTGTCCGGCGGAGGTGGCGCTCCAGGCGTAGTCCTGGCCCCGGCCGAGCTGGACGTACATGCTGACGCCCGCGAAGGAGGCGCCGCGGGCGCTGATGCCGGGCCCCTGGAGTTCCTGGAGCATGAGGAGTTGGGGCGCGAGGTAGCCGGTCTGCGGGCCGAAGACGGCGATCGGGTGGCCGCTCGCGGTGTGCGCGCCGGAGACGAGCAGGGCATTGGACATGCTCTGCTTGACCGGCTTCGGGGGGTTGGCGGCGGCCGTGGTGGTGGCTGCGCCCGTACGGTCGTAGACGAGTTGCTCGGCGGTGACCGAGCCGGCGTCCGGGAGCGCGGTCCCCTGCGGGTTCGCGGGCTTCTGGGCGTACGGGAAGCTCGTCCCGTCGTGGACGGTGAGCACGGCCTCGGGGTCCTCGCGCTGGCGGAAGGACTCCCAGACGCGGGTGCCCTCCTCCAGCCCGTACTTCTGCTGCGCGGAGAGCAGGGACAGTGCGGCCTGCACCTCGCCGCCGCCACCGCCGCCGAACAGGCCGCCGACGACGGAGGCGAGGGCGATCAGGTCGGTGACCTTGAAGGGCTGGATCTCACCGGCGTTGGTGATGGAGTCGATGTGGCCGGTGAGGACGTACTCGCCGGGGAAGTAGCGGCCGTCCTTGGACTGCGTGCGGTAGGTGTTGATGCCGTCCACGTACGCCTGGGCGTCCTCCATCGCGAGCCGTCCGCGCTCGCCCTGAGTGGTGCGGATCCGGTCCACCTGGGCCTGGAGGTCGGCCTCGGTGTACGGGGCCTGCGGCCAGAACTGCTGCTCCAGGCCCTGGTTGGCGAGGGCGCCGCCGGCGAAGGGGGTCAGATTGCCGCGTCCGACGTGCCGGAAGAGGTCCATCTGCCAGAGGCGGTCCTGGGCGCGGCGAATCCCGCGCCGAAGGAAGTGCCGTAGCGGGTGGTCCCCTTGATGTGGGGGACGCCGGTCTTCTTGTCCCGGGTGATGGTGACGTCGGGGCGCGGGCTGCTGGTCGACTCGACCTGATCGGCGGGGACCCCGAACGAGGCGTCGTTGAAGAAGTCGTTGACCTTGGCGTCGGTGAGACCGGGATAGCCGGCCACCAGGGAGTCGTAGCACGCCAGTTGGTCGGAGGCGTGGGCGGGCATGGTGCCGAACGCCTTGTGCAGCAGGATCTGGGCGAGGGTGGCGTTGCCGTTCTGGCCGGGCGGCAGAATGTCGCCGCACTGGCTGCCGCAGCAGTCGGCGACGGGCAGCGGTACCGGGTCGTCCGCGCCGGCGGCGGCCGCGGCGACCGTCGGGGCGAGCGGGGAGAGCAGGGCGGCGCCGAGTGCTATCACCGTGGTGGCGACGGCAGTTCTCAGGCGGGCGGCGGGTCGTCGCATACGTGCTCCTCCGTGGGGGGCAGGAACCGGTCACGGGGAGGGTACTGGCGGGGACTACCGCTCAGTAAGATGAACGACCGTCACTTTTCACGGGGTTGGCGTTGACGTCGGAGTCCACGTCTTCGCCGACGTGATGACGGCCGCGTCGCGGACAGCGGTGGATCGGCCCTTGTGAACGCGCAGGGCACACCGCTCACCTGACGTGGGGGGCCCGGGGGAAATTCCGTTGCCCGGGGCGAGGGAGGTGGGCGAGGCTCCGTGACATGTCGCCACAGACCACCGAGCAACCCCAGCCCGAAGAGCCCCGGACCGAAGAGCCCCGCACCGAACAGCCCCACGCCGAAGAGCCCCGGACGCGGCGGGACGTCGCCGACCTCTTCGCCGGTGGACGCCTCAAGGCGATCCCGCGCAAGGCCGCCCGACGCGAGCAGCTGCTCGTCCACCTCTCCGGAACACTCTTCGCGCCGGACCGGGACTACACGGAGCCCGAGGTGAACGAAGCGCTGCGCACGGTCCACGAGGACTGCTCGGCGCTGCGGCGTTATCTGATCACCTCGGGCCTCCTCACCCGGACCCGGGACGGCAGCAGCTACCGGCGGGCCACGACCACCCGGTAGTGGGTCGTCAGCCGCCCGTCCTCGCCCAGCACATGGAACGCGACGGCGGGCGGCTCGTCGAGGTGGACGTGCGGGTCGGTCCCGCTCTCCGCCTCCCACGGGAGCCGGAGCGTGGACACCACACCGGGCGCCACCAGCAGCGGCCGCCCGGCGAAGGTGGTCGCGGCCGCGGTGTGGGCGTGCCCGCACAGGAAAGCCGTGAGGTGGGGGTGCCGCTCGGCCAGCGCCGCCAGCCGCTCCTCCCCGAACTGCCGGATCTCGTCGACGTACGGGGTGTGCAGAGGGACCGGCGGGTGGTGGAAGCCGACCAGGACCGGGGTCTCCGGCGGCGTGTCGCCGAGTACGCCGTCCAGCCAGGCCAGCGTGGACTCCTCCAGGAACCCGTGGTGTTCACCGGGGACGGAGGAGTCGCACACCGCGAGCACGAAGCCGTTCCCGCGCAGCACCTGGTCCACCGGCGCCACGGACGGGCCCGCCTCCCCCAGCAGACCCTGCCGGAAGGCCGCACGGACGTCGTGGTTGCCGGGGCAGACGACGAGCGGGTGCCGGGAGCGCAGCAGCCTCCCGGCCTCCTCGTACTCGGCGGGGGCTCCGTTATCGGCTATGTCCCCGCTCACCAGGACCGCGTCCAAGTCGTACGGCAGGCCGTCCAGGTACTCCATCACGGCGCGGGTACGGTCTGCGGCCCGCGCGTCGCCGTCGAGGTGGATGTCGCTGAGGTGTGCGATGACAATCACGGACGATGGCCCCTTCGTTCGGTGGTCCGGCCATTCAACAGGGCGGGGGCTGGGGCACCCAGGGCCAATCCGCCGCGGGCGGCCTGCCCCTACGGACCCGCCTCGGCTTCGGCTTCGGCTTTGGTCCGTCACCTTCCTGCTCGGCGTCCTGCTCGTCCTGGTCGTGCACGGCGAGGCGGCGCCGACCGCGTTCACGGCCGAGGAACTGAGCTCCCTGGTCGGGGTACTCGTCACGGCGCGGGAATCCGGTTTCGACCCGATGGTCTTCTTCGCTACCCCCGATACGTCTCCAGCAGCCTGAGCCAGATCTCACTGATCGTCGGGAATGCCGGAACCGCGTGCCACAGCCGCTCGATCGGAACCTCCCCCGCGACCGCGATCGTGGCCGCGTGCAGCAGTTCGGCCGCTCCCGGCCCGACGAAGGTGGCGCCGAGCAGGATCTCGCGGTCCAGGTCGACGACCATCCGGGCCTGGCCTCGGTACCCGTCGGCGTACAGGCCGGCGCCGGAGACCTTGCCGAGGTCGTAGTCGACGGCGCGCACCCGGTGCCCGGCCCGCTCCGCCTCGGCGAGGGTCAGCCCCACCGCCGCCGCCTCCGGGTCGGTGAACACGGCCTGCGGAAGGGCCCGCGTATCCGCCGTCGCCGCGTGCGCGCCCCAGTGGCCCGTGTCGAGCGTCGGGGTTCCGGCCGCGCGGGCGGCGATGGCGGCGCCCGCGATCCGGGCCTGGTACTTGCCCTGATGGGTGAGCAGAGCGCGGTGGTTGACGTCGCCGACGGCGTACAGCCAGTCGTGCCCGTTCACCCGGCAGCTGTCGTCGACCGCGATCCAGTCCCCGGGGGTCAGGCCCACGGTGTCCAGGCCGATGTCCTCGGTCCGCGGCGCGCGGCCGGTCGCCATCAGCAGCTCGTCGCCCTCCAGGGTCTCGCCGCCTTCGAGCACCACCGTGACGGGCCCGGTCGAGCCGTCCCGTACGACCGCCTCGACCGTGACCCCCGTACGGACCACCGCGCCGGCCTCGCGCAGCGCCTCGGCGACCAGCTCGCCCGCGAAGGGCTCCATCCGCGGCAGCAGCCCGGACCCCCGGACGAGCACGGTGACCTGCGAGCCGAGGGCCTGCCAGGCGGTGGCCATCTCCGCCGCCACCACCGAACCGCCGACGATCAGCAGCCGGCCGGGCGCCTGCTGGGCGGAGGTGGCCTCGCGGCTGGTCCAGGGCCGGGCCCCGGCGATTCCGGGCAGATCCGGGATCACGGCGCGGCTTCCGGTGGAGACGACCACCGCGTGCCGGGCGGAGAGCACGTGGTGCTCGCCCTCGGGGCTGGTGACGGCGACCTTGCGGATCCCGTAGAGGCGGCCGTGGCCCCGGTAGAGATGGGCGCCGATCGAGTCGAGCCAGTCGAGCTGGCCCTCGTCCTGCCAGTCGCCGGTCCAGTAGTCGCGGTGGGCGAACACGGCTGCGGTATCCAGCGGGCCGTCCACGGCTCCCGCGAGGCCGGGCACCCGGCGGGCGTCGGCCCGGGCGAGCACCGGGCGCAGCAGCGCCTTGCTCGGGACGCAGGCCCAGTACGAGCACTCCCCGCCCACGAGCTCGCTCTCCACCACGGCCGTGGTGAGCCCGGCGGCGCGGGTCCGGTCCACGATGTTCTCGCCGGCCGGTCCCCCGCCGAGCACCACGACGTCGTACTCCACGGCACCAGTCATACGGTCCAGTGTCACCGCAGGCCCAGGGCCGTGTCGCGCAATCTCAGGCGTCCGGCGTGCCGGATTCCCCGCCGTCCGTCGATGCGGCCTGGTCGGCGGCGATCTTGGCGCGCACCTCGTCCATGTCCAGCGCGCGGGCCTGCCCGATCAGGTCCGTCAGGGCCGCCTCCGGCAGCGCGCCGGGCTGCGCGAAGATGGCCACCTGGTCCCGGACGATCATCAGCGTGGGGATCGACGTGATCTGGAAGGCGCCGGCCAGCTCCGGCTGCGCCTCGGTGTCCACTTTGGCGAAGACCAGGTCGGGGTTGGCCTTCGCGGCCTTCTCGTAGACCGGGGCGAACTGCAGGCAGGGCCGGCACCACCCCGCCCAGAAATCGATCAGCACGAATGCGTTCTCGCTGACCGTCTGGTCGAAGTTCTCCTTGGTGAGCTCGACTGTAGCCACGGTTGTCCAGACCTCCTGAGTGCGTGTGGTGCTGCTCGGTGAACGAACGACCCGCCCCAGGCATTCCTGCCGGGGCGGGCCGACCTGGGCCTGGCGTCCGGAGCCGCCCTAGTGCCGTGGCCGGAANNGAGGTGCCGTGCCGGGCGTCGGGACCCGGCAAACCTTGCCGGCCACGGCACTAGAAAGGGTGGCCGGCGGGGGTGGTGCGGGTCGTGGTCCAGCGGAGTTCCGTGAAGGCGTCCAGGTTCGCCTCGCCGCCGAAGCGGGCTCCGGTGCCCGAGGCGCCGACTCCGCCGAACGGGGCCACGGCTTCGTCGTTCACGGTCTGGTCGTTGATGTGGGCGATCCCGGTCGGGATCCGCTCCGCCAGGTCCAGCCCGCGCGCCGCGTCGCCGGTCACGATCCCGAGCGAGAGCCCGTAGGGGCCCGCCGAAGCCAGCGCCACCGCCTCCTCCTCCGTCGCGAAGGACCGTACGGGCGCCACCGGGCCGAAGACCTCCTCCGCGTAGACGGGGGTGTCGTCGGCGACGCCGGCCAGCACGGTCGGGCGGTAGAAGAGCTCCCGGTGGGTGCCGCCCGCGACGAGCTTGGCCCCCTGCTCGGTGCTGGCCTCGACCAGGGCGTGCACCCGCTCCAGTTGGGTGCGGTCGATCAGCGGGCCCAGGTGTACCCGCTCGCGGTACGGGTCCCCCACCGCCAGCTCCTCGGCCCGCGCGGCGAGCCGCTCGACGTACTCGTCGTAGAGCGAGGCGTGGACAAGGTGGCGCCCGGCGGTCATGCAGATCTGGCCCTGGTGGAAGAAGGAGCCCCAGGAAGCCTGTGCGACGGCGGCCTCGATGTCGGCGTCCCGCAGGACGACGAGCGCGGAGTTGCCGCCCAACTCCAGGTGCGCTCGCTTGAGGTGACGGCCCGCCAGTTCTCCGACGGCCCGGCCGCTGGCCGTGGATCCGGTGAACGACACCACCCGTACCCGGGGGTCGGCGACGACCGCGGCACCCGTCTCGGCGCCGCCGGGCAGCACGTGCAGCAGCCCCGCCGGCAGACCGGCGGCCGCGAACACGGCGGCGAGGGCGAGGCCCCCGCACACGGCGGTACGCCGGTCCGGCTTGAGCAGCACCGCGTTGCCGAGCGCGAGCGCCGGCGCGACAGAGCGGATCGCCAGGATCAGGGGGGCGTTGAACGGGGCGACGACACCGACCACCCCGGCCGGGACCCGGCGGGTGAAGGAGAGCCGGGGCGCCTCGCTGGGCAGTACCTGCCCGGCCGGGCGCGAGGCCAGCGCGGCGGCCTCGTAGCACTCCTGGGCGGCGACGTGCAGCTCGAAGTCGCCCTTGCCGGGTATCGATCCGGACTCGCGCACCAGCCAGTCCCGCAACTCGTCGGCGTGCGTGGCGAACAGGTCTCCGGCGCGGCGCAGCACGGCCGCCCGCTCCAGGTGCGTGGCCCGCGCCCAGTCGCGCTGCGCGGCCTGGGCCCGTATCGCGGCCTCCGCCACATCGGCGGGCGCGGCGAGGTCGAGGGTGGCGAGGCTACGCCCGGTCGCGGGTTCGACGACCGGGGCGGTACCGCCGGTGAGAGTGGGTCCGTCCTGCCAGAGCGTCGGGTCGAGGAGCGGCATGGCGCGGGGCCTCCGGTGGGGATGGGCGGGGCGTGGCGGGGGGCGGCAGCACGCGCCATCGTGCCAGACCGGAGGCTCCACTTCTGTTCAGTTATTGGGCAGTTGACGGGGGTCCGTGACCGGAAATGATCGACGGCCCTCCATCGGGCTGCCGGGCTCCGGCAGGCCCCGCCGGGTCCGGTTCAGCGCTCCAGGACCAGCGCGATGCCCTGCCCGACGCCGATGCACAGCGCGGCCATACCCGTACCGGAGCCGGCCGCCGCGAGCTGGTGCGCGACCGAACCCGCGAGCCGGGCACCCGAGGCGCCGAGCGGGTGGCCGATCGCGATGGCCCCGCCGCGCGGGTTCACCACGGCCGGGTCCAGCTCCGGCCAGGACGCGAGGCAGCCCAACGCCTGTGCCGCGAAAGCCTCGTTGAGCTCGAACGCGGTGAGGTCGGCCAGCTCGCGGCCGGCCTTGGCGAGCGCCCGCTGGACGGCGTCGACCGGGCCGAGCCCGAACAGCTGCGGCTCGATCCCGGTGACCGCGGAGGCACTGATGCGGGCGAGCGGCTCCCGGCCGGTGGCCGCCAGCCCGGCCTCGTCCGTCAACAGCAGGGCGGCGGCGCCGTCGTTGAGCGGGGAGGCGTTCGCGGCCGTGACCGTGCCGGTGCCGTCCGTCCGGAAGGCGGGCTTGAGGCGGGCCAGCGCCTCGGGGGTGGAGCCCTCCCGGATGCACTCGTCGCGCACCAGGCCGACGCCCGGGTACGGGACGACCTCGTCGTCGAACAGTCCGGCGGCCCAGGCACCCGCGGCGTTGCGGTGGCTCTCCAGGGCGAAGAGGTCCTGCGCCTCGCGCGTGATCCCGTACTTGTCCGCGATGAGCTCGGCGCCCTCGCCGAGCGATCCGGTCCACTCCGCGGGCATCCGCGGGTTGGTCATCCGCCAGCCGAGGGTGGTGGACCACATCTCCTGGTGCCCGGCGGGGAAGGCCCGCTCGGGCTTCTGCACCACCCAGGGTGCACGCGACATCGACTCCACACCGCCCGCGATGGCGACGGAAGCGTCACCGAGCGCGATGGCCCGGGCCGCCTGGATCACGGCCTCCAGGCCGGAGCCGCAGAGCCGGTTGACGGTGACCCCGGGCACGGTCACCGGGAGCCCGGCCAGCAGTACGGCCATACGCGCGACATCGCGGTTGTCCTCGCCCGCGCCGTTGGCGTCCCCGAAGACCACGTCGTCGATGCGCGCCGGGTCCAGGTCGGGTGTACGGTCCACCAGCGCGCGGACCACATGGGCCGCCAGGTCGTCCGGCCGGACCCCGGCCAAGGCCCCGCCGAACTTGCCGATCGGGGTGCGGACGGCGTCGACGACGTACACGTCGCGGACGGTGCGGATGCTCATGGGGGCTCTCCTGCGCGGATCCGTACGGGCGGCGGCGATCCGGTGCCGGTGTCGGCACCCGGACACGACGCCGGGCGCGCCCGGTGGGGCGCGCCCGCAGTCTCCGTCTCCTCGTCACCGCCTGTCAACGGCTCAACGGCTCAAGGGCCGGATGCGGGCTACGGCCCCGGTGGCGGATGCGGGCTACGCCAGGGTGACATCAGGTCGAATCCCGGCGGATGGCCACGGCAGCCATCAGGTCGTGCCGCTCCGCGATCTCGGACGGCTCGCGCACCGCCCGGTCCACCAGGGAGGCAAGGTGGTCCCCGGTGGGCATCTTGATCTGCACCGTGCTCAGCCGGGGCCTCAGCAGCCGGCCGATGAGCAGGTCGTCCGCCCCCATGACGGCCACGTCCTCCGGGACGCGCAGGCCCTCGTCCTGGAAAGCGCGCATCAGCAGCATCGCGTACTCGTCGTTGTACGCGAAGACCGCGTCCAGGCCGAGCGAACTCCAGCGGGCCGCGAGCGCCGCGGCCGATTCCTCGGTGTAGGCCATCGGCAGCGCTTCGACCTCGGCACCGGCGGTGGAACGGGCGCCTGCCAGCCGGGGGGCGGAGAACAGCTCCAGCCCCTCCTCCTCGGGGACGACGACGCCGATCCGGCGGTGGCCCCGCTCGACCAGGTGGGCGGCGGCCCGCGCGCCGACCTCCGTCTGGTCCATGACCAGCGCGTGGGCGCCCGGCACGCTGACCGGGCCCAGCGTTATCACCGCGCGGGCGCCGGCCCGCTTGAGGGTGGCGACATTGTGCGCGGACAGGGTGATCTCGCCCAGGGAGATCACCGCGACCGGGCGTAGCTCGGCCCAGGCGCGCGCGGCCTCGTCCCCGGTGAGTCCGAGGCTGCCGTACTGGACCACGGTGTAGTCGAGGCGGCGCAGGGCCCACTGGAGCTCGTTGAGGAAGGCGCTGTAGAGCGGGCCGATCGGCACGTGCGAGGTGGGCAGCAGCACGATCCGAGTGTGTCCGGCGCGCAGGCTGCGGGCTGCGGCGTGCGGGACGTACCCGAGCTCCTCGGCGGCCTCCCGGACCTTGCGCCGGGTCGGCTCGCTGATGCGGACGGCTTCCGCGTTGTTCAGGACGTACGAGACCGTCGCGCGCGACACGCCGGCTAGGCGGGCCACGTCGGCGCTGGTCGGCACGGGGGACGGCGACTTCGATGACTGAGACATTGCCGTGGCATCTTTCCAGACCGGTTGCGCCCGGGGGCTAGCGAATGGCCGGAAACGAATGCTACACAGTAGTTACACGAGTCACTGACACGTGTCACCGCAATGTCGCACCCGGTTCACCGGATGTGTCGTTTCAGGTGTCCCGTGTGGCCGTGTGGCTGTGTGGCCGCGCGTCCCAACGTGCCGACACCGCCATGTACAGCCTGTACATCGGCGTCGTCGGCATCCTGCTCGCACTCCAGGTCGAACACATCGACCCGGCGAAGAAGGTCTCGAACTTCGGCCTGATCGCGGGGGTTTCGGCGATCTTCGCCACGGTCTTCAATCCGGTCGCCGGCGCCCTGTCCGACCGCAGCCGACGGCGCAATCCCTGGATCCTGGGCGGCGGGCTCGCCGCCATCCCAGCGGGTACTTCGCCGTGAGCGGCTACCAGCTGTACATCCTCCAGGATCACACGGTGCTGCCCGAGGCCATGGAGCCGGAGGCGGCGGTGGCCGTGATGATGCCGCTGACCAGCGTGGCCATGGTCGTCTCCACGGTCATGGGCGGCTACCTCTCCGACCGGTTCGACCGCCGCAAGCTCTTCGTCGGCGCCTCCGCCGCACTCTCGGCGATCGCCCTGGTGATCCCGGCCGTGTCGGCCAGCTGGACGGCCATGCTGGCCTTCGCGGTGGTCAACGGGCTCGCGTTCGGCTGCTACATGGCAGCGGACACCGCGCTGGTGACCATGGTGCTCCCGAAGGCGGAGGACGCGGCGCGCGACATGGGCGTACTGAACATCGCCAACGCCGGACCGCAGATCATCGCGCCGTTCATCGCCTCACTGATCGTCTCCATCAGCGGGGGTTACACCGCGCTGTTCATCATCGCGGCGGTCCTGGCGGTCGCGCGTGCGCTCGCGGTGAAGCCGATCCGCGGCGTGCGCTGATCTCCGCCTCATCAATACTTCAACCCCTCTTCGCCACAACCTCGTTGAGAAAGGCATCACCGTGCAGCTCCACACCCAGTCCTGGGGCGCAGGCGACCGCATCGCCCTGCTGATCCACGGCATCATGGCGGACCACCGGACCTGGCGCCGGGTCGGCCCCGCCCTCGCCGACCGCGGCTACCGCGTGATCGCCGTGGACCTTCGGGGCCACGGCGCCAGCGGCCGGGGCGAATACAGCCCGGAGACCTTCGCGGATGACCTGGTCGAGACGCTGCCGGCGCGCGCCGAGCTGGCCATCGGCCACTCGCTGGGCGGTCTGACCCTGTCGTACGCGGTGGACCGGCTGAGGCCGCGGCGCGCGGTGTTCTCCGACCCGGCGTGGCACCTCGGGCGCACCGCCGAGGGCATCGGGCCGGAGATGTTCGCGCAATTCAAGGCGACGGCGACCAAGGAGCGGGTCCAGGCGATGAACCCGCGCTGGGAGGAAGCGGACGTCGACATCGAGATGGAGACCCTGGCGGTCTGGGACGAGGCGACCGCTCTGAGCCTGGCTCCGCTGGTCGGCTCGGACCTGCTGCCGGCCGCGCCGGTGGTCCCTTCGCTCGTGCAGCTCGCCGACCCGAGCTTCCTGATCTCGCAGGAGCGGGCAGCGATCCTGAAGGGCCGTGGATTCGAGGTCCGTTCGGTGGCCGGAGCCGGGCACACCATCCACCGGGACGACTTCGACGGGTTCATGGCTTCGCTGGAGGGCTGGGTTTAGGGAGGGCTGGGTTTAGGGAGGGCTTCGACTGGCTTCGACCCGATTCACCGGCCCTGTTCATTGGGGGACCGCCCCGCTACTGTCTTCCTACTCAGCGGTAACGGGGAGGTCCGGTGTCGGTTCCGTCGGGTTCCATGCCTGTTGGCCTGGTGGAGATGGCGACCGCCCTCGCAGACGGCAGCGTGTCCGCACGTCAGTTGACCGAGCGTGCCCTGACCCGGATCGCTGCTTCCCAGCCCGGCCTCAACGCCTTCCGGACCGTACGCGCCGAGGCCGCGCTCGCCGAGGCGGACACGGCCGACCGGCGGCTGGCCGCCGGTGAGCGGCTGCCGCTGCTGGGCGTACCGCTCGCCGTCAAGGACGACATGGACGTGGCCGGGGAGTCGACCCCCTTCGGCTGCGCCGGGGACTTCCCGACGAAGACGGCCGACAGCGAAGCGGTACGAAGGCTCCGTGCGGCCGGCGCGGTGGTGCTCGGCAAGACCCAGACCCCGGAGCTGGGCCAGTGGCCCTTCACGGAGGGCCCCGCCTTCGGCGACACCCGCAACCCGTGGAACCGGGCCTACACCCCAGGCGGTTCCTCGGGCGGCTCGGCGGCCGCCGTGGCCGCGGGGCTGGTCCCTGCGGCACTGGGGTCCGACGGGGCGGGTTCGGTACGGATCCCCGCGGCCTGGACCCACCTGGTGGGTGTGAAACCGCAGCGCGGCCGCATTTCCACCTGGCCTGAGCCCGAGTCTTTTCACGGCCTCACGGTCAACGGCGTGCTGGCCCGCACCGTCGCCGACGCGGCCCTGCTGCTGGACGCGGCCAGCGGCCCCAACCCCGGCGACCTGCACCGTCCTCCGCGCATCTCGGCCGTCGAGGCGGCCCGACGCACGCCGCGCCGCCTGCGCATCGCCATGTCCTTCGGGATGGCCTTCACGGCGACGGCCAAGTCCCTGGATCCCGAAGTACGTTCGGCGGTGGAGAGAATCGCCGGGCGCCTGGAGTCGCTGGGCCACGAGGTGGTTCCGGAGGACCCGCGGTACGGCCTGATCGGGCTGACCTTCATGCCCCGGGCCACCGCGGGCATACGTGACTGGGCGTCCCGGGTGCCGGATCCCGAGCTGCTGGACCCGCGCACGCGGGAGGCGGTGCGCACGGGGCGGCGGCTGAGCGGACTGCCGCTGAGGGTGTCCCGACGGGCAGAGGGAACATTGCAGCGGCGGGTCGGGGAGATCTTCGACCGCTTCGACGTGGTCCTCACGCCGACGACGGCCACCCCACCCCTGCGGATCGGAGCACTGGCCGGGCTGGGAGCGCTGGACACGGACCGGGCGATGATCGCCGCCTGCCCGTACGCCTGGACGTGGAACGTCCTGGGCTGGCCGGGAGTCAACATCCCGGCGGGCCTGACGCGCAGCGACCTCCCGATGGGGGCTCAACTCCTGGGGCCGGGCCACTCGGAGCCCCTGCTGCTGTCCCTGGCTGCACAGCTGGAGGCGGCGGAGGGCTGGGCGGGGCGATGGCCGGCGGGGGCGGGGGC
>NZ_JAGGOY010000034.1:22537-111782 GCF_018614095.1 Streptomyces sp. ISL-87 | reverse complement strand
CCCCCGCCCCCGCCCCCGCTCCTTTGCCTCCACCATCCTGTCCGTCCGGGAGGACGTCCGTCATGACCACCCCCTTCTTCGAATGCTCCTACGAGGGCGAGCGGTTCATCGGCTTCGCCGACGCGCCCGAGGGCGAGCCGCTGCTGCTGTTCCCCGCCCCCGCCGACACCGCCGTCGCCCTGCTCGACGCGGCAGGCTCCGGCGATGCCTTCGCCGCCGCCGTACGGGGCGACGGCGCCGGCCGGCTCGTACCGGCCTCGGCGCGCGAAGCGGTGCGCCCGCGCCCGCCCGTACTGCCGGTCGCGCCCGGCTCCGCCGTCGCCGGCGGCTTCATGCAGACCCACAACGTCAAGGCCGCCGCCGAGGGCGCGGCGGACGGTACCGTGCACCCGAACTGGTTCTTCAAGGGGTTCGGTGATGCGCTGCGCGTCCCGGGCGAGCCCCTGAGCGTGCCCGCGGGGGCCGTGGCCGTCTGCGAGGAGGCCGAGGTCGTCCTCGTCTACCGGTGCGGCGACGACGGCACCCCCGCGTATCTCGGGTACACCTTCGGCAACGACCTGACCGACATCGGGCGGTTCCGGGAGAACCCGGCCCACCTCTCCTACGCCAAGCTGTGCGAGGCGTCCGTCTCCCCCTGGTTCTTCCCCGGCGCGCCCCCGCGCGCGGTGACCGGCCACGTCACGGTCGAGCGCGCCGGACAGCCTGCCTGGGAGGGCGAGTTCAGGACCGGTCTGGACGCCCTGTACTACCCGGTGGAGTCGATGACTGGGCATCTCTTCGCATACCCGCCGCTGCGCCGCCCCGGCACCGTGCACTACCTGTTCCTCGGCGCCGACCGGAGCAGCTTCCACGCCGGCTTCCGGATCGGCGACGGCGACGTGGTCTCGCTCGACTTCACGAGCCACGGCGTCACCGTGGCGAACTCCGTGCACTGGCTCCAGGACGGGGGTGCGGCGTGAACGGGACTGGCGGGGACACCGGTTGGACGCGGCGGTGAGCGCGCTTCGGATGCTCGACGACGTCGAGGCGTCGTTCGCGTACATGCAGTCCGAGCTGGGCGGCAGCACCCAGGTGACGACGCACCTGGCGGTCGAGGAACGGTTCGGGGAGCCCGCGCTCGTGCGGGCCGTAGCCGACTGGGTGCGGGACCTGCCGGTGCTGGCCCTGCGGATCCGGGAGGCGGCGGGCGGGGGGCTGTGGTTCCACGCCGGCCCGCCTCCCGGCCGGGAGGCACTGCGCCACGGCGTCCTGCCGGGGGGCCGGTCGGTGCGGGAGGTACTGCGGGAGGAACTCAACGAGGTCCTCCCGGCCGGCGGGCCACTGTGGCGGCTGCGAGCGCTGGAGGACCCCTCGGGGGCGGTGACCCACCTCTTCTTCACGCGCAACCACGCGATCTCGGACGGGTTCACGACCGGGGTGATGGCGGGGACGCTGCTCGCCCGCCTCTTCGGCTCGGCCCCGGCGGGGCTGCCGGGGCTGCCGGGGAGCCATGGCCTGCCCGAGCGGCCCGGTTCTGCTCCCCACGGCGTCCCGCTCACGTATCAGCCGCCACGGTACGAGCCGTCCGGGCCCGTCCCACAAGGCCCGGCGGTGCCTGACAGCGCACCGCCGGTGCCGTTCGACGCCGCGGCGCCCTGGGCGGAGCGCCGGGCGGACTTCACCACCCTCGACCTCACGGTCCCCGAGTCGGCGGCGGTCAAGGCGTACTGCGCCGAACAGCGCATCACCGTCAACGAGTTCTTCGCGACGGCGCTCGCGGAGTCGTTCGGCGCGGCGACGGGCCGGGCCGAGCTGGACTTCTTCACCGCGGTGTCGCTGCGCGGCCGCTTCGCACAGGCCCGCTTCCTCTCCGATCCCGGCTGCCGCATCGGTGTCGTGCGGGCCCGGTTGAGGCTCGGCGGCGAGGGGCTGGCCGCCAACGCGGCCCGGTACCGGTCGGCTTTCGGCGCGGCGGACGCGGCATGGCGGCCGCCCGCCCGTGACCACGCCGAGATACGTGACGCGGTACGGGCCCTGGCCGGCGGCGACAGCGCGCCCGGGATCTGCGTCACCAACGTCGGCGTGGTCGACCCGGCCCTGGGGCCGCACGCGGACCGCGTCTCGGAGTTCCGGACCGTGGTGAACCGAATCGCCGCCAACTACGCGGTCGTTCTGCACCTCTCCACCTTCCGGGGCGCCTTCGGCCTGTCCCTGGCGTACGGCGCCCCGAGCGTGGACCGCGAGGTCGTGCTGCGGACGGCGGAGCTGCTCAGGGCACGGGCGCTGGCTCCCCACCGTCCGGGGCCTCCCGCAGTACGAGGTCCAGCAGCCCGGGGAAGCGCTCGTCGAACTCCGGCCGGCGCAGCCGGTTGAACCGCTTCGAGCCGTTGTCCCGCTGCTCGATCAGCCCGGCGGAGCGCAGGACGGCGAAGTGGTGGCTCAGGGCCGCCTTGCGCACGGGCACGTCGAAGCTGCCGCAAGCCCGCGCCCAGTCGTCCGCCGCGCCGATCTCGCGGACGAGGGTGATCCGCACGGGGTCGGCGAGCGCCGCGAGGACCGTCTGCAGGGCGACCTCGCGGGGGTGCGTGTGCTCCGGCGGCGTGCGGTGCCGGGGCGCCGGTGGCGGTTCTGCGGTCATGGCGTCTCCTGGGCCGGATTGCTAAGTGTTCGATGTAGGTCATACACTTCTGAGTGTTCGCGCTTCATCGAACAGTCTACTTGAGCGGCTTTCCGTACGCCCCTGCGCGCGACCCCCAGGGCGTTTCGACGACGAGGACCCACCTCTTCACGAGGTGTGGGGCCCTCGCCGCCCCTTCTTCCATCTCCATCCGAGGACGACTCATGTCTGAATCAGCACACACCCCCACCCGGAGCTCCGGCCTCAAAAGGCAGTTGACCCTGCTCGCGGCCTGCCTCGGCTTCGTCGTCGTCATCCTCGACGTCAGCGTCGTGAACGTGGCGACCGACGCCCTCAGCGAAGACTTCGGCGGCAGCCTCTCCGGCCTGGAGTGGGTGATCAACGGTTACACCCTCACCTTCGCCGCGTTCCTGCTGACCGCGGGCGCGATGGGCGACCGCTTCGACCCGAAGCGCATCTTCCAGGTGGGCTTCGCACTGTTCGCCGTCACCTCCTTCGCCTGCGGCGCCGCCGACAGCCTGGTGGCCCTCGTCATCGCCCGGATCCTCCAGGGGGTGGGCGCGGCGATGATCGTGCCGTCCTCCCTCTCGATCGTGAACAAGACCTTCCCGGACCCGGCGGAGCGCACCCGGGCGGTCAGCCTCTGGGCGGCCTCGGGCGGGCTGGCCCTCGCGCTCGGGCCGGTGGTCGGCGGCGTGCTCATCTCCCAGTTCGGCTGGCGCTCGATCTTCTTCGTGAACGTGCCCATCGCGGCGGCCGGCATCTGGCTGACGCAGACCAGCGCGCCGCGCACCGGCGGCGCCGCGGCCGGCCGCCCCGCGCGCTCCTTCGACGTACCGGGGCAGCTCCTCGCGATCGTCGGCCTCGGCGCGCTGACCGCCGCCGTCATCGAGGCCAACGGGCTGGGCTGGGGTGCGCCGCTCGTCGTCGGCTGCCTGGTGGTGTTCGTCCTGGCCCTGGCGGGCTTCATCGTCGTGGAGCGGCGCAGCGCGGATCCGATGCTGCCTCTGGCGCTGTTCGGGCGGGGCGCGTTCAGTGCCACCTCGCTGATCGGCGTCCTGGTGAACTTCTCCTTCTACGGCCTGATCTTCGTCTACAGCCTCTTCTTCCAGAAGGCCTGGGACTACTCGCCGATCGTCGCCGGACTCGCCTTCCTGCCCATGACCGCCACGATCATGATCGCGAACCTGGCCTGCGGGCCGCTGGTGAAGCGCTTCGGCTCGCGCGCCGTCCTCATCAGCGGAAGCACGCTGGCCGCGATCGGGTACCTCGCGATGCTGCCGGCCGTCGGCTCGGCCTCGTACCCCGCGCTGGTCGCCCAGTTCCTGGTCGCGGGCGCCGGCATCGGCCTGGTCGTACCGGCCATGACCAACGCCATGCTCTCCGCCGTCGACCCGGCCAACGCTGGTATCGCGTCCGGTGTGCTGAACGCCTCGCGCCAGGTCGGCGGGCTGATCGGCGTCGCGGTCATGGGGATCCTCGTGGGCGCGGCCACTCCCGGCGATGCCTTCCTGTCCGGCCTGCGGGCCGCCCTCGTCCTCGCCGCCGTCGCCCTCGCGGCGGCCGCGGTCCTCAGTGCCGCGGGGGTGCGCCGGGCGGCTGCCCCCGCCCCGGCGGCGGCGCGTCCGGCCGCCACCGGCGCCGGAACCACGGCCGGCGCCCCCGCCGCAGCCGCCGCCGAAAACGCCTAGAAGCAGCACCGAGAAGGAGCCACGGAATGCCGCACCTCGTACTCGAGTACTCCGGCAACATACGGGAGACCGTCGACGCCACAGCCCTATTCACCGAGCTGCACAGCGCGCTCGCCGGCGCGGGCGGGTTCCGCCTACAGGACTTCAAGAGCCGCGCCACGCGGGTGCGGACGTACTTCATCGGCGACGGAAGCCGTGAACAGGCCTTTGTGAACCTGGACATCCGCACCTTCGGCGGCAAGCCGCCCGAGCTGCGCACCGCCGTGAGCGAAGCCGCGCTGGCGGTCCTGCGCGAGCACTTCCGCCGCACCCTGGCCGAGACGGACTGCGACGTGTCCGTACAGATCACCGAGCTCGACCGGCCGAGCTATGCCCGTACCCGATCCACCGACCACGCCGCAGGAGGCGCAGCATGACGAACGAGTTCCAGGGCCGACGGGTCCTTATAGCCGGCGGCACGTCGGGAGTGGGCCTGGCGTCCGCCGAGGCGTTCGCGGCCCGCGGCGCGGAGGTCACCGTCGTCTCGCGCTCCGAGGACAAGGTGCGCCGCGCGGTGAAGTCACTCGGCCCGGCGGCGGCCGGGCACGTGCTCGACCTGCGCGACTCGGAGGCGGTCGCCGCCTTCGCCGAAGGCGCCGGCGCCTTCGACCACGTGGTCGTCTCGGCCGCCGAGACACCGATGGGCCGGGTGGACACCCTGCCGCTGGAGGACGCGTACGCGGCGATGGACAGCAAGTTCTGGGGCGCCTACCGGCTCGCGCGCGCTGTCGGCGTGGACCCGGCGGGCTCCCTCACCATCGTCACCGGCTATCTCTCCGTACGTCCGGGCCGGGCCTCCGCGCTGCAGAGCGCGATCAACGCGGCCCTGGAGGCCCTGGTGCGCGGGCTCGCCCTGGAACTGTCCCCGGTCCGCGTCAACGCCGTCTCCCCCGGGCTGCTGCGCACGCCGCTGTGGGACGGTCTGCCCGCGGGCGGCCGCGAGGCGATGTACGAGGCGGCCTCGCAGCGCCTCCCGGTGAACCGGGTGGGCGAGCCCCAGGACGTCGCCGCGGCGATCGCGATGGTCGCGGGCAACGCCTATATGACGGGTACGACGCTGTTCGTGGACGGCGGGGGTTCGATCGCCTGACCCCCGTCCACCCGCGTGGTGCGCCCGGCCGGGGCCTGCGATGGTGCAGGTTGGACACAGGCCGCCGACGTGGGCCGTGCCGCGCCGGACGGACCCGGCGGGTGGAACCGGGAGGTACGCGGGTGAGCGAGGACCGTTACGAGTTGGTGTTCGACGGCGCCGAGCCCGGCGCCGAGGCGGGGGACAGCGTGGTCGTCTCGCGCACCGAGCAGACAGGTCCCGGCGGCCATCCGGTCTACGCCGATGCCACCGGGATCGTCCGCGCCGAGATCAGCGACCAGGGCGAGGTGCGGATGCTGGCCTCGGGCGGGCACCAGACCCTCACCCACCCCGTACAGGCCCGCAGGCCCGCATCGCCGTGAACCGCCGGGGTCAGTTCTTGCGCGGCCGGCCCTGGATGTCGTCGGTCATCCGCCGGGCATAGGGGGCCGCGGCCCCCTTCCGAGGCCGGTGTCGAGGATCTCCCGGTAGAACGACGTCATCAGAGTCCCTCAAGAAGCGAGCGGCGGTGGGGCTTCACCCCGCGGAACGCCTCTTCGATGGCGGCGTCCGTCTTGGTGTGGTCGCGGGCCCCGGCCCGCAGGCTCTCGGCTATGTGGGCGAGCCAGCCCGCCACCGTTCCGGCCTGGGTCTCCCACTGTTTGTGGGCCACGCGGAGCGCGGACGCGGACTCCCAGCCCGCCATGGCGGTGCTCGCGGTCTTTGCGGGCTCCTCCAGGGCGGCGGCCGGCTTGGTGAAGGCGGTGTGGATCTCGTCCGCGCTGCCCGCCGCCTTGTTGAGGATCACGGGCTCGATATTGAGCCGCTGGCCCGGGAGCTCCCCGTGCGGACCCCTGGGCCCCGTGGGCGCGGGCGGCTTGAAGAGCGGCGACTGCTGAAGCGGCAACGGCTCCGGCTGGAGCAGACGCGGGGTGGTCGGGTCGGCGTAAGCGTCGGCGGGCGGCGCCTTGTAGAGCGGAGAGAGGTACTCCAGGTCGCGCTTCTTCAGCTCGTCCGGCGTGAGCGGTAGCTGGTCCGGCTCGGGCAGGGTGTCATCGCTCACCGGCTTCCCCCTTGTGTGCTGGCTCGTGTGGGCTGGCCCCCAGGCTAGTAGGACCGCCCGACGGGCTTTCAGGGGGGTCCTCGCGACCAGCTGTTGACCTCGTTTCCGGATCCGGCCAGGTCATCGGCGGTTTCCCGGTCGCCCGGTCGCCCGGCCGACGGGCAACGGGCAACCCGTCGACCCCAGGGTGCGCGGGGGCAAGGCGGAAGGCGTCAGCGGGGACCGCACCCGGTGACGCGCCGTCGGGGGCACTGCCCCTCGTGTCCCACGCGCTGATGGGCCACCTGGCAGCAGCGCGAGGGTTCCACCCTGACCGTCGCGGGATACGAGCGCACGGGTGGGACGGTGCTGCTGCGCCGGGTGGCCGACCGCCGGACCACCGCGTCGTTCACCCTCCCCGGGCGGGTGCGCTCGGTCGCCTTCAGCCCCGACGGCCGGACCCTCGCGGCCACCTCCACGGAGGGTCCCGTACGGCTCTGGGACACGGCCGGGCACAGCGCGCCGGCGGTTCTCCCGCCGAGTACGACGGGCGCCCGGGCCGTTGCCTTCGCGCCCGACGGGCGGCGGTAGCCGTCCACGGCGGCCGCGCGCGTCTACGCCTTCCCCGGGGCGACGACCATCCGCGTCGAGTGCCAGAAGCACGCGGAGCGGGTCACCTCCGACGGCTACACCAACGACGCGTGGTCCCACCTGCCCGGCTACAAGGCGTGGTTGACCAATGTCTACATCCAGGGGCCCGCGTGGCTGGACGGAGTTCCCACCTGCACGTTCTGAGACGTACGGCACGTGCGGCGGGCCCGCGGCCGGCGCACGACGCCCCGTGATCTTCCGTAGGCTCGGGGCCCGGTCTCCGTCTCCCGGCCCAGCGCGTCGGACGGCGGGGGCCTCTCCGTATGCCTTTCCTGCCCAACCGAGTTGAGGAGCAACGTGCGCCTGTCCCTTGAACGACGCCTTACTCTCACCGCCGCCCTGGTCGCCGTGGTGGCCGGTGTGGCCCCGGCCACCGCGGCCCACGCCGCGCCCGCGTCCGTCCCCTCCCAGGCGGTGCTGACCGGCCCGACGGGGGCCGTCGCGCCCGATCTCGAGGCTCTGACGCAGGCGCTGCGGAATACCACGGCGGCCGGGGCGCCCGGGGCCATGGCCCGGTTCACCGGTCCGGGAGGCGTCAAGTCCCGGACGGTGGGCGTCCGGGACCAGGCCACGGGTGCGGCGATGGACCCGAAGGCCCGCTTCCGGATCGGCAGCGTCACGAAGACGTTCTCCACCGTGGTGCTGCTCCAGCTGGTGGACGAGGGGAAGGTGAACCTGGACACTTCGGTCAACCACTACCTGCCCGGCCTGCTGCCCGACAACCGGATCACCGTGCGCCATCTGCTGAACCACCGCAGCGGGTTGGCGGACTATACGAACGCCATGTTCGCCAAGACCGTGCCCGGGTTCGAGGCCGTCCGGAACAAGGTGTTCACCTACAAGCAGCTCGTCGACCTCTCGCTGAAGGAGCCGAGGACGACCCAGCCGGGCGTCGCGTACAAGTACTCGAACACCAACTTCGTGGTCGTCGGCATGCTCATCGAGAAGGCGACCGGGAACAAGGTGGCCAAGGAGTACGACAGCCGCATCATCAAGAAGCTGGGGCTGCGCAACACCTCCTACGTGCACCCCGGGACGACCATCAAGGGCCTGCACATCAACGGCTACCTCCGCCCCGACGAGGCCGGGGCGCCGCTGGTCGACTCCACCGAGCAGACGGTGTCCTGGGCCCAGTCCGCCGGGGCGATGATCTCCAACTCGGCCGATCTGAGCACCTTCATGTCCGCGCTGCTCAGCGGCAAGCTGCTGTCGCCGCGGGTACTGGACGCCATGATCACCATGACCCCGACCGACACCACGAACACCCGCTTCTACGGGCTGGGGCTGCGCCGCTACGACCTCTCGTGCGGCACGTCGGTGTACGGGCACACGGGTACCGTGCAGGGCTTCTACACGTACGCCTTCACCACGCGCGACGGGGTCCGCAGCCTGACCGCCATGGCGAACACCTCGAACCGGGGCGAGGCGAACACGGCCTTGGGCGGCACGCTGGAGGCGGCGTTCTGCGGCAAGAAGCCCGCCGCGACGGGCACCAAGCGCGGCCTCGCCGTGCTCGCCCCGGCCGAGATGGACCTGCCGGAGCAAGGCTCGCGCTGACACCGCGGTAACGTCATCGGCGGCAGGCCTCCGGCACGCGGGGGCTTGCCGCCCACGGGGTGATCCGGCCGCCCGCCAGTACGTCGGGACGCCGGGACGCCGGGACGTCGGGACGCCGGGACGTCGGGACGTCGGGACGTCGGGACGCCGGGACGTCGGGACGTCGGGACGTCGGGACGTCGGAAAAAACGACGGCGGGCTTGCTCGCGTCGTCACACCGGACGTTTCCACCGGGCGTTCCGGCCGGGCAACGGCTCACGGCTGTCCCGGACAGGACGTGGCTGTCCCCCCATCTCAGCGCCTGTCCGGGACACCGCGGGCCAAGCCGCGAACGGCGCCATCCAGCCAAATGATTGGCATGGTCCTGACATTTCAAGGTCCCTGTGGGACTTTCCCTGCCGGGCCCGGATCCGCACGGCATGCCGGCGCGGCCCCCCAAGCCGCGCTTCACACCCCCACAAGGACGTGGCAAAGAGGAGCAGCAGCATGATGCAGATCTCGAAATGGGCGGGCGTCACCGCCCTGGTGGCCGCGATGGTCGCCGGCGGATCGACGGCGGCGTTGGCCGTGGGCCCCGCGGCCGACCAGCAGCTCGACGGCGTCATCGCGGTCGCCGGCAACAACTGCACCTGGACCAACGCGCGCACCAGCGCCAACGCGCCGAGCACACTGACCGTCGACCGCACGACCATCAACCAGCCGGGCGGCAACCTGGCCTGCGACGGCGGCATCACCGCCGCCCTCAACAACGATCCCGTGTTCACCTTCGACGACGCCGGCGGCCTCGCAAAGACGGACGCCATCGACATCACCGGCAAGCAGAGCTTCATCTCCTGCCGCTACAAGGCCACGAACATCGTGTGGAACCGCGACGGAGACACCCGGAAGTACGTCAACCAGGCCTTTACGGCGACCAAGGTCTCGGGGAGCTTCCTCTGCCCCGGCTCGGTCACCACGGCCGCCGGGGGCGCCTCCATGCTGTTCCACTGACCCCGCGCCCCGCCGCAGCCCCTCACGGGGCTGCGGTCCGCTGCGGTCCGCTGCGGTCCGTGCAGCCCCCTGCGGTCCGCGCTGTCCCAGGACCCCGCGGGGTTTATTCCGCGGTGAGGCGCCCGCTGAGCCACTCCAGCGAAGGCGGGATCTCCCGGTTCCACGTGTTGAAGTTGTGCCCTCCGTGGTCAAGGGTGATCGACGAGACGCGCGCGGGGGCCTTCACCTTCTCGATGAACTTCTGCGTCGGCTTGAAGTTGCCCTCGCCCTGGAGCGACGTGGTGACCAGGAAGGAGGACTTGCCCTGCGGCAGGTGATCCAGGCTCCACAGCAGGTCGGATCGTTTCTCCTCCTTGGTGTTCCCGTGGAAGAGGTCCCCGGAGTCCGCGTCGATCTCCGGCTTGTAGTCAGCCGACAGACCCACCCCGGCCGCGTAGCTCTCCGGATGCTCCAAAGCGATCTTCAGCGCGCAGTAACCTCCGGTGGAATCACCCATGATGGCCCAGTTCGCAGGCTTGGTTCCGATGCGGTAGACGCCGGACAGGGCCTGGGGAAGGTCGGTGCCGAAGAAGGTCTCGGTCTGCGGGCCGCCGGGTATGTCGACGCACTGGGTGTTGCGCGGCGGGGCGACGGTGGGCCGCATCATCACCAGGATCATCGGCTGCGTCTTCTTCTGCTTGGCCAGCGTCCACGCCGTCTTCGGGTACCGCAGCCCCTTGAGCAGGTTCTCCGCCGTACCGGGGAAACCGGTGAGCACGACGGCGGCGGGGAACTTCCGCTTCTCGTTCCCCTTCTTGAAGTATTCCGGCGGCAGGTACACATAGGCCGGAGTGGCGATGTTGGATTGCCGGCCCTGCACCATGATCTTCTCGATCTCGCCGCCCACGTGCGGTGTTCCGCCGCCGGGCACATCCGTCTTCTGCCGGCCGATGACCCTCACGGCCGAACTGCCTTCCGCGTCCTGGCTCAGGAGTGCCGCCGCCTTCTCCCGGCCCGCCAGCTCGGCCCAGGATCCGTAGATCAGGAGGCTCCGGTTCACCGCGAGCCCGACCGAGGCCAGCAGGAGCACCTGCACGGCGAGGACCACCCCCACCCGGCCGAGGACCTGCCGCCAGCCCCGCCGGGTGAGCCGTGGCCACTGCCACACGGCGGCCGTGAACATCAGCGCGGTGCCGAGCACAACGCACACCAGGAGCACACTGCTTGTCAGACTCACGGATCAGGAAGCTCTCTGCGACGAATCGACCCGGACCCTCAGGTCCGGTGGCACCCCCGTCGGGTGCGCGTCTGACTAGACAGCCGCGCGGGGCGATCCGTTCCATGTAACGACCAAGGACTGCCAAGGGGCCGTCCAGGATCCCAACTTCTCCTCCAGCAGCCCGCGATGGCCCCCCGGCCTGGTCGTTCGTCCGCGCCCGGATGTGAGGTCTATCGTGGGCGGCATGTCCGCTCCTGAACTCGTACGCATCGTCTCCCGCGACTCCCCCATGGCCCTCGCGCAGGTGGAGCGCGTCCGCCGTGAGCTGGCCGCGCTCTGTCCCGGCACCGCCACCGAGGTCATCCCCGTGAAGACGACCGGTGACAAGTGGATGGGCGACCTGGCAGCCGTCGAGGGCAAGGGGGCCTTCACCAAGGAAGTCGACGCCGCGGTCCTGGACGGCACCGCCGACCTGGCCGTGCACTGCGTCAAGGACGTCCCGGCGGACCGGCCGCTGCCGGCCGGCACCGTGTTCGCCGCCTTCCTCCGGCGGGACGACGTCCGCGACGCGCTCGTACACCCGGGCGGGCTCACCCTCGACGAGTTGCCCGCCGGGACGCGTGTCGGGACCTCGTCGGTCCGCCGGATCGCCCAGCTCGCCGCTTCCCACCCGCACCTGGAGTGCGTACCGATCCGGGGCAACGCCAACAGCCGGCTGGACAAGCTCGCCGCGGGCGAGGCGGACGCCCTGCTGCTGGCCGTCTCCGGACTCGAAAGGATCGGCCGCCCGGACGTCATCTCCGAGGTCCTGTCGGTCGAGACGATGTGCCCGCCGATCGGCGCCGGGATCCTCGCGCTCCAGTGCCGCGAGGGCGACACCCGGCTGATCGAGACCGTGAGCGCCCTCGGGGACCCGGCCACCCATCGCGAGGCCACCGCCGAGCGCATGCTCCTGCACGTCCTCCAGGGCCACTGCAATTCGCCGATCGCCGGGTACGCCTCCACCGAGGGCGACGGTGAGCTCGCGCTGTACGCGAAGGTGTTCACCCCCGACGGCAAGCGGATCCTGCGCGCGCACGAATGGGCCGGCCCCCTCGACCCCGCCACTCTGGGAACCTCCGTCGCCGTGGCCCTCCTGCGCCAAGGCGCGCGCGAACTCATCGACGGCATCCCGCACTGACGACTGCCCGCTCGCCGCTCGGCGCTCGTACACGATCGAGCAGCGGCGGGCGGGGGCGGCGGGGGGCGAGGGGCGGCTGCCCTTACAGCGAGAGCTCCAGCAGGCGGACCGCCATCTCGCGCATCTCGATCTTGCGGATCTTCCCGGTGACGGTCATGGGGAACTCCTCCACGACGTGGACGTAGCGCGGGATCTTGAAGTGGGCCAGCCGGCCGTCGCAGTACGCGCGGACGGCGGCCGCGGTCAGCGGCTCGGCGCCCTCGTGCATCCGCACCCACGCCATGAGCTCCTCCCCGTACTTCGGGTCGGGTACGCCGATGACCTGAACGTCCAGTACGTCCGGGTGGGAGTGGAGGAACTCCTCGATCTCGCGCGGGTACAGGTTCTCCCCGCCCCGGATCACCATGTCCTTGATCCGTCCGGTGATGCTCAGGTAGCCGTCGTCGTCCATGACCGCGAGGTCGCCGGTGTGCATCCAGCGTGCCGCGTCGACGGCCTCGGCGGTCCGCTCCGGCTCGCCCCAGTAGCCGAGCATGACCGAGTAGCCGCGGGTGCACAGCTCACCGGGTTCCCCGCGCGGCACGGTCCGTCCGGACTGCGGATCGACCACCTTCACCTCCAGGTGCGGCCCGACGCGGCCCACGGTCGACACCCGGCGGTCCACCGAGTCGTCCGCGCGCGTCTGCGTCGACACCGGTGAGGTTTCCGTCATCCCGTAGCAGATGGACACCTCGGTCATGCCCATCCGGTCGATGACCTCCTTCATCACCTCGACCGGACAGGGCGAGCCGGCCATGATCCCCGTGCGCAGGCTGGACAGGTCGTAGGTGTCGAAGCCGGGGTCGGCCAGCTCCGCGATGAACATGGTGGGGACGCCGTAGAGGGAGGTGCACGACTCCGCCTCGATCGCCGCCAGGGTGGCCCCCGGTTCGAACGACGGCGCGGGGATCACCATCGCCGCGCCGTGGCTGGTGCAGGCGAGGTTCCCCATCACCATGCCGAAGCAGTGGTAGAACGGCACCGGGATACAGACCCGGTCGTGCTCGGTGTAGTGGCACAACTCGCCGACGAAGAAGCCGTTGTTGAGGATGTTGTGGTGCGACAGCGTCGCACCCTTGGGGAAGCCGGTGGTCCCGGAGGTGTACTGGATGTTGACGGGGTCGTCCGGGCTCAGCCCGGCCTGAGCCCGGGCCAGGTCGGCGGGGTCGGCCTGCCGGCCGCGCTCCAGCAGGGACGTCCAGAGGGGGCCTTCCAGCAGGACCACGAACTCCAGCTCCGGGCAGCGCGGCCGCACCTCCTCGATCACGGAGGCGTAGTCGGAGCTCTTGAAGCTCTCCACCGCGGCCAACACCCGGATGCCGGACTGCTGGAGTACGTACTCCAACTCGTGCGAGCGGTAGGCGGGGTTCACGGTGACGAGGATCGCCCCGATCTTGGCGGTGGCGTACTGCACCAGCGTCCACTCCGCCCGGTTGGGGGCCCAGATGCCGACCCGGTCCCCCTTGGCGATCCCGAGGCCCAGCAGTCCGAGCGCCAGGGCGTCCACGTCGGCGGCCAGCTCCGCGTACGTCCACCGGCGGCCGGCGGCCATGTCGACGAGGGCGTCGTGCCCGGGGAACATCCGTACGGTGCGGTCCAGGTTCTCGCCGATCGTGTCACCCAGCAGGGGCACTTCACAGACTCCGGACGCATAGCTCGAAGCGGCAGACACACGTACTCCCTGGACTCGTGACCTCAAGGCCCGGCGGGCGGGCGTCCTTTCATGATTCCCGCCGCCGCCCAGGGCTACCCTCCGGCGCCAGGACCGTCAAGGATGACTACACCGCGCGGTTCGCTAGAGTCCGTCCCATGAACGACCAGGCAGAGGCACCGTTCGGGAACTTCACGACCGTCCGCAGGGCACTGGACGTGTGGGACCAGCTCGCCGGACCCGTGGCCGAAGCGCTGAAGGGCTGGGACGCGCCCGAGGCGGCGCGGTCCGTGCTGTACGTGGACACCGACCCCGCCAAGGCCGACACCGCCGTGTTCTCCGAGGCCTACGACGTACCCCTGGACGCCTCCGCGAACTGCGTGGTGGTCGCCGCGAAGCGGGGCGGGGACACGACCCTGGCCGCCTGCCTGGCGCTGGCCGGCACCCGCGTGGACGTCAACGGCGTCGTGCGCAGGCACCTCGCGGCCCGCAAGGCGTCCTTCGCCCCGGTGGACACCGCGGTCGGCGCGACCGGCATGGAGTACGGCGGCATCACGCCGGTCGGCCTCCCCGCCGCGTGGCCCCTGCTGATCGACGCGGCGGTGGTCGCGGCCCCGTTCGTCCTCGTCGGCAGCGGGCGGCGCCGGGGCAAGCTGATCCTGCCCGGGCAGGCACTGGCCGGTCTTCCGGGCGCCGAGATCCTCACGGGCCTCGCCGCCTAGGTGCCGTGGCCGGAAAGGTTTGCCGGGGCGCGGCGTCCGGTGCGGTGCATCGCAACCTCACGGTGTCGGCGAACCTCTTCGTCGACAACAGGCCGCGCCGTCGGCTCCTCATGCTGGCCGCCATGCTCTGCCTCGCCGTCATGGCCGCCGCGGTGCCCGAGGCGGACGCGGGCCGCGGGTCCGTGTATGCCCTCTGCTACGCCGGCACGCGGCTCGTCCTCCTCGGGCTGTGGTGGCCGACGACCACCGCCGACCACGCCTGGACCCTGCGGGCCGGATTCGTCGGGGTCCTCGGCTTCGTGCTGCTCGCCGCGCTGTGGTGGTCGTACTTCGACTTCGGCGCGGCATCGGCCGAGCTGATGTTCGCCGCCGCGCAGGACCGCGAGGCCTACCTCCTGGCCCGCGACGTCGGCGGCTTCCTCCACTTCTTCGTGACCGCGGCCGTCCTGGGCATGGCCGGCGGCCTGGCCACCGCCGTCGAGGAAGCCGACCACGCCCATCTGCCGTCCGGCGCCGTCTGGGCCCTGGCGGGCGGCCTGGCCCTCTACCATGCGGCCCACGCGTGCATCGCGCTGCGCTACAAGCGCCCCCCGTCCTCCGTCGCCGTGTGGGCCGTGCCGGGCATCGGCATCCCGCTGCTCGTCGTCTTGGGCTCCGGACACCTCGCGCCCTGGGTGGTCGTACTGCTCCTGGCCGCCGAGGCGATCGTGCACCTGCTGTACGCACGCAAAATGCTGCGGCGCCGGGTGGCGGCGGCAGCCGCGCCGACGCCGTGAAACGGTCCCGGCAGGTCGTAGCCGCGTGCGGTCAGGCGTTCAGGACGCCCGTCCCCAGCAGGCCGAACAGCAGGATCCCGATGACGATCCGGTAGGCCACGAAGGCGTTGAAGGAGTGCTTGGCGACGAACTTCAGCAGCCAGGCGATCGAGGCGTAGGCGACGACGAAGGACACCCCCGTGCCGACGACGAGCGGGGTGGTGTCCACTCCGGCGCCGACCGCGTCCTTCAGCTCGTACAGGCCGGCGCCGGTCAGGGCCGGGATGCCCAGGAAGAACGACAGGCGGGTGGCGGCGACGCGTTCGAGGTCCAGGATCAGTCCGGTGGACATGGTCGCGCCGGAGCGGGAGAAGCCGGGGAAGAGCAGGGCGAGGATCTGGGAGGAGCCGACGAGCATGGCGTCCCCCAGCGAGGTGTCGTCCTCGCCCCGCTTGTGACGGCCCATCCGGTCGGCCGCCCACATCAGGCCGCTGCCGACGATCAACGACCCGGCCACCACCCACAGGGAGGCGAGCGGCCCCTCGATCAGCGGCTTCGCGGCGAGCCCGACGACGACGATCGGAACGGTGGCGTAGATGACCCACCAGGCGAACTTGTAGTCGTGGTGGTAGCGCTCCTCCCGGTTGGCCAGGCCGCGCCCCCACGCGGAGACGATCCGCACGATGTCCTTGAAGAAGTACACGAGCACCGCGGCGATGGCCCCCACCTGGATGACCGCCGTGAACGCGACGACCGCCTTGTCGTCCACCGGGATGCCCATCAGCCCCTCGGTGATCTTCAGGTGGCCGGTGGAGGAGACGGGCAGGAACTCCGTCACCCCCTCGACCACGCCGAGGATCACTGCCTGCCCAATGCCGATCGCGCTCACGTGCATCATCCTTGCGGTGTCGTTGAACGGACTCAGTTCTCGACGGTCGCCGCGGCGGCGGGGGGCGCTTCGAGCTCCCACGCGTGGCGCTTGAACTCCCGGACGAAGTCCGCGTGGTCCTCCCACTGCCGGGCGATCCCGCGCAGCACGTCCCAGTGGTGTTCCACGGACTGGTCGATGACTCGGCGCAGCGCCGGCTCCGCCGTCGCCCGCTTCTCGATCAGCCCCTTGACCGCGGAAGCCTCCAGCACCGCGTTGCGCAGCGCCCGCAGCGCGCGGGAGGTGTCGTCCATCGCGAAACCCCGCTCGCTGCCGGTCGCCTCGTCGAAGAGCGAGGTGAGCCGTGCCTCGATGAACGCGGTGATCCGCTCGAAGTGCTGCACGTCCACGGAGGACTCCATCTCCTGCCGCGCAACCGTCCGGCCCGGCATGTCGGGTGTGTGACCTGTTTCCAGGGCGAGCCGACCTCGCGTCGGCGCGGGCTACAGCCTAACGATCCCGGAGCCCTGTTCAGCGCCCCGCCCCGCGCCCCCCGTCAGCTCTCCCGCCTCCCCGGGGCGAGGTGCTCCACCACCTCGGCCAGGTCCATGCACGCCTGCTCGATCCTGAGGCGGATGTTGTTCTGCTCGGTGACCAGTGCGGCCAGCAGCAACGCCGCCAGGGCCGCCGACCCGTTGAGGGCCTGGAGGTTGACCATGACCTCGAAGAGGGTGTGCTGGGCGAACGGTCCGGCGCCGTCGGTCGCCGCGGTGATCGCCAGGACGGACACGAGCAGCACGCACGGCGCGGTCCCGGAAAGCTGGAAGCGGACGGCGGCCCAGATGAGCAACGGAAAGATGAGGAAGAGCAGCGAGAGGGAACTCCTGGTGGCCAGCAGGGTGACGGCGGCGACGGCGACCAGCAGGGCCACCATCTCGGCCATCCGGTAGGCGTGTTGGGGCAGCCGGGCCCTGCGCAGGACGAGCAGCAGCGGGGTCACCACGAGTACGCCCATCGCGTCGCCGGCCCACCACGCCCACCACACCGACCAGAATCGGGACGCCGGCAGGTTCCCGGTGGCGACCAGCGTCCAGGTCCCGAGGCTGGCGCTGACCAGCATCGGCAGCAGGCCGCCGAGGAAGACCAGTGCCAGCCCGTCGCGCAGCCGGTCGATCTCGACGCGGAATCCCGCCCGGCGGAGCATCGCGTAGGCGCACACGGGGGCAAGGGTGTTCCCCGCGAGGATTCCGACGTCGACGAGGCGGAACGTGCTGAGGTCGGCGATGGCGAGGTAGGTTCCGAGCGTGATGCCCGGCCAGATCCCGATGCCCATCCAGAGCAGGCAGGCCAGGGCGATGCCGGTGGGCAGCCACAGCGGCGTGACGATCGAGCCTTCGACGACGACCCGTTGCACCAGGCCGATCCGCCCGCTCAGGTAGTAGGCGGCGCCGACGGCGAGGATACGTAGAAGAGCTCCGGTGATACGTGGCCATTGCTCGGTGCGCACCACAGCATCAGACAGCATCCCCGCTTCCGGGCGGAGCGTGACACGCGCTAGCGGTGTCCTGCCTCGTCATGGGCGAGGACGAGTACCGCGGCGTCGTCCGCGTGGCCGGTGGAGTCGGCCACCTTCATCACTTCGGCGGCCAGCTCGTCGGGATCGGTGCCCGCCGCGTCCCTGACGACCCGGGCCACGCGTTCCAGCCCCACGTCGATGGGGAATGACGGCCCTTCGACCACGCCGTCGGTGAGGAGGACGAAGGAGCCCGCCTTCGCCAGCCGGCGCCGGGTCACCGGGTACGCCGACCCGGGCAGCATCCCCAGCGGGAGGCCGCCCTCGTCCTCGACCATGCCGTACTGGCCGTCGACGGTGGCCCAGAGCGCGGGCACATGGCCGGCCCGTGCGCTCTGGAGTTCCCATGTCTCCGGATCGAAGCGCAGGAAGGTACAGGTCGCGAAGAGATCGCAGTCCACCGACAGCAGGAGGTCGTTGGCCCGGCTCAGCACCTCGCCCGGATCGCCGGCGGTGGCGGCCACGGCGCGGAGCCCGATCCGGACCTGTCCCATGAAGGCGGCCGCCTCGACGTCGTGCCCCTGTACGTCGCCGACGGAGAACGCGAGGGCGCCCGCGGTGAGCCGGAAGCCGTCGTACCAGTCGCCGCCGATGTCCAGGCCGTGCCGGGCGGGCGCGTAGCGGGCGGCGGTCCGCAGCCCGGGCAGGGACGGGAGCGAGGCCGGCAGCATCTCGCGCTGCAGGGCCTCGGCCAGTTGCACCCGGGCCTGCTGGAGCACCGCTCCTTCCCGCGCCTGGGCGGTGAGCCGCCCTAGCGTGGTCAGCAGGTCGTCGGCGCTCGCCGACCGCGGGGGACGACGCGGGGTCATGGACCGCTCCCAGGTGCGCCTGTTTGTGCCCTGTCTTGGCTCTGCGAAAAGGCGCACGCCCATCATATTTCCGGATGCGGTATCCCAACAGCCACGCGAAAATGGAGGTGATCGGGCCGATGGTCTTCTCTCGGAAGGCTCCGGGATGTCCGTACTGTTCTTCGACATCGGGGCAACGCTCGCCGATGTGAGTTTCGAGGACGACGGCTCATTGAGTTTCCGTCCCCGGCCCCGCGTCTTCGAGGCACTGAATGCCTTTGCGTCTCTGCGCAAGGGCATCATTTCGAACCCGGGCACCGGAGCGGCCGCACGAGCCCGCGCCGAGGCGGCGCTCGACGCCGCTTTCGAGGGCCGTTTCGGGGACGCGAACGTTCGGTACTTCGAGGACGCGAACCTTCGGCACTGGGGTGCGAAGGACAGCCGCGGGATTTTCGATGAGGCGGTTGCGAGTGCCGACGCCGCGGCGGATGAATGCGTCTTCGTGGGCGAGGATCCCGACGAGCGGGCGGTCGCGCGCGTGGCAGGGATGCGTACGGCGGCCCATCCGGTCTTCACGCTCGCCGCACTCGAGGGCCGCACCGTGTTCTGGACGAGGATCGGCCTGCCGGCACGCCACGATCTGGCCGCACTCGACGCGATCGCGCGAACCACCGAGGTCGTCCCCGTGCACGTCTCCTCGGACCGGCTCGTCCTCGCCATGGCGACCGGCCGCGGCAGGAGCGCGCTGGAAGACGCCGGGTTCACGACCGACCTTCGCGGTCCCGTGGAGGAGACGGCGGCTTTTCTCCTCCGGGACGACCGCCCGGTGGCTCCCGCGGACCGGGCCACGGTGGACGAGCCCGCCGTGGAGGAGAGCATGCGCGCCTCCGCCGCGTTCGCCTTCGTCGCGGACGGGCTCGCCACGACGCGGTCGACGGTCGTCTCGCTCGGTCCGGCTCCCGGTGGTGTGTACATCGCCGCCACTGCCGGCGCCCTGGTCGAGCGGCTCCATGTGCCCGGTGCGAAACCCGGGCACATCGAACGGCTGCTCCCCGACCCGACTCTCCTGTCCCGCCCGGGTGAGGCGCGGGCCGCGGGGCTGGTCGCGGGGTTCGCCCGCGCGATGCCCGACCCGCAGACCGTCGAGGCGGTGCGCGCGGCCGTCACCCCGGCGGTCATGCGCGGTCACGTCTCCCGTGTCTCGGGGGCCGCGGCGCTCGTCGAAGGCGGGCCGCTGAAGGTCCACAGCCGTGACGCGGCGAGCGAGGACAACGTGTTCGTGGCCGATGCACTGGCCCAGCGGCTGCGCGACCTCGGTCTGACGGTCAGGCTCAACCGGTTCACCTGGCGGGGCCACCGGATCGCCAATGTCGAGGCGGAGCACCGTGTCGAGGGGTCGGACGCGGCCGTCCTCATCACGGCGCATCTCGATTCGACCGGTGACCAGGGCGAATTCACGGACTCCAAGGGCAGGCCCCGTCGCTACGATCCCGCCGTCGATCCGGCGCCCGGCGCGGACGACGACGGGAGCGGCATCGCGGCGGTCCTGGCGGCGGCCGAATGCCTGACCGCGATCGTCGCCGCCGGCAGGTCACCGATGCGGACGGTCCGCTTCGTCCTGTTCAACGCCGAGGAGCAGGGGCTCGTAGGCAGCAAGGTCTACGCGCGGGCGGCGGCCGCGGCCGGTGACAGCATCGCCGGTGTCCTCCAGATGGACATGATCGCAGGCCGGCAGGGCGGCGTGCGCACGGTGGAGATCCACGCGGGCTCGGCGGTTCCCGGCCCGGCCGCGGCCGCCTCGAACGAGCTCGGCGACTGCCTGGAGCGGGCCACCTCGGCGGTTTCCTCCGGCCTCACGCTCGAACGGCTCGCCGGCGCCGACGATCCGGCGTCCGGCCGGAGCGACCACGCGAGCTTCCATGAGCGCGGGTGGGCGGCCGTCGCAGTCTGCGAGAACTTCTTCGACGGCAGCGTGCTGGCAACCGGGACCAGGCAGTACCACAGACCGGGCGACACGCTCGACGACAGGGACCACGACACGCAGTACGCGACGGAGATCGCACGTGGCGTCACGACGGCCGCTCTCACGCTCGCGGGCCTTTGAGAACGCACAAGCGCAACAGCCAGGGAGCGGGTGGCGAGCATGACCACGTTGATCGACAAGCGGGACATGACCTACGACCGGTTCGTGGAAGTCGCCGGCGCCGATCATTTCCTCGACGACACCGAACGGGTCGCCGACGAGGTCAACCACACCCTCATCGCCGAACGCGGCAAGGTGAACCGGTTCACAGGGCACTTGGGCGAGCTGAGGGCCGACGGCGCTCCGGCGTTCGAGGGCCCGCCCTCGCCGGCGCCCCTCCCCAACGGCTTCTACATCACCCACGCCAAGGAGTACGTCGATTCCGTGGCCGAGGCCATCGGCTTCGCGGCCAACGAGCCGGCCGAGTTCGAGGCCGACCCCTCGGTGACGGCGACCAGCGAGGGCATGCGCGTCGTGAGCCTTCAGCAGATGCTCAACGGCATCGAAGTATGGGGCATGGCGCCGAAGGTGTGGATGCTCGAGGACGGCACGGTCGACCGGGTCGTCGGCGACACTGTGAGCGTGTCGCCCGACCTTCCCGTGACGCCCTCGGTCTCCGCCGAGACCGCCCTGCGCGTCGCGGCCGCGAAGGCCGCCGAGCCGCTCACGCTCCGGGGACCCTTCGGCACGGACGAACTCCCCGCGCTCGACATATCGCGGGGCTTCGAACGCCTGTCGGCGCAGCCGGAGAACAACCAGCCGCTGACCTTCACCAAGGGGGCCTTCGAGGAGGCAATCCCCGCCCGGCTCGTGTACCTCTACATGGGCGGCGATGCGCGTCTCGCCTGGTTCTTCACGTTCTCGCGGGAGCACCTGCTCGTTCAGTACCACGCCTTCGTCGAGGCCGACGGGCGGGCGGCGGACGCGAACGCGCCCGAAATCCTCTACTTCTACGATGCGACCAGCCACGCGATCGCGGGGACCGTCTTCCGGCACAACCCGAACGAGGGCGCCCTCACCGAGGTCACCTTCCCGCCGCCGACGACGGACTATCCCACGCTGGTTCCCGACGGGCTGCCCCCGGGCTTCCCGGAGGCCTGGACCAAGCCCACCGATGGGACGGTGGCGACCGAAGGCAACAACGTGATTGCCTTCGGCGGGGACTCACGGCCGTTCGAGGTCCCGGTGGGTCAGGGGGGCGACGGGGTCTTCAACCCGTTGGTGAACAGTCCTGAGCAGTTGGTCACCAACATCTTCTACTTCTGCAACTACATGCACGACTTCTTCATGATGCTCGGCTTCACGGAGGAGTTCGGGAACTTCCAGATGGTCAACGTCACCGGCCGCGGCAAGGGCGCGGACCCGGTCCACGCCTTCGCGCATCCGCGCCCGGTCCCCGGCACGGCGAACATGGCCACCAGGGCCGACGGCCTGGCGGCCGAGATGAACATGGGGCTGGTCTCGGGCTCGAACCGGCACACGGCCAATGACGCGGACGTCGTCTACCACGAGTTCTGCCACGGGGTGAGCAACCGCCTCGTCGGCGGCCTCGCCGACGCGAACGGCCTGCGGGAGCAGCAGTCGCAGTCCATGGGCGAAGGGTGGGGCGACTTCTTCGCGCTCAGCATCATCAACTTCTCGCGCGCCGAGGAGCGTACGGTGCTCGGCAACTGGGTGGTCGACGACCCCCGGGGCATCAGGCAACGGCCCTACGACAGCCTGTACCCCGGCACTTTCGCGCACATCGGCAAGCGCCGGGGCCAGGTCCCGGGTCCCGGCAATTCCGGACTGGACTACCGGGAGGTTCACAACGTCGGCGAGATCTGGTGCGCCACGCTCATGGAACTGGTGCGCAAGACCACCCGCGCGCTCGACAGCAAGGAACGGGGCTACCGGGTGACCTGGCAGGCGGTCGTCGACGGCCTGAAGCTCACACCGCGCAACCCCTCGTTCCTCACTGCGCGCGACGCGATCCTGCGTGCCCTGAAGGCGATGGAGGGCCGGGCGCTGACCAGCGCCGAGTACACGGCGGTCCGCACCGGGGCCTGGGAGGCCTTCGCACGCTTCGGAATGGGCTTCGACGCGTTCAGCGCCAACGCGTCCTTCGACGGATGCCAGGGCGGCATGGCCATGCCCCCGCCCGGGTCCCAGGACTAGGTGTGGCCTAGGAGAGCTTGCCGCCGTAGTCCGGGAGCTTGAACGTCCGCTCGGCGTGGCCGCCGGCCAGGTCGCTCTCGTTGTTCCCGATGTTGGCGATGATCGTGTAACCGCGGGCCTCGATCTCGGCGCGCTTGCCGGTCTTGTAGGCGCTCACCTCGCCGAAGAGGTCGGGCAGATCGCGGACGTAGAGACCGGTCACCGGGTAGCCGACCGCGGTGAGGTTGTACTTCGTCAGCGAGTAGATGATGCCGGGGCGGGCGGTGACGAAGAAGATCGCCACGCCTCGGGAGTCGGCGTACTGGACCAGGTCGCGGACCTTGGCGATCGCCGGGGTCGGGAAGGTCCAGAAGTAGTGGAAGTCCGTCTCCAGCGACGAGTTGTCGATGTCGAGGACGATGGCCGGCTTCTCACCGGCGGGGGCCTGCGTGATGCGCTTCTCGACGTAGGGGCGGGCCACGTCGATGACGGATGCGACATCGCGCTGCCAGGTGCCGTAGTCGATGCCCTGGATGGCCGCATTGCCGCCGGGGGCCCAGGAGTTGGCGGCGGGCTGCGTGACGGGCGAGGGCGCGGGGGCGGTGGCGGCCTGGGCGGCGGTCGCCGGCACGACGAGGGTGAGGACGGCGGTCGCGGCGGCGACGACACCGGCCGTACGGACAGACGGTCGTCTGGTACGGCTTCGGCTCATGGGGGGGGTGACTCCTCAGTCGTAGTTGGCATGAACTCGACTAAGGGTCAGCAAGATCCGGCCACATGTCTACTGGTCGGTAGGAAACTTCTCGTGGACGCTGGGTGAAAAATTCGCAGAGGGTCGGGCGTCCTGCAAACTGATCGCCGGGCACCCCAAGGCCTGCGTCAGGAGGCGCCGTTGCCGCTCCGTGAGCGGCGCCAGGAAGACCACCGCGTCCGCCCCGGTCTCCTCGCAGACGGCGGCGACCAAACGGACCTTCCCGTGGCTGATGAGCGTCCGCGAGGAGTACGGCATGTCCATTTTCCGCGCGCCGCCGTCGGAGACGCCCCGGCGCTGCACCAATCGCCCCAGCACCCGGATGCCCTCTGCCGCCAGGTCGGCGACAGCCGCGTCCATGAGCGCCGCAAAATCCCTCTGCTTCGCGGAGAAATAGCCGACGACCACCACCCCGTCCCCCTCGGCGCTGAAGGGCGCGACGGGTCGCCGCGGCACCGCCGCACGCGCGCGTCGGCGGGGCCGGCGCTCCCGCCTGCGGTCCTGGTACACGCCCCCACCGTAGCCGCGCCGCCGCCTCCGCCTCCGCCGACACGATTTTCCCCCGTCCCCTGCACCCGGACCAGGAGCGGCTGCGCCTCACACCCAGTTGATCTCCGCACGTTGCAGCAGGGGGTCGTCCACGAGCTCCCAGAGCGGGACCGCGAAGTTGCCGAGGCCGTAGCGGCCGCCGTAGTGGAGGCCGAGGACGCGGTGGTCGGTCAGGTCGAAGACCGGGGAGCCGCTGTTGCCGCCGAGCGTGGAGCAGTCGTGGTTCACGGTGAGGCGGTCGGAGGCCATCCCGGTGGTCGTACCGGGCTGGAGGCGCTTCACGTTGTAGATGTCCATGAAGATCCGGCGCATGGCCTCAGGCTCGTTGCGGCGGCCGTCCGCCGCGGGATAGCCGATCACGTACACCGGCCGGCCGGGCACGTCCGCCGGCGGGTCGGCCGCCACGGCGAGCGGGGTCGCCGACGCCGCGCCGCTTCGGGTGGGGTCGATGCGCAGGAGGGCCATGTCGACGTCGGGATGGATCCCGACCACCTCGGTGATCTCGTACTCGAACGAGCCGTCTCCGGGCGCGGCGTCGAGTTCCTCGGCCAGGTCCATGCGGGCGCTCATGCCGTCCCGGAAAGTCCAGCCGGCGCCGTCGGCGCGGGTGAATTCGGCGGCGACATGGCGGTTCGTCATCACGACATCGGGGCTGACGAGGAAGGCGGTGCCCAGCCAGTCCAGGCTGGCGTGCCCCGAGACCTCCACCCGGCCCACGCGTGCGATCGATTCCCGGATGCCCGGCCGCTGGCCGTCGAGCACGGCCCAGTCGCCCTGCTGCGAGGGGAAGTCCTGGCCCTGGATGAGGATGGCGGGTCTGCCTTCGAGGAGGACGATCGCCTCCACGCCGAAGTACTCGTCCTCGTCGATCTCGTCCGTGCGTCCGGCCGCCAGTTTCTCCAAGCCGGTGACGCCGGCGCTCAGTACCTTCGCCCGCTCCTGCTGGGCGAACTGGCCGATCTGCCCGGCCGAGGCGGCCTCTCCCGGGGGGAGCTCTTCGGACGTTTCGAGAATCTCTTCTTCCAGGCCCTTGCGTACGCGTTCGGCGACCTCTTGCAGGTCTCCGAAGACGCCCTCCAGGCCGGTTGCCACTGGTGATCCGCTGCGCATCTCACGTCACCTCCGTCTGGTTCTTGTCCGTCAGCCCCGACTGCGCCGCCGTGACCTCTTGGTAGACCTCGGGACTGTGCTCCGCGAGGTGGCGCATGACGCTGCTCATCTGGGTGCCGACGTTGACGAACGCGGTGGTCTTGCCTTGGAAGTTGACGTCCTCGACGCGCCGCGTCCCGCGGTGGAGTGCGACCACTCTCCAGTCATCGGTGAAGACGGGCGATCCCGAGGAGCCGCCCCTGGTGTCGGTGAAATAGCGGACGTCCTGGTCGTTGGCCTCGTAGACGAGGTTGTTGCGCAGGGCGACCCGCTTGGGCTGCCCACCGGGGTGCTGGATGATGTTGACCGCGACCGGCTCCTCCCTGGTGACGGTCAGCGGCTCGACGGCCACCCGCAGTGCTGGGCGCGCCAGTTGGTCGGTGAGCCGCATGATCGCGTAGTCGAGCTGCTCGTCGCACGCGACCAGGCCGCTGGCCGTCACCTCCTCGGTCTCCGTCTCGTCGGCGCCGTAGTCGAAGCGCGACCGGGAGTTCTGCACCTGGAGCTGGAGGTCAGCGGGATCCACCGTGCCGCGCTCGGTGGCACTGCGGGTCCGGGCTGTCACCACGTGGTGGTTGGTGACCAGCAGACCCGGGGCGATGAGCCAGCCCGTCCCCGAGTGCGGGAAGCCGTTCGGCTGGAGGGGGGCGCCCGCCTGGTACGGAGGGACCTTGATCCGGGCCACCGAGGTGCCCGCGAGTTCGCCGCCGCGCAGGAATTCGAAGGGCACGGTGTCGTCCCGGTGGATGATCTCTTCCTTGGTCTCCCCGGCGGGCAGGCCGGCCGGTACGTCGGGCTCACCGGCGGCGTCGCGCGCGACCGCGTCCAGAGCGCGCTGGAAGACGGCGAGCGGTTCCGCTTGGGTGGTCTGGGCGACGGCGTTGCGCAGCCAGATCTCCAGCGGGACCGAGCCGTCGATCAGCCGCTCCACGCGATTCATCTCGTTCAGGTCCGAATGCACCTGCTGGCCGGGGCCCGGGAGGAGCGGCAGCGTGCCCTTGTACCTGGGCAGGATGCCGTCGAGCAGCAACTTCCGGACCATCGGATCGGCCAGCCCGGCGTCCAGCGCGGCGTCGACCAGGCGGACGACTTCTTCGGTCGGGAGGTACGCGTCGCTCATACTCGCTCAGGCCGCTTTCGGGCCGTTCCCTTCGGCTGGTGTCCGTGCAGGTGTCTGTGCCGGTTGCGGCACCTGTCCGGCGGCGTTGCCCGAGCCCATGGCGGCCGCCACACCGGAGACGAGCTCGCCGCTCTGGTCGTGCAGCCCGAGCAGCCGTCGGGCGAGCCGGTCGAGGGTGCCGCGGCTGCGTGCTTCGCGGAGGATTCCGCTCGTGCTGGTGTGAATGGCGCCGGAGGGCTTGGCATCCTGCGGGGAGTCGTCGGCGACGGCTCCGGGCGGCGGTGGCGGCTGCGGAGGCCCGGCGGCGGCGTTCTCGAGGATCTTCTTCATGGCGGAGCGCAGGTGCGGCTGCTTGGCCACCACATGGCTGATCGCTTCGGCGAGGGCCTCCAGGACCGAGTCGTCGGTGGTGGGCAGCCCCACGACCTCCAGGGTGTGGTCGAGCGCGGCCGGATCCTGCCGGGAGACTTCGGCGGCGACGGCCCGTACCAGTGCCGGCTGCTCGGCCAGAGCGTCGTCGGGCAGCTGCCGCAGCCGCCGGGCCAGTCGCCTGTCGATCTCGGAGTCGCCGTCGGGTGCGGCGGTCAGCCGCGCCCGGGCCAGCATGGCGCCCATCGCGTCGAAGTCCCGGCCGAGTGCGGCCGCGAGGTCCTCCGCCTCGAGGAGGTCGAGTTCGGCTTCCTTGAGATCGCCCTCCTCCTCCGCGAGACGCGCGGAGAGCAGCAGCAGGTCGAGTTGGGCGTCGGCGCTGCCCGCCTCCGCCGCGCGGTTCACGGCCTCCTCCGCCGCCTCCCTGGCCTCCTTGTGCCGTCCGGTTCTGGACAGCGTCTCGGCGAGCAGCGAGTGCAGGGGACTGCCCGGTGTCCAGGGGCGGCGTTCGGAGAGCCGGGCCATGGCCGCGTCGGTGAAGCCCTGGGCCAGCAGGTCCTCGACCTCGCGGGCGGCGATCCGCTCCCAGTCCTCCTGGTCGGCGTCGAGCATCACCTCGTCCGGTGTGTGCCCGCCGAGGTGCCCGGTCAGGAAGGCGGCCGACCGGGGGCTCATGTCCTGGTCCGCGTTGTCGAGGTAGCGTTCGACGCCGGGCTCCCAGCGCTGCTCCACGGCGCGGGGGTTCTCGTTCAGCCGCAGCCGCTGGTAGATCTCCTCGGCCCGCGCCTCCAGCCCCTCGCGAGCGGCGTAGTACTCGACCGCGCGCTGGCCGACGCTCCGCATGAGGTCGGTCCGCGCCTTGTCCGACAGGCGCAGCATGATGGCGCGGAGGTCGGCGCGGTGCCGGATGCTGTCGGGTCCGGCCATCACGACCAGGTCGAGGCGGGCCAGTTGTCCGAAGAGCCGGCGTGCCTGCTCCGGCGAGTCCACCTCCAGCCCGCACGGCTCGGCGAGGACGTCCTTGATCAGCTCGGGGGTGACGGTCCGCAGGGCCAGGCCCGCCTGCGCGAGTGCGCGCACCTCGTCCTGGGCGATGTGTTTGAGGATGCGGTCGTACAGGATGCCCTGCACGAGCATCTGGTCCACCGTGCGGTAGAAGTGCCGGCGCCGGGTCGGCAGGCTCTCCACCAGATCGCTCAGCGAATCGGCCTCGCCGCCTGCCAGTACGGCGGCCCGGGCGGCCAGTTTCAGGCTGAGCGGGTGACCGCCAACCCGGTCGGCCAGGGCCCGGGCCACGCGGGCGTTCTCGACGCCGCAGGACATCAGGAGGTCGACCGCCGCGTCCGGTTCGAGATCGCCGAGCTCGATGGTCAGCAGTTCCCCGATTCTCCCCGGATGGTTCACCGTCGCCCGTCCGGCGACGATGAACCGCAGGCGTGGATAGACCTGTTGCAGGGACGCCCAGATGGCCCACATCCGTCCGACGACGGGAGAGGCCCGGTACTGGGCCTCCTCGAACGAGTCGACGACGATCACCAGCGGCGGGCCGGTTTCGCCGGGCGGGGTCGCCACCGCCTGCGCCAGGAGTCCGGCGACTCGTCCCACGAGATCCGTCTCGCGGCCGCGCGCCGCCGTGTTGAACGCCTTGGCGGCGCTGCGCCCGGCTCCCGAGCGCGTGGTGGAGAGCTGGTACAGCTCGTCGATGCTGTTCTGCTCGTCCCTCTGGGTGCGGGCGGTCTCCTCGCACTCGTCGGCCAGCGCGTCGAACGCACCGCGGTGGCCGGGGTACTGGATGCCGAGTTGCCGGGCGATCTCGGCGATCAGGGTGATCGGCTCGTGGATCGAGAGGGTGGGGCGCTCGAAGTCGACGTAGGCGAAGGGGAAGCCGGAGGTGAAGTCGCCGAGGCTGTCGAGGAGGAACTTGGCGAGCAGCGTGCTCTTACCCATGCCACCCAGTCCATGGACCAGTATCGGGGGCTCGGTGGTGCGGGTGACCGTGCGCAGGAGTCCGTCCTTCGCCTGCTGGAGGGGGACGGGCGCGGGGTCGGCGGGCAGTCCGACGTAGGCGCGCAGCTGGGCCAGTTCCTTGGTGCGACCGCAGAACGTGCCCTCCACCAGGCTGCAGAGGGGCTGGAGCAGTCTGGCACGCTCCATCAGCCGCTGGACGTGTTCGCTGTCCGGGATCCCGGTGATCTGCGGGATCTGCGACAGCCACAGCACCGCCTGGAGGGTGTCGGCGAGTTGGTCGGCATCCTGCTGCTCCAGTGCCGGCGGAGTGCCCGAGAGGTAGGAGAGGGCGATCCGTTCCGGTCCGCAGCCTTCGGGGAACTGACTGCGGTTGGCTTCGAGGACGAGCCGCGCGGCCTGGGGGCCGGCGAGGCCGCGCAGCGCCGTCTCGCGGACCTCCTGCTTGAGCACCCAGGTGGTGCTCGGGCGCATGCTGACCGTGCTGCAGTCATGGACGAGTTCCAGGGCTGCCCCGCCGCTCGGCTGGTCCTCCCCCGGCAGCCGCAGCTTCGTCGGGTCGAACCCGGTGAGCAGGCAGGCCGCCTCACGGTACGCCCTGCGGCTGTCCGGTATCGCTTCCGGCTGACCGTCCACCGCGGCGAGCAGGTCCTGCCGGAGCCGGGTGGCGAAGTCCTCGCCCGGCTGGAGTGAGCGGTAGGCGCGGACGGTTCCCTCGGCCGCGGTGCAGATCTTTCTCATGTAGCTGTCGTCCCCGGGGGTTTGCGCCGCCTGGAGGACGGCGGGGACGGCCACCTCGACCAGCTCGGCGATCTCCGCCTGGTCCGGCGCGGACGGCGACTCCGCGAAGAACTGGCCGAAGAAGCTGCGCAGATCGTCCGGCCCGGCGACACGCGCCGTGTCACGGCACTCGTTCTTGCGTATGTCGTACGGGAGTTGGCGCATCGTCGGCGAGTAGCCGAGCAGCACGAGCCGGGGCGCGGTCTCCTCCCGTACCGGCGTGTGCTCGTAGATGGCCAGGGCCAGCTGTCCGATGCAGTCCCAGACGTCGGAATTGGCGTCGAGTTTGTCGCACTCGTCGAGCACGAGCCAGAACTGCTCGTCCGCGGCGGTCGCCCGGCTGACGACCCGGTGGACGGCATCGTCGATCGAGGGCAGGTGATCGTTCAACTGTGTCGGATTCAACGGTGCGGTCGCGGCGCCCGGGTCCCCGACGAACTCGGCCAGCCGCCGGATCACCTTGGCGGCCGTCGCCGTGCGGGAGAGGGTCACCCGCACCGGGCGGAATCCGTAGTGCTGGCCGAGGTGGCGGATGAGGTTGTAGCTGTACGAGCGCCCGCTGTCCGGGGCCCCGTCGACCACCAGCACGGTCTTCTCGGAGTCGGCGAGGAATTCCTTCAGGCTCTTGCGCAGATCCGCGCGGTCGATGAAGACCTCGGTGCCGTTCCTGAGCACGTTGGCGCGGAAGTGGTCCTGTGTGGAGTGCACGTCTTCGTCCTCGTGCAGTCTGGCCTGGAACCTCTCGGCTTCCACCAAGGCCGGCAATGAACGCAGTTCATCGAGGCCCACCAGGACATCGAGCAGATGACGCTGGAGCGCGATGTCCTGCCTCGTCGCCTGCACCAGCACGCGGGCGTTATCGCCGGGCTTGTTCGTCAGGGGGAGGCCGCCGACGAACTCCGGGGGGAATCCGTTCTGGGCGAGAACGCCGAAGGGGTCGACGTTGTCGAGAAGGTAGTCACGCACCCACGTGACGACGAGGCCCCACTCCGTTTCGACGAGCGGCATGCCGCACCTACCCGGCCGCCCTCGTGAGGCGGCAGACGGACTGACTGCTATTTGTCATGGTTTCACTCGGCCTTTTCGGAGGCAAGGCGGCCGAACACGCCGCGAACGGCCTCGCTGACCGGCTTGCTCGCGAGGTACTGGCGGAATCCGTGATGGTTAAAGCTGTCGTTGACGACCAGGTGGTCGGTGACGAGATGGATCGGGGCGAACTCGGGCCGCATGGTGTGGTCGAGCGCGACCAGGTCCCGTGCGTCGGAGGCGTTGCACCAGGCCACGACCCCGGCCGGAACCGCGGGAGGCTTCAGCAGGACGTCCTGGACCTCGGTGACCGCGAGGGGCGATCCGACGGTGACGAAGAGGTCGACGTCGCGCTGCTCCTCGCGCAGCACCTCGTAGGCGGCGATGGTGCCCAGGCTGTGGCCGACGACGACGAGCGGGCCGCCTTCCGGACCGCCGTCCAGCGCACGCTTGACCATCTCACGGATCTGCGGCCCCGCCCCGCCGAAGAAGTAGGCGTGCACGTCCTTGAAGGTGCGCTCCACCAGCATCCGGAACAACGGCGTACGCGCGAACCGGGGCAGGGGAAGCGCCTCCAGCGGGGACGGGGTGCCGGGCACCGGGTCCGCACCGCCCTCACCCTCACCCTCACCGTCCGCACCCTCGTCGAGGGCATCCGCGAGATAGGTCATCTCGCGCAGCCACTCGCTGAGCGCGGCCTCCGCCGGGTCACCGGCGGCGGCGCCGGGGACGCTCTCGTGGTCGCCGGCGGCGGCCTCCAGGCGTGCCTCGGCGAGGGTCTGCGCCACGAATTCCTCGGGGGATTTCCTGTCGGACAGCACCGATTCCTCGAAACGCCCGGTGCCGTCGTCGTCCCCGTCGAGCGGGTCGGGGCGGGAATCGGGCAGCGGAGCCCGGTACCGGGTCGCCGCCCAGTAGGCCATGCGCGAGGCACCGCCCATGTCGGCGCCGAAGAGCGCCTTGTCCCACTGGGACTTCAGCAATTCCTCGCGGACCTTGTTTCCGTTCCCGTGAACGTAGACGACCCTGGCTTCCATAGCACCTCCCGTGCCGGGGCACGGACGCCGGTCACCGCCAGTATTGGGCCGCGCCGGAGTGACCGCCAGTCGGTCACCGGCGTTGCCCCGCTTGAATATTGACCGGTCAACTCACCCGCGCGGGACGGGTCGGACCGGTGCGGGCGGCGGTGGGAGGCTCGCTCCGGCGGCGGCGGAGCCTGGTCGGTCGACCACGGTGTGTGAGCTATGTTTGAAGAGGAGTGGCATAAGAGGGAGGCGCGCCGGTGTCATCGGGGCAGCAGGCACGCGCACAGGCGGCCGCGATCAAGCCGAGCGGGCAGTCGCCGGACCGTGAGCGCGCCCCGGCCGACCGGGTCCGCGCGCTCTTCGACGGCCAGCGCCTGTCCCCCGGGCAGCGGCGTATTGCCCAGTACCTCATCGACCACCTCACCGAGGCCGCGTTCCTCTCCATCACGGAGCTCGCGGAACGGGCCGGCGTCAGCCAGCCGTCCGTGACCCGCTTCGCCGCCTCCCTGGGGTTCAGCGGCTACCCCGCCTTGCGGGAGGTGCTCCAGCCGATCGCCCTGAGCGCGGTCGCGGGATCTCCGGACAGCCGTGAGCAGCTCCGCCACAACGAGCTGCAAGCCGCCGTCGATGCCGAGATCCAGAATCTGGAGAACGTACGCCGGCTGCTCGCCGACACCAACCAGGTGCTGGACATCGGCCGCCACCTGGCCCGGTCGGTGCCGCTGACGGTGCTCGGCCTGCGGATCTCGGTCTCACTGGCCGAGTACTTCGCCTACGCGGCCCGGCGCATCCACCCCGATGTACGTCTGGTGACGGGCGGCGGCAGCGTCGCGTACGACGCGCTGCTCCAGTCCCGGGCCGCGGGTGGCACCTGGGTGCTGGCCTTCGCCATGCCCCGGCACGCCAAGGAGACGCTGGCGGCGCTGCGGGCCGCGCGCAGCGCGGGGCTGCGCATCGCGCTGATCACGGATCCCACGCTGGGGCCGCTGGTGGACGAGGCGGACGTGGCGCTCACCGCCGGCACCGGGTCACGGCTGGTGTTCGACTCGTACGCGGCGCCGGGGATGCTGTCCGCGGCCCTCCTCCAGGCGATGGCCGACGCAGATCCCGAGCGGACGCAGGCGCGGCTTGAGGGGTACGAGCAGGTCGCTGACCAGCACGGATTCTTCCTCTAAGCCCGGCGCGTCCCGATTTCACCCGGTCTTCGGCGGGCGTTTTCATGCCCTGCGGGCGCATGAATTTTTACATACGCTTGCTTACTCGACGGTATATATATTTACTCTAACTGGCGCAGGGATTCACCAGATGCCACGGAGGGCGACCCCATGCCCTCCCAGAACGAATGCTCCGCTCGACCGCTCGCCTCCTCGCGGCGCTCCCGGGCGTTCAATCCGGGCTTTCGGATCCCGCCGGCGCTCTGGCGGCCTCGATCAACCCCTGGGCCGAGGCCGCCCCAACCACCTCTCGATCAGAGTTCGACACCTCTCGGAAGCGACGAGAATGCCCCAGACGGCTCTTACCACGCTCAGCCCCGACTGGCCCTGCCAGGTCAAGACGCCCGGAACGCACGACTGGGAGCGCACCGCCACCCGCTGGCTGCGCGACCTGCTGCCGGCCCGCTACGCCGGATACTCCACGCTGACCCGCCACCCGGTGCTTCTGACCCGGCACGCCCAGCTCCAGCTCCAGCACGAAATGCGGGCGGTGCGGGTGGCCCTGGAGACCAGCCGGGCCGAGCTGCCCTCGATGGGCGTGGCCGAGGCCGTCATAGAGAACACGATCAGGATGTACGCCGTCGAGCTTGAGCAGCTGGGCCGCCTCGCTCGCGGCGTCCGCCTCATCAGCGACGCCCTCCTCGTCAGCAGCGGCGCCGCTTCGCGCAGGCGATAGCGGGGCCGTCACTCCCCCACCCCTACCGCGGCTCCGGTGCCGCCGCCGGCTGCGTCAGCGCCGCCCTCAGCCGCCGGGCCTGCGCGACCAGCTGCGAGGAGCCGGTGCGCGAGGCGACCGCTGTCAGGGCCGCGGGAGTGAGGCCGGTCACGGCGGAGCGTTCCACGCAGTCCGCGGCCACGGCCAGCACCTCGCCCGCACCGCGCACAGCGGCGGCGTCCGCCAGCAGCGCGGGCAGCACCTCGGCGAGCACCGCCCAGGTGGTGGCGTACGCACCCGTGGCGGCGGCCGTGCGCGCGGCGTCCGCCAGCCGGTTGGGCTTGACCGTGCCGAGCCGCAGCAGCTCGGCCAGGTCCCGCCCGATCCTCGCGGCGTCCAGCTCACCCCGGGCCGCGAGGACCAGCAACGCGTCGACAGCCGCCAGCCGGTCCTCGGCATGGCGCGCGCCCAGCCCGGTGGCCACCACCAGGTGCACGGCCGGACCCGCGGGGCCGCCCAGCTCGGCCAGCCTCGGCAGCAGCGCGCCCGCGCCGCGCTCGTCGGCCGTGGCGCAGGCCGTCACCTCGGGCAGCAGCCAGGCCGCCTGCGTCTCGCGGTCCTCGGGCAGTACGGCCTGACGGGCGGCGGTGTCCCCGTGCCAGTGGTAGCAGCGTCGGCCGGTACCGAGGTGCGGGCGGCCGATCCGGTGGAACACGGCCGGGAACTCCTGCTGCACCACGAGCCGTTCCCGGGTCTCGACGACGATGTGCCGCACCGACTCGCGGGCCCGGTCCCACCAGGAGTGGGTGACCTGCGGGTCCGGGTCCTTCACCCGGCGCAGCAGCTCGGGCGGCTCGCCGGCCGTGGTGAGCCAGACCGCGAGCCGGTCGCCCTCACGGGTGCCCAGGGCGGCCGCCGCCGGGGCGGCGCGGGGATCGCGCCGGACCCGTAGCAGCGCCTGGGCGAAGTCGGCCGGGGCCGGCTCCGCACCCAGCCGACGGTAGGCGGCGAGGCGCTCGACGAGCTCGTCCGGTTCCACGCTGCCCGTCTCCCAGGTGGGGGTGGCGAGCAGGAACGGCAGCGGGTCGGTCAGCGTCCGGTGCGCTGCCTCGCGCAGCCGGGCGGTGGTCACCGCGCTCAGCGCGACGTGGATGCAGTCGTGGCCGCCGTTGTCCTGGTGGCCGCCGTTGTCCTGGTGGCCGCGGGCCGGCCGCAGGCCGTGCGGGCGGACGCGGCCCAGTACCGCCGCCGCCACTACGTCCAGCCCGTGCAGCTGGTGCGCCTCCACCAGCCCGTCGCCCTCCCCCGTCCACCAGCGGTCGGCCAGCGCCGGGCGCAGGACCGTGGCCAGGGCCGCCCGGTCGCGGTGGGCATGCCGGACGAGACCGTCCAGGGCCGATTCGAACTCGGCGACCGTCGGGGCCGGGGACTTGACCAGGGCCGCCACCAGCTCGACGGTCTCGGCGATCGTCGGCGGCGTGGGTCCGAGGCGGTGGCGGCCCGGCGCCGGAGGGAGGATCTCCTCGTACGCCGGCTGGTCGGCCGGCTCGACGACGGCGCCGAGGAGTTCCGCGGCCGCGCGCCGGTGGACCGGGCTCAGCAGTTCCGCCTGGAAGGCGAGTTCCGCGCGCAGGTCGCCGTCGTCCGGGCGCAGGTGCTTGGCGATGAGCTTGAGGGCGCGCTCCTGCAGTGCGGTGTCCTCGTGGCCGAAGGCGGCGGCGACGGCCGGCAGCAGCTCGTGGCGGGCGCCCCGGTCACGCTGCAAGGCCTTGCCCAGCAGGACCAGTTGGGTGCGTACGAGCTTCTTCTCCGGGCGGAAGAGGACCGCGCCCGACATCTCCGCGAGCCGCCCGACCGGGAGCCGGTCCGCCTCGGACAGCCGGGCGATGACCTGCTGGGCGTGTCTGGCGAGCGGGGACGGTCCGTCGGCGGACATCGCGATCCAGTCGGCCGTGCGCTCCTGCTCCTCGTCCAGGGTGAGCTCCAGACGCTGGAGCAGTACGAGGAAGAACTTCAGCTGGTTCTGCCGGCCGCCACGCAGCAGCCGGGAGACGCAGCCGTCGACCAGGATCCGGCGCTCGACGATGCCCTCCGCCGCGAGCGCGGTCAGCTCCGACGGCCAGTGGCCCGGGGCCTGCGGATGGGCGTACCAGGCGAGGGCGTCGGCGGGCTCGACCGTCGCGAACAGCAGGGGCACCAGCTCCCGTACGTGCGGGTCCTCGCGCAGTGCGACCGACAGCGGGCGGCGATCGGAGCGCGGACGGGCGGGCATGACCATGGACAGGGCCCAGCCGTGTACGAACGCGTCGGTGGTGGGGACCGGGCAGTCGGCGAGCCCGACCAGCTCGCGGATCAGCGGATAGTCGGCCGCGGCGGTGGCGGCGCGGGCCGCGAGGCGGTGGGCGACGTCGCCGAGCCAGCCGGGGTCGCGGTCGGCGAGCAGCTCGCGGAACAGGGTGGCGGAGGGCTGCCGCCAGCTGCGCAGGTCGCGCGCGCCGATCCAGGAGGCCGCGGCGGCCGCGCCGGTGGCGCACGCGGCGCCCGCGAGGAGCAGGCCGGGGCGGATCCGGTCGCGTTCCTGGCCGCGTTGCCATTCCCAGCCGCGGATCTCGCGGCGCAGGGTGGTCAGTTCGGCCAGGAGGGCCCGGCGCTCCGGCACGGTCAGGGGCGCCAGCAGCCCGGGGAGCAGGTCGGTGCGGCCTTCGCGGACCGCGTCGAGGATCGGGTCCATCGCGTTCGCCTCCATCGCGGTCGGGGTCGGGACGGTCGGGGCGGTCGCGGTCGGCGCGGTCGGGTTCAGCGCGGTCGGGTTCAGCGCGGTCGAGGTCGGGACGGTCGAGGTCGGCGCGGTCGGGGCGGTCGGGGCGGTCGGGGCGGTCGGGACAGTCGGGGCGGTCGGGACAGTCGGGACAGTCGGGACAGTCGAGGTCGGGACGGTCGGGTCCAGCGTCGGGACGGCCGGGTTCATCGCGCCCCTCCGGTGGTGAGAGCAGGGGCGGTGAGCGCGGCGCGCTTCGCCATCCGGACGGCGAGTGCGTGCTTGCACGGCCCCCGCCGGCCCCGGTAGTCGGCCCACCACTGGCAGGTGCAGCTCAGCACCCCGCCGGGCGCCTCGCGGACCTGGTAGCGCCGCTCCCCGGAGGCCACGGTGGCGGTGGTGTCCGGCCCCAGGGTGACCGCGCCCCCGGCGAGCAGGGCGCGGGCGGCGACCAGCCGCGGGTTGTGGCGTTCCGCACGGCCGGCGTCGTACGGCAACTCGCGGTGGAAGTACGCGGCGTCGGCGACGTCGTATCCGACCCGGCCGGCCGTGCCGAGGCGGGCCAGGGCCGCGCGGACGCGTGCCACGGTGAGGCCGGACTGCTCGGCGAGGTCGGCGGTGTCGATCCGCGGTTCCCAGGCCAGCAGTACGGAGACGAGCTCGGCGTCGCCGGCGGCCTCGTCGGTGGCCAGCGCCTCCAGGACGCCGCCTTCACCGGAGAAGCCGCGGGCGGGCTCAGGGGAGAGGGTGAGGGTGAGCCGCATCCCGGGCATGGTCACCTCCCAGGCGGCGGCGGTGGCCGCGCCGTCATGGGCGGCCGGACCGTACACACGCAGTCCGGTGGCGTGCCGCAGTACCCGCTGGAGCGCGGCGAGCCGCTCGGGGCCGGGCAGGCAGACGGCGCCGGGGACCGGCCGCGTGGTGGGACGCAGGGTGCGCCCGGCGGGCACGACCCACATCGGCCCGCGTCCGCCGGCACCCCCGCCGCCGGTGGTGGCGGTACGCGGAAGCGCGCGGAGGAACCGCACCGCCTCGGCGGCGGTCAGCTCGGCCCGCAGATCGAAGCCGACGGAGATCACCTGTGACTCGGCGAACCCGCGCAGCCAGCGGTCGGGCAGCGGTACCTTCTTCTCCACGACGGGCCCGTCCAGCGTGGTGACGGCCAGTTCCTCGGGGCCGACGCGCAGGTGCAGCGGCTCGTCCCCGGACAGTCGCGAAAGCGCCTCGCGGAGCGGGTTGTTCACGTCCACGTTGGTGGTTCCGTGCCCGGTGTCCGCTCCGTCGAGGCCGTCCTGGAGCACATCGAGCCGGGCGTACACCCCGCAGCATCCGGAGAACGACTCGAACCGCAGCCGGTCGCCGTTGCCGGTGACCACCGGGTCCAGCGAGGCCCGCAGGGTGCGCTGGTAGTAGCGCGCGGCGGCGACGTCGGCGACGGCCAGCAGTCCCCGGGCGGCGGCCTGAGGCGACCTCAGGAACCCCGCGAAGAACTGCGGATGCGCCTCGGCGCCGACCGGGGTGAGCCCCCCGGCGGTCTCCAGCCCGAGGAGCCGCCCGGCTCCGTCGGAGGTGAGGGCGGATGGGCGTACGTAGGCGAGTGCCTGAACGGATCGGGTCATGAACGGCACGCTAGGTGCCAGCACTGACAACGCCGTCGTGCGGAGTTCCCGAAACACGCATGCCCTCTTGTGGGTTGGGATGGATGTCCCAACAATGCGCATGACAACCGGAGGATCTTCGGTTGCATCGCCATCAGAGGGGAACCCCCACATGTACAAGCCTCTCGTCGGTGCCGCGCTCTCCCTGCTCTTAGCGGGAGCGGCGGCAGCCCCGGCCGTTGCGTCAGCCCCCCAGGACACCGACAAGGCCGCCGTCGCGGTCGCCGTCGCGGTCAATTACGCGGGGACGGTCGCACTCAGCAACTGTTCCGGCTCCGTCGTCCGTGCGCCCGGCTCCCAGCCGGGCGACCCCGCGCTGGTCCTCTCCAACGGGCACTGCCTGGAGACCGGCTTCCCGGCGGCCGGTGAGGTCATCAAGGACCAGCCGTCCACGCGTTCGTTCTCGCTGCTCAACGCGAGCGGTTCCAAGGTCGGGACGCTGCGGGCCAGCAAGATCGCGTACGCGACGATGACCGACACGGACATCTCGATCTACCAGCTGACCAAGACGTACGCCCAGATCCAGAGCCAGTACGGCATCAGCGCGCTCACCCTCAACGACACGCACCCCACGCAGGGTTCGGCGATCAAGGTCGTGTCCGGGTACTGGAAGCGGACCTACAGCTGCAACATCGACGGGTTCGCGTACCGCCTCAAGGAGGGCGAGTGGACCTGGAAGGACTCGGTCCGCTACACCTCGTCCTGCAACACCATCGGCGGCACCTCCGGCTCACCGGTGATCGACACGACGACCGGCAAGGTCGTCGCCGTCAACAACACGGGCAATGAGGACGGCCAGCGCTGCACGGACAACAATCCGTGCGAGGTCGACGAGAACGGCAACGTGACCGTCCGCGAGGGCATCAACTACGGTCAGGAGACGTACATCATCGTCCCCTGCATAGGCGCCGGCAACACGATCGACCTGAGCCGCGCCGGCTGCACGCTGCCGAAGCCGTAACACGCCACACCGCCGGCAAGGGGGCTCCACGAACGCCGGGCCGCCCCCTTGCCGGCAGCTCGGTGCGTCACAGCACGCGGCGCATGCACACCCGCGGCCACCGGTCCAGGCCGTGGGCCGCTTCCCGCTCGCGGATGTCCCGTAGGCCGGGGCCGAGCGTGCTCTCGTCGAGGGGATCGAATCCGCAGCGCGCGTAGTACGGGGCGTTCCAGGGGACGTCCGCGAACGTGGTGAGGGTCAGGGCGGGGACCGCCTCCGTCACGGCCCGCGCCGCCAGATGATCGAGCAGCAGCCTTCCGATTCGGCGGCGCGCGCTGTCCGGGTGTACGGACACCTGCTCGACGTGAAGGTTGCCGTCGACGTGTTCGGCGATGAGATAGGCCACCGGGGCATCGGCCTCGTCGACCGCCACCCAGGCCAGTCCGGCCTGCCGGTAGCGGGCGAGTTCGTCGAGCGGCAGCGGTTCGTCGTCGGCGATCTCGGGCATGCCGATGTCGCGGAAGCACAGGCCGGCGGCCCTCTCGATGTCCTGGAGGAGCGGCAGTTCGTCCAGGCGCACGGCTCGGATACGCATGGCCGCATTGTCCCAGGCGCCCCGCTCAGGCTCCCGTGGTTTTTCCCTCCGCTGCCGACGGGCGGTGCGCGAAGCGGTCGGACGCGCGTCGGCCGCGGCTTTCGACGGGAAGCGCCCCGGTCGCGGCGGCCAGCCCGAAGGGCGGCATGTCGAAGTAGATCGACTCGTACGACCCCTCGGGCACGATGTACGCCTCGTGCCACAGCCCCACATGCTGGCGCTGCTTGGAAGCGCGCACCTTGCGGTTGATGATCCCCCACACCTTGTGGTGGAACATGTCCGGCGCCGCGGCATAGGCGTAGAGCTTTTCCTTGGACTCCCAGTACTGGACCACGTAGTACGTCCGCGGCGACGCGGTGAGGAGTACGTGGCCGAGCAGCCCCCGGCTCTTGTCCCGGCCCAGTTCGCGGAGCATGCGCGGCATGGCTAGGGCTACCGGCAGCCAGTGGTGCACCCCCCGGAAATGGTTGATCCGCATCCCGATCAGCAGGACGACGACGTCCCCTTCAGCGGCTGCTGTGGTGTAGCCCGGTAACGGTTTGGCGAACACACTGCCCCCCAGGGGTCACGTGGTTGGATAGCGGCGCTGTCCATGCCTGTCGGCTTGTTGGATAGTGGCACTCACCAAGGAAAGGCACAAGAGATGCGGCTGGCGGAGTTGAGTGAGCGGAGCGGCGTCTCCACCGCGACCATCAAGTACTACCTGCGCGAAGGGCTGTTGCCGCCCGGACGCCGGGTGAGCGCTACGACGGCCGACTACGACGAAATCCATCTGCGCCGGCTGCGCCTGGTGCGCGCGCTGATCCAGGTCGGCAACGTCCCGGTGGCCACGGCCCGGAAGGTGCTCAGGCACGTCGACGACGACTCCCTGGGCCGGACGATCCGCCTGGGGGCGGCACTGTGGGCCCTGCCGCAGGGGCCCGAACCGGACGACGAGGACGAGGCCGTGGCCGTCGCGAGCCGTGAGGTGGACCGGCTGCTGGAGATGTTGGGCTGGTCGACCGCCCGGGAACTGGGCGCCCTCTCCCCCGTCCACCGCTCTCTGGTGGCGGCGGTGGCCGCGCTGGTCCGGCTCGGCTACCTGTGGGACGCCGCGCTGATGGCTCCGTACGCCCAGCTCATGCACCAAGCGGCCATGCGCGACCTGGACTTCGTGGAGACCCACCCCACCGAGGCGGAGAAGGCCGAGATCGCCGTCGCGGCGACGATCCTCTTCCAACCGGTGATGAAGGCGCTGCACCGGCTGGCCCAGGAGGAGGAGTCGGCCCGGCGGTACGGCCTGTGAGCCGCTGTGAGCGGCTCTGAGGACGTAGGACGCGACGGCCCGCGCCGGGCCGGCGGCGCATTCAGGACGCCTACAACCTGGCCTGGAAGCTGGCGCTCGCCGTCAAGGGCGGCGCGAAGTCGTCGCCAGCACCGTCCGGCACGCCGCCGAGGGAGTCCAGGCGGACCCGACCGATCCGGCGACCCTGATGCTCCGCCAGGCGCAGCTGCTCGTCGGCTACCGGGGCAGTCCGGTCGTGGGGCGGCCGGAGCCGTCAGACGCGTCCGGGCCCCAGCCCGGGGACCGCGCTCCGGACTGCGGCGGCCTCGGCGGGGACATCGCCGCCTACCCGCTGCGGCTGTACGACCTGCTGCGGGACCGCGGGCACGTGCTGCTGCTCTACGGGGACGACCCGGCGGCCGGTGACTTCGCCGGACTGGCGGCCGCCGCACGGGAATTGTCGCAGGACCGGGTGGAGGCCTGCCTGCTGCTCGCCGAAGGCGCGCCGGACGACGGCACGCCGTTGCCGGTGTACCGCGACGGCCGGGGCGAGTTCGCGCGGATCTACGAGGCGCGGGGCGGCACGGCGTTCCTGATCCGTCCGGACGGCTACCTGAGCGCCCGCCTCCCCCTGCCGGCCGGCCGTGAACTGGCCGCCCAGCTCGCCGCCGTCTTCCAGAACTGACCATCGGGCTGCGATCAGAATTGGACAAGAAGTCGATGTTGCGACCACGATGAACCCGCAGTATCGCGGCAGCACGGGGGAAATACCCGCTTGGTTCATGAAGTCCCTCCGCGTTCACCGCTCGTCCCCGTTCCACAACCTGGAGAGACCTCGCCAATGAGCTTCGGCGACCCGAACAACCCCTACGGCCAGCAGCCCCCGCAGGGCCAGCCCGGCTACCCGCAGGGCCAGCCCGGCTACCCGCAGCAGGCGCCTCAGGGCGTGCCCCAGCAGTACGGCTACCCGCAGCAGACGCCGCCGCCGCCGTACGGCGCCTACCCGCCGGCGGGGATGCCGGGCATGCCGGGCGCCGGGATGCCTCCGCTGGCCCACTGGGGTCAGCGCGTGGGTGCGTACCTGCTCGACTTCCTGATCACCATCGTTCCGTTGTACGTGCTGGTCGGAATCGGCCAGGGCATGAGCGACGACCCGGACGACGTCTCGCCGCTCGGCCTCATAGGACTGCTGTACACGATCGGTATGGTCATCTTCCAGCTCGTCAAGGAGGGTTCGACCGGCCAGACGATCGGCAAGAAGGTCCTGGGCATCAGCCTGCTCCGGGAGGCCGACGGTCGCACGCTCGGCTTCGGCATGGCGCTCGTCCGCAAGCTCGCCCACTTCCTGGACAGCGCCGCCTGCTACGTCGGCTGGCTGTGGCCGCTGTGGGACGACAAGAAGCAGACCTTCGCCGACAAGGTGTGCAGCACCGTCGTCATCCAGGTCAACAAGGGCTGAGCAGCGCCCACCGGGCCTGCGCGGCACGAAGGGGCCGGCCTTCGGCGGTACGGACGCCGAAGGCCGGCCCTTTGCCGTACCCGGCCCGGCGGCCCGGCGGACCCGGTGGCCCGGCGGATCAGGCAGGTTCGGCGGATCAGGCCGGTCCGGCGGGTTCGAAGCCGCTCGGCATCTCCAGGGCCCGCTGGTTACTCAGGGCCGTAAGCCGCCCACCGGTCGAGGGTGAAGCCGGCGCCGCTGCGGCGGACCTCCACGGCTCCCGTCCCGCCGAAGTGCGCGGGGATGACCAGCTCCCGTGTGTCCGAGGCCCGTTCGAGAATCCGGCGTCGGCTGGCCGCGGCCTGTGCGGCGTCCATGCAGAAGCAGCTGTTGCAGGACGGTTCGAGGATCTGCACCGGGCTGTGCAGCAGATCGCCGACGAAGACCGCCCGGTCCCCGCCGGAGGCGAGCCTCAGCACGGACGAGCCGGGCGTGTGGCCGGGAGCGGACTCCAGGGTGAGGTGCTCGTCGATGCGGTGCGCACCCTCCCACAAGAGGACCTGTCCGGCCCGGTGCAGAGGTGCGACGCTGTCCTCGTAGATCAGCCGGTCGTCATCCCGCAGGCCGTTCCCGTACGCGTTCCCCGGACCGAAGTGGAAGTCGTCCGCGGCCGGGATGAGGTACTGGGCGTTGGGAAACGCCGGCATCCACTCCTCCGCGCCGGCCGCGACGGTGTTCCCGCCGACGTGGTCCCCGTGGACATGGGTGTTGACGACGAGGTCGACGTCCTCCGGCCGGACGCCGACCCGCTCCAGGCCGCCGAGGAAGTCGCCCTGCCAGTGATGGAACTGCGGCGAGGTCGGCCGCTCGCGCCCGTTGCCCACCCCTGTGTCGACCACGATCGTCCGCCCGCCGCTGCGCAGCACCCAGGTCTGGAGCGCGACCACCGCCCGGCCGCTGTCCGGCTCCCAGTGGTCCGGTGCCAGCCAGTCCTCGTTGTCCTTCCACACTTCGGCCGCGGCCTCCGGCACGAGCGCCACGGCTGGCGCGAACGCCCCCTGCCACTCGACGACCCGGATGACCTCGACGTCTCCCAGGACCAGGCTCTGCTTGCTCTCGCTGTTCATGTCGTCCAGCCTAGGAAGGGCAGTTGAGCCTTTCAATGCTCGTGCGGCTCACCCGGATACGCAGCCCGCTCACTCCTGATGCCGGGGATACGCTGGCCCGATGGATGTGGTGAGTGACGCGATCGGGGCCGTCCGGATAGGAAAGCCGTCCTCCAACCGGGTGCGGGTCAGCGGAAGCTGGTGCGTGCGGTTCGCCCCGTATGACGGCGCGGGCTTCCACGTCGTACTGGAGGGCAGCTGCTGGCTGCTCCCCGACGGCGGCGCCCCGGTCTCCCTCGGCACGGGTGACGCGGTACTGCTGCCGCACGGCACCGGGCACGTCATCGCGGACTCCCCCGTCGACGCGGCGGCCGTGGCGCGGGCGGTGCCCTTCGACGGGTCCGAGGGGAAGGGGGCGCGCCGGGCGCCGGACGCGTCCGGCGGGGTGGAGATGCTGTGCGGCAAGTACCGGCTCGACCGCAACCGGGTACACCCGCTCATGACGGAGCTGCCGAAGGTCGTCCATCTGCCGAACCGGGTGGGCAGCCATCCCGAACTGCGCTCCGCCATCGACCTGTTGGGCCGCGAGGTGGGCGAGCAGCGGCCCGGCTCCTGTATCGCGGTCCCCAGCCTGCTCGATCTGCTGCTCGTCTACATGGTCCGATCCTGGATGGACGAGGGCACGACGGGAGTCTGGCCGGCCGTACTGGGCGACCCGGTGGCGTCCGCGGCGCTGCGGGCGCTGCACTCGGATCCGGCCGCCCCGTGGACCAGCGACCGGCTGGCCGCCGAGGCCGGCGTCTCGCGGCCGACCCTGGCCCGCCGGTTCACCGCCCTGGTCGGCCGGCCTCCGATGGCGTACCTCACCTGGTGGCGGCTGACCTTCGCCGCCACCCTGCTCCGCGACACCCAGGACCCGCTGGCCGCCATCGCGCGCCGCGTGGGCTACGGCACCCCGTACGCGCTCTCGCACGCCTTCAACAGGGAGTTCGGGACGACACCCGGACGCTACCGGGCGGCGGCCGCGGGGCAGTCGTGAGAGCGCGCCGCAGGTGCCGGGGCACCTGCGGCGCGCCGGCCGCCCGACCGCGTCAGCGGCCGGGGCACTGCTTCCACGAGAAGTGGTAGACGCTGTTGATGCTGCCGTCCGTGGAGTCGAGTGCCATGAAGCTGGTCTTCGACGGGTCGGAGGTGCCGACCTCGGCACGGAGCTCGGTGTTGATGTTGAAGTTGCGCAGCTCGCCACAGGGCGCGAAGGCCAGGGCCTCGACGCCGGTGGTGTCGGTCACCTGCCAGTTGTCGTCCAGCTGGCCCGCGAACTTGTGGGTGCGCTGCGCGGTCTGGCTCATGCCCTGGAAGTAGTAGCTGGCCTTCTGGGTGCCGATCGCGCCCTCCTGGAGGCTGCCGAAGCCCCGGTAGTCCGCCTGGGCCACGGCGTAGGTGTAGCCCTGGGGGACGTGGACGACCAGGGAGAGCTGGCAGTTCTTGCGGCCTTCGGTCGCGGGGGCGCCCCCGCCGGCCGAGGCCACGTACTCGCTGTAGGTGACGGTGAAGGCCGTGTTGTCGGGGGATACGGCGACGGCGGCGCTGCCGGGACGACAGCCGGTGCCGTTGACCGTGGCGACGTCCACGGTCACCTGGTCCGTGGGGGCCGAGGCGGACGGGGCGGTGGCTCCGGCCGACGGGGTGAACGAGACGAGAGCCGCGGTGACGGCGGCTGCGGCGAAGGTGGTGCGAAGTGGCTTGATCACGCCGATATGGAAGCGGTATTCGGCCGCCGCGGCCCGTGACCGGGTGCGCGGTCTCACCCTGATGGACGGCCAGGTTCACCGCAGAAGCGTATCGGCAGTGCGGACCCGACGGCCGAATGGCCCACACGGGAGGCGCGGATGCCCTCCACACCCGATGAGCGCCAGGATTCGTCCATGTTTCTCCTACTATGGGCATCCCGTTGACTGAGGAGGGCCCATGGCCGGTCAGTTCGCACGGCGGTCCGCCGTGCTGTCCGCAGGTCTGCTTCTCGCCACCCTCTGCCCTTTGGCGAGGGCGCAGGCTCATGAGGCGGAGCCGAGGGCCGACGAGGTCACGGCGACGGCCGGCACGGGCACGGCGACGGCCGGCGAGGTGGCCCTGCTCGGCGAGGAGCACGCCCGGGAGCACGCCAGGCGCCGGCTGGCGGTCGAGAACACCGGCGAGTATCCGCAGGCGACCCGCACAGCGAGCCTGGCCTCCCTGACGGCCTCCCAACGGCAGGCCAACAAGAAGTTCGACCCGGTGCGGTTCGGCCGGTTCACCGACTTCTTCCCCTCCCCCGACTTCGGCGTCCACATCGCCCAGCTGCCCACCGGCAAGGTGCTGCTGTTCTCCTTCGAGCGTGTGGAGGTCAATCCCACCAAGGAGACCGGCCCCACGGACAGGATCGGCCGGACGAACGCGGGCCGCGCCTTCCTGTGGGACCCGGCCAGGGGAACCGGAGCGGGGGCCTTCAAGAAGGTGCCGCCGCCGACCGTCCTGATGCCCGACGGTACGTATGTCCCGCGTCCCGCACCGTTCTTCTGCGCCGGGCACGCGTTCCTGCCCAACGGCATGGTCGGGGTGTTCGGCGGCAACGCGGGCGGGAAGGGGGGCAGCGGCGCCAAGCTGTCCTTCGTCTTCGACCCGTGGACCGAGATCTGGTACCGCAACCGCGACATGTCCGTCGGCCGGTGGTATCCCTCGGTCGTGACCGGGGCGGACGGACGGCAGATCATCATGTCCGGCCAGTCCGAGCGCGGTACGGGCACCCCCACTCCGGTCGTGGAGCGCTTCCCCGCGCTGAGGCATCCCGTGCCCCGGCGGGCGTACGACATCCCGCTGGACATCGCCTCGGAGCGGTTGCGGTCCGACGCGCCGTTCAGGAACGACTATCCGCACCTGTTCTCGCTGCGCGACGGCATGATCTACGGGCTCGGCCGCGACGCCGATCAGCAGTGGCTGTTCGACCTGGTCAAGGAGACCCGTACGGACCTGCCCAGGCGGCCGGCCGACTTCCGCGGCTACGGCTCCGCCGTTCCGCTCCCCGCCGGATTCCGCGGCCCCGACTCCGTGCTGGTGCTCGGCGGCGACCCGCGCGACCCGAACACGTACCGGCTGTCCGGCGGCGGCTGGAGCACCGAGGAGCCGCGGGCGTTCGGCCGCACCCAGGACGACACCCTGATCCTGCCGGACGGCACGCTGCTCACCGTCAACGGGGCGCTCGACACCCGGGACTACGGCCACGGGCCGTTCAACCCGAAGGCCGACCTCAAGTACCGGCAGACCGAACTGCGCGACGCGCGGGGCCACTGGAGGCTCGGGCCGGCCCAACGGCTGCCGCGCGGCTACCATTCCAACGCCCTGATCATGCCGGACGGCCGGATGCTGGTCACCGGGGACGAGCTCCAGCAGATCGCCAACGACCCCGACATCGGGGACGGCATGGACGGCAGCATCGAGCTGTACGAGCCCGCGTACCTGCACCGGGGCAGCCGGCCCGCCCTCGACCAGGCACCCGCGGGCGAACTCGCCCACGACGCGGAGTTCCGCGTGCGGACCTCGACCCCCGCCGACGTCAAGCGGGCCGTCCTGCTGGCGCCGACGACCGTCACCCATGCGGTGAACACCAGCCAGCGCCATCTGGAGCTCCGTTTCACCGGCGTCCGGGGCGACACCGTCGGGCTCCGGACCCCGCCGACCACGGCCGATGCCCCGCCCGGTTACTACATGCTGTTCCTGCTCAATGCGAAGGGCGTGCCCAGCACTGCCAAATGGGTGAAGCTCGGCCTGCGGTGACCTGGTCACAGCCCGGGCGTGTCGCCCGGACGGGTGTGGACAGAGCCCCCTGACACGACAGGCCCCCGGCGGGCTCGTAGCGTCGTCAGCGTCAGGGGTCCTGGTGGCCCGACAAGGAGAACTCTCCTGATGAGAGGCCATGTCGATGCTCAATGACGTCCCGATATCCAGCCTTCTGCGCATCCACCGCGGCTGCGCCGAACCCGAGGAACTGGCCGCGATCTCCGTCGTGGTCGCCTGTCTGGCGGGCCGGGCCGCCCACACCGCGCGAAGGTCCGCCGGCGGTATGCACCGCCGCCCGGGCCCGGTGCTCAGGAACCACGGCTGCTGGGCGGGGTGCTGGGCCTGCCGGTGACGCCGGCAGGTCTGTGCCGACAGCTGTTCGGCCACCTTCCCCGCCCCCTCCCGCCAGGGCGTGCCCTGGCCGCCGAGCAGCACGGACGACCGCTCGTACAGGTCCAGCGTGGAGATGCGCGGCCCGGCTCTCGACACCCACGCAGGAGTACCGCTCCGCGACCCGTTCGGCGGCGTGCCAAGGGGCCTTCCCGCTGATGTCCACGCCGTTGCCCGTCTGGGGGACGCGCAGCGCCTCCCGGACGGAGCTGCGCGGGCCGTCCGCGGCGACCTGTGCGGGGCAATGGATTCCCGATGCCACCGATCGGCTCATGAGCCCAGGCGATTCGCCGCTTGTCACCCGCTTGATCCTGAGATCTAGCGGTCTGTGCCCGACCGGATGACGATGAGCGACAGCGGCTTCCCCTCAGGTGCGCCGGCCTGCCGTTCCCGGGCGGCGTGGCCGCCGGCTCCCGGCGGATTCCGCCGATGACGGACGAGGAGTCCGTACGCGATGGGTTTCCAAGCCCTCACGAAGGAGTGAATAGATGACAACCACCCTGTCCGAACGGGTGTCACAGTCCGCCTTCGACGGCTCCATGCTCCGGGTCGTGCTGCTGATGGACCTGCACGAGGGGGCCCAGCAGCAGTTCTTCGAGGCGTACGAACAGCTCCGCCATGACATCGCCTCGGTGCCGGGCCACCTCGGCGACCAGCTCTGCCAGTCCTTCGAGAACCCCTCGCAATGGCTCATCACCAGCGAGTGGGAGAGCGCCCCGCAGTACCTCGCATGGGTCAACAGCGAGCGGCACGTCGAGCAGGTCCGGCCGCTGGGCGCCTGCGCGCGCACCATGCGCCCGCTCCAGTTCACCGTGCTGCGGGAGACCGGCAGACGGTACGACGAGGTGTCGCAGGCGCCCCGGGGCAGGCTCCAGCCCGCCCCGCGCCTGGGCGCCGGAATCGTCCGGCACGCCCTCACCTTCACGGTCAAGAAGGGCAGCGAGAAGGCGGTCGCGGACATCCTCTCGTCGTACGCCTCCCCGGCGGCCCAGGTCGACGACCACACCCGACTGTGCCGCACCTCCCTCTTCATGCACGGCAACCGCGTGGTACGTACGGTGGAGGTCCAAGGAGACCTCATGGCGGCGCTGCGGCACGTTTCCGAGCAGCCCGAGGTCCGCGCCGTCGAGGAGGCCATCAACCCGTATCTGGAGCAGGACCGGGACCTTTCCGACCCCGAGTCCGCCCGGATGTTCTTCATGCGCGCCGCCCTCCCGGCGGTGCACCACATCGACGCGGGCGGGCGCGAGTCGGCCGAGGTGCGCCGGCACGCGCTGTTCTACCCGGCCAAGCCGGGCTGCGGGACGGCGCTCGCCAAGTTCCTGTCCCAGCAGGACGAGGCCTCGGCGCAGTGCGCGTCGAGCCCCGTTCGGAGCAGCAGCATCTTCCAGCGCGACGACATCGTCGTGCGCCTCTTCGACGTGGCGGGCCCGCTCGACGCCCGCCCCGGCACCGCCTTCGGCGTCGAAGGGCCGCGCAAGGCGGCGGTACTGGACCGGCTGCTGGCCAAGCCGTCCGGCAGCGGACCGGCCGCGCCGCCCCACCCCATGAACCTGATCACCGACCGCCGGGCTCCGGCGAAGTCCTGATCCGGACGGGCCCACGGGTTTCCCGTTCCCGGCCTGCACCACTCACCACATCGAGGGCCCGCATCCAGGCTCCTCACTTCCCAGGAGGAAGTCAGCCATGACGAAACACCGCCCACGAATCGTCGATCTCAGCGAGACACAGCCCAACCGCCGTCGTGGAGGCGATCTGCGAGCCGTGCTCACCCCGACCTCGGTCGGCTCGACCAGCGGCTTCATGGGCCTGGCCGTCATGGCCCCCGGGGAGTCGATCGCCGAGCACTACCACCCGTACTCCGAGGAGTTCGTGTACGTGGTCAGCGGAATGCTGGAGGTCGACCTCGACGGGGACGCCCACCCGCTGCGGACCGATCAGGGGCTGCTGGTGCCGCTCAACGTGCGCCACCGGTTCCGCAACGTCGGGGACGTCGAGGCCCGGATGGTCTTCCACCTCGGCCCGCTGGCCCCGCGTCCGGAGCTCGGCCACGTGGACACCGAGGAGGCCCCGCACCCGGAGAGCACCGGATGGGACCGTCCGCCGGAGCACACCCGGGTGGTCTCGTGAACGGGCGGCGGGTGGCCGTCACCGGAGTCGGCGTCGTGGCGCCCGGCGGAATCGGCGCCCGCGCCTTCTGGGACCTGCTGTCCAACGGCCGTACGGCCACACGCGGCATCACCCTGTTCGACCCGGCCGGCTTCCGCTCCCGGATAGCCGCGGAGGTGGACTTCGACCCCGCCGCACACGGTTTCGACGACGACGGGGCCGCGCGGGCGGACCGTTACATCCAGTTCGCCCTGGTCGCCGCGCGTGAGGCGGTGGCCGACGCCGGCCTCGACCTCGGCAGCGACGAGGCGTGGCGCACGGGGGTCTCCCTGGGCACGGCGGTCGGCGGCACCACCCGTCTGGAGCACGACTACGTCGCCGTCAGCCAGGAAGGCGCGTGGTGGGACGTGGACCACCGGCTCGCGTCGCCCCACCTGCACCGGGCGTTCACGCCCGCCACCCTAGCGTCGGCCGTGGCGGAGCAGACGGGCGCACGCGGCCCGGTGCAGACGGTCTCCACGGGATGCACCTCCGGGCTGGACGCCATCGGCTACGCCGTCCACTCCATCCAGGAGGGCCGGATGGACGTGTGCATCGCGGGCGCGTCGGACTCCCCCGTCTCCCCCATCACGGTGGCCTGCTTCGACGCCATCAAGGCGACGTCGGCGAACAACGACGACCCGGCGCACGCCTCACGGCCGTTCGACGCCAACCGGGACGGCTTCGTACTCGGCGAGGGCGGCGCCGTCCTCGTGCTGGAGGAGCTGGAACACGCCCGGGCCCGCGGCGCGACCGTGTACTGCGAGATCAGCGGCTACGCGACCTTCGGCAACGCCCACCACATGACCGGGCTGACCGCCGAGGGCCTCGAAATGGCCCGGGCGATCGAAACCGCCCTGGCGCAGGCCCGCGTCGACGCCAAGGACATCGACTACGTCAACGCGCACGGCTCCGGGACCAAGCAGAACGACCGCCATGAGACCGCGGCGGTCAAGAGGGTCCTGGGCGACCACGCGTACAAGACGCCGATGACCTCCATCAAATCCATGGTGGGGCACTCACTCGGCGCCATCGGGGCGATAGAACTCGCGGCCTGCGTACTTGCCATGAGGCATCACGTGGTGCCGCCGACCGCGAACTACGAGACCCCCGACCCCGAGTGCGACCTGGACTACGTGCCGCGCACGGCGCGCGGCCACAAGCTGCGCAACGTGCTCTCCGTCGGCAGCGGATTCGGAGGCTTCCAGTCCGCCGTGGTCATGACCCAGCCGAAGGAGGTGCGCGCGTGAACAGCCGAACGAGCAGTACCGCGGGCCGCACAGTCGTCACGGGCATCGGGGTCGTCGCCCCCAACGGGATTGGCTCCGACGCCTTCTGGAAGGCGACGCAGTCCGGCGACAGCGTCCTGGACCGCGTCACCCGGCAGGGGTGCGAGCACCTCCCGCTGCGGGTCGCCGGCGAGGTGCGGGGATTCGACCCCGGCTCGCTGGTCGAGGAGCGCTTCCTCGTCCAGACCGACCGGTTCAGCCACTACGCGCTGGCCGCGGCGGACCTCGCCCTGGAGGACGCGCGGCTCGGCCGGGCCGACTACGAGGACGACCCCTACTCCGTGGGCGTCGTCACGGCGGCCGGATCGGGCGGCGGCGAATTCGGGCAGCGCGAGCTTCAGCGGCTGTGGGGGCAGGGCCCCCGCCATGTCGGCCCGTACCAGTCGATCGCCTGGTTCTACGCCGCCAGCACCGGCCAGATCTCGATACGGCGCGGGTTCAAGGGCCCGTGCGGTGTGGTGTGCGGTGACGAGGCCGGCGGCCTGGACGCCTTCGCGCACGCGGCCCGGGCGATCCGCCAGGGCAGCCGGGCGATGCTGGCAGGCGCGACCGAGGCACCGCTCGCGCCCTACTCGGTGGTCTGCCAGCTCGGTTACGAGGGGCTGAGTACGGAGGAGGACCCCGAGCGGGCCTATCGGCCGTTCACCGAGAAGGCGTGCGGTTTCGTCCCGGCGGAGGGCGGCGCGATGTTCGTCGTCGAGGACGAGGCCACGGCCGGGCGGCGTGGCGCGACGGTGCGGGCCGTACTGGCCGGCCACGCCGCGACCTTCACCGGTCCGGCCCGCTGGGAGGAGTCCGGGGAGGGCCTGGCCCACGCGATCCGCGGCGCGCTCCGGGAGGCCGGATGCGCCCCGGAGGAGGTCGACGTCGTCTTCGCCGACGCCCTGGGCACACCGGAGGCCGACGCGGCCGAGGCGCGGGCCATCTCCGACGCGCTGGGCGGGCACGGGAGGCGGGTGCCGGTCACGGCGCCCAAGACCGGTACCGGCAGGGCGTACTGCGCGGCCGGCACCCTCGACGCGGCCGCCGCGGTCCTGGCACTGGAGCACGGCGTCGTACCGCCGACCCCGAACGTCTTCGACGTGTGCCACGACCTGAACGTGGTCACGGGCGGCGCGCGCGCCGTGGAGCTGCGGACCGCGCTCGTACTGAGCCGGGGCCGGATGGGCTCGAACTCGGCGCTCGTGATCCGCAAGGGACCCGAATACCCGGGTTAGGGCTCGGGATCCACCCGCGGGACTCGCGGGACCCGCAGGACCGCAGGACCGGCAGGACCCGCAAGAAGAAAGAAGGCAACCCATGTCCGACCGACTGACCATGGAAGAGCTCGCGGCCCTGATGAAGACCGCCGGCATCACCGTCGACCCCGCCGAGATGGCGAAGCGTCCGGACTCCAAGTTCGACGACTACGGCCTCGACTCGCTGGGCCTGCTCGGCATCGTCGGCGAGCTGGAGAACCGGCGCGGCCGCGCGCTCCCCACGGACGCGGACCGCTGCAAGAGCCCGGGCGAGTTCCTCGACCTCGTCAACAACAGCCTCATGACAGGAGCTTGAGATGCCTGGACACACGGAGAACGAGATCACCGTCAACGCACCTGTGGACGTGGTGTGGGACATCACCAACGACCTCCCCAACTGGCCGCGGCTCTTCAGCGAGTACGCGTCCATCGAGATCCTCGACAAGGTCGGCGAGACCACGAAGTTCCGCCTGGCCATGCACCCGGACGAGAACGGCGTGGTCTGGAGCTGGGTCTCGGAGCGGACCATGGACCGCGACGCGCTCACCGTGAAGGCCCGCCGGGTCGAAACCGGCCCGTTCGAGCACATGAACATCCACTGGGAGTACGCCCCCGTACCCGGCGGCGGCACGCGGATGCGGTGGGTCCAGGACTTCGCGATGAAGCCCGAGGCCCCGGTCGACGACGTGTGGATGACCGACAACATCAACCGCAACTCCAAGATCCAGATGGCCCTCATCCGGGACAAGATCGAGCAGCGCGAACGGGAAAGCCGTACGCCCGTGGCCGGCCGCCGCTGAGGCATCGGCCCCGGACACCGCGCCGGCCCGTTGACGGACCGGCCCGTTCAGCCCCCAGACGAAAGGCACCCCTCCCGATGCACCAAGCTCTCATCGTGGCCCGCATGGCGCCCGGTTCGGCGCCGGATATCGCCGGCCTGTTCGCAGCCTCGGATGCGGGCGAGCTGCCCCACCTGGTCGGAGTCAGCCGCCGCAGCCTCTTCCAGTTCGGGGACGTGTACCTCCACCTGATCGAGTCCGACAGCGATCCCGGCCCGGCGATCGCCAAGGTGACCGGGCACCCGGAGTTCAAGGACCTCAGCGACCGGCTGTCGGCGTTCATCAGCCCGCACGACCCGGAGACCTGGCGCAGCCCGAAGGACGCGATGGCGCACCGGTTCTACAGCTGGGAGCGCGACGCCCGCAGGTAGACCAGCGGCAGTTCGACGCGGCCGGCATCCCGGATTTCCGGGATGCCGGCCGCGGGCGTGTGCGGATCTGACGATTCCTCACCGCTCGTGACGGAAGGAATTCGGCAGGTAGTAATTAGATGAATCCCTGACTGAATCACCGTCAATAAGCATTTCCGTATATCTCGATTCGATAACGACATCCCCGAAAAAGGCCTGGACCATTCACCCTCAACGCGCGTAACTCCCTTGATTTTAAAGGGAATTGACGGTTCATCAAATAAAGACTCGAAGGTAACAGACAGGTATCTCCCATCGGGCTCCCGTTTGTCCGAATTCTCCACCACGCCCGTCTGGCAGGCTTCCGCGCACCCACTCTCCTCACTCAGAATTGAGGTGCGCATGACCAGACATCGCAGGCAGCGTGAACAGCGTGAACACCGCCGCAAACCCCGGCGGTTGATACTCGTCACCGCCGCCATGGCCACGGCGGCGGTGATAGCTGGAGGCATTGCCTACTCCGGACTGGGCGACAAGGCCGAGGCGGTGCTCCCCGCACAGGCCGGAGCCCCCGCCGCGGAGACGCTCGTGCCGGCCGCCGCACCGGCCCGGGACGACGAGCCGGCTCCCATCGTGGGCGAGTCCGCCAACGAGGACGCCCGCGGCATGGTCTACAACGGCCTGAAGCCCGCGCCGAAGGGAGACCGCTGCGTCGGCGTCTACCGCACGGAGGCCGGACTCTGCACGCACGGCCCCGACGCCCCGCCCAAGGGCGTGGACATCAAGAAGGAGATCGCGCCCGTCGTGAAGACGACGGCGCCGGCCGCTGACCCCACCCGGCCCGCGAGCGCCGACCCGGCAACCACGGAAGGTGGCGGGCGTCCTCAGGACGCGCCCGCCGCCGACGCCTCGGCCGCCAAGTCCGCCAGCACTCCGTCGCCCGCCGCGGCGTCCGGCAGCCAGACCGTCGCCGCCGGACCCGCGGGCCAGACCGTCCAGTGCGACGGCGACGGCAGCACCGGTAACCGCGTCCAGGTCGTGTACGTACACGGCTCCGACCGCGACCGGTACTCCGAGTACGTCGCCTCGTTCCGCAAGTGGGCGGCCGACGCCGACGTCATCTACTCCGCGAGCGCCAAGGAGACCGGCGGCGTACGGCACATCCGCTACGTGACGGCCGCCGACTGCACCCCGACCGTGCTCAACATCGAGCTGCCGGCCTCCGCGCTGTCCGAGTTCAGCGCGACCAACGCCGCCCTCGCCGGCAAGGGCCTCGACCGCCGCGACCGCAAGTACATGATCTTCGCGGACACGCAGGTCTACTGCGGCATCGGCACCTTCAACGGCGACGAGCGCCCCGGCCAGAACAACCTGAGCAACTTCGGTCCGTCCTACGGGCGTACGGACTCCGGCTGCTGGGGCGGCCACACCGCCGCGCACGAACTGGGGCACAACCTCGGCGCGGTGAACAACAGCGCCCCCAACACCAGCCGCGGCGCGCACTGCACGGACGAGTGGGACGTCATGTGCTACTCGGACACACCGTACTACCCGCAGATGCGCAACGTCTGCACCAATCAGGCGTCCGAGAACATCCTGGACTGCAACCACGACGACTACTTCCACACCAGCCCGAAGGCCGGCAGCTACCTGGCCACGCACTGGAACATCGCCGACAACCAGTTCCTGATGCGCACCAACGGCGGCGGCACCGACCCGGATCCGAACCCCAAGCCGACTCCGAAGCCGACACCGACGCCGACCAAGAAGCCGACCGGCGGACCGGATGTGACGGCCAGTCAGATCCAGTCGGGCTCCGTCGTGGTGAGCTGGCCCAAGGTGGACGGCGCCGCGTGGTATCAGGTCCTGCTGAACGGCAAGCACCTCACCTGGGTCCAGTCCCAGGCGCTGCGCATCTACAACCTCCAGCCCGGCACCGGGTACACCGTCGCCGTCTCCGTCCGTGACAGCTCCGGCCGGGACAGCGGGCCCGGCAAGGCCGCCTCCTTCCGTACGACGAGCGCGGGCGGCGGGGCCACCACCCCCAACACCCGCTACCTGCTCGGCAACGGCAGCACCGGCATGGCCGCTGAGCTGTCGGGCGGCCGTACCGCGAACGGCACGGTGCTCGTCGGCGGGCGCGCCAACGGGTACGCGCAGCAGCAGTGGTACTTCGACGACGCGGGCAGCGGCCTCGTCCGCATCCGCTCCGCGGTCTCCGGCAAGTGCCTGCAACTGGGCGGCGAGGCCACCGCGGGCATGTGGGTCGCGCAGCAGACCTGCGGGAACTCCGGCGCCCAGCAGTGGCGGCTGACGTCCCGCGGTGGCGCGGTGACCGTGTCGAACCCGGGCGGCGGCTACGCCCTGGCCGTGAGCAACCGCCCGTACTACGGGGACTGGCTGCTGGAACTCCAGCGCGCGGACGGCCGTCCGGCGCAGGTCTGGACGGTCCAGAAGGCCGCCTGACCGGCCGTAGCCCTGTGACACCCACCCGGCGGGCGGTCGCCTCGTGCGACCGCCCGCCGGGCACCCCTCATCTCAACTCGCCCGGAGGACCGAGACGATGCGCTCAAGACACGCTTTCCCGCCCTTCACCGGAGTCGGCCTCTGGTTCGTGCTTCTTCTCCAGGCCGTGGCCGTCGCCGTGGCCGTACCCACCACCGCGTACGCCCATGGAGACACCCTGAAGGTGGTGGTGACCGGGCAGAAGGCGGGCCGTGTCACCGCCGACATCACGTGGGAGAACGACGGGGACGCCGTCGACGAGACGGTCGCCGGCACGGTCAACGCCGTCAGCGCCGACGGCGCCCGCTCCGCGGGTCCCTGGCGACTGGTCCGCGATACCGGCGACAAGGCGGGCTGGACCACGGCCGAGGTTCTTCCGCCGGGCACCTGGAAGGTCAGCGTCGACGTGGGGTTCCCCTCCCTCGGGCACGGGGACCGCGAGGTCAACGTTCCGGTGGTCGACCCGGCGCCGCCGGCCACGCCCTCGGTACCGGCGACCCCTGAGCCGACGGTCTCGTCCGCCACGCCGGCCACGTCCCCCGCGCCGGCCACGCCTGCCACATCAGCGGCGCCGTCGCCCGCCGCCCCCTCCGCGTCCCCTACGGCCAACGGCCGCGACAGCGGTGACAGGACTGACAGCGGTGACGGCACCGTCTGGTGGACCACCGCGGGCGTTGCCGCGACCGCCCTGGCCGGCGCCGCCGGCGGCCTGTTCCTCCGGCGCGCCCGGGCCCGCAGGCGCTGAAGGACGGCCTGGTCAGGGACCGCTCACGGCGTCCGGTCCGGATAGCCGGCGTACGCCCGCCCCGAGTCCGCCGAGATGTCCAGGCGCCGGGGCGAGGCGGGGTCGTTCAGGGCTTCCGCCGCCTCGCAGCGGCCCTGCCCGGTCACACAGCGGACGCGGAAGCGGGTGGCCGGGGGCACGGTGAGCGCCAGCCGGCCCGAGCCGGCCCGGGCGGTCACCCGGTCCGGCGGAGTGATGAAGGCGGCGACGGCCCGGCCGGAGCCGACCCGGATGTCGGCCTGCGCAGAGGTGAGGTCCGTGGCACGGAGCATGCCGGATCCGACGTCCGCGCGCAGGGCGCCCCGCAGCCCGGTCAGGTTCACCTCTCCGGAGGCGACCTCCACGTCCACGGTGCCGCCCAGGCCGCTGATGTCGACCCGGCCGGAACCGGCCGTGACCTTCACCGGAATTCCGACGGGTACCGCCACCCCCAGTTGGATGGAGCAGCCCACTCCGGCCGTCAGCACGGCCCCCTCACCGGGGCAGCGCGGGCTCAGCCTCAGGGTTTCGCCGAGCCAGCTCGCCTCGATGGTGGGCGCCTTGAGCGACCAGCTGACTTCGGCCCGGTAACCGACCTGCTGGTCCGAGCGGGGGGTGACGGTGACGTTCGCGTCGCCGGCCACGATTTCGAGCGCGGTCACCGGCCGGCCGTCGCTGCCGCCGAGCAGGGTGCGGCTCTCGGTGCTCCCGTACGCCCACACCTGCAAGGTGGCCGGCACCACGACGAACACCGCGCTCAGCAGTGCGCTGACGATCCAGGCGAGGCGATGTCCAGGGCGGGGCGGGGCGGAGCGCGGCTCACCGGAGCGCGGCTCACCAGAGCGCGGCTCACCGGCGCGCGTCACCGCGTACCGTCCAGGAAGCGCAGCACCGCCAGTACCCGGCGGTGGTCGCCGTCGGCCGGGGACAGGTCGAGCTTGGCGAAGATGTTGTTGATGTGCTTGGCCACCGCGCTCTCGCTCACCACGAGTCCGGCCGCGATGCCGCCGTTGGAGCGGCCCTCCGCCATCAGCGCCAGTACTTCGCGCTCGCGCGGGGTGAGTCGGGAGAGCGGGTCCGGCCCGCCGCCGCGGCGCAGCAGGAGCTGGGCGACGACCTGCGGGTCGAGCGCGGTACCGCCGGCCGCCACCCGGCGCACGGCGTCGATGAAGTCCTCCACGTCGGCGACCCGTTGTTTGAGCAGGTAGCCGATGCCCGCGCCGCTCTGGGCGGCCAGCAGGTCGGCGGCGTAGCGCTCCTCGACGTACTGCGAGAGCAGCAGCACGGCTGTGCCGGGGTGTTGTTGACGGATCATCAGGGCAGCCCGGACGCCCTCGTCGGTGAAGCCGGGCGGCATCCAGACGTCGACGAGGGCGAGTTCGGGGCGGTGTTCCTCGACGGCGGCGAGCAGGCCCTCGGCATCGCCCGTCTCGGCGGCCACCTCGAATCCGGCCATTTCGAGGACTTTCACCAGTCCTATGCGCAGCAGGACAGAGTCCTCGGCGATCACAGCCCGCACGGCAGCTCCACAGTGATGACGGTCGGGCCCCCGAGGGGGCTGTTGATCATGATGGTTCCGTCGACCGACCCTACGCGCTTGCGCAGGCCCACCAGCCCGGTGCCGCGGACGGGGTCCGCGCCGCCGGCGCCGTCGTCGGTGACGGTGACGCGCAGCCGGTCTCCGGGGCGTCGCCCGCTCACCCGGCTCACCCGCACCGAACAGTGCCTGGCACGGGCGTGCTTGGCGACGTTGGCGAGAGCCTCGGAGACCACGAAGTACGCGACGGCCTCCACGGTCGGCCCCGGCCGCGCGCCGATGTCCACGGACAGCTCGACGGGGAGCGGGGCGCGGGCGGCGATGCCGGAGAGGGCCGCGTCGAGCCCGCGGTCCTCCAGTACGGCCGGGTGCAGGCCCCGTACCAGGTTGCTGAGCTCCTCGATGGCTTCCTTGGCCTCGCGGTGGGCCTCGTCGATGACGGCCTTGGCCTCGGGTGGCAGGACCTTCAGGGTGGCGCGGGCGATACCGAGGTTCATCGCGAGGGCGACCAGCCGCTGCTGGGCGCCGTCGTGCAGGTCGCGTTCGATGCGGCGGCGTTCGAGGTCTGCGGCGTCCAGGACACCGGCCCGGCTCTCCGCGAGGTCCTCGACCCGCCGCTCCAGCTCCTGGGCCCGGTTGGGGCCGAGGAGGGCGGCCGCCGCGATGGCGTCGAGCCGGGTGAGGAGGGCGGCCAGCCAGGGGGCGGCGAGCAGCAGCAGGACGCCGGAGGCCGTGATGACGTCGTAGTCGGCCCATCCGGGGGTCCGGGCGTCCAGGGGCATGACCCCCCAGCCGTACACGGTGGCGGCCGCGGCGCCACCGGCCCAGGTGAGCACCAGCAGGGCGCCCGCGACTCCGGCGAGCGGGCTGACCAGGAAGTGGTAGCAGTACTGGCGCCAGGTCGCCTCGGAGCGCACCCGCTCGGTGAGCCCGCGCAGGCTCGACCAGCTGTGTTCGCGCGGGATTTCGGGCACGTCGAGGCCGAGCAGGGACCAGAAGCGGCTGCGCTGGAGCGAGCTGAGCAGCGGCCCGAGCACGAGTACGAGGAGCAGCCAGACCGGCTTGGAGGCGAATCCGAGCGCGGCGGGCAGGGCGGGCGGGATCGCGGCGACCGCGAAGGCGGTGTTGCGCCAGGCCCACGCCGACCACGGGGCGTGCGCGGCGATCCATGTGTACGTACGCCTCAGCGCGCCGCGAAATGCCATAGCCGTACGGTAATCGCACTGATCGGAGCGCTCACACCCCACTGGTGCCCGCCCGGGGGTGTAGCCAGCACCACCCCCGGTTCGGACAGTGGGGTTACTGATCTCGGCGGCCTGGCGGACGAGTGTGGTGGTGTGCCCGGGGGACGGACCGCCGGGCCGGAAGGAGACCCGCCGCCATGGCCCTTGTCGCCCCGCAGCTCCACGCCCGTCGCAGCCCGGCCGGCGGCCTCCGGCTGGGGCGTCCGGACCGGCGTGTGTCCCGGCCTCGGCTCGCCACGGTGCTCACCGGGGCCGGGATCGCGCTGCTGCCGTGGATGGTGGTGCTGGCGCGGACGGTGCCGCAGACCGCCGAGGTCTCCAACTGGTCCACCGCCTGGATCGGCCTGGACCTGATGCTGGCTGCCGGGTTGACCGGGACCGGCGTGCTGCTGCGCAAGGGCGACCCGCGGGTGTCCCCGGTGGCCGCGGCCACGGCCGCGCTGCTGGTGATGGATGCCTGGTTCGACGTCACGACCTCGGCCGGGAGCGGCGGTCAGGGGATGGCGCTGCTGCTGGCCGCCGGAGCGGAGCTGCCGCTGGCGCTGGCCTGCGCGGTCGTGGCCGCCCGTCAGTCCGCCTGACCGGCGCCCGCGCTCGCGCCGCAGCGCAGGGCGGCCGTGAACCAGGTGAACACGGGAGCGAGACTGGGCGGTGTCGGCCATCCGTTGATCACGGACAGGAGCTGCCAGTAGCGCTCGGCACTGGGGTCGGCGGCTGTCTCCAGGCGGGCGAGGAGCCAGCGGCGCAGGTCGCCGTCGTCGGCACGCTCGAAGGCGTGGGCGTAGAGGGCGGTGAGGGAGGGCCGGGCCAGCTCCCCGATGGAGTAGAGCGCGTCGCGTTCATGTCCCCACCTTGCTGTCTCCCCCTGCGGGAGACTCAAGTCCGTCCCGGGAGACGATGATCGCCGACGCGCTCCGGTCCCCCCTTACGGCATCAGCTGGTACTCCGGGAAGTTGCCCGGCAGGCGTTCGCCGTCCGGGCCCTGGGTCACGGCGTGGATGAGCAGTTCGCCGCCGACGAAGGCGCCGCGCCAGGAGGCGCCGAACCCGCCGAAGAGTTCCTCGCGGTCCCCACGTGAGCGGGGCGTGCCGTGGCCGAGCTTGAAGGCGCGGATCTGCGGGGCGAGGCGGGCGAAGGTGGCCGGGTCGTCGGTGGACAGGGTGGCCACCAGCGCGCCGTTTGAGGCGTTCATCGCCGCCAGCAGCTCCGCCTCGGTGTCGACGAGGACGATCGTGTCGACCGGGCCGAACGGCTCCGCGTGGTAGAGCGGCGAGGAGGCCGGCGGGCTGAGCAGGGTGAGCGGGGCGACGTACGCGGACACGTCCTGGCCCGGCAGGAAGCGGGCCGGGTCCAGGTTGCCGCGGAAGAGCGGTACCGCGCCGCGGTCGATGGCCTCCGCGGCGTGGTCGGTGAGCTCTTTGGCCTTGGCGGCGTTGATGAGGGGACCGAAGTCCAGTTCGGGCGGGGGATCGTCCGGGTGTTCGACGGCGAGCGGGTGGCCCGTTCGGATGGCCGCGACCGCCGGGAGGTAGGCGGCGAGGAAGGCGTCGAAGGCGGTGCGCTGTACGACGAATCGGGGGTAGGCGGTGCAGCGCTGTTTGCCGTAGTCGAAGAGCTTGGGGATGACCGTGCGCAGGGCGTCCCAGTCGGTGTGCTCCCAGACGCCCCAGGTGTTGAGGCCCTCCTGTTCCAGGATGTGGCGTTTGCCGAGGTCGGTGACGGCGGTGGCGATCCGGGCGCCGGTGTCGCGGCCGCCGACGAAGGAGACACAGCCGATCTCCGGGGAACGGACCAGTGCCTCGGAGAGCTCGCTGCCGCTGCCGCTGACCAGGGTGACGGGAATTCCGGCGCGGTGGATGAGCGCGCAGGCGAGCGTGAGGCAGGCCAGGCCGCCGTCGGTCGGGGTCTTCGCGATGACCGCGTTCCCGGCGAGGGCCTGCACCAGCATCGCGTGGACCAGCACCGACATCGGGTAGTTCCAGCTGGCGATGTTGGAGACGGGGCCGTCGAGGGGGGCGCGGCCGTCGAGCATGCCCTCGATGTGTTCGAGGTACCAGCGGACGCCGTCCACGGCCCGGTCGACGTCGGCCCGGGCGAGGCGCCAGGGTTTGCCGATCTCCCAGACGAGGAGGAGGGAGAGCAGTTCCCGGTGTTCGGCGAGGGCGTCGAGGGCGGCCGCGACACGGGCCCGGCGGTCGGGCAGCGGGACGTGCCGCCAGGCGCGGTGCTGGTCGAGGGCGGCCCGTACGGCCCGGGTGGCCGACGCCGCGTCCAGACGCGGCGGGCCCGCGACCGGGCTGCCGTCGACGGGGCTGGTGGCGGGCAGCGGGCGGCCGTCGGGCTGCCAGGCGCCGCCCCAGAGGTTGAGGACGTGGTCGGCGCGGAAAGCCTCGGGGGCGACGGCCAGGGCGCGCCGCCAGGCGTCGGACCAGGCCGTGCCGGGCTTGAGGGTGAGGGTGGGTGCCATCTGTGGTTCTCCGCTCAGAGGTGGGCGGGGCAGGGAGGTGGCTCGTCGTCCACGGCCGCCTTCGCACGGGCGTCCGCACATCGAGGTTACGGGGACGCCCGGTCCGGCCGTACGCGGTACTCGTGCGGCATGAGCGAAGTCACGTACGCGCGGCGCGCCACCCGAGGACGAGCCGCCGAGCCGGCCACCGCCGGGACGGCCACCGCCGAGCCGGCCACCGCCGAGCCGGCCGCCGCCGGGCCTGCCGCCGCCGCTCAAGGGCGGCTACCGGGGGCGTGGCCGGAAGGTGACCACCGCCGCGCGGCCGGGTGTGCGGACGCGGCAGGTGAGCCCGCCCGTCGCCAGGGCCGCGTCGTGCGGGGCGAGCTGGACGGGCGAGTCCGGGCCGCCGGTACGGTCCAGGACCGCGGGGCCCTCCAGCGCGACCACGAGCAGTGTCTCCCCCGGCGGGACGGTGACCGCGAGAGCGCCCCGTACGACGGCGGTATCGGCCTCCGTGGCGTCCCTGCGGTACATCACGTTGAAGTTCACCACGGGGCCGTGCAGGAGACGGCAGTCGGTCGGCCGGTCCCCCGGGAAGTCCTGCGGCGCGTAGCGTTCGTCCACCACGCGGTGTACGCCCGCCACCGCGAGGTCCATGCCGGAGCCCTCGGCCAGGGTGAGGGTGCGGTCGACGCCGGGGAACGCCGAGAAGGGCCCGTCGGCGGCCACCTCGGCCAGGCTCACCCGCCACGCGAAATCACTCATCCCGGCGCCCTCGGGCCAGGCCGCGATCTCCCGGGTGACTCCCCCGCCGTTCTTCCACACGGCGGCCGGACGGTCGGCCGCCCTCAATACCCGGACGACCTCGTTTCCGCTGGTCATGACCGTGTCCCTTCCCTCGACTCCGCGGCCGACCCTATCCGGCCCGCACCGCCCGGGGCGCCACCGCCGGGCCGGCCCGGCGCGCGGTGGCCGCGAACGCTTCAACGCCTTCAACGTATGAACTCCCGCTGCCCGCAAGGCTCTTGTCGGCTCCATCTCTTGACGCCAGGTGCGGTGGGGAGCACAGTGACGGGCGGCGCGCCTTGAGAGCGCTCTCAAAACGCGTCCCTCCCCCTGTCGCTCCCCCCACACCGCGCCCTACGGCGCCTCAGAGAGGGCACCCATGCGTGAGACATCCAGTAGAAGGCGGCGGCCGTCCGTCCGGCGGGCCGTCGTGGCCGCGCTGAGCATGACGGCCTTGGCCGCGGCGGCCGCCGTGACCGTCGTCCTGCCCGCGAACGCCGCCGCTCCCCCGGTCCCGGCAGGCTGGTCCCAGGTGTTCCTGGACGATTTCAACGGGGCTGCCGGCACCGGGGTGAACACCGCGAACTGGCAGTACACGACGGGCACGAGCTACCCCGGCGGCCCCGCGAACTTCGGTACCGGCGAGGTCGAGACGATGACCGCCGACACCGCCAACGTCTCTCTGGACGGCGCGGGGAACCTCCGCATCACGCCGAGGCGGGACGCCGCCGGCAACTGGACCTCCGGCCGCGTCGAGACCAAACGCGCCGACTTCCAGCCCCCGGCGGGCGGCAAGCTGCGCACCGAGGCGCGGATCCAGATGCCGAACGTGACCGGCCCCGCGGCCAAGGGCTACTGGCCGGCGTTCTGGATGCTCGGAGCCCCCTATCGCGGCAACTGGTGGAACTGGCCGGGCATCGGCGAGCTCGACATCCTGGAGAACGTCCAGGGCATCAACAACGAATGGGCCACCATGCATTGCGGCACGAGCCCGGGCGGCCCGTGCAACGAGACCTCCGGCATCGGCGGCCAGCGCGCCTGCACCGGCACCACCTGCCAGGGCGGCTTCCACACGTACGCCGTGGAATGGGACAGGTCCACCGCCGTGGAGGAGATGCGCTTCTACCTCGACGGGGTCAACTTCCACACCGTGCGCGCCAATCAGGTTGACGCCACGACGTGGACCAACGCCACGAACCACGGCTACTTCATCATCCTGAACGTCGCCATGGGCGGCGGCTTCCCGGACGCCTTCGGCGGCGGACCCGACGCGGGCACGCAGCCCGGATACCCGATGGTCGTCGACTACGTGTCCGTACTCCAGTCGACCGGCACCACCACCCCGCCCACGACTCCCCCGACCACCCCGCCGGCCACGCCTCCGGCCGGCAACCGTGACGCGTACACCGCCATCCAGGCCGAGTCGTACGACGAGCAGTCGGGGACGGTCAAGGAGAACACCACCGACACCGGTGGCGGCCAGGACCTCGGCTCGCTGGCCAACGGCGACTGGGCCCTCTACCGGGGCGTCGACTTCGGCACCGGCGCGGCGAAGCAGTTCTACGGACGGGTCGCCAGCGGCGCGGCCGGCAGCGTCAGCGGACTCGTCGAGGTCCGGCTGGACAGTCGCACCAGCGCGCCCATCGGCAGCTTCGCCGTCGCCAACACCGGTGGCTGGCAGAGCTGGAGGACGGTCCCGGCGAACACCACGGGCGTCACGGGCACCCACGACGTCTATCTGACCTTCACCAGCGGCCAGCCCGCCGACTTCGTGAACGTCAACTGGTTCGACTTCGGACACTGACCGGACCGAGGAGTGCGCTCATGAACACACCGCATCCACGCCGGCTCCCCCTCCTTCTGCCGGCCGCGCTGCTCGCCCTGCTGGGATCGGTCCTGGCCGCCCCCACCCGGGCCGCGGCCGGCCACACCCAGGCAGTCACGGCACAGGGCACCGGCTCCGCGCAGATCCGGGTCAAGGCCGGGAGTTTCCCGATCACCTTCCAGAACAACACCCGCGGCACCTACTCCGATGCGCAGATCCACGTGACCGTCCTCGGCCAGGTGACCCCCGGCCAGTGGTCCTACATGAAGCCCGACGGCACCATGGCCCACATCAACCACCTCGACGCCACCGCACCCGGCCACCTCGTCAAGAACGGCGTCGATTACCCCGACATGTCGTTCACCCTGGCCCAGGTGGGCGGGACGGTGCCCTCCCCGCCGGCCATCCGCGGGGGCCGGATCTACCTCTCGCTCGGCTCCCCGGTGTTCATTCCGGTCTCCCCCGACGACCAGGGCTGGGGCGGCCCCGATCCGCGCAACCCGGGGGACCCCAACAGCGATGTGTACTACGACTGGTACGAGTACACGTACGTCCACGGTGAGGTCGCCTTCGGCGGGAACACCACCCAGGTCGACCAGTTCGGCTTCCCCATCACCTCGTGGCTCCGCCAGTCCTCCACCGGCTACGACAACACCCAGGGCATCACCCGTACCCGCGCCGATGTCGTGCAGCAGTACGCGGCGTCCGTCGGCGCCGCCTTCGCACCGCTGCGCGGCACCTACCGGATCACGGCGCCCCGCTCCTCGGACCTCTTCCTGGAGGGCGGCGCCCAGCAGAACCATCTCACCGCCGCCATCGACCAGGCCTGGGCCTACTACACCACCCACCAGTTCACCCTGAACCGCCTCGGCGAGACCTTCTCCGGGCGGGTCACCGGATCCACCCTCACCTTCAGCAAGAACGGCGCGGGCCCGTTCACCCTCCGCAAGCCGACCTCGCCGGACGTCATGGCCTGCGCGGGCCCGCTGGCCTCGGGCAACGACACCGAGAAGCAGCTCGGGGCGGAGTTCTGCGCCGCGCTCAACCGGGGCGTCGCCCTCGACACCGCCGTCTGGTACACCCCGGCGGCCTACTACACCGGCGCGGCGAAGAACGACTACGCCGGGTTCTTCCACACCGTCGGCCTGGGCAAGCGCGCCTACGGATTCCCGTACGACGACATCAACGACCAGTCGTCCGTGCAGATCCTGAACAACGCCGACCCGCCGACCGGCCTCACCCTCGGCATCGGCTGGTGACGACTCCGTACCGCCGGGAGCGCTCTCAGGCACCCGGCGGTACGGGTTACCCTGCTGCCCGGCGAGCCAACCGCCCCCGGATACGCGTGAGGAGCCGCCGGTGCCCGAACAGCTTCCCGCGCCCGGGAGCCGCCCCACGCTGGAGGCGGTGGCCGCACGCGCCGGGGTGTCCCGGGCCACCGCGTCCCGCGTCGTCAACGGCGCCGAGGGGGTCCGTACGCACGTGGCGGACAAGGTCCGGGAGGCCATCCGGGATCTCGGCTACGTACCCAACCAGGCGGCCCGGACCCTGGTCACCCGGCGCACCGGGGCGGTCGCGGTGATCATCGCCGAGCCGGAGGTCCGGATCTTCTCGGACCCCTTCTTCTCCCGGCAGATCCGCGGAATCAGCAAGGAGTTGACCGCGCACGACACACAGCTGGTGCTGCTGCTGGTGGAGGACCGCGGGGACTACGACCGGATCGAGCGCTACCTGGCGGGCGGCCATGTCGACGGGGCGCTCGCCTTCTCCCTGCACACCGACGACCCGCTGCCTTCGATCACCCGGCGCATCGGGATGCCCACGGTCTACGGCGGCCGCCCGGGCTGGACGGCGGGGTCCGGGGAAGACGGCGTCGAATACGTCGACGCGGACAACCGCGGCGGCGCGCGCGAGGCCGTCCGGTACCTGCTGGACCAGGGCAGGCGGCGCATCGCCCACATCGCGGGCCCGCTCGACCAGACGTCGGCGACCGACCGGCTGGACGGGTACCGGGACGTACTGCCCGACGGGGACCCGGCGCTGATCGCCGAGGGTGACTTCACGACGGCGGGCGGGGCCCGCGCGATGGCGGAGCTGCTGGACCGCGGCCCGCGGCCCGACGCGGTGTTCGCGGCGAACGACCTGATGGCGACGGGCGCGCTGAAGGTGCTCCGCGAACGCGGCCTCGCCGTTCCCCGGGACGTGGCGGTGGTCGGCTTCGACGACGCCGAGCCGGTGGCGGAGGCCGCCGACCCGCCGCTGACGACCGTGCGCCAGGACATCGAGGGCATGGGCCGCCTGATGGCCCGGCTGCTGCTGCGCGCCCTGGCCGCCGAGCCCCAGGGCGCCCACGGCCTCCCCGGATCGGTGATCACCCCGACCGCGCTGGTGCGTCGCGCCTCGGCCTGACCTGTGCTGACGGGATGACGGGATGACAACGCACAGAGCCCCCTGTCGCACCGCTCCGGGAGGGCGATGCGACAGGGGGCGGCAGGACCGCGGGGGCGGCCGTCGGGGAGTTACTCGATCACGAGCTCGACGGGGATGTTGCCGCGGGTCGCCTTGGAGTACGGGCAGACCTCGTGCGCCTGCTTGACCAGCAGGGTGCCCGTCTCGCCCGCGAGGGACTCGGGGAGCTCGATGCGCAGGGTGACGGCCAGCGCGAAGCCCGTGGCGTCCTGGCCGATGGAGGTCTCCGCGGTGACCGAGACGTCGCTGGTGTCGACCTTGGCCTGACGGCCGACCAGGCCGAGGGCGCTGGCGAAGCAGGCGGCGTAGCCGGCCGCGAAGAGCTGCTCGGGGTTGGTGCCCTGACCGTTGCCGCCCAGCGCCGGCGGCATGGCGAGCGCGAGGTCGATCTGGCCGTCGGAGCTGACGGCACGGCCTTCGCGGCCGTTGGCGGTGGCGACAGCGGTGTACAGCGCGTCCATCGGGGTTCCTCTCACAGGCGGTGAAACCGTCGCGGCCGGTGGGTCGACCGCTGTCCACTAATAGAGCACACAATTCAGTTGTGCACAACTAAATGGCTTACAAGCGTCCCCCGGGTACACTTGCCACCATGACCGAGCAGCCGACCGACGCCCTCCGCGACCAGGACTTCCTCCGCCTGGACGGCCAGATCTGCTTCGCGCTGAACGCCGCGAGCCGCGCCTTCGGCGGCCTCTACCGCGTCGTCCTCAAGGACCTCGGCCTGACCTACCCCCAGTACCTGGTGATGCTGGTGCTCTGGGAGCACGGCGAGATGCCGGTCAAGGAGCTCGGAAACCACCTCCGGCTCGACTCGGGCACGCTGTCACCGCTGCTCAAGCGACTGGAAGCGGCCGGCCTGATCAGCCGCGAGCGGAGCGCCGAGGACGAGCGGTCGGTGCATGTCGGCCTCACCCCGGACGGCGCCGCACTGCGCGCCCGCGCGGTGGAGGTGCCCCGCCGGATCGCCGCCGCCACCGGTTTCGAGCTGGCCGAGATCCGGGATCTCCAGGCCCGCCTGAACCGGCTCACCACCGCCCTCGACGCCGCCGCGCTGGAGGCGTAGCAGGGGCGAGCGCGGGGACAGGGCTCGTCAGGCGTCCTTCTCCAGGGGCCGGCGCAGCCGCTCCAGCAAGGCGTAGAGCGTCTCGCTCTCCGCGGCGTCCAGCGTGTCCAGCGCGCCGTGGGTCGCCTGCATCTCCTCGCGCACCCGCCGGATGATGTCGCGGCCCTCGTCGGTCGCAACGACGTTCTTGACGCGGCGGTCGGCGGCGTCCGTCTCGCGGCGCACGAGCCCGCGCCCCTCCAGTCGGTCCACGATGCCCGTGACGTTGGACGCGTCACACACCAGCAGCGTGGCCAGGCCGCGCATCGGCAGCGGGCCGTTGAGCTGGGCGAGGACCCTCGCCTGGGTGGACGTGAGCCCGTGACCGGCGGCCGCGGCGGCGAAGTCGCGCCACTGGGCGGCGCCGATGGCGGCGAGCAGCTCCAGCAGCTGGAGCTTGGTGGGGGCCTGCGGGGTGGGGGCGCTCATGGCTCGAGCGTACTTCAAGATGGTTGGCATTATCAATTGTTTACTTGACCTCCTTAACTAATCCGGCCTACGGTCTATCCAAGTACTTGATGACATCAAACATCTGCGATCTGAAGCACTAAGAAGGTCCTGCCTCCATGAGCACCGCCGCATCCGCCCCCGCCGCCGCCCGGCCCAGGAACGAGACGGTCATCGTCTTCGCCTTGAGCCTCGCCGCCATGGTCGTGTCGATGATGCAGACCCTGCCCGTACCGATCCTGGGCCTGATCCGCAACGACCTCGGCACCTCGACCGCCAACGTGAGCTGGGTGACCACCGCCACCCTGCTGTCCGCCGCCGTCTTCACCCCGCTGCTCGGCCGCTTCGGCGACCAGCACGGCAAGAAGCCCACCCTGGTCGCCGTCCTCGGCGTCATGGTCGCGGGCTCGGTGGTCGCCGCGGTCGCGACCTCACTGCCGCTGCTGATCCTGGGCCGGGTGCTCCAGGGCGCCGCCACCGCGATCTTCCCGCTGGCCCTTTCCGTCCTGCGCGAAGAGGTCCGGCCGCAGAAGCTGCCCGGTGCGATGGCCCTGGTCAGCGGCACGCTCGCGTTCGGCAGCGGGCTCGCGCTCGTGGCCACCGGCCTGCTCACCTCCGGCGCCGACGCCGACTACCGCAACGCCTTCTGGATGGCGACCGGCTTCGCGGCTCTCGCCCTGCTCGCCGTCGCCTTCCTGGTCCCCGCGACCCGGCACAAGACCGGCGGCCGTACGGACTTCCTCGGCGCGCTGACCCTCGGCATCACCCTGCTGCTGCTCCTGCTGCCGATCTCCCAGGGCCACGAGTGGGGCTGGACCTCCGGCCGTACGCTGGGCAGCTTCGCCGGCGCGGTCGTCATGACCGCCGTGTGGGTCTTCACCGAGCTCAAGGTGCGCGAGCCGCTCGTCGACATGCGGATGTTCATCCACCGCCCGGTGCTCATGGCCAACCTGGCCGGCATCCTCGTCGGCTTCGGCATGTTCGCGAACTTCCTCGGCGTCTCGTACCTCGTCCAGATGCCCAAGGCGCTCACCGGCTACGGCTTCGACGCGTCCATCCTGCGCGCGTCCGTCCAGTTCCTGCTGCCCGGCGCGATCGTCTCGCTGCTCGCCTCTCCCGTCGGCGGCCAGCTGGTCCGCCACCGCGGGCCCCGCGTCGCACTGGGTCTGGCCGCCGCGCTCGGCGCCGCCGGCTTCGGGTGGCTGGCCCTGGACCACGGCCACACCTTCTCGGTGATCGGCGCCGGCCTCGTCGTCGGTGCGGCCGTCAGCTTCGGCTACGCGGCCATGCCCGCAGTGATCATGGCCAGTGTCCCGCCCCACCAGAGCGGTATCGCCAACGGCATCAACTCGATCTCCCGCTCCACCGGCAGCGCGATCGGCAGCGCCATCGTCACCACGATCCTGGCGTCCAAGACCATCGAGCACCTGCCCGCGGGCGTACCGGCGCTCCCCGCCGAATCCGGGTTCACCCTCACCTTCGGGATCGGGGCCGTCGCCTTCGCCCTCGTCGCGGTGATCAGCTGGATCGGCCTGCGCGGACAGCACGGGCCCCGGACGGCGGAGACCGGTTCGGCCGTCGCGGCCGGCGCGGCTCAGGCTCCTGCGGAGAAGGTGGCCGACAAGGCCGCCGCCGTCTGAGCCCGCTGGGAGTCTTTCCCGGTCACGGCCGGCGCTTGGTGGTGTGGGGCAGGGAGTAGTACCCCGGGCGTTCCTGCGCCGGCGAGGCCCCTTCGGGGGCGTCGGTGTCGATCACGGAAACCATCACCGGGGTGCTGCCCGTCGCACCGGCGGCGGTGGCCCGCAGACGGTACCGCTCCACCCGGACGGCGTCGCGCGCGAGCGCGGCGCCGCCTTCGTACAGCCCGTACGGCTTGAAGTCGTTGGCGATGCGCAGGTCGGCGGGGCGCCAGGTGCCGGTCGCGGGATCGCGGCGTTCCAGGAGGAAGTCGGTGCCTGTGCTGGGGATGTCGCCCGGCCCGGGAACGAGCGACTCCATCTGGAAGGCGAGCAGCAGGTGCCGGTACTCCTTGGAGTTGCCGTTGCGGAGGGTGACCGTGAACTCCTGCGCCGGGCCGCCACGGACCAGGTTGAGACGGCCGCCCGTGGTGGCCACGCTCATGGAGAGGTGGGTCTTGACGACCGGTGTGGCCGTACGCACGGGGTCAGGCGTGGGCGCGGCCGGGGACGCCGACGGGGTTTGCGGAGCAGCCGTGGCGCTCGGGGCGGGCGACGGTGTGGCCGAGGGGGTCACGGAGGGGGTCGCGGAGGCGGTGGCGCCGCCCGCCGGTGAAGGAGCCTTCGGCGTCGCGGGGGCGGCGTGTCCGGTGCAGGCCGCGAGGGTGGCCGACAGCACCGCCGTGGCGATGAGCAGGCGAGGTCTGACGTACATGGCGGCCCTCCAGCGGCTCCGTCTTCAGTGACGGAACGTAGCAAGGCCGAAAGGCCCCTGGCAGCAGGCGTCGGGTGACACTTCGGTCACGGTTGCCGCCTGCCGCCGGGGGCCTTCGCGTTCGGCCGGCCGGTTACGCGGCGGCGCTGCCGACGGCCGGGCCGCGGCGGGGCGGGGCCGTGCGGCCGCGGCGGGCGCGGGAGGAGGGGCCGGCGCCACCCGTGCGCCGCTCCGACGGCGGTGCGCTGATCGTGACGGGGACACCGGAGGGAGCCTGGGCTCCCGTGATGCGGTTCAGTTCGGCTTCGCCCGCGCGGACCTGGGTGGTGTGCGGGGTGATGCCGGCCGCGGCCATGAGGCGGATCATGTCCCGGCGCTGGTTGGGCAGGACCAGGGTGACGACGCTGCCGGACTCACCGGCGCGGGCGGTGCGGCCGCCGCGGTGGAGGTAGTCCTTGTGGTCGGCGGGCGGGTCCACGTTGACGACGAGGTCGAGGTTGTCGACGTGGATGCCGCGCGCAGCGACATTCGTCGCCACGAGCGCGGTCACGCGCCCGGCCTTGAACTGCGCCAGGGTGCGGGTCCGCTGCGACTGCGACTTGCCGCCGTGCAGCGCGGCAGCCCGTACACCGCTGTTGAGCAGGTGCTCGGTCAGCCGGTCGACGGCGTGCTTGGTGTCCAGGAACATGATCACGCGGCCGTCGCGGGCCGCGATCTCGGTGGTGGCGGCGTGCTTGTCCGTGCCGTGTACGTGCAGCACGTGGTGCTCCATCGTCGTGACGGCGCCGGCCGAGGGGTCGACGGAGTGCACTACCGGGTCGGTCAGGTAGCGGCGGACCAGGAGGTCGACGTTGCGGTCCAGGGTCGCGGAGAACAGCATCCGCTGGCCTTCGGGGCGCACCTGGTCGAGCAGGGCGGTGACCTGGGGCATGAATCCCATGTCGGCCATCTGGTCGGCCTCGTCCAGCACGGTGACGGCAACCTGGTTCAGCCGGCAGTCGCCGCGCTGGATGAGGTCCTTGAGGCGGCCCGGCGTCGCGACGACGACCTCGGCCCCGCCGCGCAGGGCCGAGGCCTGGCGGCCGATGGACATACCCCCGACCACGGTCGCCAGCCGCAGCTTCAGCGCGCGGGCGTACGGGGTGAGCGCGTCGTTGACCTGCTGGGCGAGCTCGCGGGTCGGTACGAGGATCAGGGCCAACGGCTGCCGGGGCTCGGCGCGTTGTCCCGCGGTGCGGGCGAGCAGTGCCAGGCCAAAGGCGAGGGTCTTGCCGGAGCCGGTGCGCCCGCGGCCCAGGACGTCCCGGCCGGCGAGCGTGTTGGGCAGGGTGGCCGCCTGGATAGGGAACGGCACGGTCACGCCCTGGGCGGCGAGCGCGGCCAGCAGCTGCTCGGGCATGGCGAGCTCGGCGAAGGCCTCCACGGCGGGCAGGGCCGGGGTCAGGGTGACGGGAGGTGCGAACTCGCCCTGTATCGCGGCGGGACGGCGGCCGTAGCCACCGGAACGGCCAGGGGCGCCGGAACGGCCGGGGGCACCGGAACCGCGCGAACCGGCGGAGGCACCCGTACGCGTGCGGGAATAGCGGTCATTCGTGCGAACTGATCGGTTCATACAGAACCTTCCTCGATGCGGCGCGTATCGAGGAATTCGGATGAGGATTCTCACGTACGAGCCGAAGAAATGACAAGACAAGGCGGGCCGAAAGAAGTGGGCCGACTCGGTGTCGAAAGGGCGGGGCAATACCCGTCGGCGCAAAGACAGGCCGATCGTTGCCATGCCGCTCACGCGGGCCGATACGGCCGGCGGAGCACGGGAAACACAACGAGCTGGGGCCCGCACCCCAAGGTGCGGGCCCCAGCTGCGTCGTACGCGTCAGCGTCAGGCGGGAACGATGTTCTCGGCCTGCGGGCCCTTCTGGCCCTGCGTGACGTCGAAGTTCACCTTCTGGCCTTCCTGAAGCTCACGGAAGCCCTGGGTGGCGATGTTCGAGTAGTGGGCGAACACGTCAGCGCCGCCGCCGTCCTGCTCGATGAAGCCGAAGCCCTTTTCCGCGTTGAACCACTTCACGGTGCCAGATGCCATATGAATTCTCCTTTGGGGCAGTACCCGGACCCGCACTGTGCGGCTCCGGCGTCGCCGTAATGATCGCCCCGTCCGAAAAAAGCACCGGTAACAAAAAAGTGCGCCCGCCGGAAAACCGGAGAGAGCACTTGAAGTCTTTGGGAACCACAACTGCAACTGGGATCACCGTAGCACAGCACGGGGCGGTTAGTGCGGAAATTTTTCTGGTCGACCGCCGGGACATAAACCCTCATGGCACATTAACTATAATTCTACAGCGGCGGCGATAGATATTCGGCGCTCAGTCGTCCCCCACGGCGGGGGCGGCGTTGTGCCGGCGCAGCTCCTCGTTCACCCGGAGCGCTTCCTCCAGCTGGTCTTCGAGCGAGATGATGCGGCACGCGGCCTCCACGGCCGCGCCGACGTCGACGAGTTCGCGTGCGCGCGCGGCGATGCGCAGCTGTTGGCGGGAGGACCGGCGGTGGCCGCCTTCGGAGCGCAATGGCGTGATCAGCCGGGCCTCGCCCATGGCCCGCAGGAAGGCCGGTGTGGTTCCGGGCATCTCGGCGGCCCGGCCCATGGTGTACGCGGGGTACTCGTCGTCGTCGAGGCTGTCGGGGAACGGGGACTTCTCAGGGGGCAGGACGCCTTCGTTCGCTCGACTTCTTGGCTCCCCAGAAATACTAGTCCCGGTGGGACCCAATCCCTACAGCCGCGATCACAGATTCCCGCGGCCGCCGCGCGCACGCCGATCCGGGCGCCCCGGCCGGCCGGCGGGCCGGCGGGCCGGGGCGGCCACGGCGTGGCGCGATCGAACCGGGTGAGGCGTAACCGTCAGCCGCGGAAGGCCTCTTGGCGGACCGGAGAGGCCTCGGCGAGTGCCTTGCTGACGGCGTCGGCGCCGGCCCGCAGTCCGTAGACGGGGGTGTCGGGCTGCTGGCGCCAGGAGTCGTCGAGGCCGCCGGCGTCGACGGTGTCGAAGCCGATTTCGTCGATGAGGGCGCGGACGGCCTTCTTCGCCGTCTCGTCGTCACCCGCGACCGGCAGGGCCATCCGGTCCGGGGAGCCCGCCGGGCGGGGCTTGCTCAGGATGTCCTCGGCGTAGGTGCCGTTGAACGCCTTGATGACCGGGTGGCCGAGGTGCCGCTCGGTCCAGCGGCTCTCGGTCAGACCCTCGTCCTCGATGCCGGCGATCCGGCCGTCGCGCTGCTTCGGGTAGTAGTTGTTGGTGTCGATGACGGCGAAGCCCTCGGCCGCACCGTCGAAGAGGCCGGAGGGCAGGTCGGACACGTTCTTCAGGGGGATGGTGACCACGACGATCTCGGCCCCGCGCGCCACTTCGGCGACGGTGACGGCGGTCGCGCCGGTCTCCTCGGCGAGGGCGGTCAGCGTCTGGGGGCCGCGGGAGTTCGCCACGGACACCTCGTGTCCGAGGGAGGTGAGCCGGCGGGTGAGGTTGCCGCCGATGTTGCCGGCGCCGATGATGCCGATCTTCATGAGCTCTCCAGGTGCGTTACGGAATCGGGTATCGCGCTTGTCCGAACCACCCGGCGTGGCAGGGCATTCCGCCCTGCCACATCACCTTTCGGCCAGTTTGCGCTGCCCGCGAACCCGCCTGAGGTGATAGCGCGTCATTCAGGGCAGTGCCGGCGGGACCGTCCGCAACGGCACTGCCCTGAATGACGCGGGATCACCACGGGGAAAGGTACGACCGATGTTCAAGCTCACGCCCAAGCGCACCGTCATCACCCTCGCCACCACGGCCGCCGTCGTCGCCGTCGCCCTGAACGTCTTCGGCAGCGCCTCCGCGGCCACCGGCCGGCCCGTGCCCGCTGCCGCGCTCCCCTCCGTGTGAGGCCGGGCCCGCCGCCGAAGGCGGGCCCGGCCCGGGACCTACGCTCCGCTCGCGTCGAGCATGCCCTCGCGCTCGACGATCTTCACGCGCTCGCGGCCCTGGGGCTCGCCGAGGGCCTTCTCGGCCGCGTCCAGGAGGTACCAGCCGTCCCACGTCGTGTAGCGGATCCGTCGCTCGCCGAGGAAAGCCTCCACGGCCTCCGGCTCGGGTGCGGCCGGGGTGAGCAGGCGGCCCTCCGCGTGGTCGGCCAGGAGGTTGGCGACGGTCTCGTTCGCGTCGCCCTTGGTGTGGCCGATCAGGCCGATGGGACCGCGCCGGATCCAGCCGGTGACGTACGTCGACTTCAGGTGCTCGCCGGCTTCGATCACGCGGCCGCCCTCGTCGGGGACCGTGCCGGAATCGACGTCCCAGGGGAGCTTGGGCAGTTCGTCCGAGAGGTAGCCGACGGCCCGGTAGACGGACTGGACGTCCCAGTCCGTGAAGGCGCCGGTTCCCTTGACGTTGCCGGTGCCGTCGAGCTCGGTGCGCTCCGTGCGCAGGCCGACGACCTTGCCGTCCTCGCCGAGTACCTCGACGGGCGACTCGAAGAAGTGCAGGAACAACTTGTGCGGCCGCTCGCCTATGTCGCGGATCGCCCAGTTCTCCAGGGTCTTGGCCACCATGTCCGCCTGCTTGTTGGAGCGGCGGGTCGCGATCGAGCCCTCGTCGTAGTCGATGTCCTCGGGGTTGACGATGACCTCAATGTTGGGCGAGTGGTCCAGTTCCCGGAGCTCCATCGGGCTGAACTTGGCCTGGGCCGGACCGCGGCGGCCGAAGACGTGCACCTCGAGGGCCTTGTTGGCCTTGAGGCCCTCGTAGACGTTCGCCGGGATCTCGGTCGGCAGCAGCTCGTCGGCGGTCTTGGCGAGGATGCGGGCGACGTCGAGGGCGACGTTGCCGACGCCGAGGACGGCGACCTTCTCCGCCTCCAGCGGCCAGGTGCGCGGGACGTCGGGGTGGCCGTCGTACCAGGACACGAAGTCGGCCGCGCCGTACGAGCCGTCCAGCTCGACGCCGGGGATGCTGAGCGCCCGGTCCGCGGTCGCGCCGGTGGAGAAGATCACGGCGTCGTAGAACGAGTGCAGTTCGTCGAGGCTGATGTCGTTCGGGTAGTCGACGTTGCCGAAGAGCCGGACCTGGGGCTTGTCGAGGACCTGGTGCAGGGCGGTGATGATGCCCTTGATCCGCGGGTGATCGGGGGCGACGCCGTACCGGATCAGGCCGAAGGGCGCCGGCATCCGCTCGAAGAGGTCGATGGACACACCCGGCTCGGCAGCGGCCTCCGACTTCAGAAGCGCGTCAGCGGCGTAGATGCCGGCGGGGCCGGCACCGACGATTGCTACCCGGAGGGGGCGTGGCATGACAGGTTCCCTTTCGACCGACAACAGGCTGGATCAAGGGAACCCTAAACTAAGGTCACCCTAACCCGGCACCCGGCCCTTGTTTATGACCCCATAAACACTTCTTATGGCCATCCCAAGGGTTGCTTTGATGCCTATGGACAATCGATCTTCGCAAGGAACCCTGACATACCCCTGACAAACCCCTGTCGGGAGGGCGCGGGCCTCAGGCCTCGTACTCCGTGAGGTCGATGCTGTGCACCTGGAGCAGGTGGCCGTACTCGGGGTGGGTGGTGTCCCGGTCCTGCTCCATGCCGAGCTTGCGGATCACGTTCTCGGACTCGTCGTTGCCCGCCCGGTTGACGGCGATCACGCGGTCGAGGCCGCGGTCCTGGAGCGCGAACTCAAGCGTGGCCTGGGCGGCTTCGGAGGCGTAGCCCTGGCCCCAGAAGGACCGGCCGAGGCGCCAGGTGATCTCCACCGCGGGCAGCACCTCCGGCAGCCACTCCGGCACGGACAGCCCCACGGCACCGATCAGCTCGCCCGAGGCCAGCAGCTCGACGGCGAAGAGACCGAAGCCCTCGTCGTCCCACTCCTCCTCCCAGCGCTCGATCTCCTCGGCGGTCTGGTCCAGGTCGAGGGTGGAGCCGTCGCCGATCCAGCGCATCACCTCCGGGTCGGCGTTGATCTCCGACAGGGGGACGAGGTCGTCGTCGGTCCAGCGGCGGAGGAGGAGTCGGGGGGTACGGATCTCGGTCATGCCCCACATCCTGCCGAACGCGGCTGGTCAGGGGTAATCGGGGCCCTCAGGAGACGCTGATCGCGTCGAGCTTCGCCCTCAGGTACGTGTGGGAGTCGACCGGATCGTGGACCACGCGGCCGACCGGGGCCGGGAGGGATTCCACCCGGGTGTGCGGGTCGCATTCGTAGAAGTAGACCAGCGAGACCAGTTCCTCGGCGGGCGCGTCGGCGGGCGGCGGGAGGACCCGGTGGCGGCCCGCACGCCAGCGGTCGCCGGTCCAGCGGGCCAGCAGGTCGCCGATGTTCACGGTGAGCGCGGCCGGGTCGTACGGGGCGTCCTGCCAGCCGTCGGCATCGGTGTGGATCTGGAGGCCGCCCGCGCCCGGTTCACGGTCGAGGACGGTGACGGTGCCGAAGTCGGTGTGCGCCCCGATCCGGAACTGGCCGGGCATCGCGGCACCGACGACCTCGGTACCGGGATACCAGTTGATGTTGAACCCCCACGTGGGGTGTCCGGTGTGCCGTGTGAAGTGGTCCGCGGGCATTCCCAGGGCTGTGGCCAGCAGTTCCAGCAGCTCGTCGGAGAGGGCCTTCATCCCCGCGAGGTACTCCGCCACCAGCGGCTGGAGCGCGGGTACTTCGGCGGGCCAGGCGTTCGGGCGAAACCATTCGGCGTCCACCGAGGGCACACCCGTAGGGTCCTCCGCCGCGCACGACCACGACTCCTTGAGGTCGGGCGGCGAAGCCGTGCCCTCCGCATAGCTGTTGGCCTCCGCGCCCGGGCCGAGCCAGCCGCGGCCGCCGACCGTGACCGCGTACGGGTCCTTCACCGCCGCCGGGAGCCGGAAGAGCTCGCGCGCCACCTCGCGGATCCGCGAGGGCAGCGTGGGCTCCACACCGTGCCCCGTCACCAGCAGGAAGCCGGCGGCCTGAAGCGCCTCGTCGACGCGGGCGGCGATCCGAGCACGCGGTTCGGGCTCGCCCGACCGCCACGGCCCGAGGTCGATCACGGGGATCTGGGAACTCACCACGGCGGACCTGCCTTCCGAGGGCGTGTCGGGTCTGGAGCGTCCGGTACGGAGCGTAGCCGCCTCAGCCGGGCAGCGGGCTGCCGCACCGCGAGCAGTACCCGGCGCCTTGTTCGGCGGCGAGCCGGCCGCAGTCGGGGCAGACCCGGGGGAGCATGCAGGCCGCCTCGCCGCCCTCGGCCGGGGCGGAGGCGATGCCCAGGCCGGGGCGCCGGGTGTGCACCGTCAGGTACGTCATCCCGTCCGGCCCCGCGGTCAGCGAGCGGCGCGACCCGCGCGGCAGCCAGGCGACCGAGTGCGGCCCCAGCCGGTGCGGGCCGTCCTCGGCGTTGAGCCGCCCCGCGCCTTCGATGACGACCAGCAGGACGTCGAGGGCGGGTTCGGCGTGTTCCGCGATCACGCCGCCGGGCGGCAGCCGGATCAGGTTGGAGTCCAGGCCGCGGCGGCTCCCGGTCAGCCGCCACAGTGCGCCGGTCGCGTCCGCGGGGGCGTCCGCGATCACCCTGTCGAGATCCGTCAGGACCTCGGCGAAGCGGGAGTGCGTCATCATGCTCGTCCTTCCCAGGGCCCTGTCCGACCCCTGTCCGACCCTTCGGAATCGGGCGTGGCCCTCAGTGGTGCAGTCGCAGTCATACACGATCAGGACCGGCCGTTCGGCGTTGATTCGGTTTTCACCCACTCCCGACGCGGTTCACAAGCCTAAGGTGGTGGTGACCGGACGGATCCGTCCCCGCGATGGCGCGCCTCCACGACCCCCCGGGGACCGGGGCGCTACTTCTTGAGCTCGGGCGGCCCGCTGATCGCGGCCGATGACGGGCGGAGCAAGCGGTGGAGATTTCGACGAAGGACGTCTTCGGAGCGCCGTGCTGGGTGAGCCTGATGGCTCGCGACCTCGCGACGGCTCAGCGGTTCTACGGTGCGGTAGCGGGCTGGACCTTCCGGCCGGCCCGGCTCGGCGAGGCGTTCACGGTGGCCGAGCTGGACGGCGTGCCTGTGGCAGGCATCGGGGCGCTGGCCGCGGACCTGGGGGTGCCGGTGGCCTGGACCCCGTACTTCGCCGTCGACGAAGCCGATGTGGCGGTGGACCGGATCCGGGAGCGCAGTGGCACCATCGCGGTGGGCCCGGTCTCCTTCGAAACGGGGGGCCGCGGGGCCCTGGTGGCCGACCGGGACGGCGCGGTCTTCGGGATCTGGGAGGGCCCGGTGTCGGCCGACTGGCGGGTGGGCGAGGGTCAGGCGCCGGCGTGGCTGGAGCTGCGCACCAGGAACGCGTTCGATGCGGCGATCTTCTACGGCGAGGTGCTGGAGTGGGCCACCGGCCGTCCCGGATGCTGTGAGGTCTCGTACGAGGAGGAGCAGGTCGTCCTGCGCCGAGGCGGGGAGCCCGTCGCCCGGCTCAACAGCGGCCCGGTCGAGGCCGCGGCCTACGCTCCGCACGCGCGGCCCCGCTGGCACGTTCACTTCCGCGTCCCGGAGCTCGAGCCGGCCGTCGAGGCGGCCGCCTCCCTGGGCGGGCGCACCGTCTCGGACGTCACCGGCAACGCCACCGAGCGGTGGGTGGCCCTGCGCGACCCGGACGGGGCGCTGTTCACGCTCACCACCTCCCGCAAGACGGAATCCGGCTGACCCGCGTCACGCGGCCGCGGCGGGACGGCGGGTGCGGGTCCAGGTGCGGAGCTGTTCCGCCGGCCAGGTGTTGACGATCCGCTCGGCCGGAACTCCGCACTCCACGGCCCGTTCGCACCCGGTGATCTGCCAGTCCAGCTGCCCCGGGGCGTGTGCGTCGGTGTTGATCGCGAACAGGGTCCCGGCCTCCACCGCGAGCCTCAGCAGCCGTCGCGGCGGGTCCAGCCGCTCGGGCCGGCTGTTGATCTCCACGGCGGTTCCGGACTCCGCGCACGCCGAGAAGACCGCCTCCGCGTCGAACTGGGACTCCGGGCGGCCGCGGCCGGTCACCAGCCGCCCGGTGCAGTGGCCGAGGACGTCCATCAGGGGGTTGCGTACCGCCGCGAGCAGCCGCCGGGTCATCGCGGGCGCGTCCATGCGCAGCTTCGAGTGCACGGAGGCGACGACGACATCGAGCCCGTCCAGCAGGCCCGGCTCCTGGTCCAGCGCCCCGTCAAGGAGGATGTCGCACTCGATGCCGGTGAGCAGCCGGAACGGGGCCCAGGTCTCGTTCAGCTCCGTCAGCACCCCCAGTTGCTCGCGCAGCCGCTCCGGCGAGAGCCCCCGGGCGACCGTCAGGCTCGGCGAGTGGTCGGTGAGCACCGCCCACTCGTGGCCCAGCGCCGCCGCGGCCCGCCCCATGGCCTCGATCGGGCTGCCGCCGTCGGACCACTCGGAGTGCAGATGGCAGTCTCCGCGCAGGGTGGCCCGCAGGGCGCGGGCCTCGGGCGTGGCCGACGGGCCCTCGGGATGCGCCGCGATCTCGTCCTCCAGCTTCTGCAGGTATCCCGGGACCGCCCCGCCGAGCGCCTCGCGGATGACCTGGGCCGTCTTGGGGCCGATTCCCTTGACCGCTTCCAGCGAGCCGGCCTCGGCCCGCTGGGCCGCCTCGCCTTCGCCCATGCCCTCCAGCGCGGCCGCCGCCGTACGGAAGGCCCGGACCCGGTACGTGGGCGCCTGGGCACGCTCCAGCAGGAAGGCGATCCGGTCCAGTGCCGCAACGGGGTCCATCGCGTACCTCCTGGTCCCAGTCTGGCCACGAAACCCTGCCCCGAGCACGCCGAGAACCCGCGGCGGGCCCGGCCGTCGGCCCGAAATCGCCGTGCAAGGCCCGCCTCGCTGGGCAGATGAGCAGAAGAGCCGAAGAGTCGATGAGCGGAAGAGTCGATGAGCGGACAACCAGGCAGGCTGCGAAGGGACGTACACCGTGTCTCGATCGAGGATTCTCGTAGTGGGCGCCGGCTTCGCCGGGGTCGAGTGCGTCCGGCGGCTGGAGCGCCGGCTCTCCCCCGCCGAGGCGGAGGTCTCGCTGGTCACGCCCTTCTCGTACCAGCTCTATCTGCCGCTGCTGCCCCAGGTGGCCGCCGGTGTGCTGACCCCTCAGTCGGTGGCCGTGTCGCTGCGCCGGAGCCACAGGCACCGCACCCGGATCATCCCCGGCGGCGCCATCGGGGTGGACACCGAGGCGAAGATCTGTGTGATCCGCAAGATCACCGGGGAGACGGTCGACCAGCCCTACGACATCCTCGTACTGGCCCCCGGCAGCATCACCCGCACCTTCGACATCCCCGGCCTCCTCCAGCACGCGCGCGGAATGAAGACCCTCGCCGAGGCCGCCTACCTGCGCGATCACGTGATCGCCCAGCTCGACCTCGCGGACGCCAGTCAGGACGAGGCGGAACGCGCCTCTCGGCTGCGCTTCGTGGTGGTCGGCGGCGGGTACGCGGGCACGGAGACGGCCGCCTGCCTGCAACGGCTCACCCGGCACGCGGCCACGCGCTACCCCCGCCTGGACCCGCGGCAGATCAAATGGCACCTGGTCGACCTCGCGCCCAAGCTGATGCCGGAGCTCGGCGACACCCTCGGCCAGACCGCCCTGGGCATCCTGCGCAGGCGCGGCATCGAGGTCTCCCTCGGGGTGTCGGTGGCCGAGGTGGCCGCCGAGAAGGTGACGCTCACCGACGGGCGCGTACTGCCCAGCCGCACCCTCATCTGGACGGCCGGGGTGGCCGCGAGCCCGCTCGTCGCCACCCTCGGCGCCGAGACGCTGCGGGGCCGGCTCGTGGTGCGGCCCGAGATGACCGTGCCCGGCGCCGATGGCGTCTTCGCCCTCGGGGACGCGGCCGCCGTACCGGATCTCGCCCACGGTGACGGTGCGATCTGCCCGCCGACCGCGCAGCACGCCATGCGGCAGGGGCGCGCGGTCGCCGACAGTGTGGCCGCCACCCTGCGCGGCCGGCCGCTCCGGCCGTACGTGCACAAGGACTTGGGCCTCGTGGTGGATCTCGGCGGCACGGACGCCGTCTCCAAGCCGCTCGGCATCGAGCTGCGCGGCCTCCCGGCGCAGGCGGTGGCCCGCGGCTACCACTGGTCGGCGCTGCGCACCAATGTGGCCAAGACCCGGGTGCTGACGAACTGGCTGCTCAACGCCGTCGCCGGTGACGACTTCGTCCGTACGGGCTTCCAGGTCCAGCAGCCGGCCACCCTGCGCGACTTCGAGTTCACCGATGCCTACCTGACTCCGGAGCAGGTCCGCGAGCACACCGCCGCGCTCCGCGTCCAGGGCTGACCGGTCAGCGGAGTCCGGCGCCCCGCACCAGCAGCAGCGCCACATCCGCGGCGGCGATCGCCAGCGTGGCGTGGAACGGGATCCGGCCGCCCGGCCGGGTGCCCGCGAGGAGCGCCGCCGCGGCCGTCACCGCCAGCAGGCCCCAGCCGTACGGGGTCACGCGCCCCGGTGGCCCGACGACCAGGGCCAGGGCCGAGCCGAGTACGAGGAGCCCGGCCAGCGCCCCGGAGCGCCGGGCTCCGAGCCGGTGCGGCAGGCCGACGACACCCGTGGCCAGGTCGTCCGCGATATCGGGCAGGGCGTTGGCGAGGTGTGCGCCCGCGCCGAGCAGCGCGGCGGCCGCCGTGAGCCAGAGCGGCGGCCAGGGCGCTCCCGGCAGGCCGAGCGTGACGAACGCGGGGAGCAGGCCGAACGCCAGGGCGTACGGCACCCAGGAGGCGGCCGTGCCCTTCAGCCTGAGGTTGTACGCCCAGGCGGCCGCGACCCCGCAGAGGTGCACCGCCCCCGCGAGCGGGCCGCAGGCCAGCGACAGCGGCACGCACAGCAGCAGGGCCGTGAGCGCGGCGGCGGTCACCGTGGCGGGCCGTACCCTGCCCGCCACCAGGGGTTTGTCGGGGCGGCCCGTCGCCAGGTCCCGGCGCAGGTCGACCCGGTCGTTGCACCATCCCACCGAAAGCTGTCCCGCCCCGACCGCGCACGCGGTGGCGGCGGTCCCGGCGAGACCGCGTCCCACGGCGGCTGCCAGAGCAGCGGCGAAGAACGTCACGGCGGCCGCCGGCAGGGGGTGGCAGGCCGCCAGCAGCCCCTTCACCTCGGTCAGCGGCGGCAGGGGCGGGGCGGCCGCGGGCACGGACACGGGCACGGTCTCTCGGGTTCTGGCGGGCACGGCGCCACGCTAGGCCGTCTCGTCCGGCGGCGGCACGCCTGGTTCACCTGATTCGTGAGGAACCGTCAGTTGTTCCCTATGTTGGGCCAATGACACGTGTCCTGTCAGTGAGCAGCGTGTTCCCGCCCCACCGCTATCCGCAGCCGCAGATCACCGAAGCCCTCGCCCGGTTCCTCCCGCCGGGTTTCGACAGCGGTCTGCTGCGCCGGGTCCACGCGTCGGTACGCGTCGATTCCCGCCACCTCGCGCTCCCGCTGGAACGCTACGGCCCGTCGAACGACTTCGGCGCCACGAACGCCCTGTTCGTCGAGTCGGCACTGGAGCTCGGTGCAAGCGCGCTCCGAGCCGGCCTCGCCGGGGCCGGATGCGCGGCCCACGACATCGACCTCGTCATGTCGACCACGGTGACGGGTCTCGCGACGCCCTCCCTGGAGGCCCGGCTCGCCACCCGCACCGGCCTGCGCCCCGACGTGAAACGCGTGCCGCTCTTCGGCCTCGGCTGCGCGGCGGGCGCCGCCGGGCTCGGCCGTCTCCACGACTACCTGACCGGCCGCCCCGGCCACGCGGCGCTCCTGCTGTCCACCGAGCTGTGCTCGCTCACCCTCCAGCCCACGGACACCTCCATGGCGAATCTGGTGGCCGGGGCGCTGTTCGGCGACGGGGCGGGCGCCCTGGTGGCGGTGGGCAGCGGCCATCCCCTGCACGACACCGGCACCGGGCCCCGCGTCGTGGCCTCCCGCAGCCGCCTGTACCCGGGCACCGAGGACCTGCTCGGCTGGGACATCGGGCACTGGGGCTTCCGCATGGTGCTGGGCCGCGAACTCCCGGATCTGGTGCGGCTGCACGTGGCCGAGGAGATCGAGTCGTTCCTCGCCGGGCACGACCTCAAGCCCGCGGACGTCGACGCGTGGATCTGCCACCCCGGCGGGCCGAAGATCCTTGACGTCCTGGCGGAGGCCCTCTCCCTGCCGGACGCGGCGTTCGCGGCGAGCCGGCGCTCCCTGGCGACCGCCGGAAACCTGTCCTCGGCCTCGGTCCTGCACATCCTCAGCGGGATCCAGGCGGCGGGGCCGCCCGCACCCGGCTCGGTCGGGCTGATGCTCGCCTTCGGTCCGGGCTTCGCCTCCGAACTCGTCCTGCTGCGCTGGTGACCCCGTGCCCATGACCTCCACCCTGTACGCGCTGCTCGTCGGCCTCGTCGCGGCCGAGCGGCTCGCGGAGCTGGTCACCGCCCGCCGCAACCGGGCCTGGAGCCTGGCCCGCGGCGGCCGGGAGTACGGCCGCGGCCACTACCCGGCCATGGTCGCCCTGCACACCGCGCTGCTCGTGGGCTGTGCAGTGGAGCCGTGGGCCGCCGACCGTCCCTTCCTTCCCCCGCTCGGCTGGTCCGCGCTCGCGCTGGCGGTCGCGGCGCAGGGCCTGCGCTGGTGGTGCATCGCCGCCCTCGGGCCGCGCTGGAACACCCGGGTGCTCGTGGTGCCCGGACTGCCACTGGTGGCGCGGGGACCGTACCGCTTCCTGAGGCACCCCAACTACGTGGCGGTCGTCGTGGAGGGCGCCGCGCTGCCGTTGGTGCACTCGGCTTGGGTGACCGCGTTCGGCTTCACCGTGCTGAACGCCGCCCTGCTGCGCGTGCGCATCCGCTGCGAGGAGGCGGCCCTGGATGGCGCCCCGGGGGATGCGACGCCGGCTCATGGCCTCGCCGCGCCGGCGGGCGGTCCCGCGTCGTGATCGATCTGCTGGTCGCGGGCGGCGGCCCGGCCGGGCTGGCCACGGCCATCCACGGCGCCATGGCCGGACTGGAGACCGTCGTCGTGGAGCCCCGCCCCACCCCCATCGACAAGGCCTGCGGTGAGGGCCTCATGCCGGGTGGGGTACGCCGGCTCCGGGAGCTGGGCGTGCCCCTGACCGGCCGGCCGTTCCACGGCATCCGCTACCTGGACGGCGCCGGCGGGCGGCAGGCCGAGGGGCTCTTCCGCACCGGTCCCGGACTCGGCACCCGGCGTACCGACCTCCAGGCGGCCCTGGCCGAACGCGCCGCCCGGCTGGGGGTCCGGGTGGTCCCGGGCCGCGTCGAGGAGGTGCACCAGGACGAGCACGGGGTCACCGCCGCCGGGCTGAGCGCCCGCTACCTGGTCGCGGCGGACGGCCTCCACTCCCCCGTACGGCGCAGGCTCGGCCTGTCGGAGCGGCCCGCGCCGGGACGCCCGGCCCGCTACGGGCTGCGCCGGCACTACGCCGTGGAGCCCTGGAGCGACCTGGTCGAGGTGTACTGGTCGGCGCACTGCGAGGCGTACGTGACCCCGCTGGGGCCCGACCGGATCGGCGTGGCCGTACTGACCTCGGAGCACGCCCCCTTCGACGTACAGCTCGCCCGGTTCCCGCCACTGTCCTCGCGGTTGCCCCCGTCGGCCGGCTCGGCGGTGCGCGGTGCCGGGCCGCTGCGGCAGCAGGCGCGTACCCGGGTGGCGGGGCGGGTGCTGTTCGTCGGGGACGCGGCGGGGTACGTGGACGCGCTGACCGGTGAGGGCCTCACGCTGGCGCTGGCCGCAGCGGGTGAACTCGTGCGCTGCGTACGGGCGGGCAGGCCGCAGGCGTACGAACGGGCGTGGCGGGAGCTGTCGCGCAGCTATCGCACCCTCACCGCGTCCCTGCTCTGGGCCCGCCAGCAGCCGCGGCTCGCCGGGCGGATCGTCCCGCTGGCCGCCCGGCTCCCCCGGGTGTTCACGGGGGCGGTGAACCTGCTGGCGTAGGGGGCGCGAGTTACTCCTTCCCGGTCCCGGTCCCGGTCTGCTCCGGCCCCGCCCGCCCCGCCCCGGCGTCGGCATGGCTGACCGCGTGGAGCGCGGCGTGGGCGCGGAGATAGCCGGTCACGGTGTTGACGACGGCCACGAGCGGCACGGCGACGACCGCTCCGCCGATCCCCGCGACCGTGCCGCCGGTGGCGACGGCGATGACGACGCCCAGCGGATGGACCCGCACGGCCCGGCCCAGAATGAACGGCTGCAGGACATGGCCCTCGATCTGCTGCACCAACAGCACCACCAGGAGTGCCATGAGCGCGGCGAAGACGCCCTGGGTGACGAGGGCGACGACGACCGCGAGTGCGCCCGAGACCACGGCACCGACCAGCGGGACGAACGAGGACAGGAAGATCACGACCCCGATGGGGACGGCGAGCGGCACCCCGAGGAAGTAGATGCCGATGCCGATGAAGACGGCATCGATCATGGCGACGACCAAAGTGCCCCGTACGTACGCGGTGAGCGTGCCCCAGGCGCGCGGACCGGCCCCGGCCACGCCCGGCCGGGCCGCGGCCGGGACGAGCTTCAGCGTCCACTGCCAGATGCGCTGGCCGTCGTACAGCAGGAAGAGCGTCGAGAACATGGCCAGCAGCAGGCCGGTGATCACCTCCACCAGCACCGTCACCCCCCGCAGGCCGGTGGAGGTGATCTCGCTGGTGCTGGTGCCGATGGAGTCGCTGAGGTTCTTCGCGATGTCGTTGATCTGCTGCTCGGTCACATGGAACGGGCTGTTCAGCAGCCATCGTTTGAGCTCCTCGATGCCCTCCTGGACGCGCCCGGTGAGGTCGCCGAGGTTGTCCAGCACCTGCCAGACCACAAACCATCCGACGAGCCCGAGCACGACGAAACCGGAGATCGCGGTCAGCGCGGTGGCGAGGCCTCGGGGCAGTCCTCGGCGGTGCAGGCGGGCGACCGTCGGCTGGAGGAGGGCTGTGACCAGGAGCGCGGTCACGAACGCGAGGGCGACGAGGCGCACGGCGCCGATCACCCGCATCAGCACCCACAGCGTGGCGGCGAGCACCAGGAAACGCCAGCCCGTCGCTGCGGCCACCCGGATGCCCCACGGCACGGCCGCGGCCGGGTCACGTAGGGCCGGGCTCGCGCCCGGCGGTGTCAGCGAGTGCGCTTCGGCGAAGGGCGCCGCGGCCTCCGCCTCCTCGTCGTGCGCCGCGTACTCCGCCTCCTGCCGGGCCTCATCCCGCGCCCGCCGCTCCCTGAGCGCGGCCGCACGCTCCCTGACTCGGTCGAACCACCCACGCACGCCGGACATGTCGCCCAGCCTGAGCCATCCGGCGCGCTCCGGCATCCGCTGCCGGCCCGTTCCGCCGGGCACAGCGGCAGAGCGGCTTGCATAGTGGGTGCAGAGCGGCCGCCGGACCGGCGGCGCCCCCGACGGACAGGGCTGGGACGGCGCATGAAGGGTACGGAGCTGCTGGCCGACGGGTACGGACGCATCAGGGAGGTGGTGCACGAGGTGGTCGAGGGGTTGTCGGCCGAGGAGCTCAACGCGCGGATCGACGCGGAGGCGAACTCGATCGCCTGGCTGGTCTGGCACCTCACGCGGATCCAGGACGACCACGTGGCCGACGCCTCGGGGCTGGAACAGGTGTGGCACGCCCAGGAGTGGGCGGCCCGGTTGGGCCTGAAGCTGCCCGCCGACGCCACCGGCTACGGGCACACCGCCCGGCAGGCGGGAAGCGTCCGTGTCGACTCGGGCGAGCTGCTGCTGGACTACTTCGACGCGGTGCACGAGCAGACCGCGCGGTTCGTCGGGGGCCTCGCCGCCACCGACCTGGACCGGGTGGTCGACGAACGCTGGGATCCGCCGGTCACTTTGGGGACGCGCCTGGTCAGCGTGCTGGCCGACGACCTCCAGCACGCCGGCCAGGCGGCCTACGTACGCGGGCTGCTGGAGCGACGCTAGTGCCGTGGCCGGAAAGGTTCACCCGGGGTGACGGTTCGTTCCAGGGTCTACGGGTCAGGACGGTTCGGCGGCCGGCGAGTCCGGGGTGAGCGCCTCGGGGGCGACTGCCCGCTCCTCGCGCGCCCGCGCCGCGCGCAGTGTGTGCTGCGGCTTCTTCGCGATCAGGTAGAGCAGCCCCGCGGTGATCACGGCGCCGGTACCCAGCAGACCCGCCCAGACCTGGTACCAGGGGGCACCCGGCGGGGCCAGGATGGCGCGCGGCCAGCAGACGTTGACGACCTCGAAGGCGGTCCAGAGCACGGCCAGAACGTTGAGGACCGTGCCCTTGCGGCCCAGCCGGATGTGACCGGAGGGGAACCCACGTGCCGCGCAGGCGGGCGATCAGTGCCGCCAGGCTGACCAGGAAGAACGGCAGGAACGTGGCAGCGGTGCCGAAGGCGATCAGGCTGCCGATGGCCGTGGCGTTCAGGCCGAGGAGCAGGCCGGCGCAGCTGACCAGGGTGGAAGCGATCAGACCGCCGATCGGGGCCTGGCGCCGGTTGACTTTGCGCACCAGCCCGGAGAACGGGAACGCCCCGTCGCGCGCCAGCGAGTACACCCCGTGGGCAGGCCCCGCCCTGGGAGGCCATCGCGCAGGCGAGGAACCCGACCAGGACCACGGCCACGAAGGGCTTGTCGGACCAGGAGCCGAAGGCCGTGGTGACAGCGGTGGTCACCGGGTCCAGATCCTCACCCGCGACAACGGCCCGCGGGTCCGGGTGGGCGAGGGCGACGGCCATCGCGTTGAGGATGACGACCAGGCCGACGCTGAGCAGCGCCCACCACATGGCACGCGGGACCTGCCGGCCGGCGTCCTTGGTCTCCTCGGCGGTCGAGACGCAGGCGTCGAACCCGATGAAGCCCCAGCCCGCGACGGCGAGCACGGCGAGGAAGGCCATCACGGTCGATCCGCCGGACAGCTCTTCGGCGCCGAGCGTCTCGGTGAACATCGAGAAGCCGTGCTCGCGGAAGAACAGCAGCAGGGCGAAGCGCGGCTACCGCCAGGTGTACCTGCGCCACCCGAACGCGATCGCCCCTGCGGCCCGGCGCCAGGTGGAGGCCGACAAGGCCCTGCGCGGATACGACGCGCTGCTCGCCGCGCTCATCCGGGCCGGCTGCACCCCGGCACGCGCCGCCGAGGCCGCCGCCGCGATCGACTACCTGGTCCTCGGCTCGGCCCTGGAGACCTTCACGGCGGGCTTCACCCGCTCCCCCGACGGCTACCGTCCGGACTACCCGGCTCTCGCCGACTCCCTCACGGACGCGGCCGCCATGCCCCGGGGCGGCCTGGCAGCGCTCGACGACCGGGGCTTCGAACTCGGCCTCGGCCTTCTCCTCGACGGCCTCGCCGCGCAGGCGGCCCAGAGCTAGGACACGGCAACCCGCCGGTACGGCTCTAGCCTGATGGAGGGGCCCCTACTCAAGGTGGTGTGCCATGTCCGAGGAGAGCAAGTACTGGAGTTCGGGGAGCTGGATGGTCTCGGAAGGCAAGGCGGATGAGTTCATCGAACGCTGGACGGCCTTCCTGACCTGGACGAAAGAGGCCAACGAGAACTTCCACTACGCCCGTCTGGTGCGCGACGTGGGAGACCCCGGCCACTTCATCTCCTTCGCGTCCTGGCGTGATCCGGATTCGATGGCGGCCTGGAAGGAAAGGCCGGAGTTCGCCGAACACTTCGGCGGCTGCCGCGCCCTGTGCGACGACGTGCAGGCGGGCGGGTACGTGCTGACCGTCTCCGTCTAGTGCCGTGGCCGGA
>NZ_JAGGOY010000034.1:0-22523 GCF_018614095.1 Streptomyces sp. ISL-87 | reverse complement strand
GTCGCGACCCGGTGAACCTTTCCGGCCACGGCACTAGCTAGCCGGAGCCAGGAAGCGGCTGCCCGATCGGCCCGCCCCCTTCGGCCGGGGCCGATCGGATGATATGCGTGCGCTCTCAGGGAGTACCCGCGCGTTGTCTGCCTGATCCGGCTCGCCCTGTCGGCCTAGTCTCACGCGGAGACCGTGAAACGAGGGCTGCGCGGCTGCGTGCGGTCCGGCCGAAGGGGCGTCAGCCGTGCCGCACGCTGGTTTCGTACGATCCATCGGCCCGGCCCTGGGCCTGCTGATGCTGCTCGCCGCCGGCACCGGGCCGGCCACCGCCGCGGCCGGTCCCGACCGGCCCGTCGTTAACACCGACCGCGGGGCCGTACGGGGCAGGGCGCACGGGGCGTACCGCACCTTCGAGGGCATCCCGTACGCGGCTCCGCCGACCGGGGCGCTGCGCTGGCGGCTGCCGGAACCCGCCCCGCGCTGGCCGGGCGTACGCGATGCCGGGGCGCCCGGCGCCCGCTGTGTGCAGCTCCCCGCGCTCGGCCCGGGCGGGCCGAGCGGGTCGGAGGACTGCCTGTACCTCAATGTCACCGCGCCCTCCGGCCAGGGGCGGCCGCGGCCCGTCATGGTCTGGTTCCACGGCGGCGGCTTCTTCAGCGGCGCCGCCGACATATACCAGCCCGAGCGGCTGACCGTGCAGGGTGACGCCGTGGTCGTCACCGTCAATTACCGGCTGGGCGTCTTCGGCCTGTTCGGCCATCCCGCGCTCGGCGGGGCACCCGATTTCGCCATCGCCGACCAGCAGGCCGCACTGCGCTGGGTGCGGTCCAACGCGGCCCGCTTCGGCGGCGACCCGGGCAATGTCACCGTGTTCGGCGAGTCCGCGGGCGGCCTCAGCGTCTGCGCGCACCTCACCGCCCCGGGCTCGGCCGGCCTCTTCCACCGGGCGATCGTCCAGAGCGGATCCTGCTCGACCGCCGCACCGGCCCGGTCGCTCCTGCCCACGCTCGGCGCGTACGAGCCCTTCGTGCCGGAGCCGCGCACGGTGGCGGACGGCGTCGCGGCGACGGCCGGGCTCGGCTGCGACCGGCCCGCGGGCCGCGACGTACTGGAGTGCCTGCGCGGCCTGGACACCGCCGCGCTGGCGACACCGGAGCTGATGCAGCGGTTCTCGCTGGTCTCCTACGGCAACCGGCTGCTGCCCCTCGAACCCCGCCGGGCCCTGGAAACAGGGCGCTTCCACCGGGTACCCGTGCTCCAGGGCACCACCCGTGACGAGATGCGGCTCTTCGTCAGCCAGACTCTGGCCGCGTTCCCCATCGTGGACGAGGCGGCCTACCGCGCCCGGCTGGAGCTGGCCTTCGGCGCCTCGGCCACCGCGATCGAGGCCCGTTACCCGGCGACGCGGCATCCGACGCCCGCCCTGACCTGGGCCGCCGTGCTGTCCGACGCCACGTTCACCTGCCCCTCGCTGCGGGACAGCGGCGCGCTGGCGCGGCACGTGCCGACGTACGGCTACCGCTTCAGCGATCCGGACGCGCCCAACTTCACCGGCCTGCCGGCGGTGGAGGGCTTCCCCTTCGGGGCGACGCACGGCTCCGAACTGCCCTACCTGTTCACCACGGCAGTCTCCCTGAACGGGCCGCAGCGCGAGCTGTCCGAGGTGATGACCGGCTACTGGACGCGGTTCGCCCGTACCGGCACGCCGAACACGCCGGGAGCCCCCGACTGGCCGCTCTTCCACGCCCCGCAGGCGCGGGTCCTCTCCCTGGCGCCCGGCGCGGCCGGGATCCATCCCGTGGACGCGCGGGCCGAGCACGCGTGCGATCTCTGGGACGAGGTGGACTCATGACCGGCCCGACCGGCCCGACCGGCCCGACCGGCCCGACCGGCCCAAGCAGCCCGACCGCCCCGACCGGCCTGCGCGATGTCCTGGAACCGCATGTGACCAGCGGATCCCTCCCGGGAGCGGTCGGGCTGGTGGCCCGCGGCGACGGCCGGGTCGAGGTGGCGGCCCTCGGCTCCGCCGAGGCCGGCGGCAAGGCCCCGATGGGCCGGGATTCGATCTTCCGGATCGCCTCGCTCACCAAGCCCGTCACCGCCGCGGCGGTCATGATGCTGATCGAGGCGGGCCGGTTCGCCCTGGACGACCCGGTCGGACGGTGGCTGCCGGAGCTGGCGTCGCCGGTTGTCGTCCGTACGCCGTCCGCCCCGGTCGACGACGTGGTGCCGGCCGCCCGGCCCATCACCGTGGAGGACCTGCTGACCTTCCGCGCCGGGTACGGATTCCCGTCCGACTTCTCGCTGCCCGCGGTCGGCCTGCTGTTCAGCGAGCTCAAGCAGGGGCCTCCGGCGCCGCAGCGCACCGCGCCGCCGGACGAGTGGATGGCGACGCTGTCCCGCATTCCGCTGCTCCACCAGCCGGGCGAGGCCTGGCTGTACAACACGTGCTCGGACATCCTGGGCGTGCTGATCGCCCGGGTCTCGGGGCGTTCGCTGCCGGAGTTCCTGGCCGAGCGGATCTTCGAACCACTCGGCATGGCCGACACCGGTTTCGCGGTGCCGGCCGCCGCTCTCGCCCGGTTCACCGGGTTCTACCGGAGTGATCCGGCGGGAGACGGTCTCCAACTGGTCGACGCGCCCGACGGGCAGTGGAGCCGCCTTCCGGCGTTCCCGTCCGGAACGGGCGGCCTGGTCTCCACCGTCGACGACTACCACTCCTTCGCCCGGATGCTGCTCGCCGACGGGTCCACCGCCGACGGGCGCGGGCTGCTCTCACCCGCGTCCGTACGGCAGATGACCACCGACTGGCTGACCCCGGCGCAGCGGGCCGGAGCCGCGCTGTTCCTGGAGGGCCAGGGCTGGGGCTTCGGCGGCTCGGTCGACGTCGCCCCCGTCGACCCCTGGAACGTGCCGGGCCGCTACGGCTGGGTCGGCGGCACCGGCACGGCGGCGCACATCACCCCGTCCACCGGCGCCGTCACCATCCTGCTGACCCAGCTGGAGATGAGCGGCCCCACCCCGCCGGCGGTGATGCGCGACTTCTGGCGGTACGCGAGCGCCGTCGCCTGACCGGAGGGGCGTGGGCCGGGTGGGGCAGCGCTCGCAGTGTCCAGTGGGGCCCCGATCGCTACACTACGCAGCCCCCCCCCGGCCCCAGGCGGCGACGGCGATCCGCAGCCGAGTGCCGCGGCCACCGCGGCCACCGGGACCGAGAAGGGACAGCAGTCAGGCCGGACATAGCGGACAGGACCGAGGCGGCCGCCGCAGCGGCGGTCGCGGAGGCCAAGCACGAGAAGTGGAAGGAGAACGGCGTCGCCCTGCGCGCCTTCTTCTACATCTTCGGCACCCACGTCTTCGCCGGGTTCGTGTGGCTGCTGTTCTACCTGGGCCAGCACGCCCAGAAGTGACCTGAGCGCGCCCGGAGTCACCACCTGGGCCACGGTCCCGGAGGGGCATGAGGGCGCAGCGCTCGGGTAGACGCCAGGGCACTCGCACCACCAGGGAGGCGCCATGCGCGGCGATGCCGAAGCCGAGGCCGGGCCGGGTCGGCATGGCGATGGAAGACACGAGACCACGGAGGAGCGCGCCGACCGGCGATGGCAGGAACTGGTCCAGGAGATCCGAGTAGCCCAGACGGGTGTGCAGATTCTCTTCGGGTTCCTCCTGACGGTGGTCTTCACCCCGCATTTCCAGGGGCTCACGCAGAGCGACAAGAACATCTACGTCGTCACCGTCGTGCTCGGTTCACTGGCGACGGGCGCGCTCATCGGACCAGTCGCCTTCCACCGCATCGTCTCGGGCCGCCGTATCAAGCCGGAGGCGGTCACCTGGGCCTCGCGGCTCACCTTCATCGGCATCGTCCTGCTGCTGGCCACCCTCACGTCGGCACTGTTCCTCGTCTTGCGCGTCGCCACCGACAACACGCTCGCGCCGTGGCTGGTGGCCGGGGTCCTGGCCTGGTACCTGCTGTGCTGGTTCGCCCTCCCGCTGTGGGCACGGGTCCGGTACACCACCACGAGGAACTGACCGGAGCACACTGGTGCGTCGAGCGGCGTCGTCCCCCTCCCCCTACCGCCGTCCCCTCCCCTACACCGCAGCCGCGTCCCCGGCCGGCGCCGGCCGCGCGCTCCGGGGGGCCTGCTCAGCCCGCGCGCTCCGGGGGGCCTGCTCAAGCTGCGCCGGCGGCACGGCCCGAAGGTGCTGGGCGGCCTCGGCGGCGGTGTAGGAGGAGGCGAAGGTGAACGCGCGCGGGGACGGCCCGTGCGCCCGCAGGTCCGCCAGCCGCTCCAGGGCCTCGCCGACGGTCGGGAGGGACGCCACCGGCCTGCGCCCGGCGGGCGGGGACGCGGACGGGACCGTCCGTGCCGAGCAGCCCCTCCAGCAGCGCGAGATTCATGCCGCAGACGAGCGGCGGGAAGCGTTCGGCGACGGCATGGAAGGGGCAGTTGCGCATACGGACGACGTGCCCGGCTGCCCCGGCCGTCCCCTCGGCGCCTTCCAGGTGCGGTTCGTAGCCGCGGGCGGCCAGCATCTCCATGGCCTCTTCGAGCCCGCCGCAGGGCGCCGCCGCGCCGCGCAGGGCCTCGCCCCGGCGGCGGGCGGCAGCGCAGAGCCCGGCGTCCAGCCCGGCCTCCTCGGCGGCCTCGGCGAGCAGCTCGGCGGCGGTGCGGTAGTCGCGGGCGGGCAGTGACACCGCCCGCTCGGCCCGCGCCCGCGTGTACACCTTGGCGGGACGGCCCGCCCCCGGGCCGGAGCGACCCGTCAGGCGGCGGCTCCCGCTCTCCAGCAGCCCGGCCTCGGCCAGCCTGTCCAGATGGTGCGCGGCGAGCGTGCGCGCCACCCCGGCCGCCTCGGCGGCCTCGTTGCGGCTGACCTCGCGGCCCTGCGCCGCCACGTACTCGTACAGGCGGCGGCGCACCGGATCCTGCAACGCCGCGATCGCCTCGATGTCCTCCATCCGGCCATTCTAGGAACAACACAGGTCGGAGATAGAAGGGCGAGACGCGGCTGCGGCTGGTGCACCCCGAGGAATATGTCAGGCGCCGCCGGCCTCGGGTTTGCCCTCGTCGCCGGTGCGGGCGCGGGCGCCCTCGCGCGTGCGGCCCGGTGTCTGGGCGCGCTGCGGATGGCGGCGTACGTACTCGTGCTCCAGCTCGTTCATCCGCTGCGTATGGGTGACCAGAGCGTCGTCGGACCCGTGCAGCAAGGTCTCGTGACGCGTGCGGTGGATGGCCTCCAGCTCCTTGAGCAGCCGGCCCTCCTCCAGCTTCCGGGCCGCCGGCCCGCCCTCGTGCTCCGCCATGCGGGTACGCCTCCTTCACTCAGGTGCCGCAGCGCCGGAGAGCGGCCTCTCCCCGGTTCCTCCATCATCCTGCGCGGCGCGCCCGGCTGCTTCTCCGTGCCGAGCCGTGCCGAGCCGTGCCGAGCCGTGCCTGCGTGGGTCAGCCGCCGAACTCCCTCACGAGGGCCGCGCAGAACGCGTCCAGGTCGGCCGGCCTGCGGCTGGTGACCAGTGTGGCGGGCGCCGCGCGGCACACCCGCACCTCCTCGTCGACCCACGTGCCGCCCGCATTGCGGATGTCGGTCGCGAGGCTGGGCCATGAGGTGAGCGTCCGGCCCCGGACGACGTCCGCCTCCACCAGCAGCCACGGGGCGTGGCAGATCGCGGCGACGGGTTTGCCGGCCTCGAAGAAGCTCCGGGCGAACCCGACGGCCCGCTGGTTCATCCGCAGCGCGTCGGGGTTGGCCACGCCGCCGGGCAGGACGAGCGCGTCGAAGGCGTCGGCCGTGTCCCCGGCGAGTACGTGGTCCACGGGGAAGGTGTCCGCCTTGTCGAGGTGGTGATAGGCGCGGATGCGCCCGGGCTTGGTGGATACCAGCTGTGGGTTCCAGCCGGCTCCGAGGACGGCTTTCCACGGTGTGGTGAGTTCGACCTCCTCCACACCCTCGGGCGCCGTCAGAAAGGCGACTCGCACGGACCTCACCTCCTGCTTCGATTCTGCGTTTTCCACGGGTCCCCGGGTCCGCGTTCAGTCCGGGGGCTCGGAGACGGGCGGCCGTTCCGTGGGCGACGGCTCAGGCTGGGCGGGCTCGGGCGTCGGCTTCTGCCCGGGCCTGGGCGAATGCGGATCGCGGGGTACCGGGTCCGGTCGCGAGGGAGTGGGCCCGGGGCCCTCCGGCGCGGTGGTCCATTCCATGCGGTTCACTCCTCGTAGTGGGTCGAGTCGAGTCGACTCGGCATGCCCGAGAGGCCGTACGTCCTGCGCCTGCCCGGGGAGCCCCAGGTCATTCCGCCCCGGCCGGATCCGCGGTGCCAGCTACCCTCGCCACATGACCACGCACCAGACCGTCCATGTGAGTGTCGACGCGATGATCGAGGATCTCAGGACACTCGTAGAAACCGAGTCTCCGTCGCGTGATCTCGACGCATTGACGGCATCGGCCAAGACGGTCGCCACTGTCATCGAGAGCCGCCTCGGCGGGCAGGCCGTCCTCGTTGAGAGCGAAGCCGGGCCGCACGTCCACTGGTCGGCCGGCGGCGATCCCAAAGTGCTGATCCTCGGTCACCATGACACGGTATTTCCGCTGGGCACCCTTGAACGCCGCCCGTTCACGGTCGAAGGCGGGCATGCGACCGGCCCGGGGGTCTTCGACATGCTCGGCGGTTTGGTACAGGCCGTTCACGGCCCGCGGCCGGGATCAACGCCCTGATCGAAGCATCGCACCAGGTACTGGACATCGCAGCGCTCGGCCGGCCCGACGTCGGCACGACGGTCACCCCGACCGTCGCCTCCGCGGGAACCCTGGACAACGTCGTTCCCGCAGAGGCGACCGTCATCGTCGACGTCCGGGTCGAGTCGGCCGGCGAGAAGGAACGAATCGAATCCGCGTTCGCAGCGCTGGCTCCGCACCTCGATGGGGCGGAGGTCTCGGTCCAGGGAGGCATCGGCCGGCCCCCCATGCCCGAGTCGACGTCGGCCGAGCTCTTCGCGGTGGCACAGAAGCTCCTTCCCGGCCTCGAAGGCAAGGCGGTCGGCGGCGGAAGCGACGGCAACTTCACGGCGGCACTGGGGGTGCCCACCCTTGACGGCCTCGGCGCCGTTGGGGGCGGCGCCCACGCCGACCACGAGTACGTGGTGGTCGAGGCCATGGCCGAGCGGGCGGACCTCGTTGCCGGACTGGTGAACGCGATTCAGCACACATAGGCGGACGGGCATGCCCGCGTCAGCAGATGCGGGGCAGTTGTTCGCCGATCGGGAGGTCCACCACACGGGTGCCGCCCAGACCGGTGCGGGCGACGACGAGTCCGGGGTGGGCATCGACCGCCTCGCCGATCACCGTCGCGTTGCGGCCCAGCGGGTGGGCGCGCATGGCGCCCAGGACGGCGTCGGCGTGCTCCCGGGGCACGAAGGCGACCAGTTTGCCCTCGTTGGCCACGTAGAGCGGGTCGAGGCCGAGGATCGCGCAGGCGTTGGCGACGGCCGTGGGGATCGGGACCCGGCGCTCGTGGATCACGACGCCGGTGCCGGAGGCGGCCGCGATCTCGTTCAGGGAGGCGGCCAGACCACCGCGGGTGGGGTCGCGCAGCACGTGGAGGTCGGGGGTGACGGCGAGCATGGCCTGGACGAGGCCGCCGAGGGGCGCGCAGTCGCTGGTGATGTCCACGCCGAATTCCAGGCCCTCGCGGACGCTCATGATGGCCACGCCGTGCAGCCCGATCTCGCCGCTGACGATCACCACATCGCCGGGTACGACGCGCTGCGGGCGCAGGTCCACACCGGCGGGGATGAGCCCGATGCCCGCGGTGTTCACGTAGATGCCGTCGCCGTGGCCGGCTTCGACGACCTTGGTGTCCCCGGTCGCGACTTCCACCCCCGCGGCGCGGGCGGCGGCGCCGAGGGCCTCGGAGACGCGGGCGACCACGGACAGCTCCACGCCCTCTTCGAGGATGAAGGCGCAGGAGAGGTAGGCGGCCCGGGCCCCGCTCATGGCCAGGTCGTTGACCGTGCCGTTGACGGCGAGGTCTCCGATGCTGCCGCCGGGGAAGAACAGCGGCCGCACCACGTAGGAGTCGGTGGAGAAGGCCAGCCGGACCCCGCCGAGGGAGACGGCCGCGCAGTCGCCGAGCTGGGCCAGCACCTCGCCGCCGAAGGCGGGGGCGAAGATGTGCTGGACGAGTTCGGCGGAGAGTGCTCCGCCGCCGCCGTGGCCCATGACCACGCGGGGGCGGTCACGCAGGGGCGCCGGGCAGGTCCAGCCGGTGACGTCGAGTGCGGTGTCAGGCAACGGGGCTCGCCTCCAGCGGTACGGCGGCGGACTGGGACCCGGCGGGACTGCCCAGCGCCGCCGGGCTCGTCAGGTTCAGACGGCGGTAGAGGTAGTACGCGGCGCAGGCGCCCTCGCTGGAGACCATGGTGGCCCCGAGCGGGTTGCGGGGGGTGCAGGTGGTGCCGAAGGCCTCGCACTGGTGCGGCTTGATCAGGCCCTGGAGGACCTCGCCGCTGCGGCACTCGGCCGGCTCGCGGGTGTTGATGCCGGTGACCGAGAAGCGGTGCTCGGCGTCGAAGTCCCGGTAGCGGGAGGAGAGCCGCCAGCCGCTGCCGGGGATGACGCCGATGCCGCGCCAGGCGCGGTCGGTGACTTCGAAGACGTCCTCCAGCATGGCGAGGGCCGCGGGGTTCCCCTCCGGCCGGACGGCACGCGCGTAGGCGTTGTCCACGGTGTGCTCGCCGCGTTCGAGCTGCCGTACGGTCCTGCGTACACCTTCCAGGATGTCCAGCGGCTCGAAGCCCGTCACCACGATCGGGACGCGGTGACGTGCGGCCAGCTCCGGATACTCCCCCATGCCCATCACGCTGCACACGTGTCCGGCGGCGAGGAAGGCCTGGACCCGGCAGCTCGGCGACCGCATGATCGCCTCGATGGCCGGCGGCACGCGGACGTGGGAGACCAGGAGGCTGAAGTTACGGATGCCGAGCTTCTTCGCCTGATACACCGTCATCGCATTGGGCGGCGCGGTGGTTTCGAATCCGATGCCGAAGAACACCACTTCGCGCTGCGGGTTCTGCTGCGCGATCCTCAGGGCGTCGAGCGGTGAGTAGACGACCCGTACGTCCCCGCCTTCGCTGCGGACCTGGAACAGGTCGCGGCCGGTGCCGGGGACGCGGAGCATGTCCCCGAAGGAGCAGAAGATCACCCCGGGGCGGGAGGCGATCTCCAGCGCCTTGTCGATGACCTCCAGCGGCGTGACGCAGACCGGGCAGCCCGGGCCGTGAATCAACTCGACCTGTTCGGGCAGGAGTTGGTCGATGCCGTGCCGGATGATGGTGTGCGTCTGGCCGCCGCAGACCTCCATCAGTGCCCACGGCCTGGTCACCGTGGCGTGGATGTCGTCGAGGAGCCGGCGGGCGAGGTCCGGGTCCTGGAACTCGTCGATGTACTTCACTTCTGCGCCTCCAGCGGTGCGTCGTCGGCGGCGGGGTCGTCGGCGAAGGGCCAGGGGGTTCCGCCCGCTTCGGCCGCCTGTTCCCATGGGTCACCGAACTCCTCTTGGAGCATGCCGAGTTGGGCGAAGAGTTCGAGGGTCTGCTTGGCCGACTCCTCGTCCAGGCGTTGCAGGGCGAATCCCACGTGGACGATGGCGTACTCGCCCACCTGGAGGTCCGGCAGGTACTCCAGGCAGACCTCCTTGACCACACCGCCGAAGTCGACGGTTGCCATGCGGGTGCCGTCCCTCTCCCCGATGTCAAGCACTCTGCCGGGTACCGCCAGGCACATGGGCTTCTCCTCGCTGTGGGTGTTCCGTGGCGCGGACCGCCGCCGCCACCATGAGCTGGCCCAGCGCCAGTCCGCCGTCGTTCGGGGGGACTCGGTGATGGCGCAGGACGGTGAAGTCGTTCTCCCGGAGCCTGCGGGCGCAGGCCGAGGAGAGCAGGGTGTTGGCGAAGACACCGCCGGTGAGGGCGACGGTGTCGAGACCGTGCTCCTCGCGTGCGAGGGCGCAGAGCGTACCGACGAGGGCGGCGACCGATGCGTGGAACCGTGCCGCGATCAGGGAGGGCGCCGTGCCCGCGCGTACGTCGGCCACCACCGAGGCCAGCACGGGGGCGGGGTCCGCCGTGACCGGGGTCCGCGTGCCGGATTCGGGCGGCCGGCGGCGCAGCGCGAAGGCGTAGGGTCCGGGTCCGGGTCCGAGTCCAAGTTCGGGTCCCGCTTCCGTGGCGGTCAGGGCGGCGCTCTCCAGCTCGATCGCGGCCTGGGCCTCGTATCCGGCGTGGTGGCACACCCCCACCAGGGAGGACACGGCGTCGAAGAGCCGGCCCATGCTGGAGGTGGGGGCGCAGTTCAGGTCGCGCTCCAGCTGGCTTTCCAGCACACGTAGTTCATCGGCGGGGCAGGCGCGTACACACGGCAGGTCCGGGGTCCAGGCGATGCCCGCGGCGCGCAGATGGGCCAATGCCATGCGGTACGGCCGGTGCACCGCCGCGTCGCCGCCCGGCAGGGGGACGTACGCGAGGTGCGCGAACCGGGTGTATCCGGCGTAGTCGGCCAGGAGCACCTCACCGCCCCACACCGCGCCGTCGTCGCCGTAGCCGGTGCCGTCGAAGGCGATGCCGATCACCCGCCGGCCGCCGTCCAGGCCGTGTTCGGCCATCGCGGAGGCGATGTGCGCGTGATGGTGCTGCACCCGGACCACCGGCCGGGCGTCTGCGCTGTCGGCCTGCCGTCGGGCCCACTGGCCGGAGCGGTAGCCGGGGTGCCGGTCCGCGGCGAGCGAGCGGGGCGTGACACCGGTGATGGACTCCAGCTGCCGCACGGCCCGCTCGAAGGCGTACTGGGTGCCGAGGTCGTCCATGTCCCCGATGTGCGCGGACAGCCAGGCCCGGCGCCCTTCGCCGAGGCAGAAGGCGTTCTTCAGATCGCCCCCGACCGCGAGGGTCGCGGGCACCGGCAGGGGCAGGGTGAGCGGCAGAGGGGCGTAGCCGCGTGAGCGGCGTACGGTCAGCGGTTCGCCGTCGCAGACCCGCACCACCGAGTCGTCGCACGGCACATGGATCGGGCGGTCGTGGCTAAGCCAGGCATCGGCGAGGCCGGCGAGCCGGTCCAGGGCCTGGGTGTCGTCGGTGACGATGGGCTCGCCCGCGAGGTTTCCGCTGGTCATGACGAGCAGGCGGGGGCCGGGAGGGTCGCCGGGCAGCCCGAGGAGCAGGTGATGGAGCGGGGTGTACGGGAGCATCACACCGAGGTCGGGGCTGCCGGGGGCGACGGCGTCGGCCGGGCGCGGCCCACCCGCGTCGGCGCGGCGGCGCAGCAGGACGATGGGCCGGACTCCGCCGGTGAGCAGGTTCCGCTCCTCGGAGCCGAGGTGGACGAGGTGCTCGATGTCGGCGAGGTCCCGGGCCATCAGGGCGAAGGGCTTGTCCCCCCGGGCCTTGCGGCGGCGCAGCTCGGCCACGGCGCCGGGGTGGGTGGCATCGCAGGCGAGGTGGTAGCCGCCGAGGCCCTTGACGGCGAGGATCGCCCCGGCGGCCAGCAGCCGGCGGGCCTCGGCCACCGGGTCGTCGTACGGGGTCTCGCGCGGCGGATGCCCGGCGAGGAGCCGCAGCCGGGGTCCGCAGGCGGGGCAGGCGACCGGCTGGGCGTGAAAGCGGCGGTCGGCGGGGTCGGCGTACTCGCGGGCGCAGTCGGGGCACATCGGGAAGCGGGCCATGGTGGTGTGCGCGCGGTCGTACGGCAGCCCGGTGACGATGGTGAACCGCGGTCCGCAGTGGGTGCAGGTGATGAAGGGGTGGCGGTGGCGCCGGTCGGCCGGGTCGGCCAGCTCGGCGAGGCAGTCGGCGCAGGTGGCGACGTCCGGGGAGACGAGCGTACGGGCGGCGCCGCCGGTACGGGAGGCGATGATGCGGAACCCCGCCCCGCCCGCGACCGGTACCTCGCAGTGGTCGACGGCGTCCACGACGGCGAGTGGCGGGGCGTCCGCCGCGAGCCGGTCGCAGAACTCGGAGAGGGCCGCCGGTGTGCCCTCGACCTCGGCGACGACGCCCTCGGAGGTGTTGGTGACATGCCCGGCGAGGCCGAGCCCGGTGGCGCGGGTGTAGACGTAGGGCCGGAAGCCGACGCCCTGCACCACTCCCCGGACGGTGACCCGGCGGCGCTGTACCGCCTCCATCAGCGGGTCTGCGCCACGGCGGGGTGCGGGTGGAAGTGCTCGGGGCCGCCGTGGTCGTGGCCGTGGCCGTCGTCGTGGCCGTGATGATGGCCTGGCTGCTGCTGCCTGGCCATGACCGGGGTGTGCGCCTCGGCACCTGCCCCGACTGCGAGGGCACGGTCGAGCAGTACGCCGGTGCCTTCGTCCGCGCGGGCCGACGTCAGCACCACCTCCACACCGGGGTTGACCCGCTGGACGTTGGCGCGGAACGCGGACTCGTCGAACTCCACCGCCTCCGCGATGTCGGTCTTGGTGACCACCACCAGCTGGGCCAGCCCGAAGGCGGTCGGGTACTTCAGCGGCTTGTCCTCCCCCTCGGTCACCGAGGCGAGCACCACCCGCAGGGTTTCCCCGAGGTCGTACGAGGCGGGGCAGACCAGGTTGCCGACGTTCTCCACGAACAGGATCCGGGTGTCCTCGGGCAGCCACCCGTCCAGGTGCCGGCCCAGCATCGCGGCCTCCAGGTGGCAGAGCCCGTCGGTGAGCACCTGCTTGACGGGGGCGCCGGAACGGGCCAGCCGTACCGCGTCGTTCTCGGTGGCGAGGTCGGCCGTGAGCGCGGCGACGGCCACCGCGCGCTGACGGGCGAGGAGCAGTTCGCGTTCCAGCAGCGCCGTCTTCCCGCTGCCGGGGCTGGAGAGCAGGTTGACGACGGTGGTGCCGCGGGCGCCGAGTTCGGCGCGCAGGGTGTGCGCCGCCGCTTCGTTCTTGGCGAGTACCGCTTGCTTCAGGTCGACGACTCGGCACATGGTTCAGCGCTCCTCGGGGATCAGTTCGCGGCTGTACGCGCGGTCGGGGCCAGGGCCGGGGCCGCCTGGGCCGGGGCTGTCCTCCCAGTTCACGCTGACGATCCGCAGCTCACGCCCTGCCAGCAGCTCGACGTCCGTCGCCCGCCCGCAGCCGGGGCAGCACAGTTCGGGAGGCATGCCGACCGCCCATACGCGGGTGCAGGACGAGCAGCGGGCGCGGGCGGCGACGGACTCCGCGATGAGCTCGGCGCCTTCAAGGACCGTTCCGGCGCAGGCCAGTTCGAAACAGAAGGACAGGGCGTCGGGGACCACTCCGGCCAGCTCCCCGACCTGGAGGCGGACAGCGGTGACGGCGGTCGCCCCGCCGGCTCGGGCCGCCTCTTCCACCTGGCCCACGACGGCCATGGCGATCGACATCTCGTGCATCGGACTCCGTCCTGCCGTGGCTCATTACACCGGCAGGACGCGGGCGGGCCGGGCGGGCACGCCGACGCGCCGCGCGCCCCGTACGCCATTCGGGCGCCGGGGTGGTCGCGGTGTCACATACGGCGGATGCGCAGGTACCGCATGAGGTCGGGGAGGAACTGCTTCAGTACGACGATGAGGGCGACGGCGGCGGTCGCGCCGCCGATGACGGCCTTTTTCATTGGGTGCTCCTCAGTTCGGCGATCTCGCCGTGGGCGGGGTCCCGGAGCAGGTCCAGGACCATCCGTACGGCCTCCGGCACCGCGGCGGCCACCGGCGCGCTCAGGCCGATCCCCTCCTCGATGCAGGAGGGTTCGCACCCGACGACGAGTGTGCGCCGGGGCGGGGTGCCACCGGTGCCGGCGCACAGGGTGCCCAGCAGGGCCAGGACCGCGTCGGGGGACATGTGGTGGCCGTCCAGGACGGGGACGGCGGTGTGCGGCTCGATCGATCCGGTTTGCTCGTCGGCCTCGATCAGATAGAGCGTTCCGGGGGCGCCGCCGCGTGCCGTGGCGTCGACCAGCACGAGGGTGTCGTAGCCGTCGAGGAGTTGGTAGGCGAGGTGGACGCCCCGCACGCCAAAGTCCACCACCTCGGCATGGCCGGGCAGTTGGTGGCCGGACAGGCGGCGCACGGTCTCGACGCCGAAACCGTCGTCGCCGAGGAAGACGTTGCCGATGCCGGCGACCAGGATCCTGCCGCTCACGTGTCCTCCAGAGGCGTGACCTCGTCGGGCTGGAAGTAGAGGAACCGGCCCTGCTCGCGGCGGATGTCGGCGCCCGGGTCGCCCTCGACGGTGACGGCGAGGTGCACTCCCCCGTCGACATCGTGCAGGACCGCCTCGACCTGGGCGGCGCGGCCCTGGACGAACAGGTCCTGGGCGTCGGTGCGCCGCAGGCCGGGCCGCAGCAGTACGCGGCTGCCCACGCCCACCGGCCTGCCGTCGATCAGGATCCGGTCGCGCGCCGGATCGGCGGTGTCCGCGTGGGCCGGGTCCCACCAGGGGGTGTCGGGTTTGAACACCGCCTCGTCGCCGGGGAGTTCGGGGATGGCGGCGGGCTCGCCCGGGTCGGTGATCTCGCGCAGGGCGCGCACCGCGCCGTGCAGCCGCTCCAGCACCTCGGGCGGCATCGTGTCGGCCAGGTCGATCACGGCGGCCGCCCGCGGGTCCGTACCGCGGGCCTCGCGTTTCTCCTGGTCGGTGAGGGCGGCGGTGCGCAGGGCGAGGATCTCGTCGATCTCGGTGGCGTCGTACATGGCGCCGGCGCTCTCGGGGGCGATGGCCGGGTGGTCCTCCAGAATGATCGGCGAGGACAGCACCACGTCGGCCCGGCCGGGTTCACCGGCGAGCACGGGCCAGGTGTGCCGGTTGACGCAGGTGGCGACGGCCCCCTTGGCCCACTCCGGCGGGTCGGTCATCGAGAGGAAGGACCCCGCGCTGAGGCCGAGCAGGAGATGGGCGGCCACCAGCGAGCGGGGCAGGGCGGCGTCGCGGTCCGCGTCCGCGTTCTCGGGTGTCCAGGGGCTCGTGTTCTCCACGACCGCAGTGAGTTTCAACGCCCGGTAGGGGCCGTCGAGTTCGACCGCGGTCAGCCGTACGACCGCGTGGATCTCCTCGGTGTGGCGGACCAGCCGGCCGACCAGCCGCCCGTCGGCGTCGTGTACGGGCTCGGTCTCCCGGCGGGCGGGCCGGGTAAAGGGGACGGTGACGCCGCCACCCGCCAACGCGTCGACGGGGAACTCCCCTTCGACGCGTTCCTCGGCTCCTTCGTCCCAGGGCACGAGAACGCGGTCGGCGAGGTGCAGTTCCGGGACGTCCTCGAAGGCGGAGCCGCCCAGTGCCCGCTGGACCGTACGCCGCTGGGCGTGGAGGAAGCGCAGTTCGACGGCGAGCGTCGCCCGGCCCTTCGGTTCCATCAGGATCTCGGTCCGCTGGTACGCGTGCTCCTCGTGCGCCGGGCCCCAGGCGGGCGGGACCAGTACACCGAACTGCCAGCGCAGCCGGTTCTTCGCCGCCGAGGCCCGGTACGGGTAGAGCACGTATCCCTCGAAGAGGACCGCGTCGGCCACCTGCCGGGCCTTCGTGAAGCGGGACGCCGACGCGGTCGCGGTGGTGGTCATGTCGCCGTCCTCTCGGTGGCGCGCGGCAGTACGGCGCCCTGCCCGCGCGGGCCCGGTGGTGGCGGCTCCGCGACGGCCGCGGCGTCGAGGAGGGCCCGTACGGTCGCCTCCCAGGAGGCGAGCGCGTGCCGCGAGCGGTAGGCCAGCAGGGCGTCCATGGCGTCGCGGGGCAGCCGGAGCCAGCCGCAGCCCGGGAAGTGCTGCTCGACCATCTCGTGCCACACGGCCACCGGCATCCCGTACGAAGCCTCGCGGTCCCAGGGCACGGGCTCGACGTGGAAGCCGCCGGCTCCGGTGAAGGCGGTCCCGGAGAACAGCATGAGCAGGGGTGCCTCGCCGTCTTGGAGGGCGCTGAAGTACCGGCTGGCCGCGATGTCCATGTCGTAGGTGCAGGGCACGACGAGGTCGGTCTCGATCTGCCCGGTGAAGCTGGGCACCATCAGCGCGACCTGGGCGAACTGCACGGGCTGGAGGGTGGTCCCCCAGCGGGAGCGTTCGCCGAACAGGTCGGCCAGGCCCGCCGCCTCGGCGGGTTCGTAGCCGCGCCGGGCCGGTTCGATACGCAGTTGGCAGCGGAGGGCGAGGGCGTGGACGCGGGTGTCCGCGGAGGCCGTGACGCGCAGCCGGAATACGAGGGTGGGGCCGGCCGCGTACGGGTCGGCGCGGACCCCGGTGCAGGTGAAGGTGAGGTCCGTCATGGCCGCCCCTCCCCAGCTCCAGCTCCAGCCGGAGCCCCGGCCGGTAGCGCCTTGGCGCGCCGCTCCACCTGTTCGAAGAAGGCCCGCAGGGCGGCGCGGGCCTCGGCCCCGCCGTCGAAGCCCTGCCACAGCATCCGCATCCGCCCCACCAGCTCGTAGCAGATGTCGATCGGGACCAGGTGGCACTCGGTGCGGCCCTCCGACCGGCGCAGCAGCAGCGCCTCCACATCCGGTTCGAGGAGCCCGGACAGCGGGCTGGCCCCGAGGACGTTCTGCCAGGTCGCGGGGTCGAGCTCACTCTCGGTGGCGCCGGCCGGGCTCGGGTACAGGGCGACGAGCCGGTCGAGGGCGGCGTTGCGGAAGAAGAAGGCGACGCCGACCGGGATCTGGAGCCGCTCCCAGGCGGTGTCGTCGAGCCTGTGGGCGGGGTCGGTGAGGTACCGGTCGGGGACGGCGCGGAAACGCCCGGTGGTGGCGCCCGGCCGGTCGAACAGCAGGGCGCAGCCGGTGCAGGCGCAGACCAGTGCCCGCTTCTCGGTCTCCACCAGGTGGCGGTGGCCCTCCTCGGCCACCGCCACCCCGCACAGTTCGCAGACCTCGGGGCGGGGCCCGCGCGGTCCCGCGAAACGGCGCAGACCGCGCGGGCCGCGCGAGCCGCCCGGTTCGCCTGGTCCGCCCGAGCCACCCGAGAGGCCGGAGCCACCCGTACCACCCGGGCGCGCCCCCGCCGGGGCCCATCCCCCGGGCGCGCTCACGACACCCGCGCCGGGGCCTGCGGGCGGGTGCCGATCTGGAGCAGGGCCGGCGGCGGGGGCGCGGCCGGTTCCAGCTCGACCGCCGTGACCTCGGGGGCGAAGCAGGCAAGGGCGTCCTCGACGGCCTGCCGGGCCGTGTCGTCGGTGCTGCCGCAGCCGCAGCCGCCGCTCGCGGGCAGACGCAGCCGCAGGGTGCCGGCGGCCTCGTCGAAGCCGAGGAGTTCGAGGGGTCGTCGGGGGTCCCGTACGGTGTCCAGGGCCCGGGCGATCCGGGTGTGGACGTCCTCGGGGTGCAAGTCGTGCAGGGCCAGCAGGCTCGCCACCAGCTCGTCGTCCAGCAGCCCGGACACCGCATCGGCGCCGAGCCGCTCGACGATGCGGGCGAGCCCCGCACCGTAGAAGTCCATGAGGACGCGGACGAGTTCCTCGGCTGCCGCGCACACCTCGCGCTCGCCGGTGGCGGCCAGCCGGTCGAGGACCTCCTCGACGCGCTGCCCCGCCTGCCGGGCGTCGGTGGCCGCGCTCATCCGCCCAGCCCGCTCAGGCCGGTGGGGACGTGCATCTGCTTGACCGTCTTGCCGCCGCCGACGTACATGTGGACGCCGCACGGCAGACAGGGGTCGAAGCTGCGCACGGTTCGCATGATGTCGATGCCCTTGAACTTCTCCGGGGTGTTCTCCTCGAAGATCGGCGTGTTCTGCACGGCGTCCTCGTACGGGCCGGGCGTGCCGAAGGTGTCGCGGGTGCTGGCGTTCCACGGGGTCGGCGGATACGGGTGGTAGTTGGCGATCTTGCCGTCCCGGATCACCATGTGGTGCGAGAGCACGCCCCGTACCGCCTCGGTGAAGCCGACCCCGATGGACTCGTCCGGGACCTCGAACTTCTCCCAGGTCTGGGTGCGTCCGGCGCGGACCTCCGCGAGCCCCTTCTCGGCGCAGTGCAGCGCGATGGCGGCCGCGTACGCCTGGAAGTAGGTGCGCGCGCGGTTGCGCTCCAGCGCGTTGCTCCACTTCGGGATCTTCCACTCGAAGCGGGTCTCGGGCTTGGTCATCGTGCGCGGGAGGGTGATGACGACGCTCTCGCCGGTGGCCTGGACGTAGTCGTTGTGGACGAGCCCGGACAGGGCGGTGGACCACAGGCGGGCGATGGGGCCGCCGCCGGTGTCGAGTGCCAGGTGGTCCTTGCCGTCGAACCAGCGGGGCGACATCACCCAGCTGTACTTGTCGTCGAAGTTCCGCTTCTGCGGTGCGGGGATCGTGTGCTGGTTCCAGGGGTGGCGGGGGTCGACCGGGTTGCCGAGCGGGTCGTGCGTGACGAACTGCTCCTGGCCCTCCCAGTCGTCGTAGTACGAGCTTCCGAGCAGGATGCGGATGCCGAGGTTGATCTCGGTGAGGTCGTTGGTGACCAGTTTGCCATCGACGATGATGCCCGGGGTGACGAACATCTTCCGTCCCCAGTCGGTCATGTTGGCGTAGGTGAAGTCGCAGTACTCGGGGTCGTTGAGGGCGCCCCAGCAGCCCAGCAGGACGCGTCGGCGGCCGACTTCCTCGTACCCGGGCAGGGCCTCGTAGAAGAAGTCGAAGAGGTCGTCGTGGAGCGGGACGACGCGCTTCATGAACTCGCAGTACCGCATGAGGCGGGTCATGTAGTCCGTGAAGAGCTGGACGGAGGCGATGGTGCCGACGCCGCCCGGGTAGAGGGTGGAGGGGTGCACGTGGCGGCCCTCCATGAGGCAGAACATCTCCCGGGTGTAGCGGCTGACTTGGAGGGCCTCGCGGTAGAACTCGCCCTCGATGGGGTTCAGCGAGCGCATGATGTCGGCGATGGTGCGGTAACCGTGCTCGCCGGCGTGCGGGGCCTCGGTGCGCTCCGCCAACTCCAGTACGCCCGGGTTGGTTTCGCGGACCATCTTCTCGCAGTAGTCGACCCCGACCAGGTTCTCCTGGAAGATGTTGTGGTCGAACATGTACTCCGCCGACTCGCCCAGGTTGATGATCCACTCGGCGAGGTGGGGCGGCTTCACCCCGTAGGCCATGTTCTGCGCGTACACGGAGCAGGTGGCGTGGTTGTCGCCGCAGATCCCGCAGATGCGGCTGGTGATGAAGTGCGCGTCGCGGGGGTCCTTGCCGCGCATGAAGACGCTGTAGCCGCGGAAGACCGACGAGGTGCTGTAGCACTCCGCGACCCGCTTCTGCTTGAAGTCGATCTTCGTGTGGATGCCGAGGCTGCCCACGATCCGGGTGATCGGATCCCAGGCCATCTCCACCAGGCCGCTGCCGTCACCGGCCGCCTTCGTCTTCGGTGCCATCGTGTCTGCCGTGACCCTTCTTGGAAGCGGAAGTCGGGGGGAGGTTGCGCAGGCGGGCGGCGGCCGGGCCGCTCACCAGGGCGGGCGGTATCCGGTGGTGAGCGCCTCACCGGTGTGGCGCCACTTGGGCTCCTGGTCCACGGTGTGCGCGGTGATCGACCGGAGTCGTCGGACGAGCGCTCCGTAGACCCCGCTGGCCGCGCTGGACACGGTGGCGCCCGGCGGCTGGTCCATGAACGGCATGAACTTGTCGGGGAAGCCGGGCATGGTGCAGGCGATGCAGATGCCGCCGACGTTGGGGCAGCCGCCGATGCCGTTCATCCAGCCGCGTTTGGGGACGTTGCACTTGACGACGGGGCCCCAGCAGCCGATTTTGACCAGGCACTTGGGCGAGTCGTAGGTCTCGGCGAACTGGCCCTGTTCGTAGTAGCCGGCGCGGTCGCAGCCCTCGTGGACGGTGGCGCCGAACAGCCAGGTCGGGCGCAGCTTGTCGTCGAGCGGGATCATCGGGGCCGAGCCCGCCGCCTGGTAGAGCAGGTAGGTGAGGGTCTCCGAGAAGTTGTCCGGCTGGATCGGGCAGCCCGGCACGCACACGATCGGGATGCCGGCGTGCGATTTCCAGTCCCAGCCGAGGTAATCGGGGACGCCCATGGCGCCGGTCGGATTGCCCTGCATCGCGTGGATGCCGCCGTACGTGGCGCACGTGCCGATGGCGACGACGGCGAGGGCCTTGGGGGCGAGCCGGTCGATCCACTCGCTGGTGGTGATGGGCTGGCCGGTCTCCGGGTTGTCACCGAAGCCGCACCAGTACCCCTCGGGCTTGATCCGCTCGTTGGGGACGGATCCTTCGACGACGAGCACGAAGGGGTCGATCTCGCCCCGCTCCCCCTTGAAGAACCACTCGATGAACGTGTCGGCGCCGCCGACGGGGCCGCATTCGAAGTCGATCAGCGGCCAGTGCACGGCGATCTTGGGCAGGCCGGGGAGTGCTCCCGTCACGATCTCTTCGATGCTCGGCTGCATCGCCGCCGTCAAGGCCACGGAATCGCCGTCGCAGCTCAGGCCCGCGTTGATCCAGAGGATGTGGATCAGGGGGTCCTCGACCGGGGTCGACGTTGCTGCATCCATCAGGATGCCTCCTTGGGGAGGTGTGCGGGGCGGTGTGCCGGGCGGTGTAGGTGTACGGGGCAGTGCCAAGCGCTGCGAGGGCGTGCGGCCGGAGCCGGCGGGCCGGCCTCACCCTCCTTGCTAACAGGTGGCGGCTCCGGGTGCCCCGTCATGCGCGGCCAGTCCAGTGACCTCGCGTTCCCGGGAGGGCAGCGGCGCCGTGTGCCGTCCCGGCACGGCCCGCGCGAGGTGCGGTGGGGTGCCGGCCGCGGGCTCCTTGCGTACGAAGGCCCGGCGCAGCGCGTGGTACGGCGCGTCCGGGTCGAAGAAGGTCTGCCGCATCCGGGCCAGCTCCGCCTCCCGGTAGGCGGCCAGCGGTGTGGCCTCCTCGTCCCGGTCGCGCTGTGCCTTCTTCCCCGCGATCCGGGACCGGGCGGCGGATGTGGCGGCCAGCTGCGCGGCGAGCCGGAAGGCCTCCGCGGCGAAGGCCTGCGGGCCGGCGGCGATCGTACGGTCGGCCAGGCCCAGCCGCGCGGCGGCGTCGGCGCTCAGGGGCAGGGCGTCGGTGGTGAGGCGTTCCGCGACGCCCGTACCGACCCGGCGGGGCAGGGTGTACGTCCAGTACTCCGAGCCGTACAGCCCCATCAGCCGGTAATGCGGGTTCAGTACCACGCCCGACCGGCACCAGACCTCGTCGGCGGCCAGGGCGAGCATCGCCCCTCCGGCGGCGGCGTTCGCGCCGACGGCGGCCACGATGAGCTTGTCGGTCGTGGTGAGGACGGCTTCGACCAGGTCGTCCATGGCGTTGACGTTGGCCCAGGACTCCTCGGCCGGGTCGGCGGCCGCCTCGATGACGCCCAGGTGGATTCCGTTGGAGAAGAAGTCGCGGCCGCCGCCGAGGACGAGTACCGAGGTGGGGCGGGAGCAGGCGACGGAGTAGGCGTCCAGCAGCCGTCGGCAGTGCGCGGTGCTCATCGCACCGCCGGGGAAGGAGAAGGAGAGGAAGCCGACCGGGCCGTCCTCCCGGTAGACGATGTCGGACCAGGTACGGCGGCGTGCGTCGAGATGCAGCGGAACGGGGTGTTCGCGCAGCGGGGGAAGCCGGTCGCCGAGCGCCATGGTGGCGGGGAGTTTGACGGGGGTGGGCTCCCCGGGCGCGCGGCGGGCCCGGAGCTCGCGGATCCACACGGCGCCGTCGGCCGTCGCCCGGCAGATCGCACCGGCCCGGGTGGCCAGCAGTTCGCCGGGGTGCCCGCGCAGCCGGTCCTCGGGGTGGCCGCCGTGCAGGAACCACTCGCCGCCCAGCAGTTCGTCGAGGACCCCGGGCCGGGAGTCGGCGGCACGCAGCACGCGCAGGACGCGCTCGGTGGAGTCGGCCTCCCAGTCGATCCGGCGGCTCTCCTGGCGCAGGTACGGCCGCGTCCGGCCGGCGGAGTCCGGCTGCCGTTGCGGGGTGTACGTACCGGAGGCGAAGCGGTCCACGGCCAGCAGTACGGCGGCCAGGGCCGCGTCGGCGACCTCGCCGCGGTACAGGTCGCTCTTGCCCACCGGCGGTACGGGGCAGGCGACGCAGGCCCAGACATCGCCGGCGTCCATCTCCTCGTCGGCCTGGAGGACGGTGACGCCCCAGCGTGTCGCGTTCTCCTGGATGGCCCAGTCGAGGGAGGACGGTCCGCGGTCGCCGACCGGCCCCGGGTGCACGATCAGGCAGGTGTGAGCGGACCAGACCTCTCTGGGGACGGCCGTCTTCAGCATCGGCGCCAGGATGAGGTCCGGCTGGTGACGGCGTACCGCGTCCGGCAGGGAGACCCCGGGCAGGGCGAGTTCGACCGCCACGCTGTGGCCGTGGTCGCGCAGCTCGGCATGGACTCGCTGCGTGAGGCTGTTGAACGCGCTGGCGGCCAGCAGGACGTGCACGTGGATCTCCCGGCGGCGGCACGGCACCGCGATACCGCGGCGCCTGACTGATCGGCGAGCATGACCGGAGCATGACCGGCCGCCTGCGATCGTCGGGCACCGCGGCGGGGCCGGCTCGGCGCCGAGCGGTGCTGTCACTCGAAAGCGCGGATACCGGGGGCCACTCGGCCGCAGGGGGGCCGGGTCGGCCGGATCGGGTCG
>NZ_JAGGOY010000033.1 GCF_018614095.1 Streptomyces sp. ISL-87 | reverse complement strand
GTGCAGCAACCCCGCCCCCCCACCCCCCGTCGGAGACCATTCGGCGGATCCGACAAGGCAACGATCCGAACACCGTGAGCTGCGCCATCTACGCGCGTAGGCCAACACCGGCTACGCTCGTCAGCGTGAACGCATCTGTTACCGACCCCTTCGCCGCCGCCGACGCCGCAGCCGCCCGCCTGCGCGAGCTGACCGGCGCGGAAACCCACGATGTCGCCCTCGTCATGGGCTCCGGCTGGGCCCCCGCCGCCGAGGCGCTCGGCGCCCCCGAGTTCGAGTTCCCGGTCACCGAGCTGCCCGGCTTCCCGCCGCCCGCCGTCGAGGGCCACGGCGGCAAGATCCGCTCGTACAAGATCGGCGACAAGCGCGCGCTGCTCTTCCTCGGCCGGACCCACTTCTACGAGGGCCGCGGCGTCGCCGCCGTCGCCCACGGCGTGCGCACCGCCGTCGCCGCAGGCTGCAAGACCGTCGTCCTCACCAACGGCTGCGGCGGTCTCCGCGAGGGCATGAAGCCCGGCCAGCCGGTGCTGATCAGCGACCACCTCAACCTGACGGCCACCTCGCCGATCGTCGGCGCGAACTTCGTCGACCTCACCGACCTGTACTCGCCGAAGCTCCGCGCGATGTGCAAGGAGATCGACCCGACCCTCGAAGAGGGCGTCTACGTCCAGTTCCCCGGCCCGCACTACGAGACCCCGGCCGAGATCAACATGATCCGCGTCATGGGCGCCGACCTGGTCGGCATGTCCACCGTGCTGGAGGCCATCGCCGCCCGTGAGGCCGGCGCCGAGGTGCTCGGCATCTCGCTGGTCACCAACCTGGCGGCCGGCCTGTCCGGCGAGCCGCTGAACCACGAAGAGGTGCTCCAGGCTGGCCGCGACTCGGCCTCGCGCATGGGCAAGCTGCTGACCCAGGTCCTCGCCCGCATCTGAGCGACCTACGAGAGGTAAGGCGGAAGTAGTGCAGGAAGTGCAGGACGACCTGATCATCCGGGCCCAGGCCTGGCTGGCGGAGGACCCCGACCCCGAGACGGCGGACGAACTCGCCAAGCTCATCGAGGCGGGCGACACCGCGGAGCTCGCGGACCGTTTCTCCGGCACCCTCCAGTTCGGCACCGCCGGACTGCGCGGTGAGATCGGCGCCGGCCCGATGCGGATGAACCGCTCGGTGGTCATCCGGGCCGCGGCGGGCCTCGCGGCCTACCTGAAGGCCCAGGGCCACACCGACGGCCTGGTCGTCGTCGGCTATGACGCGCGCTACAAGTCGGCGGACTTCGCCCGCGACACCGCGGCCGTCATGACCGGCGCCGGTCTGCGCGCCGCGGTCCTGCCCCGCCCGCTGCCGACACCCGTCCTCGCGTACGCCATACGGCACCTGGGCGCCGTCGCCGGCGTCGAGGTGACCGCGAGCCACAACCCTCCCCGGGACAACGGCTACAAGGTGTACCTCGGCGACGGCTCACAGATCGTCTCCCCGGCGGACGCGGAGATCGCAGCGGAGATCGAGCGCGTGGACACCCTCGCCTCGGTCCCCCGCCCTTCCTCCGGCTGGGAAGACCTCGGCGACGAGGTCCTGGAGGCCTACCTGGCCCGTACGGACGCCGTCCTGACCCCCGGGTCGCCCCGGGGCATCCGGAGCGTCTACACGGCCATGCACGGCGTCGGCAAGGACGTCGTCATGGCGGCCTTCGCCCGGCACGGCTTCCCGACGCCGGTGCTCGTCGCCGAGCAGGCGGAGCCGGACCCGGCGTTCCCCACGGTGGCCTTCCCCAACCCGGAGGAGCCGGGCGCGATGGACCTGTCCTTCGCGAAGGCCGCCGAGGTGCAGCCGGACATCGTGATCGCGAACGACCCGGACGCGGACCGCTGCGCCGTGGCCGTCCCGGCCAACGGCGGCTGGCGGATGCTGCGCGGCGACGAGGTCGGCGCGCTGCTGGCCGCCCACCTGGTCCACAAGGGCGCGAGCGGCGTCTTCGCGGAGTCCATCGTCTCGTCCTCCCTCCTGGGCCGCATCGCAGAGGCCGCAGGCGTGGGCTACGAGGAAACCCTCACCGGTTTCAAGTGGATCTCCCGCGTCGAGGGACTGCGCTACGGCTACGAGGAGGCGCTCGGCTACTGCGTGGACCCCGAGGGCGTCCGCGACAAGGACGGCATCACCGCCGCCCTGCTGGTGGCCGAACTGGCGTCGGAGCTCAAGGAGCAGGGCCGCACCCTGACCGACCTGCTGGACGACCTGGCGATGGAGCACGGCCTGCACGCCACCGACCAGCTGTCGGTCCGCGTCTCGGACCTGTCGGTCATCGCCTCGGCGATGGCCGCGCTGCGCGCGGAGCCCCCCGTCTCGCTGGCGGGCCTCCAGGTCGTCTCCGCGGAGGACCTCACCAAGGGCACGGAGTCCCTCCCGCCCACGGACGGCCTGCGCTATTACCTCGACGGCGCGTACAAGGCCCGGGTGATCGTCCGCCCGTCGGGCACGGAGCCGAAGCTGAAGTGCTACCTGGAGGTCGTGGTCCCGGTCCCCGAGGCCTCCGACCTCGCCCCGGCCCGCACCCGCGGCCAGGAAATCCTGAACGCCATCAAAAAGGACCTGGCAGCAGCCGCAGGCATCTGAGTCCTCCCCACGCCGCTCGCGCGGCTGCGCCGGACTCCGCCCGACCGATCCTTCCCGCGCCGCTCGCGCGGCTCGGCCCCAGGGGCCTCACCGGCTTCGTGCCGCTGCGCCGGACTCCGTCCGTCGGGCACGGGGCCGGGGCTTCGGCCCCCTGGACCGGCCCGGTCCCGGCCCGTCCGCCGGGACCGGGCCACCCCGTTCCGCCCGAAAGCCCCCCGAGCCTCGGCCCGGGGGGCTTCTTCGGGAGTTGGGCTTCACGGGCGAGATCGCCCGCAAGGGCGTACCCGCCCCGATCCAGGCCGGCAAGCGATGGGTCGTAGAACGAAAACACTCGTGGATGAACGGCTACGGCAAGCTGAGGCGCTGCACCGAGAAGAACAGCACCGTCGTGGAGTTCTACCTCCACCTGGCCGCCGCACTCGTCACGTTCCGCATGCTGATCCGCCGAGCCGCCACCCACTACCGCTGGGACGGGCGCCCCACCACACGCCGCCTCAAGTGATCCAGTTGCCGGAGGCTCTTAGGCCGAACCGGACAGCAGCGGAGCCGCCCAGCGTGCGAAGTCCTCGATGCCGCGCGGCTCACGGTCGGTCAGCTCCCGTACCGCGCCCGTGGTGGACGAGTTGACGCCGTCACGCAGTGCCCCGAAGGCGGCCACCACCTGCTCCGCCAGCCACGGCGGCACACCCGCCTGAGCCATCCCGGCGGCAGCCGCCTCGTCCGGCACCGCCACGTACTCGATCGGGCGGCCCAGCGCGCTCGACAGCTGCCGTGCGACCTCCCCGTAGGTGATCACCTCCGGGCCGGTGAGGACATAGGTCCGCCCGCCCTGCACCGCCGTGCTCAGCACCGAGGCCGCCGCTGCGGCGACATCCCGTGGATCGATCATCGCGATCCGCGCGTCACCGGCGGGCAGGAAGAAACGGTCGGCCTGCCGGATGGTCGCGGCAGAACCGAGGATGTTCGACATCATGTGGCTGGAGCGCAGAACCACCGCCGGGACTCCCGAGCCGCGCAGGTGCTCCTCGATCCGGCCGTGCTGGTCGAAGAACATCGTCGGGGACCCGGCCTCGGCGCCGATCGTGGACAGCATGACCACCTGCCGGACCCCGGCGCTTGCTGCCGCGTCGATCGCCCGCGTCCCGTACTCGACCTGCTGGGGGTGGTTCGCGCAGATCAGGAACAGCCGCTCGACACCGTCGAGGGCCTGGCGGACCGACGCGGGCTCGGCGAAGTCGCCCTGCACCAACTCGGCGTCACCGCCGAGGACGGCGGCCGCGCGGCCCGGGTCCCGCACGAAGGCCCGGACGGGAATCCCACGGCCCTGGAGCTCCCCGACGACCTTCGAGCCGACGTTCCCCGCCGCGCCCGTCACCAGCACCGTCGCCATCTTCGCTCACTCCCCGGGCTCAACCGCCGACAGCTCAACGTACCCGAGCGATAACAAGGGGTGACGGAACGCCACAGGCTAGAACACCGACCAGCCCGCGTTGATCCGCTTCCCCCCTCACTGCGCGTCAGTGCGCTCGTAGCCCGAGCCGTGGACCAGCGCGAGCACCACGCGCGGGCACGGCCGTCCTTCGTGATCACTGAGCGTAGAGAACTCCATGATCACGTGGACCCGTGCCCGTTGTGATGCCGCCCCACCTCTCGGACGCCTATTGCCGGTCGGTCTTAGGCCCGCTCCAGCAGGACCGTTTCCCCGGTCCGGGCGGTTCCCGGGGTCAGGACCGTGGCGAGGGCGTCGAGGCGGTTGTCGTGGGCCGTGGCGATGGCCCTCAGGATCAGCGGCGAGTGCGGGAGGTCCCGCTGCGCCTGGTTGGTCATCGCACAGCGTTCGCTGGAGCGTACGAACTCCACGCGCAGGGTGTCTCCCAGGCGGGCCCGGCGGCCGATCCACGTGTCCTCCACGAACGGCGGGGTGCCGGGCGGGGTGCGCACGAGGATGTTCGGCCGGAAGCGGCGTTCGTCGACCGGTACGCCGGGCACCTCGCGGCGGATCCAGTCGAGGGTCGCGGTGGTCAGGACGCTGAGCGGAAGCTGGTCGAAGTGCGAGACCTCGCCCTCGCGGGCCAGCTCGACGTCATCGCGGCCGAGGTAGGCGCGCAGGTAGGCGGTGGGGTCGGCGACCGGGCGCCCGTGCGGGTCGGTCAGTTCTGGCAGGCCCGGCTCCCGCCCGCCGTCCGGGTAGCGGGAGCCCAGGTGCAGCAGGCCGTCCATCCGCCGGAAGCGGCGGGTGTTCTTGCCCGAGCCGAATTTGCCGTCCGCGTCCCGCACCGCGTACAGCCGGTCGCCCACCAGGCCCCGCCCGTCGACCTCGACGCTGCGCAGCCGCTCGCCGCCGGTTGACTTCACCGGGTACCGCCAGAGCCGCTCGACCACACCCACGCTGTCCGCCACCGCGTCAGGCGCGGCTCGGGCTCGGCGTCGGGCGGACCAGTTCGCCCAGCGTCGGCACCGACTCCGGCCGCGAGCGGACAGCGTCACTGCACTCCCAGGCCCGCGGCGGATCCGCGTCCGGCCCGCCCAGAACCACCGGCCCCGGCCCCGCCGACACCGCCTCGCTGCCCGCCAGCGTGCACACGATCTGCGACAGCGCCACCGGTGGCAGATCCTCCGGCCGCCGGCTCAACCGCAGCGTCCCCGCCGGGTCCCCCGGCCTCGGCGGGGCGGCCGTCAGCCCGCCCGGTACCCCGGTCGTGAACCCGGCGTCCCGCTCCGCCTCGGACGGCGTCCGCTCCAGCGCCTCCAGCAGCGCCTGCGTCGCCAGCACCACGGGGTCCCGTGCGATCCGCTTCTCCGGAATCGGCACCACCCGTTCCACGCCCACCAGCTGCGATCCGCAGACCAGTTCCACCGTGGCCCGGAACCCCTGCACGCCGCTCTGCCCGCCCGGCTGCTCCGGCGCGGGCGTGTCGCACGACACCCGCGAGGGCGCCGCGCCCACGTCCACCGGGACCGTCGTCGCCCGGATCCCGCACCCGAACGTCCCGCACGCCAGCATCGCCAGGACGACACCGGACAGGGCGGCCTTGGCGGCCTTGACGGCCTCGGCCTTACGCGTCCGCGTCACCCGCGATCACCTTCCCCACATCCACCGGCAGCCGCAGCGTGAACAGCGCCCCGCCCTCCGCCGCGTTGGCGGCCGTGATGTCGCCGCCGTGGATGTGCGCGTTCTCCACCGCGATCGACAGGCCCAGCCCGCTCCCGTCCGACTTGGGCCGGGACGCGCTCGCCTTGTAGAACCGGTCGAAGACGTGCGGCAGGACGTCCTCCGGAATACCCGGACCGTTGTCCTTGACCGCGATGATCAGCCACTCCCCCTCGACGGTCACCGACACCCGCACCGGCGAGCCGCCGTGCTTGAGCGCGTTGCCGATCAGGTTGGCCAGGATGACGTCGAGCCGCCGCGGGTCGAGCCGGGCCACGATGCCCCGCTCCGCGTCCAGTTCGACCGCGTCGAGCCAGGCCCGCGCGTCGATGCAGGCCGTCACCTGGTCGGCCACGTCCACATCGTCCAGCACCAGCCGCGCCGTACCCGCGTCGAAGCGGGTGACCTCCATCAGGTTCTCCACCAGGTCGTTCAGCCGCCGGGTCTCGCTCACCACCAGCGCCACCGCCGGTGCGATCATCGGATCGAGGTCGTCGACCTCCTCCTCCAGCACCTCGGCGACCGCCGTCAACGCCGTCAGCGGAGTGCGCAGTTCGTGCGACATGTCCGCGACGAAGCGCCGACTGGACTCCTCCCGCGCGCTCATGTCGGCGACCTTCTTCTCCAGTGCCTCCGCCGTCTTGTTGAAGGTGTGCGACAGGTCGGCGAGTTCGTCGGTCCCGGACACGTCGAGCCGGTGGTCCAGCTCGCCTTCGCCCAGACGCCGCGCCGCGTCTCCCAGCCTGGCCACGGGCTTGAGCACGGTCCGCGCCGCGGCCTGCGCCAGCAGCGCGGACACGAGCAGCGCCAGCCCCGTCGCGATGGTCAGCGACCAGCCGAGCGCGTTGAGGTCGTCCCGTTCCTGCGCGAGGGACTTGTACATGTAGCCGGTCGGCCCGCCGCCCACGATCCGCGTCCCGCCGACCAGGTACGGATTGCCCTGCGGCTTCGTCCGCTGCCAGTACATGTGGTACTCGGCGTCGTTGGCGGCCGTCGTCTTCTGCCGGTCGTTCACCGCGTGCTGAAGGGACTTGGGTACGTCGTTCAGCCCGAACGAGTCGGGACCGGCCGCCCCGAACACCTTGCGGCCGTCCTTGCGTTCGTGCACCAGCAGCACGCTGTAGCCGGGGCTGCTGCCCGCCATCAGCTCGGCGGTCCGCTGCATCTCCCCCGGGGTCGGGTCGGCGGGCAGCGCCGCGGCCCGGTTCTGCATCTCCTGCCGGAAGTCGCCGAGGGCGGCCTCCTGGACGCGGGTGAGTACGGCTTCCCGGTTGAGCCAGTACGCGATCCCGGACGCGGAGACCGCGGCCGTCAGCGCGACCAGCGCGAACACCACCAGGAGCCGCAGCCGCAGGCTGGTCCACCGGCGGCCCGCGAACAGAGCTTTGATCACTGCGGGGAGTCCAGCCGGTAGCCGACACCACGCACGGTACGGATCAGGGTCGGCGAGGACGGAATCTCCTCGACCTTGGCGCGCAGCCGCTGCACGCACGCGTCGACGAGCCGGGAATCGCCGAGGTAGTCGTGCTCCCAGACCAGCCGCAGCAGCTGCTGCCGGGAGAGCGCCTGGCCGGGGCGGCGGCTGAGTTCGAGCAGCAGCCGCAGCTCGGTCGGGGTCAGCTGGAGGTCCTCCCCGTTCTTCGTGACGGTCATCGCGGCCCGGTCGATGACGAGGGAACCGAACGTCGCGGAGTCGCTCGCCTCGCGCTCGCCGCGGCGCAGCACGGCCCGGATCCGGGCGTCGAGCACCCGGCCCTGGACGGGCTTGACCACGTAGTCGTCGGCGCCCGACTCCAGGCCGACCACCACATCGATGTCGTCACTGCGCGCGGTGAGCAGGATGATCGGCAGCTGGTCGGTGCGGCGGATCCGCCGGCACACCTCGAAGCCGTCGATCCCGGGCAGCATCACGTCCAGCACGATCAGGTCCGGCCGCTGCTCGCGCAGCAGTTTCAGGCCGTCCTCGCCCGTCGCCGCGGTGGCCACTCGGTGGCCCTGGCGTGACAGGGAGAGTTCGAGGGCCGTGCGGATGGCGTCGTCGTCCTCGATCAGCAACAGGAAAGGCACGGGCTCATTCTGTCCCATGGTCCGTCGGGACTTCGACCCGTGTGCGATTGATCATCGGGCAGGGCCGCTGTGACAGGCCTGTGACAGTCGGCGGACACCCCGGTTATGTCGCGGGGGCAGTCTTCTATCAACGCAGGAACGAACCAGACGAACCAGCGGACCCAAGCAGACTCCACGACGGGGGGCGCGAGATGAACACGCTGCACAGCACCACCACCAGCGCGGTTGTCACGCGGCTGCACGATGTGAACCGCCGGGCAGGTGTCCGTACGGTGGCGGTCACCCGCCAGCGGCCGGCGCACGTAGTGGCCATCGACGCGAACACGTACCGGCCGGCGACGGCTGTTTCACCCTCGCCCACGCCCTCACCCTCCTCCTCGTCGGAAGCCGAGTTCACGGCGTACGTCCAGGAGCGGCGGGCCGCCCTCTACGCGACGGCCTTCCACCTCACCGGCGACCGGCACGAGGCCGAGGACCTGCTGCAGAGCGCGCTGTTCTCGACGTACCGCGCCTGGGACCGGATCAGCGACAAGGCCGCCGTCGGCGGGTACCTGCGCCGCACGATGACGAACCTGCACATCAGCGCGTGGCGCCGGCGGAAGCTGAACGAGTACCCGACGGAGGAGCTCCCGGAGACCGCCTCGGACACGGACGCGATGCGGGGTACGGAGCTGCGCGCGGTGCTGTGGCAGGCGCTGGCCCGCATTCCGGAACCGCAGCGGACGATGCTGGTGCTGCGGTACTACGAAGGCCGGACCGACCCGGAGATCGCCGAGATCCTGGGCATCAGCGTCGGCACGGTGAAGTCGAGCATCTGGCGGTCGCTTCGGCGGCTGCGGGAGGACGAGGCGCTGAGCTTCGGCCGCGACGAGGCGGAGTCCTTCGGGGAGCTCGTCGCGTAGCGCGCACCACCACAAAGACCATGGGGCCAGGGGGCCCGTCCTGCGGGGGTGGGACGGGGGCCGCGGGGGGCCACGGGGGGAGAGGGCGGGATCAGGCGGCCGGGGGTCCGCATGATCCCGCCTTCTCGTATGCACGGGCTGAACGGGCCACACCTCCAGCCCCGCCGGGCCAGCTCCGCCCCGCCGGGCCAGCTGGCCAAGTGACTCCAGCCTCGCCGCGCCATCAGGGCCGGGCCAGATCCAGCCTCGCCGCGCCATCAGGCCAACGGTCCGGCACATCCAGCCTCGCCGGCGTTTGAGGCGCGGGGTCTGGGGCGGAGCCCCAGGGAACCCGGCTCCGCCGGGCACCGGGCTCTGCCCGGACCCGCGCCTCAAACGCCGGCGAGGCTGAAATTGTCCCCGGCGGAGCCGGATGGTGCGGCCCGGCGGAGCCGGATGGGTCGCCGAGGCCGCCCTCGTGTCGCAGGCCGGTTTACGCAGGGGCGGTGGTGCGGTGGCGGCCGGCTGCGGCGGCGGCCAGGCGGCCCAGGGCCTCGTCGCGGCCGCAGGCATGGGCGCCGAGGGCGGTGTGGCGGGCCACGATGCCCCGTTCCGCGCGCATCAGCCGGTAGCCCCTGCGCAGCAGGAACAGGACCGACTTGCGGCCCTCGCGCAGGTCACGCGCCAGCCGCCGGCGGAACGTCGTCGACGGGCGGCCGCGCAGGCAGATCGCGTCGGCCAGCAGGCCGAGTTCCTGGCAGCGCGCGGCGATGTCGGCCGCGAAGATGCCCTCTGCGATGAAGAGCGGGGTCCGGGATATGTCCAGGGCCTCCACCCCCGTGCGGGAGCTGGTCGCGATGTCGTACACCGGGACCTCCGTACGGCCCGTGGCGCAGAGGTCCGCGATCGCAGCGACGGCGGTGTCCGCGTCCCACGACAACGGCGAGTCCCAGTCGATGTCGGAGCTTCCCCCGACCAGCGGGAGGGTCGGGTCGTCGCCTTCCTTGTAGAAGTCGTCCAGCCGCAGCACGGGCAGCCCGGAACGGGCCGCCAGCGAGGACTTGCCGGAACCTGAAGGTCCGGTCAACAGCACAACACGCGTAGGCAAAGGAGAGGAACAGCTCACGGGACACCAGTGTGAACTATTACCTCGCCCAGGGGATGCACCCGGCGGCCGGTTGGTATCGAGGATCACACCTCGACTACGCTGCGTGCGCACGCGACTACGACCTCAGGCGGGATCCCATGGCACGTCACGCAGCCCCTCACACCTCCACACTGCGCACCGCAGGCCTGACCCTCTCCATGGCCGGAGCGGCCCTGGCGATGGCCGCCGGCGGTGCGCAGGCCGGCGAGCTGTCGGTCCCGGCGGCTCTGGCGGGGGTCACCGACCCGCTGACGAACCTCAAGGTGAACCCGCTGGCCCACACCGGCGTGGACCCGCTGGACAACGGCATCGCCACCAAGGTCGCGGACTTCCCCGCCGTCGGCACCGGCATGGTCACCGGCACGCTGACCCAGGGCCCCTCGGTCGGTGAACTGCCCACCGCCGCCGCGTCCTCGCTCCTCGGGCCGCTGCTCCCGGGGGCGTGAAGGCATGAAAAGGCCCCGGCAGTGCGGGGGACACTGCCGGGGCCGGTCTTCGGGCGGGGCCGGTCCTAGTGCCGTGACCGGCACTAGTAGGACGAGCCGCCCGCGCCCAGCGAACCCGTGGGGTGCCAGACGGTCTTGGTCTCCAGGAACGCCGTCATGCGCGACGTGCCCGGGTCGGCGTTCCAGTCGTCCACAGGCTGTGGACGCAGAACGCGCTTGAGGTTGTCCGCCGCCGCGATCTCCAGCTCCTTGGCCAGGGCCGCATCGGCGCCGGCCAGGTCGATCGCGTTGACGTCCTGGTGGGAGGCCAGGTGCGGGCCCATCTCGCCGGCCTTGCCGGACAGGATGTTGACCACGCCGCCGGGCAGGTCGGAGGTGGCGAGTACCTCACCCAGGGAGAGGGCCGGGAGCGGCGCCTTCTCCGAGGCGATCACGACCGCCGTGTTGCCCGTCGCGATGACCGGGGCGATCACCGAGACCAGGCCCAGGAAGGACGACTCCTGCGGGGCGACGACCGTCACGACACCCGTCGGCTCCGGGGTGGACAGGTTGAAGAACGGGCCCGCGACCGGGTTGGCCCCGCCCACGATCTGGCTGATCTTGTCGGTCCAGCCCGCGTACCAGACCCAGCGGTCGATGGCCGCGTCCACGACGGCGGCGGCCTTCGACTTGGACAGGCCCTCGGCCTCGCCGACCTCGCGGACGAACTGCTCCCGGCGGCCCTCCAGCATCTCGGCGATGCGGTAGAGGATCTGCCCGCGGTTGTACGCGGTCGCACCCGACCAGCCCCCGAAGGCCTTGCGGGCGGCGACGACCGCGTCACGGGCGTCCTTGCGGGAGGACAGCGGGGCGTTGGCCAGCCACTTGCCCTTGGAGTCCGTCACCTCGTACACCCGGCCGCTCTCGGAGCGGGGGAACTTGCCCCCGACGTACAGCTTGTAGGTCTTGAAGACGTTCAGGCGGGTCGCAGAAGACTCAGACATCGAGGTAGCCCTCCAGGCCGTGGCGACCGCCCTCGCGGCCGAAGCCCGACTCCTTGTAGCCGCCGAAGGGCGAGGTCGGGTCGAACTTGTTGAACGTGTTGGCCCACACCACACCCGCGCGGAGCTGGCCCGCGACCGCGAGGATGCGGGAGCCCTTCTCCGTCCAGATGCCTGCGGACAGGCCGTACTGGCTGTTGTTGGCCTTGGCCACGGCCTCGTCGGGCGTACGGAAGGTCAGCACGGACAGCACCGGGCCGAAGATCTCGTCGCGGGCGACGGTGTGCGCCTGGGTGACGTTCGTGAAGAGCGTCGGGGCGAACCAGTAGCCGGCGGACGGCAGCTCGCAGGCCGGGGACCAGCGCTCGGCGCCCTCGGCCTCGCCGGTCTCCGCGAGCGCGGTGATCCGGGCGAGCTGCTCGGCGGAGTTGATCGCGCCGATGTCGGTGTTCTTGTCCAGCGGGTCGCCGAGGCGCAGCGTGGACAGGCGCCGCTTGAGGGAGTCAAGCAGCTCGTCGTGGATCGACTCCTGGACCAGCAGGCGGGAGCCCGCGCAGCAGACCTGGCCCTGGTTGAAGAAGATGCCGTTGACGATGCCCTCGACGGCCTGGTCGATGGGGGCGTCGTCGAAGACGATGTTGGCGCCCTTGCCGCCCAGCTCCAGGGTGACCTTCTTGTCGGTGCCGGCGACGTGGCGGGCGATCTTCTTGCCCACGGCCGTCGAGCCGGTGAAGGCGACCTTGTTGACGTCCGGGTGCTCGACGAGGGCCGCGCCCGCGTCGCCGTAGCCCGTGAGGATGTTGACGACACCCTTGGGCAGGCCCGCCTGGCGGCAGATGTCCGCGAAGAAGAGAGCGGAGAGCGGGGTGGTCTCGGCGGGCTTGAGGACGACCGTGTTGCCGGTCGCGAGCGCCGGGGCGATCTTCCACGCGAGCATCAGCAGCGGGAAGTTCCACGGGATGACCTGGCCGGCCACGCCGAGCGGGCGCGGGTTCGCGCCGTAGCCCGCGTGGTCGAGCTTGTCGGCCCAGCCCGCGTAGTAGAAGAAGTGCGCGGCGACCAGCGGGAGGTCCGCGTCGCGGGTCTCCTTGATCGGCTTGCCGTTGTCCAGGGTCTCCAGGACGGCCAGCTCGCGGCTGCGCTCCTGAATGATCCGGGCGATGCGGAAGAGGTACTTGGCGCGCTCGGAGCCGGGCAGCGCGGACCACTTCTCGAACGCCTTGCGGGCGGCCTTGACGGCGCGGTCGACGTCGGCGGCACCGGCCTGGGCGACCTCGGCCAGGACTTCCTCGGAGGACGGCGAGACGGTCTTGAAGACCCTGCCGTCGGCGGCGTCGGTGAACTCACCGTCGATGAAGAGCCCGTAGGAGGGGGCGATGTCGACGACCGAGCGGGACTCGGGAGCCGGTGCGTACTCGAAGAGGGATGCCATGGTGATCAGTCCACCGTCACGTAGTCGGGACCGGAGTAACGCCCGGTGCTCAGCTTCTGGCGCTGCATGAGCAGGTCGTTCAGCAGGCTGGAGGCGCCGAAACGGAACCAGTGGTTGGACAGCCAGTCCTCGCCCACAGTCTCGTTGACCAGGACCAGGAACTTGATGGCGTCCTTGGTGGTCCGGATGCCGCCGGCCGGCTTCACACCGATCTGGATTCCAGTCTGCGCCTTGAAGTCGCGGACGGCTTCGAGCATGAGCAGGGTGTTCGCGGGGGTGGCGTTCACCGCGACCTTGCCGGTGGAGGTCTTGATGAAGTCGGCGCCCGCGAGCATGCCGATCCAGGAGGCGCGGCGGATGTTGTCGTAGGTCGACAGCTCACCGGTCTCGAAGATGACCTTGAGCCGGGCGGCGCTGCCGTCCTCGCGGACGCACGCCTCCTTGACGGCCTTGATCAGCTCGTACGTGTCGAGGTAGCGGCCGGCGAGGAAGGCGCCACGGTCGATGACCATGTCGATCTCGTCGGCGCCGGCGGCGACGGCGTCACGGGTGTCGGCCAGCTTGACCGGCAGAGCGGCGCGGCCCGCCGGGAAGGCGGTGGCGACGGAGGCGATCTTGACGTCGGCGCCGTGCAGGGCGGCCTTGGCGGTGGCCACCATGTCGGGGTAGACGCAGACCGCGGCGGTCATGGGGGTGGTGCGGTCGGTCGGATCGGGATTGACGGCCTTGGCGGCGAGCGCCCGGACCTTGCCCGGGGTGTCCGCGCCTTCCAGCGTCGTCAGGTCGATCATCGAGATGGCCAGGTCGATGGCGTACGCCTTGGCCGTGGTCTTGATCGAGCGGGTGCCGAGCGCCGCCGCGCGTGCTTCCAGGCCGACGGCGTCGACGCCGGGAAGCCCGTGAAGGAAGCGGCGCAGTGCGCTGTCGGACGTCGTCACGTCAGCGAATGCGGGGAGGGTGGTGGGCATGGTCACCACATGAGCATATCTACGCGCGTAGCGGCCTGTCACCCCCTCCCCTGAAATCGCCCGGAACTCCACCCCTGCCGCCCGTGCCGCACAAGGGTTCGCTGTGACAGGCCAGTAACAGGAATCCCATCGTCCACACGCACAAGATCACTAATGTTTTCTTCAGCAGCCCGCCACACCTGACCCGGTCGAAACACACCGATACAGACGCAACGCGGCATGCGACTCTCCTCCACTTTTCCTCACCAGGCTTCAAGGAGTCGTTATGCGTTCCGCCCTCGCCCTCCGCACCTCCCTCGTCACCGCCGTCATCACCGGAACCCTCCTCGCCCCGGCCGCCGCCGCTGCCTTCGCAGCCACCCCGCAGACCGTGGCGTCGACGTACGGCACCGTGTCGGACAACAGCCGCTACGAGGGCGAGCCCGTCTACATCGGCGAGGGCCTGGTCGCGGTGCTGCGCAACAAGGCCGAGGGCCCCGAGGCCTGGATCCGCGTGGTCGGCGCCGGCTGGAAGCCCGGCGACACCTACCTGGTGCGGGTGGCGGGCCTGCTGAACCGCACCCACACCGGCGAGACGGTGAACGGGCTGGAGCTGAAGCTCACCAAGGCGGACACGGCGACCCCCGTCCTCACGGTCACCAAGGCGGGTGTCACCAAGTCCTACCCGCTGCCGAAGGCCGAGTCCGGCCAGAGCTGCGACTCCGCGCACAAGACGCTGCCGATCGGCGCCGGCGTGAGCGCCGAGCTGTCGATGTCCGCCAGCGGCCCGAAGGCCCTCATCCGGTTCGCCGGCTCCGACAAGGTGTGGCGCACCCTCGACCGCAACTCCTCCGCGCTGCCCGACTCGGACGGCATGTACCTGCGCATCGCCAACGCGAGCGGCGCCAAGCCCGCGCTGGAGTGGAAGACCCAGGGCGGCAACGCGCCGGTCCAGAACACCGACTTCCCCGCGCTCCCCAAGGGCTGCAAGCTCGACTACCCGGTGAAGGACGACACCGCCACGGCGAAGCCGACCACGGCCAAGCCCACCACGGTGTCGAACACCACCACGCAGACCAAGGGCCAGACCGCCGTGGTTCCGCAGGGCGCGGTCGCGGCGGGCGCCGAGGTCACCGCCCAGGACAGCGACAACACCACCACCCTGGCGGCGGGCGCCGGTCTCCTCGCGGTCTTCGCCGCCCTCGGTGCGGGCGCCCTGCGCCGTCGCCGTAGCAACGTCTGATCAGCAACGCCTAATCAGCAACGGCTGATCAGCAACGTCTGATCCGGCTGACGCGCAGCGGTAACACCCTTCCCTCCCCTTCGGCGGGCCACCCTCGTGGTGGCCCGCCGGTCCCCGTTCAGGAGTTCCCCGATGTCCCGCGCCACCGTCCGCGCCGCCCTGCTGCTCGCCCCGGTCGCCCTCGCCGCCCTCACCGGCTGCGGGAGCGGCGGTGCCCCCGCGGCCACCCCGCCGGCGCATGTCGTCCCGACCTCGGCCGCCCCCGTACCCGCCGCCTCCTCGGCCTCGGCCTCGGCCTCCGCCCGGGCCGCGTCCGTCACGCCCATGCCCGCCTCGGAGCCGGTACGGGTACGCGTGCCCTCCGCCGGCGTCGACACCTCCCCGGTGCTGCGGCTCGGCCTGGCCGCCGATCAGACGGTCGAGGTGCCCTCCGTGGCGGACGCCGACAAGATCGGCTGGTACACCAAGGGCGTCACCCCGGGTGAGACCGGGCCCGCCGTGCTGATCGGCCACTTCGACACCGCCCGCGGCCCGGCCGTACTCAAGAGCGTGTCGAAGGTCCGCACCGGCGACGAGATCACGGTCTCCCGCGCCGACGGCAGGACCGCCGTCTTCCGCGTACGGGAACTGGAGCAGGTCGACAAGAAGCACTTCCCGACCGCCAAGGTGTACGGGAACACCACGCACCCGGAGCTGCGGGTGATCACCTGCGGCGGCGAGATCACGGACGGCCACCGGCCCGACAACATCATCCTGTACGCCGATCTCGTGCGCTGATCCCCCCAGGCGGCGCAGTGAGGCACAATCGGCCCCATGAGCAGCCAGCAGCCCACTGACGAACCGGTCTACGACGATCGGGTCTACCGGTCCCCCATGGGCGTCGTCACCGGGGTGCTGCTCCTCGCGCTGACGGTGTGGCTCTGCGGGGACGCCGTGGTACGGGGGTCGGGGGCCACGCGGTGGATCGCGCTGGCGACCGCCCTGTGCGTCGTACCGCTGACGGTGGCCTTCACCCTGCGGCCCGCGGTCTTCGCCAACGACAACCGGCTGCGGATCCGCAACCCCTTCCGGTGCATCGAGCTCCCGTGGGCTTCGGTCGACGCCGTGCGGGCCGGCTACTCGGCCGAGGTGCTCGCGGAGGGCAAGAAGTACCAGCTCTGGTCCGTGCCCGTCTCGCTGCGGGAGCGCAAGAAGGCCAACCGGCAGCAGTTCAGCCGCCGCCGCGGGCTGACCGGCACGGGCGTGCAGGACGGCGTGGCCGCCGAGCCGGCGCGGGCAGGCGCCGACAAGGTCGTGGGCGAGCTGCGCGAGCTGGCCGAGCGCGGGGCCGCGCGGCGCGGCGCCCAGGGCAGCGGCAAGGTCCGGTGGTCGTACGAGATCATCGTGCCCGCCGTGGTCGGCGCGGTGGCGCTGATCGTGCTCCTCGCCACACTCTGAGCCGCACCCCGACCAGGCGGAACCGCGGCTACCGCCCGGCGCGTCCTCGCAGGTGTGCAGCGCATTGAGGCCGGCCACAGCGCCACCACCGCCACCACCACCGCCATCCTTCTCCGGCTCCGTCTCGCGGGCTGGGTCCTGCTGGCGGCCCATCTCCTCCTCGTCGGCTGGCTGACTCTGCGGCCCCTGGACGTGCCCTGGGCGGAGGCCGCGAATCTGACGCCGCTGGAGGGGATCAAGGCGGACCTGGCCTACGGCCCGCTGGAGGCCGCCCGGCGGATCGGCAAGGGTCTGGCGCTGCTCGCTCCGCTCGGGGTGCTGCTGCCGCTGGTCAGCGGGCGGCTGGCGCCCTCGCCCTCGGGCGCGTTGTCTTCGCTGGCCCGGACGGCCGCCGCGGGCGTGCTGTTCTCGCTCAGCATCGAGATGCTCCAGAGCTCGGTCCCCGGCCAGGTCGTGGACGTGGACTCCGTGCTGCTGAACGCCGTCGGTGTCGCGCTGGCCCACGTGGCCGTCGTACCGGCGCTGCGCGCCAGGCTCCGGCGTTCTCAGGGGCCCACCCCGAGAATTACCAGGGTCGGGCTCGGCCCCTGGACCGAGGTTCTGTCGGCGGTACCGCGCGAGTATTGAGGCGTCGCAGGAAAGCGATCCCGATACGAAGGAGAAACCCCATGAGCGCGATTTCCCGCCCCCGTGACGGCCGGATGATCGGCGGAGTCTGCGCCGGTCTCGCGCGACGCTTCGGAATGTCGGCGAAGACGATGCGCGTCATCTTCGTCGTCTCGTGCCTGCTCCCCGGCCCGCAGTTCCTGATCTACCTGGCGCTGTGGCTGCTGCTGCCGAACGAGAAGCCGGCCGCGAACGCCGCCTGGTAGGCGAGTACCCGGTAGGCGAGTATGAAAATCAGCCCGCGCGCCGGACCTTCTCCAGCTGCTTGTCCGCCACTTCCTGCGGCACCCGCGCCTTCTGCTGGGCCGCGGCCACGTTGAGGGCCGTCAGCCGGACGATGGTGGTGCCCTCGCGGACGATGACCAGGTGCACCTGCGCCGAGGCGCCCTTGGCGGCCACGGTCGTGGTCCAGCTGACACTCTCGTCGCCTGCGGTCTTGTACGGGGCGAGCCGCATGTCCCGGTAGCTGCCGGTCTGCTTCCCGATGGTGGCGGAGAATCCCGTACCGCAGGCGGTGACCGCTTCCCTCAGCCGGACGATGAGCCGCTTGGCGTCGCTCTCGGTGTAGGAGCTGACGGAGGCGGCGACGGCGAGTCCGACCTGCTTCTGCGATCCGACGCCGCGGTTGACGGTCTCGCGGGCGGCCGGGTCGGGCTGGTCGCCCATGACGTCGGCCAGCGGCTGGCAGGCCTTCTTGTCGGCCTGCGGCTGGCCCTTGGGCGCGTTGGGGTTGCTCTGGGCGGAGATCTGATACCCGGCCAGGTCGCCCTGTTCCAGGGCGGACCGCTCCAGCTTGCTGCCACTGGTCTTGGGCGTGGCCGGTGCGCCGGATCCGGCCGGTCCTCCGGAGGCGCCGGGCGCTGCTGATGTCCCCGATGCGGCCGCGGAACCCTTGAGGTCCGGGGCCTTGCCCGCCGACGGGGCGTCCGCACCGCCGCATCCCGCGGCGGCGAACAGCAGGACGGGGAGCAGCGCGACCGTGGTCACTCGTGCCTTCATGCGCATGATCCGGACCTCATACCCCTTGCTTCGGCGGGCGGTTGGTGGCGATCGTGGCACACGGCGCGACGGGGCGCACACCTCCTCGAAGAGGCGTACGCCCACCGCACACGTGCACGTATCGTCGGCTGTCAGCCGCCGAGGCCGTTGAGGGCGCCGGTGGCCGGGGCCAGGCCGCCGAGCAGGCCGGTGACCGGGGCGGTCGGGTCGCTGGACTGCTGACCCTCCTCGGGGCTCACCTGCTGCTGGCTGGTGAGGCCCTGGACCGCGGTGGTGGCGGTGCCCAGCGTTTCGGCGACGCCGACGGCGGGAACGGCGGCAGAGGCGGTACCGCCGGCGACGGCGGCGAAGGCGGCACCGAGAGCGGCGGCACCGAGGGTCTTGGCAGCTGACTTCTTCATGAAGAATTCCTTGCGACGGGGAATTGAGCGGCTCCGCAAACTAGTCACTTCAAACCCCGTCCCGCAAACATCATTAAATACGAGAAAGCGCCCGGGAATTGCCTCTCCCGGGCGCTTTCAGTACGTCATGCCTTGGCCTACGCCGAGACGGAACCGCTGGTCGAAGCGGTCTGCTGGAACAGCCATTCCGACTTCAGCTCCGCGTAACCCGGCTTGATCACCTCGTTGATCATGGCCAGTCGTTCATCGAAAGGAATGAACGCGGACTTCATCGCATTGACGGTGAACCACTGCATGTCGTCGAGCGAGTAGCCGAAGGTGTCGACCAGGTGCTCGAACTCGCGGCTCATGCTGGTGCCGCTCATCAGCCGGTTGTCGGTGTTGACGGTCAGCCTGAAGTGCAGCTTTCGCAGCAGGCCGATCGGGTGCTCCGCGTAGGAGGCGGCGGCCGCCGTCTGCAGGTTCGAGGTCGGGCACATCTCCAGGGGGATGCGCTTGTCCCGGACGTACGAGGCCAGCCGGCCCAGCGTCACCGAGCCGTCGGCGGCGACCTCGATGTCATCGATGATCTTCACGCCGTGACCCAGGCGGTCGGCGCCGCACCACTGCAGGGCCTGCCAGATCGACGGCAGGCCGAAGGCCTCGCCCGCGTGGATGGTGAAGTGGTTGTTCTCGCGCTTGAGGTACTCGAAGGCGTCGAGGTGGCGGGTGGGAGGGAACCCGGCCTCGGCACCGGCGATGTCGAAGCCGACCACACCGTTGTCGCGGTAGCGGTTGGCCAGCTCGGCGATCTCCAGCGCGCGGGCCGCGTGGCGCATGGCCGTCAGCAGCGCACCGATGCGGATGCGGTGACCGTTGGCCTTCGCACGGCGCTCGCCCTCGCGGAAGCCGTCGTTCACGGCCTCGACGACCTCTTCGAGGGTGAGGCCGGCTTCCAGGTGCTGCTCGGGGGCGTAGCGGATCTCGGCGTACACGACGCCGTCCTCGGCCAGGTCCTCTGCGCACTCGGCGGCGACCCGGAAGAGGGCCGCCTTCGTCTGCATGACGGCGCAGGTGTGCGCGAACGTCTCCAGATAGCGCGGGAGGGAGCCGGAGTCGGCGGCTTCCCGGAACCAGATGCCGAGCTTGTCGGCGTCGGTCTCGGGAAGGTTCTCGTAGCCGGCCTCGCGGGCCAGCTCGATGATGGTCCCGGGGCGCAGTCCACCGTCGAGGTGGTCGTGGAGCAGCACCTTCGGGGAGCGGCGGATCTGATCCGGGGTGGGCAGGTTGGGGGTCTCGCTCGTCATCTGGGCACTCTAGCTCCTACGCGCGTAGAGCGTGGCGTCGGCGACGGCCGTCGATACGTAACAGTGACCGTGCGGACGGGTGGCGTACACCTCTACATCTGAGACTGTTCCGCCATGGCACAGCATGCGCCGCCGGCGCGCGGGGCCCGCCTGGGGCGGGCGGCCGGCGCGAACGGCTCGGTCTCGACGGGAAGCACAGTCAACGGGGCGGTCCTCCTGCTCCCCGGGGCGTCCAGATTGTCCCCCGGTCCGGTACGCGCGCTCGCGCGGGCACTGGCCCGGGCGGGCGGGGCGGAGGGGCTGGTCGCGCACACGGTCCGGTACGGGTCGGGCACCCGGGAGCAGGACGCGGCGTGGGCGGTGGAGGAGGCGGTACGCAGGTACGGGGACGTGCCCATATGCCTGGCCGGCTACGACGCGGGGGGACGGGCGGCCTTGCGGGCTGCGGGGCACGAGGCCGTCAACTCGGTTCTGGCACTCGCCCCCTGCCTGCCCGAGGCGGCGGCCGCGGACGCCCCTGAACCGGTGAAACAGCTGGCGGGGCGCCAGGTCCTGATCGTGCACGGGACCAATGACGCCCGGAGCGACCCGGAGTTGTCCTTCCGGCTGGCGGCACGGGCGAAGAAGGCGAATCGTTCCACGTGCCGCTTCGAGGTGCATTCGGACGGGCACGGGCTTCGGGAGCACCAGACCGAAGTGGTGGCGCTGTCGGTGGATTTCATCCTGGGCGCCATGCTCTCGGGCCGGTACTCGCGGCCGGTGACGGACGCGCTGGCGGCCCCGCCTCCGCTGGGGCTGCGGATGCCGCTGGCCTCGGGCTTCGGGCGGTCGCTGCGCGGATGAGGGGGCGGGGCCGCTGCCCGCGCGGCGGCCCCCTCGACGGCTGCCGCACACGCTCCGGCGAGGACTCCGTCGGAGCGTGCGCGGCGCGGTCCGCGCGTAAGGTGAGGAGTGGACTCGGGGTCCTTTGTGCCGGGAGGCGATCGCCATGGCCGGATTGGTGCGCAGGAGCTTCGACAGTGCGGATGAGACCCGTCCGTTCGCGGACGGCAAGGGCAGGCTGGACCTGATCCAGGCGGACGGCGGCCCCGTCGGCCGCGCGGTGTTCGAGCCGGGCTGGCGCTGGTCGGAGCACATCAAGCCGCTGGCCGGTACGGAAAGCTGCCAGTCCGCTCACACGGGGTACGTGGTGAGCGGCAAGATGCACGTCGTGATGGACAACGGGGACGCCGACGACTACGGCCCCGGCGACTTCATGCAGATCTCACCCGGGCACGACGCGTGGGTCGTGGGCGACGAACAGTGTGTAGCCGTGGACTGGACCGGCTTCGGCGACTACGCGAAGGCCGCCGGCTGACGCCGCTCAGGCGATCGGCAGCCAGATCGGGTTGGTCAAGGCTGCCATGGGGCCCGGTAGGGGCGGGGCCGTGGAGGGGTGACGGATCTCCGCCCGGACGCCGACTGACCCGCTTGACCGAGCAGCGTGACGGCCTCGTCCAGGATGCGGGCCGCCCCGCCGGCCGTCGGGGCGGTGGCGAGGATGTACGCATGGTGCCGCGCGCCCGTCGGGGCGCGCCGGACCGTGCCGCCCCGAGGCACCGCCAGCTGGACCCGGACCACCCCGGGCACCGCGCGGGTCGGGCCGACTGGAGCGGGTGACCGACCTGGGCGCGGTGCGGGGGCTGATCGCGGAGCTGGTGGCGGTGGCCGAGCGGGAGGTGCTGACCTCGCAGCCGGGCGGGGGCCGGCCGCTGGAGACGCTGGAGGAGTCCATCGGACGGGACGAGTCGCTGCTGGCGCGCGGGGTCCGGATGCGGACGATCTACCAGCACACGGCGCGCTACTCGCGGCCGACGGCGGCGTACGTGGAGCGGGTGACGGCGCTGGGCGCGCAGGTACGGACGCTGGGCGACGGGCTGATGCGGATGCTGATCTCGACCGGCACACGGGCCTGATGGCGGTGCCGGACCGGGGCGGCGCTGGTGGTGCGGGAGCCCAATGTCGTGCACTTCATGACGTCGGCGTTCGAGCGGTCCTGGCTGGGCGCGGAGCTTTTCCCGACGACGGTGAGCCCGGAGGCGGCCCGGTCGATCTCGGACGAGCTGCGGCAGACGATCGTACGGCTGCTGCCGGAGGGGCTGGAGGACAAGGTGATCGCGCGGCGGCTGGGGATGCCGGAGCGGACGTGTCAGCGGCACATCGCGGAGATCATGCGGGCGGTGGGCGCCAAGTCCCGTTTCCAGGCCGGGTACTTGCTGTCGTCGCTGCCGGATCCCGCGGCAGTCCCGGTGGCCGCGCCCGAGGCGGATCGCTGACGGGCGGATCGCTGACGGGCGGATCGCTGACGGGCGGATCGCTGACGGGCGGATCGCTGACGGGGCCGGAGGCGCTCAGCGGGCGTACGAGCCGATGCCGACCAGGCAGTACACGTACTCGTTGATGGCGATCCCGTTGCGGGTGTAGCGGTAGGAGAACGCGTACTCCGTCTTGGGGTTGTCGTTGCATTCGTTCAGGTCCGATGTGAACGGGAACCTCTCGATCACCCGGTAGTGCGCGTCGGACGCCGAACAGGAGACCTCGTCCACGCCGCTGACGCTCTTCGGGGTCGTCGAGTCCGGCAGCGTGCCGTTGAGGCAGGTGCCGCGGTCGAACGGGCTGGGGGCGGCCTCGGAGGGCGGGGCGACGGGATCGGTCGCGGTGTCGGACGGGCTGTCGGTCGCGGTGTCCACCGGGTCCGGGGCCGGCGCCGGCGCGGGCGACCAGGAGCTGTACGAGGTGGTGGGTGTCGCGGTGGCAGTGTCGGCGCTGTCGTCATCTCCGCTGTTCAGCCAGACCAGGCTGGCTATCACGGCCCCCACGACTCCGAGCGCCACCAGGCATCCGCGTGCGCCCGAGGCGCCCGCCGATCCGGGCTGCCCAGGGACCGGGGCCGGGCCCGTGGCGCCCGCGGCCGGGGCCACCCGGACGCGCAGCAGCACCTCGTCGTCGCCGAGGCGGGCCCGGACGAGGTCGCCGTCCCGGGAGGGCGGGATCCTGAGGCGGGCGGTGCCGGTCGCCAGGGGCACGGTGAGGATCACGCCGTACCTGGCCTGCTGCGGGGTGAGCGTTACGGGGATCTCTTGCGACGACACCGGCTGCTCCAAGGGGTGTTGTTGGTGCGGACGCTGACGGACCCTCACGGATTGTGCCCGGTACACGCATGGTGACGCAGGCATTCCGCCGGTTCGGGCCGCTCGCACGCCGGCTCCGGCTAGACCCGTACTTCGCGGGTCGTTGTTTTAGGTCTGTGGCCAGCGGGTTTGTGTGATGTCGGTGTCGAGGAGGTCGAGGAGGTGGAGTTGGACGCCGCGGTTGATCTGGACGGTTGGCGGGTCGGTGACGTTGCCGATCCGCAGGGTGAGTTCGCCGAGGTGGTAGAGGATCAGCCGGCCGGTGGGGCGGATCCGTCGGTTGTCCGGATAGAGGCCGATCATGGTCTCTTCGGGGCCCAGAGCGCGTCTGACCTGCCGCTCGATCAGGCAGAAGACCAGCAGGGCCAGGCAGATCACCTGGATCAGCGCGGCGACGCGCCGGTTGTGCTGCACGAAGACCGGTGCGACCGCGAGGGGGCCCTTGAAGTCGTGATAGCGCCGTTCGACCGCGCCCTGGCCCTTGTAATGGATCAGTACCTGGGCCGGGCCGGCCTTCTCCGCCCGGGACGCTGGTGATGAGCGCGTACCAGCCGTCGACCGCTGCTTCGGCCTCCGAGACCGCCCGCTGCACCGGCTACGTCAACGCCCTCGCCCGGGGCAAGAAGCGCTTCACGCCCCAGAACGTCGACGAGCTGCGGCGCCTCCTCGAGGAGGACCTGAGGCTCCACCAGGAACAGATGCCGGCCGGCTACCGGAAGGCGTACGACCAGATCAGCCGCGGTCTCGACGTCCCCTCGAAGGCGACCGCCGCCGCCACTGCCACCGCCGCCACCGCCGCCACCGCCGCACCGGCCTCGGTGCGCCGCGCCCTCGCCCACCAGCTCCAGCGCGACCGGCTCAGGGGCGACGAGGCCTGACCCGGCGCAGGCGCGTTGACCCTGCGCCGCCACCAGCCGGCGCATCACCCCGCCCTGGAGGTGCTCGTCCTCGTACGTCCTGATCATGCGCACGGCGGCCTCGTCCGGAAGGGGCCTCGGCCAGCCGCCCGCAGGCATCCGGGGCGCCTGGGTGAGGTGGGCGCGGACGAACCAGTCGGGATCGCGTCAGGGTGCTGGAGCACGGCGCGCACGACGGCGTCGGGCAGGATCCGGTCGCGGCACATCACCATCCGTACGGCCGGTCGGCCGACCGTCGGCGAGCAGCCGCAGCAGGACCTCCTCGGGGCTGCCGGATTGAGCGCGACCCCGGCGGGCCGCCGCTCCGGCAGCAGTTCCGCGGCCGCCCAGATCTGAAAAGAGCTCAGACCGGTGACGGGCGGTCAGTCGGCCTGCGGCCACGCCCAGCCAAGCTGGAGGAACAACCCGAGGCGGTCGCTGACGGCCCGGATCTGCGTGATCCGGCCGTCGGCCAGCGTGAAGATCCAGATGGCCTCGTTCTCGAAGCTCCGGCCGGTCGGCTCGGGCATGCGCGGATGGACTCCGCCATGCACACCGCCCTGGGTCACCCGGGCGACCACGCGGTCAGCCTCTCCGATCAGCTCGTCCACGCGCACCGTGAGCGGGTCGAAGGCGGCCACCTGCTGGCGCAATCCCTCGAATGCGGCCCCCGGCTCGTCGGCCTCACCGTGAATGATCTTGTTGTGATCCACCACGTCGGCTGCTACGAACCTCGGAAGGTCCTCCAGCCGGCGGTCGCTGACTGCCTCGAAGAAGCCCAGGACTGCGCGCTTGTTGTCGTCCGCGACGGTGGTGACGCCCCCTCATATCTGATCAACTACTGGTCGGCCCGAGCCTAGCTGCGCCCTCAAAGGCCCCGAACGCCAACCCTGGCGTGACACGACCCGCCGAGCCGGCTACTCCTCGACCCGTGCCCACCGCTTGATGACGTCCGCTGCCGAAGGCGGCGCAGGCCAGACCTGAAGCCGAACCTCCTCGAGGGTCTCGGGCTCCCCTTCGAAGTCGAGGGTGCTGACGGCGGCAGCGAGGTTCCGCCGGGAGGCCCGGAGCCGGGTCCACCCGGCGGGCAGCTCGAACCGTGCCGCGTCGGGGAAGTAGTCGGTGCAGCCCAGCACGACGAGCCGCCCCGAGGCCACGCGCAGGCTCGCCTCGACGACGTGGTCGAAGCCGGCGCTGTCGTCGTCCGGCCGGTCTGCGAGTACGTGGACAGCGACCGCCACGGTGTAGTTGACCGCGGTACGGATGGCCAGGGCGTCGTCCGTGACGCCGAGCCCGTCCAGGACGCTCTGCCCGGTCCACACGTCGCTGAAGTCCGCCTCGGATTCCTCGTCCAGGACATGGATCTGGGAGTAGTCCGCGAAGAGTTCAAGGTGAGTCGCCGCAGGGGCATCTTCCCCGGTGCCCCCGATGGGCCCGGACAGCGGGATGGCTGCCGGCTGCTGATCCGCCGCGGCCACCGCTTTCGACTCTCGTCGTCCTACGTGCCGCGGATCGCCTTCACCAGTCCGGCAACAAGGTTCGCCCGCTCGGCCATGACGTCGATCACCAGGTACTCGTGGTCGGCGTGGGCGCCGCCCCCGACTGCTCCGAGGCCGTCGAGTGTCGGCACCCCCAATGCGGCCGTGAAGTTGCCGTCGCTTCCTCCGCCGACGGACTTGCCTTCGAGGCCGGGCAGCAGCTGCCGTGCCACCGCGAAGAGTCCGGCCGACGCCGACTCGGGCATCGGGGGCCGGCTGACAGCCCCCTGAACCGAGATCTCCGCCCCGTCGAGATGCGGAGCCAGCGCGGCGAAGGCCGATTCGATGCGTTCCTTCTCGCCGGCCTCCTCGACCCGGACGTCGACGATGACGGTCGCCTCTGCGGGGACGACGTTGTCCAGGGTTCCTGCGGACGCGACGGTCGGGGTGACGGTCGTACCGATGTCGGGGCGGCCCAGCGCTGCGATGTCCAGTACCTGGTGCGCTGCTTCGATCAGGGCGTTGACCCCGGCGGCGGGCTCAAGTCCTGCGTGCGACGCGCGGCCCGTGATGGAGACCTGGAACGTGCCGCAGCCCTTGCGGCCGGTCTTCAGGTCTCCGCCGTCAGCGGCGCCCTCGAGTACGAGTACGGCGCCGCAGGCAAGGGCCCGTTCTTCGATGAGAGCCCGCGAGGTACGGGAGCCGACCTCTTCGTCGGCGGTCACCAGGATCTCGACGCCTGACCGGTCGTCCAGCGTCGCCAGGCCGTGCACGGCCTGGACCAGACCGCCGAGCATGTCGAAGACCCCGGGGCCGGTGGCATGCCCGTCTTCGACCATGAACGGGCGGCGCTCAAGGGTGCCCAGCGGAAACACCGTGTCATGGTGACCGAGGATCAGCACCTTGGGATCGCCACCGGCCGACCAGTGGACGTGCGGCCCGGCTTCGCTCTCCACGAGGGCGGCGTGCCCGCCGAGGCGGCTCTCGATGACGGTGGCGACAGCTTTGGCCGAGGCGGTCAAGGCGTCGAGATCACGCGAGGGAGACTCGATTTCGACGAGTGTCCGGAGGTCCTCGATCATCGCGTCAACACTCACATCGACGGTCTTGTGCAGCGTCATGGTGCAAGGGTACTGAAGTTGAACGTGTTGACGTCGTCTGGCCGTCCGTGACGAGGCCCGCGACCCTTGCCCGCGCTCTACAGAGGATGTGGCGGCTGCCCGGCCGCCTCGGAGAGCAGGGCTGCCGCGACCGCCCGTACGTTCTCGTCCACATCGGCCCTGCCCAGGTTGTAGCGCAGGTGCGGCAGCAGCCCGGGGTCCTTGGCCAGCCTTGTGCGGACATCGGCGACCGCGTCGGCCGCCTCGGCCGCCGGGCGGCCGTCGGCGGCAACCTTGCGGGCGTGATCCGTGATGGTGGTGGTGAGGAAATCCAGCCGGGCCTCCCGGCGCAACCCCAACTCGGCGTACCCGTCCGGCTGGCCGGCGCGTCGCTGGGCGCGCTCGGCTTCGGCTCGTTCATTGATCGCGGTGGCTTCGACGACTGAGGCCTTGAACTTGGTCTTGAAGCCTTCTACCACTGTCTTCAACCGGCGGGTCAGCCACACGGCCCCGATGGAGGCGATGACCGCCAGGCACACCGTCTCCACGATGCCGATGCCGGCGCCGTGAGTACGCCAGTCGTGGACGTTGAGCCCGATCGCACCTGTCCAGGTGAAGATCATGCCGGTCGCCCACAGACCGGGCGCATCGCTTCTGCAGGCCCTGGCGGTGAGGTAGGCGACCTGAGTTGCGGCGGCTCCGGCGATCACGCCGCCCCACGAGCCGAGGAGCGGCATCAGCAGCGCACCGAGCGCCGCCCACACACCGATGAGTATCAGGACGTGGGTTTTGACTTGGGCCAGCATGTCGGCGAACCTTCCCATTCGGGAGGCCGCCCGCCCAAGCCCTGCTGCTGATCGGGTCGTCTCCGTCGGCGGCGCTTCGCACGTTCACCGCGTCGAGCCGCGCCCGAACCTAGCAAGCAGCGTGGCGAGGGCGCCAACGAAAACTGCAACGGCGGTTGCCCGGGGCAGCGTTGGCGGGGGATGCCGCGACTGAGGTGATCCCCGTGGTGTGGACACACCTAACAATGGATCTTCGTGGTCCTGGAAGGTGTAGATCTACGTGGCACGGCCCTCGAAGTACAGTGCGGAGTTCCGCTCCGACGCGATCGCGTTGTGGCGGGCTTCGGCTGGCAGGCGGACGTTCAAGGACGTCGCGGCCGATCTGAACGTCAACCCCGAGACTTTGCGGACCTGGGTGCGTGACGCCGACGGCCGTCCGGTCGCCGCCGTAGCGTCGCAGGACACCGAGGCCGAGTTGGCCCGGCTGCGGGCGGAGAACACCAGGCTGGCCAAGGCGGAGAAGGAATGGCAGCTCGAGCGGGAGATCCTGCGACGGGCAGCGGCCTATTTCGCCCGGGAGATGAAGTGAAGACCGCCGCTTGGGACTTCGTCTCCGCCCATGCCGAGATGTTCGGCATCAAGCGGATATGCCGGGTGCTGGAAGTCTCCCGCTCCGGCTACTACCGGTGGATCGCCGGCGCCGAGGCGCGGGCAGGGCGGCAGGCCGCCGAGGACGCCCTGGTCGAGGAGATCCACGAAATCCACGCCGGACACCGCGGGAACTACGGCCCGCCTCGAGTCCATGCCGAACTGCGCGGCTTCGGCCACACGGTCAACCGCAAACGGGTGGCCAGGCTGATGCGCAAGCACGGCATCGTCGGCCGTCACCTGCGGAAGAAGAAGCGCACCACGGTCCCGGACCGGCTCGCGCCGCCGGTGGCGGACCTGGTCCAGCGGGACTTCGCCGCTGTCACTCTGGACGAGAAGTGGTGCGGCGACATCACATACGTGCAGGTCGGGACCGCGTGGCTCTACCTCGCCTGCGTCATCGATATCCGTTCGCGCCGGGTGCTCGGCTACTCGATGGCCCCGCACATGCGGGCCGGGCTCGTCATCGACGCGCTCCAGGCCGCGGTCGCGGCCCGCGGCGGTGACGTCACCGGGGTGATCTTCCACGCGGACAGGGGCTCGCAATACACCTCGGCCGCGTTCGCCCAGGTCTGCGACCTGCACGGCATCCGCAGAAGCATGGGCAGGGTCGGCTCCAGCTACGACAACGCCCTCGCCGAGAGTTTCTGGCAGGGACTGAAACGAGAAACGATGCACGGGAAGCTGCTCTTGACGATGCGGCAGGCGAGGATGGAGATCTTCCAGTGGCTCACCTACTACAACGCCCGCCGACGCCACAGCGCGCTGGGCTACCTCCCCCCGATGGAGTTCGAACAGCAGCACCACCAGACAGCTACTCCAACTCGCAGCATGAACCCCTGTGTCCACACTGCGGGGGTCACCTCACTTGCGCCTTCCCGCGCAGCTGCGGTCAGCGCCTGCTCGTGGTTGCCCCGCTTGAGCGTGGCGGCAGAGCACTGTCCGCATTCGCCGGTTGCGGTGTGCTGCGGCGCTGTCTGGGTGACGAGTTGGCGCACGTGGAAGAAGGCGTCACGAGGGTCGTCCGCGCGGATTGTGTACCAGTGCCGGAGAGCTCGGGGGTGGGCAGCCCTGCTGCGATCTCGGGGCGCATCGGGAGATGCAGAAGATTGTCATGGTGCCGGATCAGGAAGATCCGGTCGAGGTGGTCGCAGGTGTCGGTCGGAGGCTGGGTGGTCTCCAACCATGCCAGGGCCTGCGTTCGCGTTCCGGGGCCCCAGAGGAGGTCGCACAGGTAGGTGGTGTTCTCCACCAGGGAATCGAACTCGAAGAGGGTGGGATCTTCTGTTTCTCCGGGGGAAAACACCCCTTGCACCAGTACGTACTCCCACGTGCCGCTCTCTTCGGCTGTGGGCAGGTATTCGGCGTGGCAAATCGTGACCCTGTCGCCTTGCGCCTCCCATCCGATTGCGACGGTCCTGCGGTCGACGGGGGCGGGATATAGGCGGCCTCCAGGCGTCGGGTGCCCCCACAGCTGACTGATGATCTCGGCCAGGCTGGAGAGCGTATATGCCGCGTCCACTGGCGTGGTGAGGTGGTACCCGTTTGGGTGGGCAACCATGTTCCGCAAGGTCTTGAGCGACTGCTCCCGTCCTCGGTTCCTCTGCCCTCGCAGTAGTCCTTCCCGTCGAGCCCATGTGTAAAGGTCGTTGAGCATGCCAGTGAATCCGGTCCACCGACGGGTCGGCCCCATCTGGATCTTGCGGCCCCGGAGCCGCCTGTACTGCTCGTAGAAGTCCGCGTAGCCGGTTGCGGGAGGGTTATTCAAAAGCCCTCAAGGTCAGACGGGCGGCATCAGATCGCTCTCGCTGATGGTGTACGTCAGCAGGGGGTAGATGAAGTCCGTTTCATTGTTCTCACGGCGCCGTAGTTGGTAAAACTCGCGCCTCTGCTCATCGTCGGCCGACATGAGGCGCGCACCCTGCGGGAGGTATACATGTCCGTCGCGAAACCGAACAAAGGTCTTTGACGTTCGAAAGGTTACACCCAACCATTGGTTGTCCGCCGTCTGGACGGGCGTATCTAATACGATTTTGTGCCTGAGTCGCCGATTCGAGTCGACAGAAAACGCGACGATACTGTTGTGGGCGAGGGGGATCTCGAACTTCTCGCCACCGGACCTCTTTGATTCGAAGATCAGCTTCCTCGGCGGGCTCGCTTCGGGATGTTGGTAGCAGGAGAAGACGGCGATAAACGACTCGTTGGCCAGATCGAGGGCTTGGTCGGAATGGCTGCCCATGGTTGTGTAAGCGTTCGTGTAGCTCTCGATGAGAGCGTTGTTGAAGCCGACCGAAAGCGCCGCACGTTCTTGAATCTGTTGCGCCAGCCGTTCGTGCACCGCCCGGAAACGCTGCGTCGGGCTGCTGTATCGATTGGTAGTACGTACGAGAGGCACACCACCCGCCTCGTCGATCTTGGTAAGCGCGGCGCCTCGCCGGCCTTTTCCTACGTCTTCCAAACGAGCCGACGCGGACAGCTCCACAAAGAGATTCTCCTCGGTTGGCAAAGCGCACGAGAGGATCTCATCCGAGATCCTAGACTCGGGGGGCAACGTAGTCTCCCGTGTTCATACTGAAGAGAAATTCGTCGCCGTAATCAATGAAGGACGAGGTCCTGTTCTCCTCGGCGTACAGCCTGCGCAGCTCGTTCATGCCGGCCGGTGTGGGTGGCCCCAGCTTCACCAAATCTCCGGCCACTTTGAGGAACGTGCGGCCGTTCTTGTGAACGGCTTCGGCGCTCGAACAGCGCACCACGTATCCCAGGCGGGTCGGGAGCAACTCGGCGTCCAACGTTGAGGGCCGGATTTCGTGCGTATACAGGCGGTTGGTGGACAGCGGCATGAAGAACACGGAGCCGGGGTAGAGAGTCAGGGTGAACTGCGGGGGGAGCGCGACCCCGTCGTGTTCTTCGGTCGGCTCCTTGAAGCGAAAGTGGAGTTTGGTCAGCCCGCTGGCACCCTTCACACCATAGTCGAAGGCGTCTTCGGCCAGGGGCTGCAGTTTGTCGAGCCGGTCATAGAAGGTGCAGAAGGCCATGATGCCATTGACGGGCATGTCCTTGGTCTTGTCGGCATGGGCCGAGATCTTGGCCTTGGACTGCTTGCGCTCGGCCGTGGCAAGGGTGTTGTGGTAGATCTGAGCGAGGACGTGATTTAGCGGTGCCTGGTTCCGGAAGACGGCGGCGGCCTCGCGGTTCAGAGCCTCGACGATGCGCGTGTCGGTCGGACGAAAGCTCTCGGTCGGCCCCGAGAGATTCGTGGAGCACCGGAGCAGGCGGAAATGTAGTTCGTCACCGTTTCGTGTGACGGGCGTCAGATAGATTCCGCTGCGATGGGCTGTTCCAGGCTTGGTGGACTCCGTCAGGGACTGGAACGCGTGCTCCGCACGGATCCGTCCGAAGTGATCGGCGCCGAGTCCGAAAAAGCGGCGGTAGTACACGCCGACGCCGTGTACGCGGATGGGAACTCGGCCGACGTCGACGACGGTCCAAGGTTTGTCGACGTCCTCGTGGTAACCGTGTGATAGCTCCCGGATAACGAATACCCGGGCAGCCGCATGCAGTTGGCGGCCGCTGATCCCGGATATATCGCCACACAGGTAGACAGTCTTCTGCGCGAGGTTGGGCGAACCAGAAGCAAGATCCTCTGGCGTGATTGTGGACCCGAAGAAGTCCCTGATCAAGTCATTATCTTGCAACATCGAAGGCGCAACCAAGGTGTTGCTCGCATCCTCGATGCAGGCTTCTGTTAGCTCTGTTGTGTACATCAAACGGTACCTGTCATTCGCAGATCTTGGTGGATTGCTCAAAACCGTGGATATGGCAACGGCCCGCACTCTTTCATTTGCGTCGCGAAGCGTAAACGAAAGGATACGGACCGTTGAACCTTGATGTTCTCACGGGGCTCGACAGCGGGCAACGGGTTCTGCTGTACGGGCGGTGTGCGGAGCTGCTCGGCGAGGTCGTGAGGCGGGGCGGACGGCCCGCGGCGATCGGGCTGTACCAATCGGTGATGCTGGTGGTCTGCCTGATGCGCAAGAACCTCACGCAGGAGGTCGCGGGTGCGGTCTTCGGTGTCAGCCAGTCCACGGTCAGCCGCCGCTGGGACCTGCTGAGGCCGATCATCCGGCGGGCCGTCGCGTCCTTCATCCCGCGCCCGCGGGATATCGCCGGAGCCGGAACGCTGCTAGTTCCGTTCTTCGCGGGTGGCTGATTCAGGTGGAGCTGTAGCTCGGCCGGTGTCCGGTCCGGGGGTGGTCGCGTTGGGCTGGGTGTGACGAAGTCTTCCCGGTCTCCGCGGCCCCGGACGGTGCGTCCGCGTATGGAATGCGTGGTCAGTGCCGTGGTGGAGAAGCGTCTGGGCGCTCTGCAGATACGACCTCAAACAGATCCAGACCGGCCTGGCG
>NZ_JAGGOY010000032.1 GCF_018614095.1 Streptomyces sp. ISL-87 | reverse complement strand
GGCTTTTCTGCGTTCAGGACCCACGCCGGGTCTCCTGTAGGGTCAGGGGACAGGTTTCGATATTTCTACAGTCACAGTGGAGGCCCCCGGGTGGAGGTCCAGGAGACTCGGGTTCAGACTGACCGAATTTTCACCATTCCGAACATCCTGAGCATGGCTCGCCTCGCCGGCGTACCCCTGTTCCTGTGGCTGATCCTGACGAAGCACGACGGATGGGCACTCGCCGTCCTGATGCTCAGCGGGGTCAGCGACTACCTCGACGGGAAGCTGGCCCGGCGCTGGAATCAGATCAGCAGCCTCGGACGGCTGCTCGATCCTGCCGCGGACCGGTTGTACATCCTGTCCACGCTGTTCGGTCTGACCTGGCGCGAGATTCTGCCGTTGTGGCTCACAGGGGCGCTGCTGGCCCGTGAGCTGATGCTCCTGGTCATGGTCTGGATCCTCAGGCGCCACGGCTATCCGCCGCCGCAGGTCAACTTCCTCGGCAAGGCCGCGACCTTCAACCTGATGTACGCGTTCCCCTTGCTACTGCTCAGTGACGGTACGGGTTGGTTGGCCTGGACGGGGGCAGTTTTCGGATGGGCGTTCGCCGGATGGGGTACAACCCTCTACTGGTGGGCAGGAATCCTTTACGTGGTGCAAGTCCGCCGACTCGTGAAGGCGGACACCGCGGCCGATTGATCTCGCTCGGCGCCGGGCTGACGCGGAAGAATTGCGGAGTCACCGTCGGGACGGGTGAGGTCGGCAAGAACGTCGTCTCTCAAGGAGGACTCTTCCGACATGAAGGCCGTCGTGATGGCCGGTGGCGAAGGCACGCGTCTTCGCCCCATGACCTCGAGCATGCCCAAGCCGCTCCTGCCGGTGGTCAACCGGCCGATCATGGAGCATGTGCTCAGGCTGCTCAAGCGGCACGGGCTCACCGAGACCGTGGTCACCGTGCAGTTTCTGGCATCCCTGGTCAAGAACTACTTCGGTGACGGCGAGGAGCTCGGGATGGAGCTCACCTATGCCAACGAGGAGAAGCCACTCGGCACCGCCGGCAGTGTGAAGAACGCCGAGGAAGCCTTGAAGGACGATGCGTTCCTCGTCATTTCCGGAGATGCGCTCACCGACTTCGACCTCACCGATCTCATCAACTTCCACAAGGAGAAGGGCGCACTCGTCACGGTATGCCTGACCCGGGTGCCGAATCCGCTGGAATTCGGCATCACCATTGTGGACGAGGAAGGAAAGGTCGAGCGGTTCCTGGAAAAGCCGACCTGGGGACAGGTGTTCTCGGACACCGTCAACACCGGTATCTACGTGATGGAGCCCGAGGTCTTCAACTACGTGGACCCGGATGTTCCGGTGGACTGGTCGGGCGATGTCTTCCCGCAGCTGATGAAGGAAGGCCGGCCCATCTACGGCTATGTGGCCGAGGGCTACTGGGAGGACGTCGGCACGCACGAGAGCTACGTCAAGGCGCAGGCCGACGTACTCGAGGGCAAGGTCCAGGTCGAGATGGACGGCTTCGAGATCTCGCCCGGGGTGTGGGTCGCCGAAGGTGCCGAGGTGAGCCCTGACGCGGTGCTGCGCGGGCCGCTGTTCATCGGGGACTACGCCAAGGTCGAAGCCGGCGTGGAGATCCGCGAGCACACGGTCATCGGGTCGAACGTCGTCGTCAAGAGCGGGGCCTTCCTGCACAAGGCGGTCGTGCACGACAACGTGTACATCGGGCCCCACAGCAATCTGCGCGGCTGCGTCATCGGCAAGAACACCGACATCATGCGGGCCGCCCGGATCGAGGACGGGGCCGTCATCGGTGACGAGTGCCTCGTCGGCGAGGAATCGATCATTCAGGGGAATGTGCGGGTCTACCCCTTCAAGACGATCGAGGCGGGTGCCTTCGTCAACACGTCTGTGATCTGGGAGTCGCGCGGGCAGGCACATCTCTTCGGCGCACGCGGTGTCTCCGGGATCCTGAACGTGGAGATCACCCCTGAGCTGGTGGTCCGGCTCGCCGGCGCCTATGCGACGACCCTGAAGAAGGGGGCCACGGTCACCACGGCCCGTGACCACTCCCGCGGTGCGAGAGCGCTGAAGCGGGCGGTGATCTCGGCGCTTCAGGCCAGCGCCATCAACGTCCGGGACTTGGAGAACGTGCCGCTGCCCGTGGCGCGGCAGCAGACGGCCCGAGGCACTGCCGGCGGGATCATGCTGCGGACCTCGCCCGGGGTGCCGGACTCGGTGGACATCATGTTCCTGGACGAGCGCGGAGCGGATCTCTCGCTCCAGCAGCAGCGCAAGCTAGACCGGGTGTACGCGCGCCAGGAGTACCGGCGGGCGTTCCCCGGCGAGATCGGCGACCTCCAGTTCCCGGGAAGCCTCTTTGATGCCTACACCGGGTCGCTGCTGCGGCGGGTGGACACCACCGGGATCGCCGATTCCGGGCTCAAGGTGGTGGTGGATGCCTCCAACGGCAGCGCCGGGCTCGTGCTGCCGAGCCTGCTGGGCCGGCTCGGGGTGGACGCGCTGACGATCAACCCGGGGCTCGACGAGACCAGGCCGACGGAGACCGCGGAGTCCCGGCGGGCCGGGCTGGTGCGGCTCGGGGAGATCGTCGCCTCGGCGCGGGCGGCCTTCGGCGTGCGCTTCGACCCGGTGGGGGAGCGGATCTCCCTGGTGGACGAGCGCGGGCGGATCATCGAGGACGACCGGGCGCTACTGGTGCTGCTCGACCTGGTGGCGGCCGAGAAGCGCAGCGGCAAGGTGGCGCTTCCGGTGACCACGACCCGGGTCGCCGAGCAGGTGGCGGCGTACCACGGGACCCAGGTGGAGTGGACGACGACCTCGCCCGACGATCTGACCCGGGTGGGCCGTGCCGAGAACACGATCTTCGGCGGGGACGGCCGGGGCGGGTTCATCGTCCCGGAGTTCAGCAGTGTCTTCGACGGGTCGGCGGCCTTCGTCCAGTTGATCGGTCTGGTGGCGCGGACGCAGCTCACGCTGAGCCAGATCGACGCCAGGATTCCGCGGGCGCATGTGCTGAAGCGGGATGTGCCGACGCCGTGGGCGGTGAAGGGGCTCGTCATGCGGCGGGTCGTGGAGGTAGCCGGCGAGCGGCAGGTGGACACCACCGAAGGGGTGCGGGTGGTCGAGACCGACGGGCGGTGGGCGCTCGTGCTGCCGGACCCGGCGGAGGCGGTGACGCACCTGTGGGCCGAGGGTCCCGACGACGCGTCCGCGCAGGCGCTGCTGGACGAGTGGGCGGCCGTGGTGGACGGAGCCGGGCACTGAGGACGTAGGACCGGAGTCCGGCGGGCCGGGGCGGCGAGTCTGCGGCCCTGGCCCGCCGGACGGGTGCATTCGGTGCGGGCGGCGCCGACATGCGACGATGTGCGGCATGTCGCAGCCGCCCAACAACCGGAGTTCGGCCACGCCCCCCGCGCGCCCGGACGCTTCCATGTCGCTGCTGACGCACGTGATGGACCACACTCTCGACGAGGGCTATGCGGAGGCTTCGGCCCGGCGTGAGGCGGAGGGTACGGCGGGACTGCCCCGGACCCTGAAGGCCAAGCTGGCGCTCGCCGCCGGGCTCGTGCTCGCAGCGATGGTCGTCACGCTGGGCGCCGCCCAGGCCCGGGTGTCGGCGCCGGTGCTGGCCAAGGAGCGCCAGGAGCTGATCGACCGGGTGCAGCGGGCGGACGATCACGCGGACGGTGTGGAGCGGGACATCGAGCGGTTGCGCGGGGACGTCGCGGACCGCCAGCGTGAGGCGCTCAAGCAGCAGGGCGGGGACAAGGGCCAGCTGGTGGCGTTGCTGTCGGGTGCCACGGAGGTCCACGGACCCGGCGTCAAGCTGGTCGTGGACGATGCGAAGGGTTCCTCGTCGGGCGGCGGTGACGGTCCGCGTGAGAGCGCCGGGTTCTCGGACACCGGCCGGCTGCGGGACCGGGACATGCAGAAGATCGTCAACGGGCTGTGGCAGTCCGGGGCGGAGGCGGTCTCCATCAATGGGCAGCGGCTGACGGCACTGTCGGCCATCAGGGCCGCGGGTGACGCGATACTGGTCGACAACAAGCCGCTGGTGCCGCCGTACGAGGTGCTCGCGATCGGTGACAAGAAGCGGCTCGGCACGAAGTTCCAGGACTCCGCGGACGGCCAGTACCTTCATGTGCTCCAGGAGAGCTACGGGATCCGCTACACCCTGTCCGCCGTGAACGAGGTGCGGCTGCCGGCCGCGTCCAGTCTGACCGTACGTACAGCTACAGCAGTAGAGCCGAAGAAGGGTGCATCGTGATCGCGGTACTGGGCCTCGTGGCCGGAGTGGTGGCCGGACTTCTGGTCCGGCCCGAAGTGCCGGCCGTGGTGGAGCCTTATCTGCCGATCGCCGTGGTGGCGGCGCTGGACGCGGTGTTCGGCGGTCTGCGCGCGATGCTGGACGGCATCTTCGTGGACAAGGTCTTCGTGGTGTCGTTCCTGTCGAACGTGGTCGTGGCCGCGCTGATCGTCTTCCTCGGCGACCAGCTCGGTGTCGGCTCGCAGTTGTCCACGGGTGTGGTCGTCGTTCTGGGTATCCGCATCTTCTCCAACGCCGCGGCCATCCGCAGGCACGTTTTCCGGGCGTGAGGCCGATGAACACGAACGACACTCCGCCCGAGGAACCGAACGTTCCCGAGCAGCCTCTTAAAGAGGGGCAGGCGCAGGCCGCGGAGCCCGCGCAGACGGGCCGACAGCGACTGGCGGCCGGTCTGTGGCCGCCGCGGGTGAGCCGTGCCCAACTGATCGTCGCGGCGCTGCTGTTCCTTCTCGGTCTGGGCCTGGCCATCCAGGTGCGCTCCAACAGCGATTCCAGTGCGCTGCGCGGAGCCCGCCAGGAGGACCTGGTCCGGATCCTCGACGAACTCGACGGTCGGACCAAGCGCCTGGAGGACGAGAAGCAGAAGCTGGAGGACCAGCGCAGGGAGCTGGAGAGCAGCTCCAACCAGGCGGAGGAGGCTCGGAAGCAGACCGTGGAGAAGGAACGTCAACTGGGCATTCTGGCCGGTACCGTGGCAGCGCAGGGACCGGGTATCACCCTGAAGATCACCGATCTCAAGGGCCAGGTGCAGTCCGATCAGCTGCTGGACACCCTCCAGGAGCTGAGGGCGGCCGGCGCCGAGGCGATCCAGATCAATGGTGTGCGCATCGTGGCGAGCTCGTACTTCTCGGACGAGGGCAATGGGATCGGGATCGACGGTACGAAGATCTCACAACCCTACGAATTCAGGGTGATCGGCAAGTCGCAGGATCTGGAGCCGGCGCTCAACATTCCCGGCGGTGTCGTCCAGACGTTGGAGAAGGAACAGGCCACCGTCGCCGTCACACGGTCGGCGAAGATCGTTGTGGATGCCTTGCGGGCTGCGAAGCAGCCTGACTACGCTCGGTCGTCATCACCGTGAGGTGGGACGGAAGGTGGAGCTCACGCGGGCTGAAGCCTGCGGGGGGTCGGCGCACTGAAGTCGCGGTGCGTGGTGGAAACTGTCTGGTGGTTACGGACGTTGTCAGTATGTCCGGGTCGGCAGGTGTTGCATTCGGAGTTCGTCCTGCCCCACGGGCGGGTCTGTTTCGGTCAAGGGGAATCGCCCGTGAAGTTGTTTGAGAAGTTGTTCGGCAAGAAGAACCGCGAGGAGAGTGGTGCGGCCAGGCACCGCGCGGGGCATGGAGACGTGGAAGGGCAGGGCGACCGGCCGCTCTTCCGTGACGAGGTGGCCGGCGCAGGGGATATTTCGGGCGCGCAGGGCGCGTCGGCTGTTGACCCTGCTGGTACCGGACGCATAGGTTTCGGTGAACCATCAACCTCAAGTACGGGTGGAGGGTTTGCCTCCGACCCGTATGCCACCAATGCCTCCGCGGGGCAGCCGCGGCGCGAGGAGCCGTCCATGTCGGCCGAGCAGGTTTGCAGCAGGTGCGGGCACCGCAGCGATGCGGCCAGCCGATTCTGCTCCAACTGCGGGGCGCCGCTGCGGGCGGGTCTGACGCCGGAGCGTGCCTCGGAGACCACGTCCACCATCTCGATCTCGGGCCTTGAGGCCTACGAGGCCGAGGTGTCGGGACAAGCGCACGCGTCGTCCTCGCTGTCCCCCGAGGCCCAGGCCGCGGTGGAAGCACTGCCTCCGGGTTCCGCTCTGCTGATCGTGCGGCGCGGGCCCAACTCCGGCAGCCGCTTCCTGCTGGACGGCGAGCTGACCACGGCAGGCAGGCACCCGCAGAGCGACATCTTCCTGGACGACGTCACCGTCTCCCGGCGCCATGTCGAGTTCCGCAGGGGCCAGGAAGGCGGCTTCACCGTCTCCGATGTGGGCAGCCTCAACGGCACGTACGTGAACCGTGAGCCGATCGACTCGGTCGCCCTGCACAACGGCGACGAGGTGCAGATCGGCAAGTACCGGCTGGTCTTCTACGCGAGCCTGCGGAGCGTCTGACGCCCCCAGACTCCGTCCGGGGGGACCCCCGCCCCCCAGACTCTGTCCGGGGGGACCCTCACCCCAGGGAAGGTCCCATGCTGCGTACCCCGACCGGCGGTGCCCCCAAGAACGGCACCGCCGGCTCGTCCGGACGGCTGGTGAGCATCGGCACCGTGCTCACCACACTGCGCGACGAGTTCCCCGAAGTCACGATTTCGAAGATCCGTTTCCTGGAGGCGGAGGGGCTCGTCGAGCCCAGGCGCACACCTTCCGGATATCGCAAGTTCAGCACCGACGACGTGGAGCGGCTCGCCCGCATCCTGCGCCTGCAGCGCGACCACTACCTGCCACTGAAGGTCATCCGCGAGCAGCTCGACGCGCTTGACCGGGGCGAGCAGATCCGCATCCCGGCGCCCGCGGCGCACGGGGAGTCCGTCGATCCCAACAGCCCCTCGGCCGTGTACGGCGAGGTGGGCCGGGAACGGCCGACCGTGGCCCGCGTGGGGCGGGCCGAGCTGATGGCGGCCGCCGAGGTGGACGAGGTCCAACTCGTGGAGTGGGAGTCGTACGGCCTCATCGCCGAGGCTCCCGGTGGCGGATTCGACGCCGAGACGGTCACTGTGGCCCGGCTGGTGGCCGATCTGGGCCGATTCGGGCTCGAGCCCAGGCATCTGCGGGCGATGAAGGCTGCCGCGGACCGGGAGGCCGGGCTGGTGGAGCAGGTCGTGGCACCACTGCGCCGGCATCGCAACCCGCAGACCAGGGCGCATGCCGAAGCCACCATGAAAGAGCTCGCGGGGCTCTCGGTAAGGCTGCACGAAGCCCTCGTACAGACCGCTCTCGGGGTCCGGCTGCACTGACCTCGAGGGGCCCGACTACCCAAACCTGCCGGGCAGGTCCTAGGGTTGCTGTGTGAACGAGCTCGACGTTGTGGGTGTCCGGGTGGAAATGCCCTCCAACCAACCGATCGTGCTCCTGCGTGAAGTGGGAGGCGACCGGTACCTCCCCATCTGGATCGGACCAGGGGAGGCGACCGCCATTGCCTTCGCGCAGCAGGGCATGGCCCCTGCCCGGCCGCTGACACACGACCTGTTCAAGGACGTGCTGGAGGCGATCGGCGAGGAGCTCACCGAGGTCCGCATCACGGATCTGCGGGAGGGCGTCTTCTACGCGGAGCTTGTCTTCGCCAGCGGGGTCGAGGTGAGCGCGCGGCCTTCCGACGCCATAGCGCTGGCCCTGCGTACGGGGACGCCGATCTACGGCAGTGACGGCGTGCTCGACGACGCCGGAATCGCCATTCCGGACGAGCAGGAGGACGAGGTGGAGAAGTTCCGTGAGTTCCTCGACCAGATCTCGCCCGAGGACTTCGGCACCGGGCCGCAGTGAGGCGTCGGCCGAGTCGTCCACCGGGGAGTGTCAGCCCATTCGAGTAGCCTTTCCCCGTTAAGGGGCACGGGAAACCACTCTCAGGGTGATTATCACTCGGCGTGCCGAGTGTGGCGATCGTTGACGCACCCCTGGTGACTGCCTACCTTCAAGGTGGCAGGTCAAGGACGGAGGGTCGGCGTGAGGATCACGGGCGACGGTACGACCGGGGGCATCCCCGTACGGAGTGAGGGTGGGCCGTACCCGCTGCGCGGTGGAGCGGTCGGCTCCGCGCGCCGTCAGCCGGAGTCGACGCCGGTCGCTCCGGTGGGCGGCGAGCCGGCGCCCGAGCAGATCGGCTACCGGGGACCAACGGCGTGCGCCGCGGCCGGTATCACGTACCGGCAGCTCGACTACTGGGCGCGGACCGGGCTGGTGGAGCCCAGTGTCCGCCCGGCGTACGGCTCGGGCACGCAGCGCCTGTACAGCTTCCGGGACGTGGTCATCCTCAAGATCGTCAAGCGTTTCCTGGACACAGGGGTCGCGCTCCAGAACATCCGCACGGCCGTGCAGCACCTGCATGACCGGGGTATCGCGGACCTTGAGCGGATGACGCTGATGAGCGACGGCGCCACCGTCTACGAGTGCACCTCGCCCGACCAGGTCGTGAGCCTGCTCCAGGGCGGGCAGGGAATCTTCGGCATCGCGGTCGGCGTGGTCTGGCGCGATGTCGAGAACGCGCTGTCGCAGCTGCACGGGGAACGGGTCGACACCGGCGAGACGATGGTCGGGCACAACCCGGCCGACGAGCTCGCGGCGCGGCGCAACCGGGCCGGTTAGGGCGTGCCCCGGGGCCTGATCCTCAGGGCGGGCCCCGGTTCCCGCTCCGGTGCCGCCGCGATGTCAGTGGCGTAGGGCAGCATCGGTGCTGTGAGAGCCGCGCCGACCATCCTGCATCTGGACATGGACGCCTTCTACGCCTCCGTGGAGCAGGCGTCGAAGCCGAGTCTGCGCGGGAAGGCCGTGATCGTCGGCGGGCTCGGCCCGCGCGGGGTCGTCGCCACCGCCTCCTACGAGGCCAGGCGCTTCGGGGTGCATTCGGCGATGCCGACGGCCCAGGCCAGGCGGCTCTGCCCGAACGGCGCCTATCTGATCCCCCGCTTCAGCCTGTACCGGGCGGTCAGCGACACCGTCATGGCGCTGCTGCGGGAGCTGTCCCCGCTGGTGGAGCCCCTCAGCCTGGACGAGGCCTTCGTCGACCTGGAGGCGGGCGGCACCGCCTTCGACTCCGGGACCGCCCGGGCGACGGGGGAGCGGCTGCGGGCCGACATCCTGGCCGCCACCGGGCTCAGCGGGTCGGTGGGGCTGGCCGGGTCGAAGATGCTGGCCAAGGTGGCCTCCGAGGAGGCCAAGCCGAACGGGCTGCTGCTGATCGAGCCGGGAACCGAGCGGGAGCTGCTCGCGCCCATGTCGGTGCGGACCCTGCCCGGGGTGGGACCGGCCACCGGGGAGCACCTGCGGCGGGCCGGGATCACCACGGTGGGCGCGCTGGCCGAGGCCGGTGAGGACGAGCTGGTCCGGATGGTGGGTCGGGCGCACGGGGTCGGGCTGTACCGGATGGCGCTGGGGCTGGACGACCGGCCGGTGGTCGCGGAGCGGGATGCGAAATCGGTGTCCGTGGAGGACACCTTCGACGTGGACCTGCACGACAGGGTCCGGATCCGGAACGAGGTACAGCGGCTCGCGGACCGGTGCGTGCAGCGGCTTCGGGGGTCCGGGCACTCGGGGCGCACGATCGTGCTCAAGGTGCGGCGCTACGACTTCTCGACGCTGACCCGGTCCGAAACGCTGCGCGGGCCGACGGACGACCCGTCGGTGGTGCGGGAGGCGGCGGCGCGGCTGCTGGAGGCGGTGGACACCACGGGCGGGGTGCGGCTGCTGGGGGTGGGGGTGACAGGGCTGGCGGACTACACGCAGGAGGATCTGTTCGCCCAGGCGCTCGCCGCTGGTGGGGAGGGGGCCGGCGCGGGTTCCGGGGCCGACGTGGATGGGCCGGACGGGGTGGATGACCGTCGTGCGGCGGATGCGGCGGATGCGGCGGATGCGGCGGGCGCGCCGGGCGCGCCGGAAGTGTCCAGTGCGGTGGGCGGGGCCACAGGTCCCGTAGCGGACCGGGAGGCGCCCGAGCTGCCGGGGGAGCCCGAGGTCGCTCCCGAGCGGCGCTGGGCGGCAGGGAGCGACGTACGGCACGCGGTGTACGGGCCGGGGTGGGTGCAGGGCAGCGGGGTCGGGCGGGTGACCGTGCGGTTCGAGCAGCCCGGGTCGCCGCCGGGCCGCGTGCGCACCTTCCGGGTGGACGACCCCGAGCTGGAGCCGTCCGACCCACTGCCGCTGGTGGGGGAGCCGGGACAGGCAACCGCAGACCCCAGGGGACCGACCGGCGGCTGACCCGGCCGGGCCGGGTGCCGGGCGGGGCCGCCTTGGGCGTGGACGGAGCTGCGTGGGACTGCCCAACGGCGCCGGCGGCCTGGAGCCGGCCTCGCAGGGCCTGGGCGGGCGCCCGCCGGGAGGACCGGGTGCGGGCCCTGGCCCGGGCGGTCAGCCCTCCTCGCCCGCCAGGCGGCCGAAGTCGCGGTCGTCCGCGGGGAGCGGGGGCAGGGGCGGGGAGTGGTGGAAGTCGGAGGGGAGGGCCAGGTCCAGGCCGTAGTGGTGGTAGAGCTGGAGCTCCTGCTCGGGGGAGAGGTGGCGGCCGACGCCGAAATCGGGGGCGTCCCTGATCAGGGAGCGTTCGAAGGGCACCCGCAGGGTGTCTCCGACCACCTCACTCGGCTCCAGGGGCACGAACGCGTCCCGGCTGAAGAGGCCCGTTCGGACGGCGGCCCATTCCGGGACGCCTGTGGCATCGTCGAGGTAGACCTCGTCAACGGTGCCGATCTTGGTGCCATTGCGGTCGAACGCCTTGCGGCCGATCAGGCTGCGCGGATCGATGTCGGTCTGCACGGTCCCGTCCCTCCATTGGTCGCAACTCCTCCGTAATGACTACAAAAGTGCATATTCGCAGAGGGGGCCACTCGAGGGAGGTCCCGGGATCCTCGCTGGTAGGCTGGGGGACGGCTGTCGACCCCGTGCGGGAGAGTCCTCCGAGTGAGTTCGACGGAGGCGCCGAAGGAGCAAATCCTCCCCGGAATCTCTCAGGCATACGTACCGCACGGATGAGGCCACTCTGGAAAGCAGGGGCGGGTACCGGGCGCGCAGTGCCGGTTCCTCTCCTCACCGACGGTGAAAGCCGGACCTCACGGGCCATACCCAGGAGGACCGGTGAAACTCTCAGGTTGAGATGACAGAGGGGGAGGCCGTCCGGGTGCCCGCGCCGTGGTGCCCCTCGCAGGTCGTACGACCAGGAGGCCTCCGTACATGACCGCCAACCGCATTCCGCTCTCTCAGCTGGAGCGAGGCATCCCCTTCGAGCAGCGCCACATCGGCCCGGACGCCGAGGCGCAGGCCAAGATGCTCGCTCAGGTGGGCTACGGCTCGCTGGACGAACTGACCGCCGCCGCGGTACCTGATGTGATCAAGACCGCCGCCGCGCTGAACCTGCCCGAGGCGCGGACCGAGGCCGAGGTGCTGGCCGAGCTGCGTCAGCTCGCCGACCGCAACCAGGTCCTGACGTCGATGATCGGTCTCGGCTACTACGGGACCTTCACGCCGCCGGTGATCCTGCGCAACGTCATGGAGAACCCGGCCTGGTACACGGCGTACACGCCCTACCAGCCCGAGATCTCGCAGGGCCGCCTCGAGGCGCTGCTGAACTTCCAGACCGTCGTCGCCGACCTGACCGGCCTGCCGACCTCCGGCGCCTCCCTGCTCGACGAGGGCACCGCGGCCGCCGAGGCCATGACGCTGGCCCGCCGTGTGGGCAGGGCCAAGGGCAACATCTTCCTGGTCGACGCCGATGCGCTGCCGCAGACCATCGCCGTGATCGAGACCCGCGCCGAGCCGATCGGCATCGAGGTCGTCGTCGCCGACCTGTCCGACGGCATCCCGGCCGAGATCGCCGAGCGCGGTGTCTACGGCGTGCTGCTCCAGTACCCGGGCGCCTCCGGCGCGGTACGGGAGATCAAGCCGGTCATCGACCAGGCCCACGAGCTCGGCGCGATCGTCGCCGTCTCCGCCGACCTGCTCGCCCTCACCCTGCTGGCCTCCCCGGGCTCGCTGGGCGCGGACATCGCCGTCGGCACCACCCAGCGCTTCGGCGTCCCGATGGGCTTCGGCGGACCGCACGCCGGCTTCATGGCCGTCCAGGACAAGCACGCCCGCTCGCTGCCCGGCCGCCTCGTCGGTGTGTCCGTGGACGCGGACGGCAACAAGGCGTACCGCCTCGCGCTCCAGACGCGCGAGCAGCACATCCGCCGCGAGAAGGCCACCAGCAACATCTGCACCGCGCAGGTGCTGCTCGCCGTCATGGCCGGCATGTACGCCGTCTACCACGGCCCCGACGGCCTGCGGACGATCGCCCGCCGTACGCACCGCTACGCGGCTCTGCTCGCGGCCGGCTTGACGGCCGGCGGGGTCGAGATCGTGCACGGCTCGTACTTCGACACCATCACCGCGCGGGTGCCCGGCAAGGCCGCCGAGGTCGTCGCCGCCGCTCGCGAGGGCGGGGTCAACCTGTTCCAGGTCGACGCCGACCAGGTCTCCGTCTCCTGCGACGAGACCACCCTGCGCGCCGGCATCGAGGCCGTCTGGACCGCCTTCGGCGTGACCGCCGACATCGAGGCCCTCGACGAGACCACCGCCGACGTGCTGCCCGAGGGCCTGCTGCGCTCGGACGCGTACCTGAGCCACCCGGTGTTCCACCAGCACCGTTCTGAGACCGCGATGCTGCGTTACCTGCGCAAGCTCTCGGACAAGGACTACGCGCTGGACCGCGGCATGATCCCGCTGGGCTCCTGCACCATGAAGCTCAACGCGACCACCGAGATGGAGCCGGTCACCTGGCCCGAATTCGGCCAGCTGCACCCGTTCGCTCCGGTCGAGCAGGCGGAGGGGTACCTCACGCTCATCACCGAGCTGGAGGAACGTCTCTGCGAGGTCACCGGCTACGACAAGGTGTCCATCCAGCCCAACGCCGGCTCCCAGGGTGAGCTGGCCGGCCTGCTAGCTGTCCGCGCCTACCACCGCGCCAACGGCGACGAGCAGCGCACCATCTGCCTCATCCCGTCCTCCGCGCACGGCACCAACGCCGCCAGCGCCGTGATGGCCGGTATGAAGGTCGTCGTCGTCAAGACCGCCGACGACGGTGAGGTCGACGCGGACGACCTGCGTGCCAAGATCGAGCAGCACCGCGACGAGCTCGCCGTGCTGATGATCACGTACCCCTCGACGCACGGTGTGTTCGAGGAGCACGTCGCCGACATCTGCGCCCAGGTGCACGAGGCCGGCGGCCAGGTCTACGTGGACGGCGCCAACCTCAACGCCCTGGTGGGCCTGGCCAAGCCGGGTCACTTCGGCGGCGACGTCTCGCACCTGAACCTGCACAAGACCTTCTGCATCCCGCACGGCGGTGGCGGCCCGGGCGTGGGCCCGGTCGGTGTCCGGGCGCACCTGGCCCCGTACCTGCCGAACCACCCGCTCCAGCCGACCGCCGGTCCCGAGACGGGCGTCGGCCCGATTTCGGCCGCGCCGTGGGGCTCGGCCGGCATCCTGCCGATCTCCTGGTCGTACGTACGCCTCATGGGCGGCGAGGGCCTCAAGCGGGCCACGCAGGTGGCGGTGCTCGGCGCCAACTACATCGCCAAGCGCCTGGAGCCGCACTACCCGGTGCTCTACACCGGCCCGGCCAACCTGGTCGCGCACGAGTGCATCATCGACCTGCGCCCGCTGTCGAAGGCGACGGGCGTGAGCGTGGACGACATCGCCAAGCGCCTGATCGACTACGGCTTCCACGCGCCGACCATGTCCTTCCCGGTCGCCGGCACGCTGATGATCGAGCCGACGGAGTCCGAGGACCTCGCCGAGATCGACCGCTTCTGCGACGCGATGATCGCCATCCGCGGCGAGATCGAGCGGGTCGCGGGCGGCGAGTGGCCGGTGGACGACAACCCGCTGGCCAACTCCCCGCACACGGCGGCGGCGCTGGGCGGCGAGTGGAACCACCCGTACAGCCGCGACGAGGCCGTCTTCCCGGGCGGTGTCACGCCGGCCGAGAAGTACTGGCCGCCGGTGCGCCGGATCGACGGCGCCTTCGGCGACCGGAACCTGGTCTGCTCCTGCCCGCCGCTGGACGAGTACGACAACTGAGCCGACGGCGACCGAGTCGCACGGCATGACGAAGGGGCCGGTCCGGGAGCTTCGCTCCTGGGCCGGCCCCTTGTCGGTGCAGAGGTCACTGTCGGTGCAGCGGTCACTGTCGGTGCTGACGTCGCTGCCGTGCTGACGTCGCTGTTGGTGCTGACGTCGCTGTCGTCGGCTAGGCCGCCTTCATCACCTGCGCCGCCGCGAGCGGGCGGTGCGGAGCGATGATCTGGCCGTCCGGCAGCAGCTCACCGGTGTCCTCGAAGAGCAGGACGCCATTGCACAGCAGGCTCCAGCCCTGTTCCGGGTGGTTGGCCACGGGCTGCGCGGCCTCCCGGTCGGCGGAGTCGGCTGACGGGCACGCTGGCTGGTGCTGGCACATGGATGCGTTCTTTCGCTGCGGTGTGGTCTGTGTGCTGCGGCTCGAAGCCTTGTTCATGGCCGCCCCCCGTATCACTGTCTTGGTTTGGTCAGGGTCCCAGTGTTGCCCTACGGCACTGACTCCGCAGGGATTTCCCGGCAGCTGTCCTCATTGATTGATGACGCATCACTCGTGCGGGCGGTTCAGGTCAACTCCCCTGTCATTTCGGGTGGTTCGACACTGGTCCGAGTGGGCTAGGCCGAATGGTCCGTCCGGGTCAACGGGGTGGTCAGGCGGCCGGGGCAGCCAGTGAAGGGGGAACCGGCGGGGTGAGCCGGTGGGTCAGTACGGGCAGCAGTTCGGACACGGGGTGCGCCCGGTACGGGGCGATGCCGGGCGGGGCCGGTGCCAGCGGAATCAGCAGGTCCGCGGCGGCCGGCAGGCCGGCGGAGGCGTCGGCGCCCACGGCCCCGTGCAGCCACAGGGTGAGCATGTACAGCTCCGGTACGGACAGGAGTCTCGGCTGGTAGTTCGTGCCGAGCGATTCAGCCTGGCGCAGGGCCCGTTCGGTGGCGGCGACATAGGGGCCCTCGAAGAAGTGGGAGAAGGCCCAGCCGTCCGGGGTCAGCCGGGTGTCGGCCGCGGCGACGAAACGCTCTCCGCTGCGGATCAGGAACCGCCAGCCGGTGAGCCGGGTGCGGGGCGGCCGGCCCTCCGTGGCCAGGTGGTGGGGCGTGTGCAGCCGGTCGAGGACGTGCACCGGAAGCGGAAGTTCGGCGGTCAGCGGCCCCTGGAGTGCGCGCAGGGAGGGAGTGTGCGCCTCGTGGACGGCGGTGGGGGAACCGAGTGCCGCGAGGACGCTGCGCAGGGCGGGCGCGGGAGCCGGGGGGACATGCAGCGGCATGGTGGGTCGCCTCTCACTTGGGAGACCTGTGGTACGGGGGAATGTGCGGACGGCGCTGTCGCATTCTGGGGCCAGAGGGGGGCTGAGGGGCAATGGCCGCGCGCCAACTCTCTGCCTCGTTTGCGGAGTTTATACGACATGTGTTCACGCAGTGTTTCGGCTAGCTGTCCCGCCTATTGCCGACAAGACGCTTACCGGTCCCGCTGTCATGGCATTCATGCCGGTTGCGCGTGAACAACCCGCGCTGACCTCGGAGGTTACCGGACGGGGGCTCGGCTGGAAAGCGTCGGTTATCCGGAACCGGCAATGTCTACACGGAATTTGCGCGGAGAGAGTTGCCAGGTGAATGTGCCATAGCGCCTGTCGGCCAAACCGGCGCGCGCTCCCCGCCACGCGCGCCCCCTCGGCGTTATCGATCACGCCGCCGGGGCATCATCGACCGTAACGCGCGCCTGGGTGCCCAGGGCCAGGCCCACTCGAGGAGGGACGCTTCGATGGGGGAGAAGGTCGTGGCAGGCGGATTCGACCTGTCCGATCGGCAACGGTATCGGAGGAAGCTTCACGAGTGCCTGGAGGGGCTGGAGCGGCTTCTGGAGGAGAAGAGGTTCGATCGCCCCAAGAACATGATGGGGCTGGAGATCGAGCTGAATCTGGCGGGTGCCGACGGGTTGCCGAGAATGGTGAATGCCCAGGTTCTGGAGCGGATTGCGAGCCCCGATTTCCAGACCGAACTCGGAATGTTCAACCTGGAGGTAAACGTACTTCCGCACCGGCTCGGCGGCCGGGTATTCGACCAGCTCGCCGAGGAACTGAGTGCGGGGCTGGGCTATGCCCACCGGCAGGCCTTGGAGATCGACGCGGGCGTGGTGATGATCGGGATTCTGCCGACGATCACCCGCTCCGACCTGGTCACCGCCAACCTCTCGGCGGTGGACCGCTACTCGCTGCTGAACGAGCAGATCCTGATGATGCGGGGGGAGGACTTCACCCTCGACATCGACGGCGTCGAGCGGCTCACCTGGAGCTCCGGGTCGATCGTGCCGGAGGCCGCCTGCACCTCCGTACAGCTGCACCTGCAGGTGACTCCGGCGCGGTTCTCGGATGTGTGGAACGCGGCGCAGGCGCTGGCCGCCGTCCAGATAGCCGTCGGCGCCAACTCGCCGTTCCTGTTCGGGCGAGAGCTGTGGCGGGAGTCGCGGCCGCCGCTGTTCACGCAGGCCACCGACACCCGGCCGCCCGAGCTCCAGGCGCAGGGGGTACGGCCGCGCACCTGGTTCGGGGAGCGCTGGGTGGACTCGGCGTACGAACTCTTCGCCGAGAACGTCCGCTACTTCCCTGCCTTACTGCCGATATGCGACGAGGAGGAGCCGCTGCGGGTGCTCGCCGAGGGCGGGGTTCCGAGCCTTCAGGAGCTGGTGCTGCACAACGGCACGGTCTACCGGTGGAACCGGCCCGTGTACGGGGTCGCCGACGGTGTGCCGCATCTGCGGGTGGAGAACCGGGTGCTGCCGGCCGGGCCGACCGTGGCCGATGTCGTGGCCAACGCCGCGTTCTACTACGGGCTGGTGCGGACCCTCGCCGACGAGCAGCGCCCGGTGTGGAGCCGGCTGCCGTTCGCCGAGGCGGAGGCCAACTTCGACGCGGCCTGCCGCTACGGGATCGACGCGCGGCTGCGCTGGCCGCGCCGGGGGCGGGGCGGGGGACTGGCGAGCGTGCCCGCCGTACGGCTGGTGCTGGACGAGCTGCTGCCGATGGCGGCGGCCGGACTGGACGCGTGGGGCATCGAGCCCGCCGACCGGGACTACTACCTCGGCATCATCGAGGAGCGGTGCCGGCGCCGGGTGAACGGGGCGACCTGGCAGGTGGACACCTACCACCGGGCGCTGGCGGCGGGGCTGGAGCGGGACGCCGCGCTGGCCGCGACCACCCGCCGGTACAGCGAGCTGATGCACAAGGGCGATCCCGTGCACACCTGGCCCGTCGGTCTCGCGGAGCAGGAGGTGAACGCGTCGGTGCCGGTCGGGCGCTGAGTCCGCCCGGCCGGGCGTTCGATCCCGTCCGGTGATCCCGTTCCCCCGCCGACGAGGCAGTATGGGGTGGTCGGAAGAGGACGGCGGGACGGGAGTCGGGCGTGCGGACGGAGTCGGGGCCTTTGGCCGGGGAGCTGCGCGCGGACGGGCGCGGGTTCCTGCGGACCGAGACGCTGCTTGTGCTGGCGCTGTCGCTGGGTGCGAGCGGCGTCTCGGCGCTGATCAGCTTCATCGGCGCGCTCACCAAGCCGGGCGGCCTCAAGGACCAGGCCGCCACCCTCAACGGCTCGTACGCGCCCGGCCGGCCCTGGCTGGACCTGGCCTGGCAGCTGTTCGGCATCGGGACCGCGCTGGTGCCGGTGCTGCTGGTCGCCCATCTGCTGACCCGGGAGGGCGCGCCGGGGCTGCGGGTGCTGGGCTTCGACCGCACCCGGCCGGGCTGGGACCTGGGCCGGGGCGCGCTGGTGGCCGCCGGGATCGGGAGCGCCGGGCTGGCCTTCTACCTGGTGGCGCGGGCCACCGGCTTCAACCTGACGGTGGTGCCGGAGGCGCTGCCCGACGTGTGGTGGAAGTTCCCCGTGCTGATCCTCTCCGCGCTGCAGAACTCCGTGGTGGAGGAGGTCATCGTGCTGGCCTACCTGCTGCGCCGGCTCGGTCAGCTGGGCTGGTCGCCGATGGCCGCGCTGCTGGCCAGCTCGCTGCTGCGCGGCTCGTACCACCTCTACCAGGGCATCGGCGGCTTCATCGGCAATGCGGTGATGGGCGCCGTGTTCGTGCTGGCGTACCGCCGATGGGGCCGGGTGGGGCCGCTGGTCGTCGCGCACGCCCTTCTCGACATCGTGGCCTTCGGCGGGTACGCGCTGCTGGCGGGCAAGGTGGGCTGGCTGCCGACCCCTTAACCGTCCTGGGGCCGGGTGAGCAGTGTGCCGTCGATGACGGTGACGGCGTTGCCGCTCAGGAGCGTACGGTCGCCCGTGAGCCGGACCGTGACCAGGCCGGTGCGCGCTCCGCCCTGGAGTCCGACGAGTTCGGTGCGGCCCAGCCGCGCGGCCCAGAAGGGGGCGAGGGCGGTGTGGGCGCTGCCGGTGACCGGGTCCTCGTCTATGCCGAAGGCCGGGAAGAAGCCGCGCGAGACGAAGTCGTACCCCCGTGAGGGGTCCTCGGCGGCCGCGGTGACGATCACTCCGCGCCGGGCGTAGCCGCGCAGGGCGGTGAGGTCGGGGGTGAGCTCGCGTACGGTCCGCTCGTCCGCCAGCTCGACCACCAGGTCGCCGATGTGCGCGGACGTGTCGTGGACCGACGCGATCTCGGCGCCCAGGGCACGCTGTACCTCGGCCACCGTCTCGACCGCCGTCAGTGAGGACGTCGGGAAGTCCATGGTGATGGTCCCGTCCTCGGCGACCTCTGCCGTGAGGATCCCGCAGCGCGCGGTGAAGCGGATCAGCCCGGTCGCGAGGCCGCTCGCCGCCAGGACGTGGGCGGTGGCGAGGGTGGCGTGGCCGCACATGTCGACCTCGTTGGTCGGGGTGAACCAGCGCAGCGCCCAGTCGGCGTCCCCGCCGGGCGGGAGGGGGTGGGCGAAAGCCGTCTCGGACAGGTTGACCTCGGTGGCGACCTGCTGGAGCCAGGCGTCCGAGGGGAACCCGCTCTCGAAGAGCAGGACTCCGGCGGGGTTGCCGCGGAAGGGCCGGTCGGTGAAGGCGTCGACGATTCGGAGGCGCATCCGCCGACCGTAGGGGTACACACGGACTTCCTCAGCTGTGTACGGATGAATGAGGCCAGATCGTGCTGTGTGTGTCAGGTTTCGTCCAGCGCTGCTGCCTGTTCCTGGAGGGCCTGTACCAGTGTCCTGACCTGGGCGTGGTCGCGGCGGAGGATCGTGGCAACGCCGATGTGCCGGATCGGAGTCGGCGGCGCGATGGGGACGGTGCGTAGTCCTGCTATCTGCGGAGTCTGCGCGATGGAGGGGACCAGCGAGATTCCCATGCCCGCAGCGACGAGCGAGCGGGCGAAGAAGTAGTCCGTTGTCGTGCCGCGCACCTCCGGGTCGAAGCCAGCGCGTTCGGCGTAGCGGCGCAGGTACGTCTCGGTCTTGAGGCAGCCGAGTACCCAGGGCTCGGCTGCCAGCTCAGCGATGTCGAGTGTCTCGCGGCCGGCCAGAGGATGGGCGTCGGGCAGCACGATATGCAGGGGGTCTTCCATGAGTGCGGTCCACGCCAGGCTGGAGCTCGGGCCCGGCCGGCCGGGCAGCGGGCCGTCGAAGTGATAGGCGAGGGCGAGGTCTACGGCGCCCTGGCGGACCAGTGGCAGGCTGTCCTCGGGCTCGCTCTCCCTGACGTGGACCACGGTCTCGGGATGGGCGGTGGTGAGGCGGGCGAGTGCGCCGGGTAGTAGGAGCCTGCCGCCGCTGGTGAAGGTGGCGATGGTGAGCTGGGTGCGGCCGCTACCGAGCCGGTCGACCTGCTGCTTGGCGTGTTCGAGCTCCGCGGCGACCGACTCGGCGGCCCCGACCATGATCCGACCGGCCGGGGTGAGCGTGACTCCGCGGGTGCTGCGCGCCACGACCTGGGCGCCGAGGCTGCGCTCCAGCGCAGCGACGTGCTGGGACACAGCCGAGGGGGTGAGATGGAGGGCTGCCGCCGCCTGGTTGAAACTGCCGTGCTCCGCCACCGTCCGCAGGACACGCAGCCGCTGCACATCGATCAACAGTATTCCTTAATACGTATCCAGTAGGTGGGCACTTCTGCTGATGACTGTAGGTGTCCAGGATGGAGGCATGCGAAAGATCTGCGTTATCGGCGGAAGCCGGTACTTCGGCAAGCTCCTGGTCCAGCGCCTGCAGGCCGCCGGCCACCAGGTCACGGTGATTAACCGCGGATCGACCCCGCCGCCACCCGGTGTCGAACACCTCGTTGTAGACCGCAACGACGAGGCTGCCCTGATCGCCGCGCTCGGCTCCCGCACCTTCGACGTGGTCGTCGACCAGGTCTGCTACACCCCCGTGCAGGCCGCGATCGCCGCTCGCGCCTTCAGCGGCCGCACCCGGCGCTACGTCATGACCTCCACCATCGAGGTCTACGACCCGGCGACCGCCGCACTGCCGGCCGTCCTACCCGGCACGCCGGTGCTGGAGGAGGTCGTGGACCCGTCGACATGGCTGGTGGCCATGGACCTGCCGTGGCACGACGCGGCGTACCTGGAGGCGCACTACGCCGAAGGCAAGCGCCAGGCGGAGGCCGTCTTCGCCCAGCATCACGGGTTCGCTTTCGCCGCCGTGCGCAGTGCCCACGTGCTCGGTGGCGGCGCGGCGGAGTTCACCGGCCGGCTGGCGCACTACGTCGAGCACGTCACCCAGGGCACGCAGATCGCCGTGCACGCCGAGGCGCTGCCCACGGTCTTCATCCACTACGAGGAGCTGGCGGACCTGCTGCTGTGGGCGGCCACGCTCACCGACGTCACCGGCCCGATCAACGCCTGCTCCGACGGTCCACTCGACGTTTACGACCTGGGTGCTGTCATCGCCGAACAGGCCGGCAGGAAGGCCCTGTACCGGAGCGCCGCCGCGGGCGAGCCGGCCTCGCCGTTCTCCTTCGACCGCCACTACGCCATGAGCAACGCCCGCGCGAAAGAACTGGGCTTCTCCTTCTCCCACACCACCGACTGGCTCCCCGGTGCCGTCGCCGAAGCCCTCGACGCATCCGCCGCCCCCACCACCTGAGGAACAGACACACCATGCAGTACCGCACCATCGCAGACACCACCGTCAGCGCCATCGGCCTGGGCGCCATGCCGCTGTCCATTGAGCACCGCCCGGACGAACAGCGGGCCATCGCCACCATCCACGCCGCCCTGGACGCCGGGGTCACGCTCATCGACACCGCCGACAGCTACCACTGGCACGCCGGCGAAGCCGGCCACAACGAACTCCTCATCGCCCGCGCCCTGGCCCGCTACGGCGGCGACACCTCCCGCCTCCTCGTCGCCACCAAGGGCGGCCGCGGCCGGCCCGGCGACGGCAGCTGGACCGTCACCGCCACCCCCGCCCACCTCAAGCGCGCCGCCGAAGCTTCCCTGAAGCGCCTGGGCGTCGAGGCCATCGGCCTGTACCAGCTGCACAAGCCGGACCCGGACGTGCCCTGGGCGGAGTCCGTGGGCGCGCTGCGCGAGCTGCTCGACACCGGCACCATCCGCGCCGCCGGGATCTCCAACGTCACCACCGGCCAGATCCGCGAGGCGCACGCGATCCTCGGCGACGGCCTCGTCTCCGTACAGAACGAGTACTCCCCTGCAGTCCGCGACAGCGAGCCCGAGCTGCGGCTGAGTACGCAGCTCGGGCTGGCCTTCCTGCCCTGGAGCCCATTGGGCGGCATCTCCCGAAGCTCCCTCGACGGACCCTCCGGCACGACCGCTGCGAGCACCGCCTTCCACCGCATCGCGGCCGAGCACGGCGTCAGCCCGCAGCAGATCGCCCTGGCCTGGCTGCTGACCCGCTCCCCGGCGGTGATCCCGGTGCCCGGCGCCAGCCGCCCGGCATCGATCCAGGACTCTGCCAAGGCGGCCGAGCTTGAGCTGAGCGAGGCGGAGCAGACGCAGTTGGAGGACGCACTGCCCAGCTGAGCCGGCGCGTCCTAGCTCAAACGCCGAAAGCGCCTCGTCACCGAATGCCCGTACAGGTGTGGCCACCGTCGTCCCGCCCCTCGCAAGCCCAACAGCCGCGAACGTAGAGCAGCAACCGGTCGAACTTCAATGACATCCGGCGTCTCGGTGAACAGCACGCGCCACTATGTGATCGGGGAGGCCAGCAGCCCGCTGATCTACTTCCCCATGCGCTGGAGCATGGCCGAGGAAGCGTCTGCCTATGCGGCGGAGGTTGCTGCGTCGATGGACCTCAACTGCTTCGACCCGCAGGCACGGAAGCTCCGGCCCTAACCGGAACAGCAGCGACGGACCAGATCAACTGAGACGGCACCGGGCAACCGTGCGTCCGGGACCAGATTCACTGAGATTTCCAGCGTCACAGCGTCTCAGTTCTTCTGGTCGCTGCAGGTCACAGGCATCACCACTTCTTCGGTGGCAACAGATCAAGGTTCGCTGTCACAGGTCAACTGACCTGTGCCAGTGAACGTTGATCGATTGCCACCGAAGGATGATCAACGTTAGTTTGTGCCACTGAATCTGACGATCTGGTCCATGTCTCGACGGAACGGGTCCGATTCGCTCGATGTCTCAGATGATCGGGCCCAGGCCGTCCGATCGGCGGACATTGCGTCTGAGGACGGGCGGGAACCGGTCGTCACACGAGGGAACGCGCGATGCGGAAGCCTACGTCGTCGACCTGGAAAGTCGGGTGGCTGCGGCGCCGCGCGGAGGCCCGGCAACTCCAGTGCTCATCGAACCAACCACCGCCACGGAGCACCCGGTAGGCGCCATAGACCTCGGCGTCGTAGACGTCCCAGCACCAGTCCCAGACGTTGCCGAGCATGTCGTAAAGCCCCAACGAGTTGGGGCGTTTGCCGCCCACCTCGTGGATGCGCTCGTGCGAGTTACCGCGGTACCAGCCGATCTCGTCGAGCTCCCCATAACGCGGTCCTGCAGTACCGGCACGGCAGGCGTGCTCCCACTCGGCTTCGGTCGGCAGTCGATACCCGTCGGCGGACGCGTCCCACTCGATACCTTCGCCCTCGGCACGGAAGTGGTACGCGGGCGTGAACCCGGCGCACTGGGACAGGGCGTTGCAGAACCGCGCCGCGTCCCACCAGGAGACGCACTCGACGGGCAACTGGTCCCCAGGGGTGGTACTCGGCCGCTGGCCTGTGATCTGTGCGTACAACGCCTGGGTGACCGGGGATGCCGCGAGCTGGTAGGGCGCAAGCTCGACCGACCAACTGCGCTGTGTCCGCCGGTCCGACAGCGTCACCTGCCCCGGCGGGATGGCGATCATCTCGTTCCCCGTCATCACGTCCATGATCAGGAGATCCTAACGAGACCTGCCAGTGCGAACCACCACCAACGTCGTTCTTGGCTGAAACGAATCTGCAAGTCGTCATCCTTCACGGGCAATCGGTCAACGTTCACTGGCACAGGTCACAACCGATCGGGGCTTGCTGGCCCAGTCGTAAGTTAGTTTCCGATATATCGTTGACGCATCGCGACCGATCAGCGATAGTTGAGGCATCGGAGCCGATGGCATGGGCCCCGACGACAGGACCGACGAATGACCAATGACGAAAGGAGCGCAGTCATGCGTTCACGCGGACAGCACGGACACGGCCACGGGCATGAACACGGACGGGGCCACGGCCACTGCGGGCCGGACCGTCGGGAGGAGTTCCAGGGGCGGCGCGCCGCCTTCGGGCCGTTCGGACCGCCCTTCGGTGGCGGCCCCTTCGGTGGGCGGGGCGGCCGCGGCGGACCGCGGGGCCGGGCCAGGCGGGGGGACGTGCGCGCCTCGATCCTGGCGCTGCTCGCCGACCGGCCGATGCACGGCTACGAGATGATCCAGGAGATCAGCGAGCGCAGCGGCGGGGCCTGGAAGCCCAGCCCGGGCTCGGTCTACCCGACCCTCCAGCTGCTCGAGGACGAAGGGCTCATCACCAGCGAGAGCGAGGGCGGCAAGAAGCTGTTCACGCTCACCGACGCCGGGCGCACCGAGGCCGAGGCGGGCTCCGCGGCCCCCTGGGAAGAAGCGGGGCGCGGCTTCGACCGCGAGGCGATGAGCGAGATCCGCACGGCCGGCTTCGGCCTGATGGAGGCCTTCGCGCAGGTCTGGAAGACCGGCTCGCCCGAGCAGCGGGACAAGGCCGTCGCGGTGATCAACGACGCCCGCAAGAAGCTCTACCTGATCCTGGCCGACGAGCACTGAGCCGGCCGGTATGTCAGCCGGCGCGCCCCGCGGGAAACCTCGCGGGGCGCGCCGGCGTACGTGCTGGCGTACATATGGATGCGTGCGGGCCGGGTCAGGCGACCAGGCCGGCCAGCTTGCGCAGCGACTCGTTCAGCGCGGCGGTGGCGGAGTCCTTGAGCTTGCCCGCCATCAGGGAGACGGCGGCTCCGTTGAACTCCCCGTCGATCCGCACCGTGGTGGCGTCGCCGTCCGGGGTCAGGGTGTACCGGGTGAGGATGGCCACGCCCATCGGCCCCTTGCCGGTGATGGCGAAGAGGCGTTCGGTCTCCAGCTCCGAGACGGTCCAGGCGACCTCGGCCGGGAAGCCCATCATCTTCATGTTCTCCTCGAAGGTGGCCCCGACCGCGAGGGTCTCGGGGCCGCCCTTGGGGAAGTTGGTGTGGGTCATGCTCCACTGGCCGTACGCCGCCCAGTCCGTCAGCTGGGCCCAGAGCTTCGCGGCGGGCGCCTCGATGCGTGATTCCGCGGTGACTTCGGCCATGCGACCACCCCTTCTCGTCGGGTACGTGCGGCGGAACGTAGTCCCGGCGGGTGGAACATTCAATACTGACGACCTGTCAGAAATTGCGGGCCCGGTCACGGTGGGTCTCGGCCGTGTCTCAACAGGTGTCACGCCTGTGACGCTACTGACGGGCCCTGTCATGATGGCCCGATGCAAGCGTCAGGGAAGAACGCCGGACTGGGCCTCGCCCTCGTCTCGGCGTGTGCGTTCGGTGGTTCGGGTGTCGCGGCGAAGCCGCTGATCGAGGCGGGTCTGGACCCGCTGCACATGGTCTGGCTCAGGGTGGCCGGGGCGGCCCTCGTGCTGTCCCCGCTGGCCTGGCGGCACCGCGATCTCGTGCGACGCAAGCCCCTCCTGCTGGCCGGCTTCGGGCTCGTCGCCGTCGCCGGGGTCCAGGCCTTCTACTTCGCCTCCCTGTCCCGGATCCCGGTGGGCGTGGCCCTGCTTCTGGAGTACCTGGGCCCGGCGCTGCTGCTCGGCTACATCCGCTTCGTACAGCGCAAGCCGGTCACGCGGGCGGCCGCGGCCGGCGCCGCGGTGGCCGTCGTGGGCCTCGCCTGTGTGGTCGAGATCTGGGCCGGGCTGAGCCTGGACCCGCTCGGCGTGCTGCTCGGCATCGCCGCGGCCTGCTGCCAGGCCTTCTACTTCGTCTTCGCCGACCAGGGCACGGACGGGGACGACGTTCCCGACCCGCTCGGCGTGATCGCGTACGGCATGATCGTCGGGGCCCTGGTGATGACGGTCATCGCCCGGCCCTGGGAGATGGACTGGCAGGTGCTGGGCGGGCAGGCCGCGATGGGCGACACCGCGCTGCCCGCGCTGGTGCTGCTGGGCTGGGTGATCCTGATCGCGACCGTCTTCGCGTACCTGACCGGGGTGGTCTCGGTGCGCAAGCTCTCGCCTCAGGTGGCGGGTGTCGTGGCCTGCCTCGAGGCGGTCATCGCCACCGTGCTGGCGTGGGTGCTGTTGGGCGAGCACCTCTCGACACCGCAGATCGTGGGCGGTGCGCTGGTGCTGACCGGGGCCTTCATCGCCCAGTCGGCCCGGCCGACCCCGCCGGGGGCGGCGGATCCGGTCGTACTGGACCGCGAGACGACGACGGCCTAGGGTGGCGATCATGCTTTCGACCGTGCTTCCGCCTCCCGCCGCCTAGCGCGGGCGGCTGCCACACACGACGAGCACCCGGCCCGGGAGTACCCGGGCGGGTGAGCGCTGCCCGCGAAGCGATGACCTGCATCTTTCATCCTTCACGCATGCGCGGAGACTTCACGTGTCGAACCATTCGCCCGCTTCAGGGCGCAGTCTGCTGTACCTCGTCGTCGCCGGAGCCGCCTGGGGCACCGCCGGAGTGGCGGCCTCCCTGCTCTTCCTGGCCAGTGACCTCGGCCCCCTCGCCCTGTCGTTCTGGCGGTGCGCCGGCGGGCTGGTGGTGCTGCTCGCGGTGCTCGCCGTGCCCCGGCCCCGAGGACCGAGGCGTCCGCGCCCGTCGGTGGCGTCGCTGATCGGGACCGGCCTGATGTTCACCGTCTTCCAGGCCGCCTACTTCGGCGCCGTGCGCGAGACCGGCCTCGCGGTCGGCACCGTGGTCACCCTCGGCGCCGGGCCGGTGCTGATCGCGCTCGGGGCGCGGTACTGGATGGGCGAGCGGCTCGGCCGGGGCGGGGCCGTCGCCGTCGTCGGGGCGCTCGGCGGGCTGGCCGTGCTGGTACTGGGCAGCGGGGGCGGCGAGGTCCGGCCGCTCGGGGTCGGCTGGGCGCTGCTGTCGGCCGCCGGGTACGCCGGGATGACTCTCCGGGCCCGGTGGCTCGGGCAGCGCGGAGCGGGCGGGGACCCGCTGGTCACGACCGCGTGGTCGGTCGGGGTGGGGTCGGTGTGTCTGCTGCCGCTCGCCGCGGTGGAGGGGCTGCTTCCGCACACCGCCGAACTCGGGCGGGTGCTCTGGCTGCTGGTGTACGTCGCCACCGTGCCGACCGCCCTGGCCTACGGGCTCTACTTCACCGGGGCCGCCTCGGTGCGGGCCGCGACCGTGTCCGTGATCATGCTGATCGAGCCGGTGAGCGCGGCGGTGATCGCCGTCCTGGTGCTCGGGGAGCGGCTGACGGCCGCCGTGGTGCTGGGCACCGTACTGCTGCTGACGGCCGTGGGCGCGCTCATCGCGGCCGAGGCGCGGCGCCCGGCGGACGGGCCGCGGGTGCGGCCCGTCGCCAGGGCTGACAGCTCCGGTCAGAGCTCCAGTCGGAGCGCTGGTCAGGGAGCCGGTCGGAGCGCCGGTCAGGGAGCCGGTCAGAGCGCCGCGAGGTAGTCCGGGGTGGCGATGCCCGGGGCCAGGTCGGCGGCCGGGACGGGGGTTCCGTACGCCGGCACGACGGGGACCACGCCCGACCAGTAGGGCAGGGCCAGGTCCTCGGCGTCGTCGTTCGGGCCGCCGGTACGGAGCTTCGCGGACACCTCGTTGAGGTCCAGGCGGATCACGGCCGTGGCCGCGAGCTCCTTGGCGTTGGCCGGCCGGGAATCGGCCGAGCGGCCCGGCACGACGTGGTCGACCAGGGCGTCGAGGGCCATCCGGCGCTCCGCCTCGTCGGTGACCTCGTAGGCGGTGCCGTGCACGACCACCGAGCGGTAGTTGATCGAGTGGTGGAAGGCCGAGCGGGCCAGCACCAGGCCGTCCACGTGCGTCACGGTCAAGCAGACGGGCAGCCCCGGGTCCGCCTTGCCGGCGGCGAGGAGCGGGCGGGAGCCGGTCGAGCCGTGGATGTAGAGGGTCTCGCCGACCCGGCCGAACAGGGTCGGCAGGACCACCGGCGCGCCGTCGCGGACGAAGCCGAGGTGGCAGAGGTAGGCCTGGTCGAGTATCGAGTGCACCGTCTCGCGGTCGTAGCGCGCCCGGTCGCGGGAGCGGCTCGGGACGGTGCGGTCGGTGGGCTCGTACGCCGCGGGCGTCTCGTTCGTCTCGTGCGTCTCGGTGGTGGCGCTCATGGTGCGGGCTCCGTTGTACTAGTGCATACTTGGGTTTGTGCTAGGAGACTATCGGATTACCGGGCGCCGCGCATCGGATATCGCGGCCAGTGTCGAAGCGGGTGTGGGATCGGGCGCGCTCGCGCCGGGGGCGCTGTTGCCGCCGATGCGGGAGCTGGCCGGTGTGCTGGGGGTGAACCCGAACACCGTGGCCGCCGCGTACCGGACGCTGCGCGAGCGCGGGGTGATCGAAACGGACGGGCGGCGCGGCAGCAGGGTGCGCGGGCGGCCGGCCAGCGCGCCGAGGGACGAACTGCGGATGGCGATGCCGCCCGGGGTGCGGAACATGGCCTCGGGCAACCCGGATGTGCGGCTACTGCCTCCGCTCGACAGGGCGCTGGCCGTCGCCGCGGAGCGGTACGCGCAGGCGCCGACGCTGTACGGGGACGACCCGGTGGTGCCGGAGCTGGCACGGCTGGCCCGGGCCGGTTTCGACGCGGACGGGGTGCCGGACGGGCCGATGGCGGTGACCTCGGGTGCGCTGGACGGGATCGAGCGGGTGCTGTCCGGGCATCTGCGGCCGGGGGACGCGATCGCCATCGAGGACCCGGGATGGGGGAGCGTGCTGGACCTGGCGGCGGCGCTGGGCCTTCGGGTGGTACCGGTGGCGGTGGACGACGAGGGGCCGGTGGCCGCGGAGGTCGAGCGGGCGCTGCGGGAGGGGGCGCGAGCCCTGGTGGTGACGTCGCGGGCGCAGAACCCGACGGGGGCGGCGGTGAGCGCGGGGCGTGCGGCCGAGCTGCGGGCGGTGCTGACGCGGCATCCGGAGGCGCTGGTGGTCGAGGACGATCACGGGCACGGCATCGTCGATGTGCCGTTGCATGCGCTCGGCGGTGTGACGCGGCACTGGGCGCTGGCCCGTTCCACCGCGAAGGCGTACGGGCCGGACCTGCGGCTCGCGGTGCTGACGGGCGACGCGGTGACGCTCGACCGGGTGCGGGGGCGGCAGCGGCTGGGGCCCGGGTGGGTGAGTCGGCTGCTCCAGTACGCGGTGGTGGAGCTGTGGACCGGGGACGCGGTGGACCGGGCGGCGGTGGCCCGGTCGTACGGGGAGCGGCGCGACGGGCTGGTCGCGGCGCTGCTGGAGCGGGGGGTGCGGGCCCATGGGCGCACCGGGATGAACGTGTGGGTGCCGGTTGCCGATGAGACCGGGGTGGTGACGAGGCTCATGGCCTCGGGGTGGGGGGTGGCTCCGGGCCGCCGGTTCCGGGTGGAGTCGGGGCCGGGCGTGCGGGTGACCGTGTCCGGGTTGCGGATCGGGGAGGTGGCGGGGCTCGCGGACGCGCTGGCCACGGCGGTACGCCCGGTGGTCGGCGGCCGCTTCGACTGACCCCCCGCTCCCTCCGTGCACCAGGGGCCGGCCCCGGCCGGCGGGGTGGGGAACTGGGGGTTGCCGCCTCGGCTCCCGGCTCCCGTGTCCCGGCCTGCCCGTCCGTCGGCCTGCCGGCCGGGCTATTCGCGGCGGGTTTGGGTGAGGGCCGCGCCGGCCAGGACGATGGCCGCGCCCACCGGGGTGTTCCAGTGGAGCTGTTCGCCCAGCAGCAGGACGCCGGCCGTCGTGGCGATGACCGGGATGAAGTACGTGACCATCTGGGCGGTGGTCGGGCCGACCTCCGCCACCAGGCCGTACTGCATCTGCAGGGCCATGCCCGTGCCGAGCGCGCCCAGGGCGATCACCGAGAGGGTGGGCCACAGGGGGAAGCCGGCCGGGGCGGAGGTGAAGAGGGTGCTGACCAGGAGAAGTTGGAGCGTGGAGATCAGGAGCTGCGCACCGGTCAGGGCCACCGGGGAGCCAGGGGCGGACGCCAGGGTGCGGCGGACGTAGATCCAGCCGATCGGGTAGCACAGCGAGGCCAGCAGCGCGAGAGCGGTGCCCTTGGCGTCCACGCCCGAGAAGCCCTGCCACGCGCCGAGGACGGTCAGCACGCCGAGGAAACCCAGGCCCAGGCCCGCGAAGCGGCGGCGCGTCGGGCGGTCCTCGGACAGCGCGACCATCGACAGCGCCATGCCCCACAGCGGCGAGGTCGCGTTGCAGATGCCCGCCAGGCTGGACGGAATGCTCAGTTCCGCATAGGCGAACAGGGAGAACGGGGCGGTGTTGAGCAGGAGCGCAGCCACCGTCAGGTGGGCCCAGGTGCGCCGGCCGCGGGGGAGGGGCTCGCGGCGGAACAGGAGCACGGCGAGGAGGGCGAGCGCACCGAAGAGGACCCGGCCGAAAGCGACCTGGAAGGGCGCGTACGCCTCCGTGCCCACCTTGATCAGGAGGAAGCTGAAGCCCCAGATCACCGAGAGGAGCGCGAAGCGCAGGCGCCAGTCCAGGCCGGTGCGGGTGCCGGTGGTGGTGCCGGTGCCTGTGCCGGCGCCTGTGGCGGTGGCGCCCCGGCGGTTCGGCGTCGTCGGCGGGGAGGGGGTGGGGCGTGGAGTGGCGGGTGCGCTCATGACGGCTACTCTGCTGGCCTGAACCTCGTAGGACAAGCGAGATTTCTTGGCTGTGACGACGTAGCATCGCTTACATGTTGAATCTGGAGCGCCTGCGTACCCTCGACGCCCTCGCCCGCCACGGCTCGGTCAGCGGCGCTGCGGAGGGACTCCACGTGACCACCTCCGCAGTGTCCCAGCAGATGGCCAAGCTGGAGCGGGAGATCGGCCAGCCGCTGCTCGCCAAGAACGGGCGTGGGGTCCGGCTCACGGACGCGGGGCGCCTGCTCGCCGATCACGCGGCCCGGATCATCTCCCAGGTGGAGCTCGCCCAGGCCGACGTCGAGGCCCAGCGGGGCTGCGCCGTCGGGGAGCTTCGGATCGGCGCGTTCCCGACCGCCATGCGCGGGCTGCTGCCCAAGGCGCTGACCGCGTTGCGCGCCGGGCATCCGGAACTGCGGGCCCTGGTGCGGGAGATGGAGCCCGAGGAGAGTATGGCGGCGGTCGTCCGCGGCGACCTCGACCTGGCCCTGGCCATCGACTGGCACAACAAGCGGATGCCGGTGCCCGCCGAGCTCACCCGGGCGCACCTCCTCGACGACTCCGTGGACATCGCGGTGCCGAACGGCCACCGGCTGGCGGACCGCGCCGAGATCTCCCTCGCGGAGTTCGCCGACGACGACTGGGTCTCCTGGAACGAGGGTCAGTTCTGCCACGAGTGGCTGGTCTCCACCCTGCGCGGCATGGGAATCGAGCCGCGCATCGCCCACATCGCCGAGGAGCACCACACCCAGCTGGCCTTCGTGGAGGCCGGGCTCGGGGTGAGCGTGGCGCCCCGGCTGGGCCGCGGTCCCGTGCCCGACGGGGTCCGGCTGCTGTCGGTGAGCGACGCCGTGCGCCGCCATGTGTACGTCGTCTGGCGGGCGGACGCCGACCGGCGGCCCTCGATCCGGGCCGCCGTCGAGGCCCTCCAAGTGGCCGCCCTCAACGTCCAGACGGGTTCCTAGAGCTTGCGGAAGTCCCACGAGACGATCGACTCCGGGGTGAGGCGGATCCAGGCGTGCCGCCCGTCGTGCGGCATCTCCTCGATGCCGAAGTTCTTGACGGGGAAGATCCGTTCGGCCTCCGCCAGCTCCGGGCACGGCTCACCGGTGCGCGGGGCCTCGCCCACGAACACCGCGGAGCCGGAGAGTTCGACCCCGCGCAGTTCGTCGTAGGCCTCGCCTGCGTCCACGACCACCGAGATCCTCGGGTCCTTGCGCAGGTCGGACCAGCGGCGGCTGCGGGTGATCGAGTACAGCCACAGCGAGCTGCCGTCCCAGGCGAACCACAGGGCGCCCACGTGCGGGCGCCCGTCCGGCGAGACCGTCGCCACCCGGCAGGTGCGCTGCTCGCGCAGGAAGGCGTCCACTTCCTCGTCGGTCATCATGATGCGGCGGCCCCGCCGCTGCGTCCCGTCCACGCGTGTCTCGTCCATCCGTCCCGCACCCCTTCACATCTGACTATGTGTCAGGAATCATGAGGGCTCTTCGGCCGCCACGCCAGGGGGAGCCATGCCGGAACTCGATCCCGCCACCACCGCGCTGCTCACCGTCGAATGCCAGAACGGCGTCGTCGGCGAGGAGAGCGCCCTGCCCGAGCTGGCCGAGGAGGCCCGGGACTCGGGGATGCTGGGGCGGGTGGCCGCGCTGGTCGACGCCGCGCACGGGGCCGGCGTACAGGTGCTGCACGCGGTCGCGGAGCGGCGCCCGGACGGGCTGGGGGCCAATTCCAACGCGCGGCTGTTCCGGGCCGCCGGGAGACTGCCGGTGCGCCAGCTCACCGGCAGCCGGGCGGTCGAGGTCGCGGCGCCCATCGAGGTGGGTGCGCGGGACCTGGTCGTACGGCGGCTGCACGGGCTCTCCCCGATGGCCGGCACCGATCTGGACGCCCTGCTGCGCAACCTCGGCATCCGCACGCTCGTCGTCACCGGGGTCTCATCGAACATCGCGATCCCGAACACTGTCTTCGACGCCGTGAACCTCGGCTACCAGGTCGTGGTCCCGTCGGACGCCGTCACCGGGGTGCCCGCCGCCTACACCGCCGAAGTGATCCGCAACTCCCTCGCGCTCGTCGCGACCATCACCACGGCCGAGGCCCTGATCAAGGAGTGGGCCCCGCCGCGCTGACGCCCGCCCTGGTTCACGAGGGACAGCAGCGTGCCGACGACCAGCGCGATCGGCACGCACCGTACGTCCCGCCGGGTGAGGATCGTGCAGATCACCGCCGCGCTGGCCGGGCGGATCGCACAGGTGGAACGGGTCGAGGTACGCGAGGAGGCCGACGCCGTGCGCTGGGGTATGACCGGCTCCCCCACGATTCTCCTTGACGGCATCGACCCGTTCGCCGTCGTGGGTGCTGTCCCAAGCCTGTCGTGCCGCACCTACCGCGACCGCGACGGTAAAGGTGATGGCGCGCCGTCCTTGGCCGCACTGAGCAAGGCTCTGTACGGAAGGCCGTCTCTGGCTGTTCTTCAGGCCAGCACGAGCAGGACAACGGGCGTCGGGTCCGAGGTCCCGGCACACGCCGGTGCGCCCGACGGCGAGCGGGATGTTGTGGGCGGCGGCGAGGCGCGCGTATTCGTGGCTGGTGTATTGGCTGGCCAGCCGGGATGCAAGACGACCGGGCCGGCGTTGGTGGCAGGCGGCTGTGAGGGCGTCGGCGGCCAGGGAGCCCAGGTAGTCTGCGGTGGCCCAGCCGATCAGGCCGATCAGGCCGATCAGGCGGCGGGATGCGATGTCGATCACGGTGGTCAGCTAAAGCCAGTCCTCCCAGTGTCGATGTAGCTAATGGCGCCGCACCAGCGGGACGGCGACATCGACTGCGTTGACGTACTACGTACGTAATCCGCCGGCTTGGCGGCATCGGGACAACCGTCCCTACGCGGAAGTCGGCTTCGCGTAGGGACGGTTCGCTGTATGCCGGATGCAGCTCCGGTCAGGCGCCCGGACGCGGGCCGCCGACCCCCACCGGTACTCCCTGGCCGATCGTGACGTTCACGGATGTGGTCCTGGGGGCGGTCCGGTTGGACTCGTGCAGGACGCCGAGCGGGTTCGTCGTCATCTCCAGCGTGTATTCCTGCGGCGGGAGATTCATCAGCGCGCTGACGTCGAAGGACTGCCCGACCAGATCCTTGGCGTACACGTCCGCCCAGCCGACGGAGATGCCCATCGTCAGGGACGTCGCGTTGGCGTTGTGCGAACAGGAGCTGTAGACGGGGTTGACCGGGGTGCCGGGGAGCGTGGAGTCCGCGATCTCCAGGTCGACCAGGCAGAACGCCACCTTCGGCGACTCCCGCACCACCTGGCCGGCGGCGTTGATGAGCCGGTAGCGGGAGATGCCTTCCATGTGGAAGTGCTTGTGCGCGTCGTGGTACGTCATCTGCCCGACGGGCACCTCGTAGGAGGAACCGTCAGAGTGGGTGATCCGCTGGTAGGCAGGCAACACATTGTTTCCGGGAGTGGCGGCGGCCGCCTCCTCCCTGGTGCGCCGCCCGGTTACCTCCAGTGCGCCGGTGCCGAGGTTCGCGGGCGCGCCGGTGAAGCGGAGCCAGGTGATGCCGGTGACGGGCTCACGGACCAGATCGTTGTCCGCGAGTTCCCGCTGGAGCGGTTCGAGGGCGGGTAGCAGATCCGTCGGGCCGTCGGTGGCCGAGGCCGGGCCGGTGCCGGTGGCCAGCAGCGCGCCGAGTGCCATCGCCGCCGCGGCGATCCAGGTGCGGGCCGTGCGTCCGCTCCGTGCTGTGCGTCTCATGACTGTCCTTCCTGTGGTGGATGATGCCGTGTGGCCCGGGCGCGGTGCCCGTGGCCTGCCCTCCCGACCGAGTCGGGGAGCCGGTATCACGGCTCGGGCGAGAGGTGTTCGTGGACGACGAGCCAGCGCCCGTCCGAGAACCGCCGGAAGACGACGGTCTCCCGCTCCCGCACTTCTTCGCCGTCGGCGGCGTCCTTCGCGGCGAGGCGGGTGTGCACCCGGTGGGTCAGCAGGGCCAGGCCGTCGGCGACGACGCGTACCTCGGTGTCGTCCGTACGGCAGCCCAGCACGCGGAACCCGTCCAGCTCCCAGGCACGCCACGCGGCCTCGTAAGCGGCTCGGGTGGCGAGGAGGCCGGGGTGCGTGGGGAAGAGGAATGTGGCGTCCTCGGCGATGGCCGCGAAGTAGCGGTCCGTGTCGTGGGCGGCGAAGGCGGCCACCAGGTCGGCGGCGGCGGCCCGTACCTCGGCTTCGGCGTCGGCGCTCATCGGTCCACCGCCGGGAGGCCCTCCACGGGCGGGAGCCCGTCCGCCGAAGCCGTTCGGCTGCCGGCGACCTGCGCCGGGAGCGGCGCGGCGTCGGCGGCCGCCGGTTCCCGCTGGGCGAGTTCACGCTCGCTGGCGGCCACCGCGGGTTCCTCCGCCGAGAGGTCCATCCCGCGCGTCAGGGCGTAGTACAGGGTCCCGGAAACGGCGAGCCCGACCACGAACGCCACGTCGACCCCGCCGAGGGCCTGGGCGACGGGCCCGGTGAAGGGGCCCATCACCATGAACGGCACCATCAGAAGCAGGCCCGTGCCGTAGGCCAGCAGACCGCGCCAGGCCCAAGTGCCGTAGATGCCGTCGGTGCGGAAGAGGTGGGTGATGGCGTAGTGGCCGCGCCGGACGAAGAAGTAGTCGACCAGATTCACCGCGGTCCACGGGATGAGCAGGTACAGCATGAGCAGCAGGGCGTTGCCCAAGGCGGTGGAGAAGTCGGCCGAGACGCCCAGGCCCACGGCGCACCAGACGACGGCGAGGCCGACGATGGTCAGCACCCGGGCCCGGCGGCCGGGGCGGAGCGGGCGGACCGAGTCGATTCCGGTGAGGACCGTGAGCATGCCGCTGTAGGCATTGAGCCCCATGGTCGCCACCAGCGCGAGCACCGACAGTACGGTCAGGACGGCGCCCAGGCCGCCCACCACCTGGTCCCCGGCGTCGCGTGTGCCGGCCAGCGGGTCGTTCACACCGAGGGTGGCGGCCATCCAGGCGCCGATGGGGATGAGCCACATCGGCGAACCCGCGGCGCCGCCGAAGACGGAGGCGACGATGCGGGACGTCGGGGTGTCGCGCGGCAGATAGCGCGAGTAGTCGGAGACGTACGGGGCGTACGAGATGTTGTAGCCGGCGGCGGCGGTGAACTGCACCATGAAGGCGACCAGCGTGAAGCCGCCGGCAACCGGGGCGGCGTCGGCGGGGCCGGTCACCCGGCCGCTGAGGATGCCGATCGACAACATCAGCCAGCACGGGGCCGAGCACCAGAAGAGCACCTGGAACGCCCGGTGGAGCCAGTCGTGTCCGTACACGGCCAGGACCACCGCGGCGACGGTGATGCCGACCCCGACGGCGGTGACGTCCCAGCCGAACACGGCGTTCAGACCGTTGTCGATGATGATCGTGTCGACGATGTTGAAGCCGACGAAGGTGAACAGCGTTGCCGCCAGGGGCACGATCACCCCCCGGTAGCCGAACTGGCCCCGGGACTGGATCATCTGGGGTAGTCCTAGCTGCGGGCCCTGGCTGGCGTGGAACGCCATGAAGAAGGTGCCCACCACGAGCCCGAGTGCACTGGCCAGTACCGTCCATCCGATGGACAGGCCGAGCCCGGGGCCGATGAAGCCGAGGGACAGGGTGAAGGGCTGGAAGTTCCCCTGGAACCAGAAGGGGCCCTGTTTCCACAGCTTGCCGTGCCGTTCGGCGAAGGGGACGTGCTGGATGGAGAGGCTTTCGATGACATCCGCGCCGCTGTGCAGGGTATTTGAGCGCTGGTCAGTCCGGATCACTATGGACCCTCCCGTTGCCGTTCACTCCGGGACACCACGACCCGGAACCGGAGGGCCTGAGTGTGCGGTCACCGTGAGCCGGGCGGCAATTGTGCAACGCTCAAACTCGACCCCTTCCTTTGTGGGGCGCCACGATGCAGCATGTGCGCGATGACAGCACCGACAGCCGCCCTCCGGGTCCACGACCTCGTGCGTTCCCCCGGCCTCCAGCTTCGCGTCCTGGCCGGTGAGGACGGGCTGCACCGGCCTGTGTCATGGGCGCACGTGAGCGAGCTGGAGGATCCCTCCCCGTGGCTCCTCGGCGCGGAGCTGATCATGACGACGGGTATTGCGATCCCCCGGACCGCCGTCCGGCAGCGCGCCTACGTCGAGCGGCTGGCCGACGCCGGCGTGTCCGCGCTCGCCCTCTCCGCCCACCTCCACGTTCCCCCGTTGCGGCAGGAGTTCCTGTCCACGGCCGAGGAACGGTCCCTGCCGGTGCTTGAGTTGCCCTTGCAGGTGCCCTTCATCGCCGTGGCCCAGGAGGTGGCCGCCGCCCTGCAGGCCGACGCCCGGCGTCAACTGGGTGCACAGCTCCAGGTCTTCGGTGCCCTGCGCTGGCTCGCCGCCGAGGACCTCACCGCCGCGGAACTCTTCCGCAGGCTGGAGCGGCTGTCCGGCTACTCGCTCTACCTGTGCACGCCCGCCGGAGGCCCCCTGCTGCCAGGCGTACCCGTTCCCGCCGCGCGGCACGCAGCGCTGCTGCCCGACTCAGCCGACCCCGCCCCGACCGTCCCCGGTGGCTACGTCCTGCCCGTACCAGCGCCCGGCAGACCCGCCGGATACCTGCTGGCCCTGGAACGGCAGGGTGACCGGAGAGCGGAAGGCGTGGTACCGGCCGGCCTCGGTGTCGTCCAGCACATAGCGACCGTCGCGGCACTGCAGGTGTCCATGGTGCGCCACGAGCGTGAGACGCTTCGCCGCCAGGGGGCGGAGACGCTCGCGGAACTCCTCCAGGTCGCCCTGGACCCGGACACCGCCCGCCGGCACCTCACCCGGCTGGGATTCCCCGCCGACGCGGCCACCCTCCTCGCCGTCCTCGACGGAGCGGACGACGGACCGCTCGACGACGCGGCGGTGGTGCAGGCCCTTGACGACTCTGCCGTTCCCCACCTGGTGCTGCGCCGCCGCGATGGGCTGTACGTGCTCCTCGCCGACTCCCCCGACGCCCGCTCCACCCTCACAGCCGTGCCCCGCACCAGAGCCGGCGTCTCACGCCCCTTCACTCCCGGCGCCACCCTGGGCCTCGCCCGCCGCGAAGCCGTTCTGGCGCTCCGGCGGGCGGGTGCCTCGGGCGAATCCATGGTGGTGTTCAGCGACGACATGACGGAACGCTGGCTACACGACGACCCCTCCGTCCTGCACGGGCTGGTGGACCAAGTGCTCGGCCCGGTGCTGCGGTACGACACCGAGCACGGCAGCGCACTGCTCCTCTCGACACTGACCTGGCTGGAGCGGGACCGGTCCACCGAGGAGGCGGCGCGCGCACTCCACATCCACCCCAACACCCTGCTCTACCGCCTGCGCCGGTTCGCCGGACTCAGCGGCAAGAACCTGTCATCGACAGCCGACCTCACCGAGGTGTGGCTCGCGCTACGGGCGGCTCACCTGTGCGACCGATTGCCCTGACCACGGGACTGGCGCGGCGTATCGGCGTCAGCAACGCCACGGCCTCAGCCCACGCCTCGGCGCTACGTGCCGCTGGTCTCCTCACCACCACCCGCACGGGCCGTTCGGTGCACCACGCGCGTACGCCCTTGGCGGAGCTGCTGCTGACCGGCGGCACGGCCGACGGCTGACCCGGGCAGGGTCGCGCTTGCCACACGATCCGGGAGTGCACCATTTCTGTACGTCCGTCACAGCATCGGCCGCAAGCGGTGGAAGATCCGTGTGATCGTCTGCCGCTGTTTGCGCGGCGCGTCCAGGTCCGTCCGCAACATCTCGTCGATGAACGGCTTGTACGGGTCCAGCGCGGTCGGCCGTGGCGACAACTGCTTCCGCGGCTCCGGGCAGACCGAGTCCACGGCCTTGCGGACGGTCCGCCACAACACGTTGCACTTGCGCTCGATCTCTCGGATCTTCATGCCGCTGCGGTGGTCGCGCCTGATCGCCGCGTATCCCCGCGATGCTCGGGAAGGACGCGGTTATCTCGTCCGCGGACCCGGAGACCGGGGAGCGTGTCAGGGTCACCGTCACGGGCTCGGCCGCCGACTGGGAGCCGGCCGCGGCCGTCGTCTTTGTCGGCCGTCGCGGGTGCTACGGCACTGCCGCCCTGGACTGCTGCGACGCGCTGAACTTCTTCGCCGGTCCGGATTCCGCCCACACCTGGGCGGGCCGGCACCCCGCTATGCGAGGCGAGATCATCGGCAGGCGGCGCGCACAGGACCTGGGTGAGCAGGTCTTCGGCCGGCTGCTGTCCGACGGATAGCCGGACACGTCGACGCCGCGAGCGCTGAGTAGCTGATCAGAGCCGGGGCCGCGAGGCGGCACGCGGCATCAGGCGGCGGCTGGGCGATCTCCGCCTATGCGGCCCCGGCCCTCGGCGGAGTTCGGGTACCCGTGGCCGCCCCTACGAGCGCGCGGAATTCGCGGAGGGGGCGGCCCGGCCGAGGTGTTACCGGTACTCGACCGTGAGGGTCGCCTGCGTGTCCTTGTTGACGAAGAGGTAGGCCGTCGAGATCTGGCTTCCCTCGAAGCGGAGCCGGAGCTGAGTGGTGCCGGTGCGGTTGATCGCGTACAGCCCCCCTGCCGACAGGTCCGTGGACGCCTTGCTGCCCGAGGAGAACGAGGCGATCTCGGCGGCGCCTGCCACGGTGGGGGTGGCGGCCCAGTCGGTGGTCTCCACGGCGCAGCCGCCGAAGCACCCTCTTTGCGTGTCCACGAGCAGGCGATTGCCGGGCGGGCTGGACCAGGGGTCACCGGAGCTGCTGCTACGGGTGACGGTCACGTAGGCGCGGGTGATCTCCTTGCCTGCGGGAATCTGCGAGGTGTCGAAGGAGAGCACGGTCCGGTTGAACTTGCCGTCGCTGCCGCGGCCGACCGCCAGGCCGTAAGAGTCCTCCAGCGTGCCGACGACAGCGCCCGATTCGTCCGCGGCGGCCTTGAGGTAGCCGTCCTGGGCGTCGGTGCTCCCGATGGTCACCGCGTTCTTGGCGGGCGGCGGAGTCCCGCCGCTGAGACCATGGACCATCGCCATGATCGTCTCGATCTGCTTGCCGCCGTGCCGGGCGTAGGCGGAGTCGCCGAGGTAGCCCCACCAGTTCCAGCAGCCGTTGGGGTTGTCCAGGGTGGTGGTGGCGATGGCCTGCGGGTAGAGCACGATCAGCTGGTTGGTGTCGGCGTACTCGTTGAGGTAGGCGTTGTCGATGAACTGGGTGCCGAAGCCCTGGTACGCGTAGCCCTGCTTGCATCCGTGCAGCGCCACCACCAGCTTGCAGACGGCTCCGTCCGCGCAAGCCTTCGGGGTGTAGTAGAAGCCCTTGTCGCTCATGGAGATGGCTGCTGCGTTCCCGCCCGGGACGTAGGCGTTCTGGTCGAACCGGGTCAGGGTGCCGCCGGGGCTGCCGCTCGGCGTGCTGACCGACCCCAGCAGGTGGGTGAGGAGGTCCCGTTCGGCGTCGATGCCGCAGTTGTTGACCCAGGGCTTCTGCGTCACGGTACAGGAGTTGGGGCCCAGCGGGCTGATCCAGGCATGGCCGGCGGTCGTGCTCTTGTTGTAGAGCACCTGCGAGCCGAAGCGTCCGTAGGAATCGGCCAGCGCGTCCGCCACCAGACGCTTGACGGTCGAGTCGTTGGAGCCGCTGAAGGCGTATACGGGATCGCTGGACAGGTTGGCCAGCGGGTCGATCAGGCCCTGGGCGGCCCAGTCCCGGGCGGTCTGCTCCAGTGTGTTCGCCTGAAGATCCTGGGAGGTGTTCATACAGGCGTTGAGAGCCTTGTTGAGGTCGTTCTGCGCACAGTAGTACGGGCCGGAGGCGAACGCGGCGGAGCCGCTGAACGTACCGGAATAGGCCACGTGGAGCTGGGTGGCCATGTAACCCCCGGAAGAGACCCCGGCGCTGTACACGGCGTCGATGGTGTACGGCTTGATCTCACCGTCCACGGGGGCGGCCGCGGCCGCTGGAGACGCCGGCGCGAGCAGGGCCGCGCCCGCGAGCAGCAGGACGGCTGCGAATCGGCGGAACCGGGCAGTGGGTGACGACCTCATGAACTCTCCATGGGGGGCTCGAAGGGCGTGGTTTCCGGGAGGTTACGGCCGCATGACCCCTCCTCCTATGGCGGCGGCACCCACAACCAGCGGGCCGACCCGTGTGGATCCGGCCACCCTGCGGGCCCGATGCGAAGCCGCCGCTGCAAGCCGCCGGCCGGACCGTGTTCGCAGGGTGGAGGGGACCGGCGCTCCGTCGACCGGCCCCCTTATCTACCGGCGGTCACTTGTCGTGTCACCGAGATGTGCCGGCCAGCGAACGCCGCTGGTCGCGGGTCGCCGCCACGGTTGCGCGCTGAGGCACGGCTGCCGCGAGGCCTGCCGAAGCCAGGCGGCCGCGCTCGGGTCTGGGCCCCGTGCTACGCCCGGAAACATGCCTGGCGGCGAACTCTGCGGGACGCCGCCTTCTGGGGCGGGCACTGGTCGGGCTGCCCCATCCAGGCATCGGAGCCGGGTCGCCGCTTCGGCGCGGGTCGCGAGCTGGGCCACGTAGTGCTGCCAGCCCTCCTTGTGAACGGACAGGGTTACTGCCGCGGGTGCCAGCGGCGTGGTTACTGGGGCAGGGTCTGGGTAACGCGCCACAGGCGACGGGGCAGATCGCCTTCCTTCAACGCGTGGACCTCCTCCAGCGTTCACCCGTGGGCGAGCGAGTCCACCAAGTCGGGTGGGAAGAAGTGCACGGCGAAGCCGCCGTGCTCGTAGATGTCGTCGCCATTGCCGTACGCCCTACCGGTGCCGTAGTGGGCATCGCCGGTGTGCCGGACCGTGTACACGAACACCCCTCCCGGCCTCAGTACCCGGCGGACCTCGCCCGTCGGGGCGTGGATCTCCTTCGTGGACAGGGCCATGCACAGCAGCATGTGTGCGAAGACCGCGTCCACCGACGCGTCTGCCAGCGGCAGCGGCTCTCGCACGTCGTGCACCGAGGCGGATCGCCCGGACGGCCTGGCCTTCGCGGCGGACCTGCACTCCGGTGAGTCCGGTGTCCTGCCATCTCGGATGCGCGCTCATACGAGCCGACGGTGCCGTACCCGCGATCGTCAAGGCGTGCGACGGGCGATGCGGCGCCTCGGGACGCGGGAGCGGGGCCACCCTGTTGCAGGGCCCCGTGGTACGCCGTCCGTGGGAGGGACGTAGTCTGCGGCCATGAGCGACGCTTCCCTCACCCCGTCCGCCGCGCTGCGGACGCTACTGGTCGGCAACAAGCGGTTCGTTGCTGGTACGCCGCAGCACCCCAACCAGGACGCCGCGCGGCGCGCCGAGACCGCTCCGCTGCAGCGCCCGTTCGCCGTGCTGTTCGGCTGCTCCGACTCCCGCCTTGCCGCGGAGATCATCTTCGATCAAGGCCTCGGCGACCTGTTCGTGGTCCGTACGGCCGGCCATGTGGCCGGCCCGGAGGTGCTGGGCAGCATCGAGTACGGTGTGAGCGTCCTCGGGGCCCCCTTGGTCGTGGTACTCGGGCACGACTCGTGCGGCGCGGTGGCCGCCACGAGGACCGCGCTCGAGGACGGGGTGACGGCGAGTGGGTTCATCCGGGATGTGATCGAGCGCGTTACCCCCAGTGTCCTGGCCGCCCGCGCCGCCGGCCTCACGTCGGGCGACGACATCGTGGACGAGCACATACGGCACACCGTCGACCTGCTCATGGACCGCTCGCGCGTTCTGGCAGACCAGGTCTCCGCCGGGCGGACCGCGGTCGTGGGCCTGTCCTACCGGCTCGCGGACGGCAGCGCCCGTCTGGTGACCACCCACGGCCGGGACCTCTCGGCTGCCGTCGCCGGGCAGCCGGGCTGAGGTGCCGCTTCTGCAGTGGGCGGCGCCCGCGGGACGGCTACCCCCTCGGGGTGGCGAGCCGGGTGTGCGCCCAGCTGCCGCGAGCTGGATGGTCTTGGTCCTGGACAGCCCGGCGTCTGGGTGACGTCCTGACGTCGCTGGGCGCGACTTGCGGTTGGGCCCGCTCATGGGGATCAGCAGCCCCGATCCTGCCGTCGCCTTCTAGGAGCGTGATGGCGTCGTTGAGCGTGCCCTCGACGTGCAGCTCGCGGCAAAAGGATAGTGGCGGCGAGGAAGACCAGGGCGCCGTAGAGGGCGATGCGGGCGTAGCGGTCGGGGTCGAGCGGGGTGGTGGACGACGGCGCCGCTGTTGAGGCCGGCGCCGACAAAGGAGCCGACGTAGCGGGCGGCCAGCGACCGTTTGCGCGCCAGGCGGGTGCGCCGGGCTGCGGCCCGCCCTTGAGAGGGAGGGGTTGGCGCGATGTGCGGGGTGCGGGCGTCGAGGAGCTGGTTCGAGGTCACGTGTGTCTTCCGTAGCGTGCCGGGTCGGCTGGGTGGGGCTGATGGGCCACCACAACCGCATCGGCGAGAGTCCACCACTGCACGGGCTGCTCGTCGTCCCAGACCTCGACGCACACGTCGCCCAGCCCCCGGAGCGAGACGTCGGGCTCGGATCGACGCCTTCAACGCCGCCTACAAGCAGGCCAAGCAGCAGCACGCCGTATCCATCGCCGTTGAACGCCAGGTCGGGCGGTGGACGGTCGTGGCCGACACGCTCACCGTTGCCCCGCACGTCGTCGATGACGCGGTGTACGACGCCGTCCGGGCCGCGGTCATCCACCTGATCCGCACCCGCGAGAACCGCCCGGACTCCTCCGCAGGGCCGGTCTACTTCGTGCTGTACGACGTGGAGGGCGAGCAGCGGGCCCGCGAACTGGCCGCCGCGCTGCACGCCGCCCTCTACGGAGACCTCGAACCCCTCACCCGCGCCGTGAAGACTGCCAGACCAGGAGATGCGTCAAGCTGACGTGACGTTCTCGGCCTGCGGCCCTCTCTGCCCTTGCGCCACGTCAAAAAGGACCTCCTGGCCCTCACGCAGCTCCCGGTAACCGCCGCCGGCGATAGCCGAGTAGTGGACGAACACCTCGGGGCCACCGCCGTCCTGCTCGATGAACCCGGATCCCTTCTCCGCGTTGAACCACTTCACCATGCCAGTGCCATATCGGCCTCCCTCGGCAATGATCAGGCGGCGCGGCACCGTGCCATACGGCCGTGGGTACTGCTGGAGCTGGGCCTCGGTCTCGCGTAGGTCCTGGTTGCCCTCCAGCGGCAGGGTGTGTAGCGCGGCGTCCCGCCCGGCCCCGGGCGGTGAGGGCGGGCAGGCTGTGCGGCGCCACGGCAGGCGGGCCGTAATGGCGCGCCAGCGCCGGAAGGCGGAGGTCGCCGACCAGCGTGCCAGCAGGACGCAGACGGTGACGCCGCCGCGCTCACGGCGTACGGGCCACGGCCAGGTGCCATCCGTCGCTCCCTTCGTCAGCAGCGATGTAACGGCTCGGGCCGGCGTCAGCCGGGCTAGGTTCCGGTCAGGCGGCGGGTGGCGGTGGCGCCGGAGCGGTCGACCGCGGCTTTGACGGCCGCGAAGATGGCGCCCTGCACGGCGGCGGCGAGCAGGACCTCGCGCCAGGTGCGTTCCTCGTCGGTGGCGTCGGGGGCGTCTTCGTCGTGGCCGAGTTTCTTCCATGCCTGCTTGAACAGGGCTCCGGAGATCATGCCGCTGCCGGCGCCGAGGGCCAGGCCGACCGGCTTGTAGGCGACCTTGGCGGCTTTCATCGGCGTCCCTTCCTGCGACGGCGCATCAGCGCCAGGGCCAGCAGCCCGGCCGCGGCGGCGAGCAGCGCGGTGCGGTTCTCCCGCGCCACGCGGGCGACCTGGTCGGCCTTCTGCCTCAGGGGTTCGGGGGCCTTGTCCTGCATCAGATGCCCGGCGTGAGTGGCCTTGTCGCGGACCTGCGCGGCCGTCTGGCTGGCCTTCTCCCGCACGGGCTCGGGGGTCTTCTCCCACATGGTCTGCCCGGCGTGGGCGGCCTTGTCCCGCGCTTGGGTCGCCGCGTGGCCCGCCTGTTCCTTCACGGCGGCGGTCTTCTGTTGCGCCTTGGCCTTGATGTCGGTTTTCGCGGCCAGCGCCTCGACCGTCTCTCCCAGTTCCTGGCGGGCCTGCTCGACCTGTTCGCGCAGTTCCTCGGGTGCTTGGGCGTCGGTGCCCTGTGGCTTGTCCTGGGACTGGGTCATCGCTTCGCCCTCTCCTTGATCTCGTTCATGTCGGCCTTCACGCTGTCCACGGTTTCCTGTGGCGCGGGAGATCCGGCCTTGTCGATCTCCTTCTTGCCGGTTGCGGCCATGACGGTGGTGATCCCGGCGAGCAGTGCGGTGATGATCAGCGCCGCCAGCCACACGTCCAGGGTCAGGGACAGTGCGGCGATCGCGGTGGCCGCCAGAGCTTGCAGGGTCAGCACCCCGAACAGGCCCGCGCCGCCGAACAGACCGCCGCCGCGCCCATATCGCTTGCCCTTTTGCGCCATCTCCGCCCGTGCGAGGCGCATCTCGTCACGCACCAGCTGGGACAACTGCTGTGAAGCCTGCTGCACCAGCTCGCTCACTGATTCCTCGGAGCGGGACTGCCGCCCGCTGTTGCGGGCGCTGCCGTTCGGATCGACGGTGGCCATGCTCGTTCACCTGCCCGTTGCCTCACAAAGCGGTCATCTGTTGTCCCTGTCAGTGCGCGGCTACCCGGCCTGGCCTGGGTCCACTCGGCCCGGCGCGCCGCTTTTCACCGCAGGTGGCGCAGCAGGAGCCGGGGCGCGGCCCGTACGAGCCCGGCCGCGGCCAGACCGATCACCACCCCGGTAACGACATCCGAGGGGTAGTGGGCGCCGCTGTGCACCCGCTCGGCGGCGACCGTCACCGTCGGCACGGCGCAGACGGCACCCGCCCACGGCCAGATGGGCGCGATCGCGGTGGTGAAGCCAACGGCCGCGGCGGTATGCCCGGACGGGAAAGAGGAGCTGTCGGGGCGGTCATCGACATCCTGATCCTCGAACCATTCCTTCGGCGGCCGGCGCCGGTCACACAACGGTTTGACCACCGCGTTGGAGAGCGTCTCCGCAACGGCCATGCCCGCCAGACCCGCCACCGCGGCCTTCCGGCCCCGCCAGCCGCCCAGCGCGCCCAAGGCCAGCGCCGCACCGCACCACAGCTTGGTGTGCTCGGCCGCCTCCTCCGCCGCGGGCAGCACCCGCCGCGCCCACGCGGAGTCCCACGACGCCATCCGCTTCGTCAGCCGCCGCTCACCGTCGCGCAGACCCGCCAGCACTCTCATGACCTGCCGTTTTCCCGTACCCGTGATCCTCACACCATGACCGGGACCACCGTGTGCTCCACTTAGTCCTGGCCTTTCAGGCGCTGTTTGTCCTGCTCGTCCCACTTGCGGGTGTCGCGCGGTTCGACGTACGGCTCCTCCTGCTCGGGGTGGCCGCCGACGATGACCCGCTGGCGGGAGGTCTCGGCGTCGAATTCCAGGCCGAGGAGGATCGCCAGGTTGGTGATCCACAGCCACACCAGGAAGACGATGATCCCGGCGAACGTGCCGTAGGTCTTGTTGTACGAGGCGAAATTCGCCACGTAGAGGGCCAACCCGGCCGAGGCGATCATCCAGATCAGCAGCGCCAGGAAGCTGCCCGGGGTGACCCAGCGAAAGCCCCGGACCTTGGCGTTCGGCGTCGCCCAGTACAGAATCGCGATCATGATGGTGACGAGCACCACGAGCACCGGCCACTTCGCGATCGACCACACCGTCAGTGCAGTGTCCCCGATGCCCAGCGCGGTGCCGGCCTGGCGGGCAAGAGGACCGGTGAACACCACGATCAGCGCGCTGACCACCGCCAGAATCATCAGCACCACGGTGACACCGACGCGGACCGGCAGCACCTTCCACATCGGCCGACCCTCGGGCATGTCGTAGACGGCGTTGGCGGTACGGATGAACGCCGCGACGTAGCCGGAGGCCGACCACACCGCCAGCACCAGGCCGACGATCGCCATCACCGAGCCGATCCCGGCGTTGCCCTGCAACTGCTGCACCGCATTCGTGATCACGTCACGGGCAGAACCGGGGGTGAACTTGGTGAGATTGCTCAGCACCTTGTCCGTCGTGGACCTGCCGACGAGCCCGAGCAGCGAGACCAGCACCAGCAGCGCCGGGAACAGCGCCAGGATCGCGTAGTAGGTCAGCGCCGCCGCGCGGTCGGTGAGCTCGTCCCTCTTGAACTCCTTCATCGTCCGGCGCAGCACCGCCCACCACGACTTCTTGCCCAGCCCCGTCGGAGCGTCCGGCGCCCGTCGCTCCACCTCCGGCTCCGGGCCGTACCTTGTATCCCGCTCCCCACTCTCACGCGGCGTGCCGTGCGACCCACGCTCAACCTCCGGGTGTCCTCGCTGATGAGTACCATCGTCACCAGACGTCCGATCCTTATGTCCCAGTTTCCGTATTCGTGTCATGTATCCACCAGTACCCCTGCCCGGCGTTTCACGCACGCGGACCAGGTAGTGAGCCCGCAGTGTGCGTTCGATGGGGGTGCAGGTCCTGAGTACCTCGACGAACTGCCCACCCGGCATACAGGCGCGGTCCGGGCGATCCCGGGGCGCTGGCCCCGAACGGCGCGCTCCTGGCCCAGGCCCGTCGCCTGGCCGGCCACGGCACTAGCTCGCCTCAGAGCACTGATCGGCCGTTGCGTACCGCGAGGGCCAGGAGGACCAGCTCGCCGCCCTCGGTCCGGTCCTCAACGCCGTCGTCCTGTGGAACACCCGCTACCTGGACGCCGCCGTCGCCCAGCTCCGCGCCGAGGGCCACGACATCAGCGACGAGGACGTGGCCCGCCTCTCCCCGCTCAAGGACCGGCACATCAACTTCCTGTGCCGCTACCTGTTCAACATCAAGGCCAGCGGACCCGGCCACGGCCTGCGCCCCTTCCGGGACCCGGAGGCTGTCGAGGACGACGAGGATTGACGGCAGCGCACCCGGCCCGCTGGGCCACTCGTTGCATCCCGTGAAGGCCAGGCGTCCGACGCTCCGGGGCCGAGGCGAGGAACGGCGAGCTGGGCTTAGCACTGGCTCAACGACCTCGCGGAGCCCTAAATGGCACCCTCCTGAACGGGATCCCAGGATTCCGGGTGATCTGGATCATCGGCCGGGGCGGCGGCACGCAGCGCCGCCTCGACCCGGCGGTTGCTGGTCATGGTCGACGTGACGGCGGTCATGGTGAGGAGGAGGCCGGCGGCGGTGTAGAGCGGGGTGCGTACGTCGTAGGTGGTGGCCAGCCAGCCGCCGAGGAAGGCGCCGAACGGGGCGGCGCACATGGCGAGCATGCGGGAGGTGGAGGCGGCCCGGCCCATCAGGTGGGCGGGGACGATCGCCTGTCGGAGGGAGGGGCCGAGCACCATCGTGGCGCCCATGCCCGCTCCGCAGACGGCGAGCGCGAGGCCGGCGACGTACGGGTTCGGGGCGGCGGCAAGGCCCAGGATGGCGAGTCCCTCGACTGCGGCCGTGCAGGTCAGTGCGGTGCCGGTGCCGAGTCGTCGGCCGAGGAAGGAGGCGATGCCCGCGCCGAGCAGACCGCCGGTGGCCTCCGCCGTGAGGAGCAGGCCGAAGCCGAAGGTGTCGATGCCGAGACGGTCGTGCGCGAAGAGGGCGAGTACGGTCTCCACGGCGAGGAAGGCGATGTTCCCGACCGCCGGACGCAGCGCGAGCCCGAGCAGCAACTGATCCTGGAATACGTACGAGGCGCCGGCCCGCGCCTGCCGAAGCAGCGACTCACGGGCCTGCGGTACGGGCCGGGGTGCGGCAGGCAGCGACCGTACGAGCAGTGCGGAGAGCGCGAACGACACCGCGTCGGCGAGCAGCGGAACCGCCCGCCCGAGCGCGAGCAGGGCGCTGCCCGCAGGCGGCCCCGCGAAGCCGGACGCGGCGGTCTGGGTGCCGCGCAGGCGGGAGTTGGCGCGCTCCAGGAGCGCGGGGTCGCGGCCGAGCAGATCCGGCAGATAGGCCGTGGCGGCCGTGTCGAAGAAGAGTCCGCCGAGGCCGAGCAGGAAGGCGACGGCCGCGAGCAGTGGAATGCTCAGCACGTCGAGCGCGGCCGCTGCCGCCGGTATCGCGAGCAGCACCGCACGCGCCGCGTCCGTGACCCACATCGTGCGCCGACGGTCCCAGCGGTCCACCAGCGCACCGCCGAGCACCCCGAAGAGCAGCCACGGCAGCGTTCCGGCGGCCGTGACGACGGCGAGCGCCATCGGATCCCGCGTCAACGTCAACGCGAGCAGCGGCAGCGCGGCATGCGACACCCCGTCACCGAGCGAGGACACCGTCTGCGCAGTCCACAGCCGTCCGAACCCGGTCGGCAACTTCCGAACGTCTGAGGTCACTTGGCGTCCCCTTCGGCCTGCTCGCGCGGTGCCGGGTGGAACAGTGCGAAGACGAGTGACGCGTCCGGGAGCGACGGATCGGACAGCTCCCGGTACTCGTCCGCCAGTGCCTGCAGCCGCGCCCCCAGCTCCGCGAACTGCTCCTCGGTGAGCCGCAGATGCGCCATCCGTACGTGCCGCTCGCCATCCACCGGCGCTGCCTCCAGGTCCGCCACCGCATGCCGCATCAGCACATCCGGCCCTCCCTCGCCCGGATCCGGCAGCACGATCGCCCGCGCGGCCATTGCGTAGTACCGCTCGGTGACCCCCCGGACCTTCCGCGTTCGTACCACCTTCACCAGGCCGGCCCGTTCGAGCAGCCGTACGTGGTAGCTGGAACTCCCCTTCGCAAGGCCCACTCGCTCGGCGATCTGCGTAATCGTCGCGGGCTCGAAGCGGAGCACGGCCATGATCCGGTGACGCGTGAGATTGGAAACGGCGCGTAGCTGCTCGTCAGTGGTGACGTGGAACGTCTCGGGAAGATCATCGGTAGGCATGCACCCAATGGTCAACGTTTCTTGACCATTGGGCAAGGGGTTTTCGGAATCGGCTGTCCAGCACCTGAGGCCTTCGCTCCTGCGCTCTCCTTGTCGACCTCGCTCAACCCGCACCCGGGCGCCTTCGCTCCGCCCGTCGCGGAAGCTCATCCGCACCGCCCGAGTCCTTGAGTCGTCAAGAAACCTTCGTTTTCTGAAGATCGCCCTGCGGGGCCCCCGGACCCCGCAGAGCCTCCAAAAACCCCTTCAAAAACCTGGGTCATTCAACAACCCCGAACCGCCGTTTTCTGACATGATCCGGGGCCATGACCGCCCTCGAACCGGCCGAGCCGGGCCTCCTCGTCGCCGAACCACTCGTCCGCACCGAGATCAAGATCGGATACGCGCGAGTCTCGACCAGCGGGCAGAAGCTGGAGCGGCAGCTCGACGCGCTCACCGCTGCCGGGTGCCGGGTGCCGGAAGATCTTCGCGGACAAGAAGTCCGGTAAGAACGCGCTCCGCCCCGAACTGAAGGCGTGCCACGCCTTCCTCGACCCCGGCGACACCCTCGTCGTCCCGAGCCTGGACCGCTACGGACGCAGCCTCCAGGACCTCATCAACATGGTCGCCGAACTGCGCGAGCGCGGGATCGGCTTCACCTCGCTGCACGAGAACCTGGACACCACCACCCCCGGCGGCCGGCTCGTCTTCCACGTCTTCGCCGCCCTCGCCGAGTTCATCCGCGAACTCATCGTTATCGGCACCAACGAGGGCCTGGCTGCCGCCCGCGAGCGCGGCCGGGTCGGCGGGCGCCCGAGCGTCGCCACCGAGGAAGTCATCCGCGGCGCACGCGATCTACTGCCCGACCCCGGCCGCTCGATCACCTCGATCGCCAAGCTGCTGGGCGTCTCGCCGGGCACCCTCTACAACCACATCCCGGACCTGCGCGAGCTGCGCGCTGGCGCCGTGCCCCGTCAGCTCGAAGCGCCGACGAGGTAGGCCAACTCCAGCAAGATCATTCCAGTCCCGCAGCCGGCGCCAGCACTTCATCCCCGAACCGAACCCCCGGGGCAACCTCTTCGCCGCCTTCCTCACCCTCGCTGCCGCGCTCACCTGCTGGAAGAAGCTCGCTCAAATCATCATTCGGGATACGGTCCTGTTGACTCATCGCGGTGACGAGGGTGGAGGAGATGTGGCCCAGGGCGGGGTCTGCGTGAAGAACGTTTCGACTCCGGCCAGTTCGTGGTTCATGCGGGCCATCGGCATTTCGTAGTCCAGGTCGTGAACGTCGCGGACTCCGCGGATGACGACGTCGATTCCGACTCGGCGGCAGTAGTCGACCAGCAGGCCGCCGGTGTGGGAGTCGACCGTGACGTTGCTCAGGTCAGTTGCTGCCGCGCGGAGCCGGTCCAGCCGTTCGGTGATGGGGAAGCGGCCGGTCTTGTTCGAATTGAACATCACGCAGACGACGACCTCGTCGAACAGGAGGGCGGCGCGGCGGAGAACGTCCTGGTGCCCTTGAGTGACTGGGTCGAAGGATCCTGGGAAGAGGGCTCGCGTGATCGGAAAGAATAACAAGCGGCCGGCCCCGGTAGTGAAGTGCCAGGGCAGCGAAACCACCAAGATCAAGCGTGACAGGGAGAACGTCTAGTGCTCTGACCGGGAAGGTTCACCGGGGTCAGCACGCTGGGCCCGGCCGCGGTGGACGCCACTGCGAGCTCAGACCCCTAACAGGTTCGTCCGCCTTCGAGATGGTCCACGGATTCTGTGACCAGTGTGGGCAGGATGGATGCCGTGGCGGGAAGTTGATTTCCCCTCAGCCTGAATCAGGCCTGGCTTTCACGCTTCCGCGCCGAGCGCACCCACTCCCACGCCATGTGCCCTACAAGAGCTAGGGCGGTGAGGACAGCGATCACACGAATCGTGCTCCAGGTCACTTCGGCAAATTGTGCCGCAGTGTCCACTTCCATTTTCAGGCGTGCAGATGTCTCGACATAGGCGATGAGCGGAACAAGGAGACGGAACGAAAGTCCGCCAATTCCGGGGATCCGCGCCAGATTCCCGAAGAGGCCCATCGGGGCGCCGAAAAGAAAAGCGGCAATTCCCCAGACTAGAATTCCCGACGAGATCCTTTCCCCGTCCATCCCGTCGGCTGTCATTCCAATAGGCGCGACGGGGCTCAGCCATTTGAGTAGATAGTAGACGGCCACGCCGATGGCCAATGCTGAAGATGCCAGCCAGGCGGACTCTATCTTCGATTGCCGGGCGTATCCGATGAGGAAGGCGAAACACGCCCACGACCATCCCCCGGAGAACACAAGGTCCGCGACGTGAAAAATCGGGCTATCGAATTTGCCCGAGAGCGCACCAAGCGTGCCGATCAGCGCACCCGCTCCGAGAGTCAAAAGTGCGGACATGGTGCGAGTGCGCGGAAAATTCACGTCATGTTTCCCTGTCTGCGGGTCACCGGTAGAGGGGGTTGGCGATCGCCCTGGGTTCCTGTACCGGCGATTGTGCGGGAACCCAGGGCGTCGAAATGCCTACGGTGACATCCCACGGTTTCGCGTATTGTCGCGGGCGGTAGGAATCGAGAAACCCTGTGCTGAGCGTTTAGTGCTTGGCGTAGAAGGTTTCGCACTTGTAGGCGAAGCCGGCGGTGAGGTTGGCGTTGGTGTACTCTCCGGCCGGCTCGATGTCCTTCATTGTTTTGTTGGCCATCTTCACTGTCGAACTGTGCTCCACGTCGCGGTGGTAGTAGTTCGAGTAGCAGTACTTAAGGCCGTTCCTTTCCTGATAGCCGTAGCTCCACGTTCCGCCGCCGGCAGGGACGATGACCGTCGGCGCCATGCTTCGCGCCGAGCTGTCAATCGTGAGCTGCACTACGCCCCATTCCTCAGGGTCTCCCAGAAATGCAGGCGGCTGGGTGCCATCTCCGCGGGTATGGACCGAGACGGTGCTGCTGATGCCAGCTTCGTTGGCAGCGGCCGGCGTCGCGGCGACGCCAGAAATCAGGGCTGTACTCGCGGCGGCGAATATCGCGAATCTGCTGAACCTCTTCATAGAGTATCCCCTCCCCTATGGTCTCCCCCGTGGAGGCCAGAGGCGATCATCTGTGAGTTTTTGCCTCCTGTGAAGCCATTTTTGGCAGGTTGGCTAGAATCGTCCTTTACTCAGATGGGATCCCAATTTTCATTCAATGGGTCTCATGCGGGCTGACGTGCTTCTGAAGGCGATGCCTGAGAGTTCCTCGTCCTGAGCGGTGCTGCGGACGTGGTCGATGGAGTAGCCGGTTTTGGCCACGGTGTACGGAGCCTCGCCGGAGCCCGTACCGAAGCGGTCGCAGGCATTCCTCCAGCCCCCCACTCGTCTGCTCACGCCTTGCACCGCCCCGACGGCCGCAGCGGCGGCATCTTCCAGCTGCTCGGCGACCTCGGCGCGCATCCCCCCGCCCAGCGACATCGCCGCCATCGTCTTCGAGCCCGAAAACGGCGTCACGGCGACGAAAAAGGACTTCACGCGAGCCGCTCTCCTGGCCGCCGCGGCCAACGCCCTGCCCTACGGGACTGGGCCCGACGTCCGCGAGCTGGAGCACCTGGTCGACCACGTCCTGCGCGTCGAGGGCTACGCCGTCGCGCTGCCGCACATCGGCTCCACCGTGATGAGCAGCACCGACCGCTACACCACCCGCGACACCCTGACGTCGCCGTCACCCAGGCCCGAACGCGGTTCGGCGACAACACCGTGCGCCTGACGACCGACCAGGCCGACGCCGCCATGGACGTCTTCGCAGTCGCCTCCGGCTTTCTCCCTGTCCGAGCAGCAGCGCGAGGTCGTCACCCGACTCCTCACGGCCGGGAACGGCATCGACGCCGTCATCGGCGTGGTCGGCGCGGGCAAGAGCACGCTCACGGACGCCTGCCCGATCGCGTGGGAGCACGTGCCTGTCGGCGGTCGGCGTGCAGGGCTGGCAGGACGCCTCCGCGAACCCCTCGCGCACCGTCGCGTCCTGGCTGCAGCGGATCGAGTCCGGCGAAGGCCTGACCGGCATCGACGTCTTGGTCGTCGACGAGGCCGTGATGACCGATGACCGGTCGATGGCGAAGCTGCTGACCGAGGCGGCCCGCACCGGCATGCAGGTCCTCGCGATCGGCGACCCGCTCCAGCTCCAGGCCGTCGGCGTCGGCGGAGCCTTCCGCGAGATCCACCCCCTCGTCGGCGGGCTCACCCTCACGGAGAACCGCCGCCAGCGCGACGAGTCCGAGCGCGCGGCCCTGGACATCTGGCGCACCGGCGACCATCACAAGGTCCTGGAGATGCTCGTCGGCCGCCGAGCGCGTCCACGCGGTCGAGACCGCCGACGAGGCGCGCTCCGAGATGCTGATGGCCTGGGACAAGCTGCGCGGCCAGTGGCCCGACGAACTGGACCTGCTGGGGAACCTGACGGTCCTGGCGGCCAGGAACACGGACGTCGACCTCCTCAACGCCGGCGCCCAGGAGATCCGCCGGGCAGGCGGCGGGCTCGGCCCCTCCTGCTCGGTCGGCCAGCGAACCTGGACCCCGGACCGGTTGCGCCATCCTGCCTCCCCACACTGGCTGCAGAAGTCATTTCCAACCAGCACGACGAGCAACCCGGCGAACCTTGCCGGTCACAGCACCAGTGAGACGGGACAACCGCAACGTCACACGTAGATCACGGCCACGTGGGACACGCTCTTACAGCGCCTAACACAATGACCTGAGTTGTCGGGCGGCCGTAGCGGTCCAGGCTCGGGACGACGAGGGTGTCGCCTGGACCGCTACGGACGCAGCCTCCAGGACCTCATCAACATGGTCGCCGAACTGCGCGAGCGCGGGATCGGCTTCACCTCGCTGCACGAGAACCTGGACACCACCACCCCCGGCGGTCGGCTCGTCTTCCACGTCTTCGCCGCCCTCGCCGAGTTCATCCGCGAACTCATCGTTATCGGCACCAACGAGGGCCTGCCCGCCGCCCGCGGCCGGGTCGGCGGGCGCCCGAGCGTCGCCACCGAGGAAGTCATCCGCGGCGCACGCGATCTACTGCCCGACCCCGGCCGCTCGATCACCTCGATCGCCAAGCTGCTGGGCGTCTCGCCGGGCACCCTCTACAACCACATCCCGGACCTGCGCGAGCTGCGCGCTGGCGCCGTGCCCCGTCAGCTCGAAGCGCCGACGAGGTAGACCAACTCCAGCAAGATCAATCTCAGCGGCACTTTCTGTACCTTAACTACTCACACCCGGGGACCTCTGGACTTCCTGGCGGACGAAGCGCAGACAGCTGCCGGGCGTGATCTGTCCGCCGCTCGCGCGCGGCGCTGATCGAAGGCGCCGAATTCAGCCGCGACCGGTGACCACCGTCCATCCGTCGGCGCTCTGGTCCTGCCGCAGTAGATCCGGCATTTACTGCGGCACCACACTTCTCGTCATAGCTACGTCGGACAATCGTGTAGCGCTGGTGACGCCCGAAGCTGAGGACATCGCCGTTGGCCCCGGGCGGCGGCGTCATGCCGGGTGGATGAGACGGTTTTCGTAGGCGAAGATCACGGCCTGTATCCGGTCGCGGAGTTCGAGCTTTTGCAGGATTCGCCCCAGATGGGACTTCACGGTCGCCTCCGCGAGGCACAGGGTGGCCGCGATCTCGGTGTTGGACAGCCCGCAGCCCACCTGGATGAGCACCTCGCGCTCACGGGCGCTGAGCCGGCTCAGCCGCTCGTCGCGGTCGGTGCCGCTGCCGTCGGCGCCGCTGCCGTCGGGGATGTGCGGGCGGAGGTTCTCCAGCAGGCGGCGGGTGATCCGCGGGGAGACCACCGCGTCGCCCGCGGCCACGCTGCGTATCCCAGTGAGCAATTCCTCGGGCCTGGTGTTTTTCAGCAGGAAGCCCGAGGCCCCGGCGTTGAGTCCGGCGAAGGCGTATTCATCCAGGTCGAAGGTGGTGAGGATCAGCACTCTGCTCTGCGGGGAGATTCGGATGACCTGCCGGGTCGCCTCGATCCCGTCGGTCCCGGGCATACGGACGTCCATGAGGACGACATCGGGGCGCAGCTCGCGGGCGAGGCGTATGGCCTGGATGCCGTCCGCGGCTTCGCCGACCGGTGCCATGTCGGGCTGGGCCTCCAGGACCGTGCTGAAGGCCATACGGAGCAGCGCTTCGTCGTCGGCGATCAGGATGCGGATCGTCATGCGGACACCGCTCCGCTGCTGCTGAGGAAGAGGCGGGTATGGACTCCCCAGCCGCCGCCCGGAAGCGGTCCGGCCCGCAACGTGCCCCCGTAGGCGGCCGAGCGCTCGCGCATGCCGGGGATGCCGTGGCCGGAGGGTGTGGCGCCGGGAAGTGGCGGCCAGGGGCCGCTGTCGGTGACGTCCACTGTGACGGTCTCGGTTGAGCACCGTATCCGGACCTTCGCGTGTGTGCCGGTGGGTGTGTGCTTGAGGGCGTTGGTCAAGGCTTCCTGTACCAGGCGGTAGACGGTCAGTTGTGCGGTGGCGGGTATGCGGGTGTGGCCGCCCTGGACCTCGACGCGGGTCGGCAGCCCGGCGGCGCACATCTGGCCGGCGAGGGCCTCCAGTTGTGCGATGCCGGGCAACGGGTGGCGCTCCGCGTCCGGTTCGTCGGTCCGCAGGATGCCCAACGAGCGCCGCATGTCGGTCAGGGCCTGCCGGCCTGTCTCGGAGATCTGGAGCATCGCGGTGGTGGCCTTGTCGGGCGACCGGTGCTGCGCGTAGACGGCGGCGTCGGTGAGCGCGACCATGACGGACAGGTTGTGGGTGACGATGTCGTGCATCTCCCGGGTGATACGTGTCCTCTCCTCGGCGACGGCCAGTCGCGCCTGCTGGTCCTGTTGTTGCTCCAGGCGTGCGGCCCGTTCCTCCAGGGCAGCGAGGTAGGCGCGCGTGGTCCGCACATTCACACCCAGGACGGCGGCGGCGACGACCATCGCGCTCACCGCGACGAAGGGGGTCAGGAATGCGCCTTCCGTCGCCCAGCGCAGGCAGGCCAGCAGGGCCCCGCCCTCCACGATGGCACCGGCGACAAGCGTGCCGCGCCGGCCCGAGTTCGCGGCCGCCGTGTAGAGAGCCACCAGCAAGGCGATGTCCGCCGGCAGTTGGACGTCCATCAGCCACTGGATGAAGGCCGCGACTGCCACGGCGCCGAACACCGTGAGTGGGGCCCGGCGTCGCCACACCAGGGGCAGCGCAAGGGCAGCGGTGAGGGCCACGGCCACCGGGAGCTCTTGCGGCGCGCGCGTGGTCATGATGTTGAGCAGGAGCAGCGCCGGTAACAGCGAGTCCCACACCATGGGCGGCAGCCGCAGGCCCCAGCGCCGGCCGGTTCTCACCAGTCGTGCCGCTCGCACGGAGGCCAGGTCGGCGTACCTCGTCAGCCGTACGGCTGTCTTCGTCCGCCGCACCCGGTCCCGGTGGCTCACCGGGTGGGCATGGCCGGGTTCCGCGGCCGCCTCAGTCATCACAGGCCCCTGTCGATTCAGCGTCATGGCGGCCCTGGCCGGGGCCGCCACCGCGTACAGCCGGAGCCGAGTCGAGTACGGGGAACGTACGCCTCGCGCTGCCCGGCACGTACCGCGGTCCTGTCACGGTAGGCCGCGGGCCCGCGAAGCACATGAGTCCACCGTCTGATGGCACCGTGCCGAGCTACGACCGCAGGAGGAGTCCCCGTACCTCCCGGGTCGCAGGGCGGCCGCTGATCTGGCGTGCTCGATTGCTATCCCGGTTGCACAGGGACCTGCCTCGGATTGCGACCGGGGTTACACACGAGGGCGACCCGGGATCGATGTGGCAGCGCATACCCGGCGCCGAGTATGGCCGGGTGACCGAGATCATCACGGGGCTGTACATGTCCCCCCTGGAAGTCCTTGCCTTGCTGGGTGCCGTCGCGCTGGTGGTGGCGCGCTGGCTTCCCCCCGCCGCCCGCCCACGCGTCACGATCGCGGCGGGGGCGGTTTTCGTGCCGTCCGCGATCGTGCTGAGCGTGACAGGGATCCGCTGGCAGACGGTGCCGGTACTGGCAGGCGCTGCCGTCGCGTTGCCGTTCGCCCTCTCGCCCCTGCTGCGACGCCGTACCGGTCGGCCGGCGTGGCGGGCCCGATGGTGGCTGGCGTTGCCGGGGTCGGTGGCCTGCGTCGGCCTGATCGCCACGGGTCCGGTGGCCGCCTGGGCCTTTCCCGTACCCGTGTTCCCCGAGCCGTCGGGCCGTTTCGCGGTCGGGACCCGCGTGGTGCAGTGGACCGACCCGCTCCGCCCCGAGAGCTTCACCGCTGATCCGCACGACCGGCGCACGGTCGTGGTCCAGCTCTGGTATCCCGCGCGGAAGGGCCCCGCAGGCGCGCAGCGGGCCCAGTACCTCGGACGCACGGAGCACGAGGCGCGCACCGTCTCCGATGCCCTCGCCCGCGAGGTCGGCTTGCCTGGCTTCCTGGTCGACGGCGTCCCGCGTGCCCGCACCCATTCGGTCTTCAACGCTCCGGTGGCCGGTGGGGGCGAACGGTTCCCGGTCGTGCTGTTCTCTCCCGGGTCGGGCGGAGTGCGTACCCAGAACACCGCGTGGGCGGAGGAACTGGCCAGCCACGGCTATGTGGTCGCCGCCCTCGACCACCCGTACGACTCCGCCGCCGTCATCCTCGCCGACGGCCGAACGATTCACGCCGAGATCGCCTCCACCGGAGACCGGGACGAGGACGGCAAGTTGGCGGTTGACTGGACGGCCGTCCGGGCCGCCGACCTCGGCTTCGTCCTCAGCCAGCTGGACCATCTGGACCATCTGGACCGAGGTGAGATGACGGACCCGCTCACCGGACGCCTGGACACCAGTCGGGTCGCGGTCACCGGGCACTCCATAGGCGGTGCCGCCGCTCTGCAGGCAGCCCGGCAAGACCGCCGGTTCGACGCCGTCATCGATCTGGACGGCTACCCCCACGGCCCCGCCTTCCCCTCCCTCCAGCAGCCGACGCTCGCGCTCACCCAGGCCATCACCCCCGGAACCGACCCGCGTTACATACCCCGCCTCACCGAGGCCCTCAAGCTCAGCACTGCGACGAGCTACCGGCTCACTGTCCCCGGCGCCGCACACCTCACCTTCATGGACGGCCCCCTGTACCTGCCGCCCGTGCCCTCGATAGTCGGCTCCCTGGGCCGCAGCGAGAGCCCGCACGTCGTCGCCGCGACCACCCTCGCCTTCCTGGACGCCACCCTGCGGCACAAACCCGGTGACCTGGCCGGCGCTCTGTCGGCCTACGGCGACCTCAGCGTCTACCCCCCGGACAACAGCGGCTGATCAGCTGTGCCGCGGCAGCCGACGGCACGGCCGTTCCCCTCCCCAGCCGCAGTGCAGTCCGTGGTGCCGCCAGCGGTGGGTGGCCGCCCCCGGCGGAGCACCGCTACGAAGCGGAGGACTCCGTAAGCTCTTCCTCCGCGAACGGCGGCATCGGACCCCATGCGGAGCCACACACTAAATTACTTGTAACAGACCAGAGGCCACGACAACAACGACCCACGAAGGCTCCCACGCTCAATCAGCCCAGGTCAAAGCACCAACCATCCCGGCGAACCCTTAGCGCACGATCTGACACGGATGTTCCTCAGACCCCGACGACTGACCGGCGACGGCCACCTCATGCATGCGCCCTGGCCCACTACTGCGGGGCCCGCAGCAGTGGGCCCACTCTCCGAGCCGAAGCCCGTCACGTCGCACGCGAAGCCTCCGGACAGCTGACGTTCGAGGTGTAGCAGCTACTTTGCACCGTGGGTCAGAGATAGGACGCCGGGGCCAACGCAGAGCGCCGAGTTGGCCTCTGCGGTGTGGCCATGCAGGGTCTTGAGGTGGGTGAGGACATCCTCGCGGGTCACCTCCCGCAGGTGGTCGTAGCGGTCCGACCAGCCCAGCAGTGCTGGGCGGGCTTCGTTGAGGTAGAGCCAGACCGTGCTCTGCTGCCGGGGCAGGCTGCGGGGGCCGCCGTCACGCAGAACCCGGGTCCAGCGTTCGGCCTCCGCTGCGATGCCGGGGGCGAGGCCGTCCAGCCGCTCGGCAAGCCAGCGTTCGAAGGAGGGTTCGCTGTCGTCCAGGAAGATCCCCATCTCCTCAAGGACCGTGGCGGTGTGTCCGACCCGCAGATCGAGGACCCGGAGCGGAGTGAAGATCTCACTGTGCCGGATGACATCGCCTCGACGTATCCGGTGAGGACGATCGATCCGGATACGGTCCGCGCCGAGCGGCACGTACGTCCGCCGGCCCAGCTTCTCGGGGTAGGTGACGGTCAGCGCGAGGAAGCACGCCTCCAGCAGCACGGGGTGCACCCGGTGGCGGTCCGTCTCCGCGCGCAGGGCGGGGCCGAGGACGATGTGGGACAGCGCCTCGGAGCCGCGGTGCCACAGCCGGTCGGTCACCTGGAACAGCGGGCCGAGGTCGATGTCCGAACCTCAGGCCGGTGTGCTACCGGAACATGATCGTTCTCGGCGGCACTTTCTGTACCTCAACTACTCACACCCGGACTCGCTGGTGCCGAACAGGCACACGTACGCGTCGGTCGTCCTGGAGGCCGGCGAGTCGGTGGTGACCCTGGCGAGGTGGCTGGGACACTCGTCCCCGACGATCACGCTCGACCACTACGCCCACTTCATGCCGGAGGCCGGCGGCAAGGGGCGCCGAGCCATCGACGGTCTGCTGGGCGAGCGGGGGAGCGAGGCGTCTGGCCAGAACTCCCCAGATTCTCTCCAGGGCTGATCGCCGGTCTCCGCCGGGTGAGCAGTCGTTCGGGATATGCCTTGGATTTGAAGATCAGCCGCCGTATAGCCTGGGAAAATGCTCACAGAAGTGATCGCGACCCGCTATGTCACGCCCCTGCGTGAGGGCGGCTCGCTCCCGGGGATCGTCGAGGCCGACGACCTCGGTACCTACGTCATGAAATTCACCGGAGCCGGCCAGGGGCGCAAGACCCTCGTCGCCGAGGTCATCTGCGGCCGCCTGGCCCAGCGGCTGGGCCTGCGGGTCCCGCGACTGGTGCAGATGCAGCTCGACCCCGTCATCGGGCTCGCCGAGCCCGACCAGGAGGTCCAGGAGCTGCTCAAGGCCAGCGGCGGGCTGAACCTCGGGATGGACTACCTGCCCGGCTCGATCGGCTTCGACCCGCTCGCGTACCAGGTGGACCCCGTCGAGGCGGGGCGCGTGGTCTGGTTCGACGCCCTGATCAACAATGTCGACAGGTCCTGGCGCAACCCCAACATGCTGGTCTGGCACGGGGACGTCTGGCTCATCGACCACGGCGCCACCATGATCTGGCACCACAACTGGCCCACCGCCGAGACCGCGGCCGCAAAGCCCTACAACGCCTCCGACCACGTCCTGGCCCCGGTCGGCCCGGACATCGCGGCCGCCGCCGCGGAGCTCGCGCCCCTGGTGACAAGGGACCTGCTGGCCGAGGTCGCGGCCGACGTCCCCGACGAGTGGCTGGTCGACGAGCCCGGCTTCGAGTCCACCGACGCGCTGCGGCGCGCCTATGTGGAGGCCCTGCTTCCGCGCGCCGCCACGATCCACGAGAGGATCTCGATGGAGGCTGAGGTGAAGGCCCCGCCCAAGCCGCCCGGCTGGCTGACCGAGCACCTGACCGAGTGGCCCCACGAAACGAAGAAGAAGAGCGGCAGCGAGTGACCAAGCGGGACGTGTTCGAGTACGCGCTGGTGCGTGTGGTGCCCCGGGTGGAGCGGGGCGAGTGTTTCAACGCCGGCGTGATCGTCTACTGCCGGGCGCATTCTTACGTCGCCGCGCGCACCCACCTCGACGAGGCCAAGCTCCTCGCCCTGGACCCCCGTGCCGACGTGGCCGGGGTGCGGGCCGCCCTGCGTGCGGTCGAGGGGCTGTGCGCGGGCGGCGAGCGGGCGGGCCAGGCGGCGGGGGACGACGCGGGCCGCCGGTTCCGCTGGCTGATCGCGCCGCGCAGCACCGTGGTGCAGCCGGGTCCGGTGCACACCGGGTTGACGGCGGACCCCGAGGCAGAGGTGGAACGGCTTCTGGATCTGCTGGTGCGCTGACTGGGCTGACTCGGCTGACTGGGCTGGGCAGGGGCTGGGCTGACCGGACCGGGATGACCGGTACCGGCCGGCTGTGCCGACTGCGCCGGCCGTGCTCGCCGCGCCGGGCGCGGAGCGACCTTGAGGAGCCCTGGGACGCGGTGCCGTTGACACCGGGTGCCAGGGCTCCTAGCGTCTCCTCACTGAAGCTACTAAGCGGTTGCTCACCTATGAGACGCCGCTGTCGAGGATTCCAAGGGCGAGGAGATCCAGCATGTCCACCACCGAGCAGCGCGTCGCGATCGTGACCGGGGCGGCCCGGGGCATCGGCGCGGCCACCGCCGTACGCCTGGCCGCCGAGGGCCGCGCCGTCGCCGTACTCGATCTCGACGAGGCGGCCTGCAAGGACACCGTGGAGGCGATCACGGCGGAGGGCGGCAAGGCCCTGGCGGTCGGCTGCGACGTCTCCGACGGCGCGCAGGTCGAAGCGGCCGTCGAGCGCGTCGCACGCGAACTCGGCGCCCCTACCATCCTGGTCAACAACGCGGGTGTGCTGCGCGACAACCTGCTCTTCAAGATGAGCGAGACGGACTGGGACACCGTCATGAACGTGCACCTGCGCGGCGCGTTTCTGATGTCGAAGGCCTGTCAGAAGTACATGGTGGAGGCCAAGTTCGGCCGCATTGTCAACCTCTCCAGCAGCTCGGCGCTGGGCAACCGCGGCCAGGTCAACTACTCCGCCGCCAAGGCCGGCCTGCAGGGCTTCACCAAGACCCTGGCCATCGAGCTCGGCAAGTTCGGCGTCACCGCCAACGCCGTCGCCCCCGGCTTCATCGCCACCGAGATGACCGCCCAGACCGCCGCCCGCGTCGGCATGGGCTTCGAGGACTTCAAGGCGGCCGCCGCCACCCAGATCCCCGTTCAGCGCGTCGGCACCCCGGACGACATCGCCAACGCCATCGCCTTCTTCACGGGCGAGGCCGCCGGCTTCGTCTCCGGCCAGGTCATGTACGTGGCCGGCGGCCCGCTCAACTAGCGAGAGGCAGGGCGCACGATCATGACGTACGAAGGAACGGACAGCGGCAAGGTCGCGCTGATCACCGGCGCGAGCCGGGGCATCGGCTACGGCATCGCCGAGGCGCTGGTCGCCCGCGGCGACCGGGTCTGCATCACCGGGCGCAACGAGGACGCCCTCAAGGCGGCCGTCGAGGCGCTCGGTGCGGACCGGGTGATCGGCGTCGCCGGCAAGGCGCACGACGAGGCCCACCAGGCCGTCGCCGTCGAGCGCACGATGGAGGCGTTCGGGCGGGTCGACTTCCTGATCAACAACGCCGGCACCAATCCGGTCTTCGGCCCGATCGCGGACCTGGACCTCGGTGTCGCGCGGAAGGTCTTCGAGACCAACGTGATCTCGGCGCTCGGCTTCGCCCAGCGCACCTGGCACGCCTGGCAGAAGGACAACGGCGGCGCGATCGTGAACATCGCCTCCATCGCCGGCGTCTCCGCCTCGCCCTTCATCGGTGCGTACGGGATGAGCAAAGCCGCCATGGTCAACCTCACCCTCCAGCTCGCCCACGAGATGGCGCCCGCGGTCCGGGTCAACGCGATCGCCCCCGCGGTGGTCAAGACGAAGTTCGCCCAGGCGCTCTACGACGGCCGGGAGCAGGAGGCCGCCGCGGCCTACCCGCTCGGCCGGCTGGGGCTCCCGGAGGACATCGGAGGGGCCGCGGCATTTCTGACATCTGCACAAGCGGAATGGATCACGGGACAAACTCTGATCATTGACGGGGGAATGTTCCTCAATGCCGGAGTCCACTGACCGGTAATCGGACGCATTTGCCTCCAAAGGGGAGGCAAATGCGTACCTAATGCGCACGTAATCGGTCAAGTGCCTCACGAAACCTGCCCATTGGATTTGTGATGCACTGCGGTAGGGTCTGCCGCACCCCTGGCTGATCGAGGAGCGTGCACGTGTTCATCCGGACCAGATGCCTGCAGATCACTGCGGCCCTTGCGTCCATATCCCTGCTCGCCGGATGCGGCCTGCTTTCGGACGACAGCGGTGACGCCGCCCAAAAGATCGTCGTCGGCACGACGAGCGCCCCGAGCACCCTCGATCCCGCGGCCGCCTGGGACGGCTCCTGGGAGCTGTACCGGAACGTCTACCAGACCCTCCTGGCGTTCCCCACGGGCTCCACGAAGCCCCAGCCGGACGCGGCGCAGAGCTGCGAGTTCACCGACTCCGCGAACGAGTCGTACCGCTGCGTCCTGCGCAAGGGCCTGAAGTTCTCCGACGGCGAGCCGCTCGACGCCAAGGCCGTCAAGTACTCCCTCGACCGGATCCGGACCATCGGCTCCAAGGTCGGCCCCAAGGACCTCTTCGGCAGCCTGGACAAGATCGAGACCCCGGACGCGCTGACGGTCGTCTTCCACCTGAAGACCCCGGACGCGACCTTCCCGTTCGTCCTCGGCTCGCCGGCCGCCTCCCTGGTCGCGCCCAAGGCCTACCCGGCCGACAAGGTGCGGGAGGACGACAAGGTCACCGGCTCCGGCCCGTACGTGCTCGAGTCGTACAAGGAGGGCAGCGAGGCGGTCCTGGGCAAGAACCAGACCTACTCCGGCTTCGCGAACCGCCGTAACGACGCCGTGACCATCCGCTACTTCGCGGAGTCCACGAAGATGGTCGCGGCCCTCAAGGCCAAGGAGATCGACGCCACCTACCGCGGCCTCTCCGCCACGGAGATCAAGGACCTGCAGAGCCCCGCCTCGCACAACCAGGGCGTCCAGGTCGTCGAGAACGTCGGCGCCGAGATCCGGTACCTGGTCTTCAACCCCAACGACCCGGCGGTCAACAAGCTCCCGGTCCGCCAGGCCATCGCCCAGCTCGTCGACCGCGGGGCGCTCGTCTCCAAGGTCTACCAGGGCACCGCCGAACCGCTGTACTCGATGGTTCCCAAGGGGGTCGTCGGACACAAGACACCCTTCTACGACAAGTACGGCCACGCGGACGTCGCGAAGGCCAAGAAGATCCTCAAGGACGCCGGGATCACCCAGCCGGTGGAGCTGACCTTCTGGTACACCAGCGACCGCTACGGCTCCTCGACCGCTGACGAGTTCACCGAGCTCAAGCGTCAGCTCGAGGAGAGCCTGCTCTTCAAGATCAACCTGCGCAGCCAGCCCTGGAAGGCCTTCCAGGAGGGCTACAAGAGCGGCCAGTACCCGGTCTTCGGCCGCGGCTGGTTCCCCGACTTCCCGGACCCGGACAACTTCATCGCGCCGTTCGTCGGCAAGGAGAACGCGGTCGGCACCCCGTACGAGCCCACCGAGATCCTGACCGAGCTGCTGCCCAAGTCCCGCCGCGAGAGCGACCGGTCGGCGGGTGTCCGCGAGTTCGAGCGGGCCCAGCAGATCTTCGCCGAGGACGTCCGGCTGCTGCCGCTGTGGCAGGGCAAGCTGTACGTCGCCGCGCGCGAGGACATCGCCGGCGGCGAGCGGGCCCTGGACCCGCAGACCGCCATGCAGATGTGGGAGCTGTACCGCAAGACCAGCTGGTAGCAGTCCCGCGGACGCGGGCGGGTGAGGCGTTGTCAGTGGTCCCGGGTAGGTTCTGAGCAGTTGCACCACGCAGTTGCACGAACCTGTACCGGAGGTTGTAGACGTGACCCAGATGCTGCCCGAGTCCTGGCTCCCCGCTATCGGCGGGGAGCTGGACCAGCCCTACTTCCAAGAGCTCATCGAGTTCGTCGAGAAGGAGCGGGCGAACGGGCCGGTCTACCCGCCCCGCGAGCAGGTCTTCGCGGCCCTGGAGGCCACGCCGTTCGACAAGGTGAAGGTGCTGGTCCTGGGCCAGGACCCGTACCACGGAGCCGGCCAGGGCCACGGCCTGTGCTTCTCCGTGCGGCCCGGGATCAAGACCCCGCCCTCGCTGCGCAACATCTACAAGGAGATGCAGGCGGAGCTGGGCACGCCCATCCCCGACAACGGATACCTGATGCCGTGGGCCGAGCAGGGCGTCCTGCTGCTCAACGCGGTCCTCACCGTCCGCGAGGCCGAGCCCAACTCGCACAAGGGTCAGGGCTGGGAGAAGTTCACCGACGCGGTGATCCGCGCGGTGGCCCAGCGCCCCGACCCGGCCGTCTTCGTGCTCTGGGGGGCCTACGCGCAGAAGAAGCTCCCGCTGATCGACGCGGAGCGGCACGCGGTCGTCAAGGGCGCCCACCCCTCGCCCCTGTCGGCGAAGAAGTTCTTCGGCTCCCGGCCCTTCACGCAGATCAACGAGGCCGTCGCCGCCCAGGGCCATGAGCCGATCGACTGGCGGATCCCGGACCTGGGCTGACGCCCCACCGCGCCTCGGCGGCATTGCCGGTGCCTCCGGCTAGCGTTTTGATGATCAGACCGGAGCAGGTCTGGCAGAGCAAGCCGGAGGCCGCGGTGACGGAGCAGCAGGAGGCGTCGGAGGACGCCGTCATGACCCGGATCGGCCAGGCGGTCATCCTGCTGCACGCGGGGGACCGCGAGGAGGCCCGCAACCGGCTCGCCGGGATCTGGTCCGAGATCGGTGAGGACGGCGACTGCCTCCACCGGTGCACGCTCGCCCACTACATGGCCGACGCGCAGGACGACCCCGCCGACGAACTGGCCTGGGACCTGCGGGCCCTGACCGCCGCCGACGGACTGGCGGAGGGGCTGCCCGTGCGGCCCCAGCCGCATCAGGCCGTCCGCGTGTTCTACCCGTCGCTGCACCTCAACCTGGCCGCCGACTACGTGAAGCTGCGCCGGCCCGAGGCGGCCCGGGTGCACCTGGCCCGGGCCAGGGCGGCCACGGGCGCGCTGGCCGACGACGGATACGGGAACGGGGTGCGGGCCGCCATCGCCCGGCTGGAGCGGCGCCTCGCGGCGGAACCGGGCGAAGGGCCCCGGCCGTTCCCCGAGCAGCATCCGTAGCACCCCGGGGCACGGGTCTCACGCGGGCGGTGGCCCGGCGTGGGCGTCGCGGTGATCAGCCGCCCTGGACCCCCGCGCAGATACGGGCCTCCGGGCTGTCAGGGTGCCAGCGCCCGTGCCGGCGGCCCAGGGCGCAGACGTCGGCCGGGTGGACCGGCAGCTCCCGCACCAGCTCGCGCGGCTCCGCGTCGGGCCGTCCGGGGTGCGGCCGGCTCCCGGGGCCTCGGGGGCCTCCAGGGCCTCCAGGGCCTCCAGGGCCCCCAGGGTGTCCGGCGGTGCGCCCGGCGGGCTTGCGCGGCTCCGGGATGTCCGGGACCGGCGGTACGGCCGCCTCGGCCCCGGCGCCGGGTTCGGCCGCGGTGCGGGGCGCCGGGGTCTGGGCGGCGGTGGACGCCGCCGGGCGGGCCTGCTGCCCCGGGCCCGCCTGCAGGGCCTCCAGGGCGGGTGCCTGGACGACGACAGGCGGGGCGCCCGGCCCGCCGCCCGGCCCGGGCTGCGGCGGCACCCCCGCGGAGGGGGCCGCCGCCGGCTGCATCGGGGCGGGGGTCACATTCACACAGCCGGAGACAGCCGAGACGGCACAGGCGACTCCGAGCAGCAGCGTTGTCGTGGTTCGGGTTGGATGCACCCGCGCAACTCTGCTGTGCGGGGGCCCCGTTGCGAAAACCCGGAGCCGATATTGACCCCGCACGGGTGACGGGGGCACCCGCTGATCGCCGGTGGCCCCGCCCGACCGGGGCTACTCGCCCGTGGCGCCGTCGAGGTGCTCGCGCAGCAGGTCCGCGTGGCCGTTGTGGCGCGCGTACTCCTCGATCATGTGGGTGTAGACCCAGCGCAGGCTGAACACCTCGCCGCGGTGGTGGCTGTCGGCCGAGGACTCCAGGTCGAGGGAGCGGCCCGCCGCGGCCTGCCGCGCCAGCTCGACCTCGGTCTGCCATATCTGCTCGCCCGCGGCCCAGGTGTCCTTGTCGGTGAAGTGGAAGTCACCGTCCGGGTCTTCCTGCGTACAGAACAGCTCGGGCAGGTCCTCGCCCAGCATGATCTCCCGGAACCAGTACCGCTCCACCTCCGCCATGTGCCGTACGAGGCCCAGCAGGCTCAGCTCGGAGGGTGCGAGGACGGCACGGCGCAGCTGTTCGTCCGCGAGCCCCTCGCACTTCCAGGCGAGCGTGGAGCGGTGGTAGTCGAGCCAGCCGTCCAGCATGTCCCGCTCGTTCGCGGTGGTGGAGGGCTCAAGGCGGTGTGATCCAGAACTGGTGGTCATGATGCCCATCCTCGGCGACCCGGGCCCCCTCCACCAGGGATTAAGCTCCTGAAGTCCCATAAGGAACACACCTGGAGGCTCCCGGTGAAGGTTGGCGTCATCGGACTCGGCGACATCGCCCAGAAGGCGTACCTGCCCGTCCTCACCACCCGTCCGGGGATCGAGCTGCACATGCAGACCCGCACTCCCGCCACGCTGGAGCGGATCGGCGAGCTGCACCGCGTCCCGGCCGGGCGCCGGCACACGGCTCTGGACGATCTGCTCGCCGAGGGCCTCGACGCGGCCTTCGTGCACGCCCCCACGGACGTCCACCCCGAGATCGTGACGCGGCTGCTGGAAGCCGGCGTGCCGACCTACGTGGACAAGCCGCTCGCCTACGACTTCGCGGACTCGCGGCGCCTGGTGGAACTGGCCGAGGAGCGCGGGGTCTCCCTCGCCGTCGGCTTCAACCGCCGCCACGCGCCCGGGTACGCGCAGTGCGCCGACCACCCGCGCGAGTTGATCATCATGCAGAAGAACCGGGTCGGGCTGCCCGAGGACCCGCGGACCCTCGTCCTGGACGATTTCATCCACGTCGTCGACACCCTGCGCTTCCTGCTGCCCGGCGAGGCCGACCACATCGACGTCCGGGCCGTGGTGCGCGAGGGGCTCATGCACCAGGTGGTGCTCCAGATGTCCGGCGCCGGTTTCACCGCACTCGGCATCATGAACCGGCTGTCCGGTTCCACCGAAGAGATCCTTGAGGTCTCCGGACAGGACACCAAGCGGCAGGTCGTCAACCTCGCCGAGATCATCGACCACAAGGGCCAGCCGACCGTGCGCCGGCGCGGGGACTGGGTACCGGTCGCCCGCCAGCGCGGCATCGAGCAGGTCGTGGACGCCTTCCTGGAGGCCGTGGAGACGGGCAGGACGCTCAGCGCACGGGACGCGCTGCTCACCCACGAGCTGTGCGAGCGGGTGGTGCTGTCGGCTCTGGAGCAGGCCTCCTGACACCGATCGAGCGGGCGCCCTCCGCCGCGCAGTACACCGCGAGTACGGCGAGGACCGCGCCCATCGGCCAGTTCCCGAAGCGGACGTAGAGCGTCGAGCCCCGGGCGAGCGGGACCTCGTACACCTCCGCCGCGCTCGCCGAGGTGGGCAGCGCACGGCCGATCCGCTCGCCGGACGGGCCGTGCACCTCGCTGATGCCCGTGAGCGTGGCGTGCACCATGGGGCGGCCGCTCTCGGCGGCCCGGAGCGCGGCGAGCGAAGCGTGCTGGGCCGGGGCCCAGCTGTCCTGGAAGCTGGAGGTCGACGACTGGGCGACGAGCAGGCCGGCGCCGTCGAGCGTGAGGCGCCGGCTCATGTCGGGGAAGGCGGACTCGAAACAGACCAGCGGGCCCAGGCCTACGTCCGGCCGCCCGGGCAGGTCCATGACCACCGGCGCGTAGCCGCGCATGCGGTCCTCGCCGGCCGCCTTGCCGACCGAGGTGGCCCAGCCGAGGGCGGCGCGGGCCGGTACGTACTCGCCGAAGGGGACCAGGCGCATCTTGTCGTACCGGTCGCCGGTGGGGCCCAGGGGGCCGACGAGGACCGAGCTCTTGTAGATGCCGGAGCCGCGCTCGGCGGTGGCCGGCCGGCGCGCGTCCACATTCACCAGCAGCGGAGCCCCGACCTCCGCGGACAGCGCCGCCAGCCGCCGGGACAGGTCCGGCCGCGCCGCCAGGTCCGCGCCGACACTGCTCTCACCCCACACCACCAGGTCCAGGTCCTGCCCGGCCAGGGCCCGGGTGAGCCGCTCCCCGGCGGCGAACCGCCGCTCGGCACTGTCCGCGCCCTCCGCCACCGGACCGGGCTGTACGACGGCCACGCGCAGCGCGCCGGACACCTCGGGCCGGGGCATCCACAGCCACACCACCCCCGTCAGCACCGCACACCCCGTCACCCCAACCACCGCCGGGACCCGCGCCCCTGGCGCCGCGATCAGCAGCACCAGCGCGCAGTTCACCGCCACGACCAGCAGGCTCACCAGCCACACCCCGCCCACCGAAGCGAGCCGCAGCGCGGGCGGCACCTGCCACTGGCTGGCCCCGAGCAGCCCCCACGGCCCGCCCAGCCCCTGCCAGGACCGCGCCAGCTCCGACAGCAGCCACCCCGCCGGTACGAGGACCAGGGCGGCCGTTGCCCGGCCCCGCGTCGGGGTCCCGCCGAGCAACTCCCGTACCAGCAGGGCCCAGGGGATCCAGAGCAGGCCCAGCAGAGCGGAGAGGGGGATCAGGAACACGTGCAGGCTGGGCAGCAGCCAGTGGTGGACGGCCACGATGAACCCGGCCCCGCCGAGCCAGCCCTCCAGGGCGGCGCGCCGCCCCGTGGGAGCCGACCTGAGCAGCAGCATCCAGGGCACGAGGGCGACGTAGGCGAACCACCACAGCGCCGGGGCGGGGAAGGCCAGGCAGGGCAGCGCCCCGGCGGCAACCGCGGCCGCCGCACGCCACCAACGGGCCGGCTTCGAGACCATGACGCGCCTCCGCTTACAGTGTGGGACCGGCGGGCCGGATCGGCCGGATCAGGCGGACATGTGCCGCCATTTCTCGTGCACGGTGACCCGGGTGAGCCGCCAGCCCGCGTGGGTGCGGGCGAGGGCGAAGGTGTAGCGCCCGGCGGCGGCGAAGTTGGGCGCGGTGACGGCGGCGTCGGACTCCGGGCCGGCCAGCCGCATCGGATTCAGGAAATCGGCCCGGACCTCGGCCGAGCCGCCGGGGGAACCGCCCTGGTCCTCAAGCCTGATCAGCCGGTTGACGATCAGGTGCTGGCGTACGGGGAACAGCTTCATGGTCTCCGCGAGCCAGTCCGCGACCTCCCCGGCCGGGCCCTCGACCCCGCCCGCCGAGCTGTAGTCGGCCCGCCCGGCCGCGGTGAACAGGGCCCGGTAGGCGGCCCAGTCCCCGTCGTCCACGGCCACCGCGTACCCCGTGACCACCTCGTCGATCGCCAGCCTGTCCATTACCGTCGCGAGGTCCACACGCTGCGTCATCGGGTCAGTGTGGGGCTGCGGGGGCACGAGGCCAAGGGGCGTGCGCGTACTGGATCTCCGTACGCCCGGTCAGTGACCGGAATGCGCCTCCCGCTGCCGGACCACGACGAGGAACGCGTCCGTGGCCAGATCCATCACCACCTCGGCCGGCACGCCCTCGCGCATCCGCTCCGCGGCGTACTCCTCGGCGGGCCAGCTTCCCCTCGGACTCCCGGCCGGAAAACGCTCCAACACCACTCGACCCATGGGACACCCCCTGCTGCTTGCCTTCAGGTCTCTCCAGGCACAACGACGCGCAGGCCACCCGGGAACGTTCCCGAGCGGCCTCCGGTTCACGCGCAGAGGTGATGTGAGGGGGGCTACAGGCCCGACTCGCCGGCGTGCGGGCTGAGGGTGCCCGTGCCGACCAGGACGAAGATGACGATGCCCAGCAGGATCCGGTAGATCACGAACGGCATGAAGCTCTTCGTGGTAATGAATTTCATGAACCAGGCGATGACGGCGTAGCCGACAACGAAGGCGATGATCGTCGCGGCGATCGTCGGGCCCCAGGAGACATGGCCCTCGCTCACGTCCTTCAACTCGAACACGCCCGAGGCCAGTACGGCGGGAATGGCGAGGAGGAAGGAGTAACGGGCCGCCGCCTCACGGGTGAAGCCCATCAGCAGGCCGCCGGAGATCGTCGCGCCGGAGCGCGAGACGCCCGGGATCAGGGCCATTGCCTGGCAGAGACCGAAGATCAGACCGTCCTTGACGCCCAGTTCCTTGAGCGTCTTGCGCTCGCGGACCGCGCGGTGCCGCCCGCCTTCCTCGTCGCGGGCCGCCAGCCGGTCGGCTATGCCGAGGACGACGCCCATCACGATGAGGGTGGTGGCGATCAGCCGCAGGTCGCGGAACGGACCCTCGATCTGGTCCTTGAGCGTGATGCCCAGCACGCCGATCGGGATCGAGCCGACGATGACCAGCCAGCCCATCTTGGCGTCCTGGTTCGAGCGCAGGGCCTTGGTGTAGAGCGAGCGGAACCACGTGGAGACGATCCGCGCGATGTCCTTGCGGAAGTAGATCAGCACGGCGGCCTCGGTGCCGATCTGGGTGATCGCGGTGAAGGCCGCTCCCGGGTCATGCCAGCCGGCGAATGCCGCGGTCAGCCGCAGATGGCCACTGGAGGAGATCGGGAGGAACTCCGTAAGCCCCTGGACGAGACCGAGAATTAGGGATTCGAACCAGCTCATGTCGGGGTGCGCTCGTCCTTGTGATCGTCGGGCAGTTCGCGTCCGATGCTAGGGCCCGTGGGTGGCGGCCGTGACCACAGGGGGGTGCTGGGGCGCCGACTCGCACGGAACCGCAGGTGCCAGCCGGTGCCGCTTGCGCCAGGCGACGGCCGCCGCGACCACTGCGGAGACGGCGATGAAGCCGAAGGAGGCCAGGAAGGCCGGGGATCCCGGCGAGGAGGCGCTGGCCCCCGCGATCACGTACGCGGCGGTGTTCGGGACCGTGCCGATTGCGGTGGCGAGGAGGAAGGGGAGCCAGCCGCAACGGGAAACGGCCGCGCAGTAGTTGGCCGCTGCGAAGGGCACCCCGGGGAAGACGCGGACCGCGAGCATCGAGCGGAAGCCGTGCCGGCTGAGCTGGCCGTCGGCCGCCCGCAGCCAGCGCCCGCGCAGGAAGGGGCGCAGGGCCTCCTGGCCCATGAACCGGCCGAGGCCGAACGAGATCCCGGCGCCGAGGACCGTGCCGCCGACCGCCGCGACCAGGCCGAACTGCGTCCCGAAGACGGCTCCGGCGGCCAGGTTGAGCAGCGGGCGCGGTACGAAGGCCGCCGTGCAGAGCCCGTACGCCGCCGCGAACAGCAGCACCGCCGCGCCCGCGGGGAGTCCCTGGGGCCAGCCCTCCGACAGGATGCGCTGGGGCTCGTACAGCAGCACGCACACCCCGGCCGCCACGAGCAGCAGGACGAGCAGCGACAGCCGGGTCCACGGCGCGAGGAGGAGGGACATCCCGGGAGACTAACCGACTTATATGACGTCGCGCCGTAATCCGGGCCTCATGCGGGCCCAACGACCGACGGTCCCGCCTCTCCGGTCGCGCGGTAATTCATTCGACGCCGCCCGGACGCTCCGGCAGGATCAGGGGCATGTCCAGGTACGCCTTCCCCGCAGCGCCGTCCGCAGTCGCGGACGCGCCGAAGGCTGCCTTCCTCGCAGAGGCATCTGCCCTCGCCGCATTCGACGGCGCACGAAGCTGACCCTTCCCGGACAGTCCGGCGGACCCCGCAGGGGGAGGGTCGGCTCGGGTTCAGGGGTCCCGTTCCGGCTTCGAGCTACGGGAAAAGACATCATGGCCAAGACGGCCTTCGTGCGGACCAAGCCGCACCTCAACATCGGCACCATGGGTCACGTCGACCACGGCAAGACCACCCTCACCGCCGCCATCACCAAGGTCCTCGCCGAGCGCGGCGGCGCCTCTTTCGTGCCCTTCGACCGCATCGACCGGGCCCCCGAGGAGGCCCGGCGCGGGATCACGATCAACCTCACGCACGTCGAATACGAGACCGACACCCGGCACTACGCCCACGTGGACATGCCCGGCCACGCCGACTACATCAAGAACATGGTCACGGGCGCCGCCCAGCTCGACGGGGCGATCCTCGTCGTCTCCGCGCTCGACGGGGTCATGCCACAGACCGCCGAGCACGTGCTCCTCGCCCGCCAAGTGGGGGTCAACCACATCGTGGTCGCGCTTAACAAGGCCGACGCCGGCGACCCCGAGCTCACCGACCTGGTCGAGCTGGAGGTCCGCGAGCTGCTCACCGCCAACGGTTACGGCGGGGACACCGCGCCCGTCGTACGGGTCTCCGGGCTCGGCGCGCTGGAGGGCGACCCGCGCTGGACCGCGGCGATCGAGGCGCTGCTGGACGCGGTGGACACGTACGTGCCGATGCCCGTGCGCTACACGGACTCGCCGTTCCTGATGCCGGTGGAGAACGTGCTGACCATCACCGGACGCGGCACGGTCGTGACCGGCGCGGTCGAGCGCGGCACCGTCCGGTTCGGTGACCGCGTCGTGCTGCTCGGCGCGGACGGCGAGCCCGTGGGGACGAACGTCACCGGACTGGAGACCTTCGGCAAGCCGATGGAGTCCGCCGAGGCCGGCGACAACGTCGCGCTGCTGCTGCGCGGGGTGCACCGCCACCAGGTCCGCCGCGGTGACGTCGTGGCCGCGCCCGGGAGCGTGGTGCCCCGCCGGCGCTTCACCGCGCAGGTGTACGTGCTCTCCGCGCGGGAGGGCGGACGCACGACGCCGGTCGCCTCCGGGTACCGGCCGCAGTTCTACATCCGTACCGCCGATGTGGTGGGGGACGTGGACCTGGGTGAGGCCGCGGTGGCCCGGCCCGGGGAGACGGTCGCGATGACCGTCGAGCTGGGGCGGGACGTTCCGCTGGAGGCGGGGCTCGGCTTCGCGATCCGCGAGGGCGGGCGGACGGTCGGCGCGGGGACGGTGACGACCGTACTCGGCTGACCCCGCTGTGGTGACGGCAGGCTGGTTTTGCCAGACTGCCGTCACCACAGGCATGTGAAGAGGGGCGGGCGGAAATGGGCGGCGGCGACACGGCACTGGTGCTCGGCGGCGGGGGACTCACCGGCGTCGGGTGGGAGTCCGGGATCCTGTACGGGCTCGCCCGGGCGGGCGTGGACCTGTCCACCGCCGACCTGGTCGTCGGCACCTCCGCGGGATCGGTGGTCGGCGCCCAGCTCGCCTCCGGGCTGCTCACTCCGCAGGAGCTGTACGAGCGCCAGCTCGGCGACCCCGACGGGGAGAGCGTGGCGAAGCTGGGGGCGGGGCTCGTCGCGCGGTACGCCGCGGCGATGGTGCGGTCGCGGGACGCCCGGGCCTACCGGCAGCGGGTCGGCGCCCTCGCGCTGGCCGCCGACACCGCCGCGGAGGCGGAGCGGCGCAAGGTGCTGGAGGCGCGGCTGATCTCGCACCAGTGGCCCGAGCGGCGGCTCGTCGTCACCGCGGTGGACGCGCTGAGCGGTGAGTTGGAGGCCTTCGACCGCGAGAGCGGGGCCGGGCTGGTCGACGCGGTCTCGGCGAGCTGCGCGGTGCCGGGGGTGTGGCCGCCGGTGACGGTGGGGGAGCGGCGGTTCATCGACGGCGGAATACGGTCGGCGACCAACGCGGACCTGGCCTCCGGGTACCGGCGGGTGGTGATCCTCGCGCCGATGGCACTGGGGTCGGGGCTCGTCCCGTCGCCCGCCGTGCAGGCGGCCCGGCTGCGGGCCGACGGGGCGCGGGTGCTGTTGATCAAGCCGTCGGCGGTCGCCAAGAAGACCTTCGGGCGCAATGTCCTGGACCCGGCCCGGCGGGCGCCCGCGGCGCGGGCGGGGCTGGCGCAGGCCGCGGAGCACGCGGCCGATGCCGCCGAGGTCTGGGGCGCCTGACGCCGGAGTGACAACGGCCTGACAATGGTGGGGTGAGCGACGAACAGATTCCGGTGATCCGGGACGTGGACCAGGGCATCGCCAAACTGATGCCGGACGTGGACCGGGAGCGGGCCTGGCTGCTGACCGTCGACGGGGCTCCGCAGTCGTATGTGGACCTGGACGATCCGGAGCACCTGGAGTTCGAGTACGTACGCCGGCTCGCGCACGTACTGGACTGCGCGGCGGAGCCCGGCGTCGCGCTGGACCTGCTGCACCTCGGCGGTGGCGCGCTGACGCTGCCGCGGTACGCGGCGGCGACGCGTCCGGGGTCCCGGCAGACGGTGGTCGAATTCGACGCCGGGCTGGTGGAGCTGGTCGCGGAGCAGCTCCCGCTGCCGGCGGGTTCGGGTGTCACGGTGCATGCCGCGGACGCCCGGGTCTGGCTGGAGGGCGCGGCTTCGGGGAGTGCGGATGTGGTGGTGGCCGACGTGTTCGGGGGGTCGCGGGTGCCGGCCCAGCTGACGTCCGTGGAGTACGCGCGGGAGGTCGCGCGGGTGCTGCGGCCGGGCGGGCTCTATGCGGCGAACCTGGCCGACGGGGCGCCGTTCGACTTCTTGAGGGCTCAGCTGGCCAATTTCGGGGCGGTGTTCGGGGAGCTTGCGCTGATCGCGGAGCCGGGGGTGCTGCGGGGGCGGCGGTTCGGGAACGCGGTGCTGGTGGGCTCGGACGTGGGGATTCCGGTGGGGGCGTTGAGTCGGGTGTGCGCGGCTGACGCGTTTCCGGCGCGGGTGGAAGCGGGGGTCGCGCTGGCGCGGTTCATGCGGGGAGCCCTGCCGGTGGGGGACGCGGAGGCGGTGGCTTCGCCGGAGCCGCCGGCGGGGGCGTTCAGCCTGGGCTGAGCCGGTGGCCGCTGCGCGGGCTTTTCTCCCCGCCCCGCCCTTCCTCCTCCCCCAGACTCCGTCCGGGGGGACCCCCACCCGGGCGCGCCCGGACCCCGCGCCTCACACGCCGGCGGGGGTGGAAGGGGTGGGGGCGGCGGGGCTGGGACCGGTGGGGTCCGGAGCCGGTTTGCGGGTCATGTGGCGGACGTCGGGGACCGCCAGGACTGTTGCCGTGGCCAGGATTACCAGGGTCGCGCAGCCCCATAGGGCCGGGGTGCGGCCGAAGGCGGACTCGGCCGGGCCGGCCAGGGCGGTGGCCAGGGGGAGCAGCGACACGGAGCCGAACCAGTCGTAGGCGGAGACCCGGGAGAACTTCTCCTCCGGGATCTCCTGGTGCATCGTGGTCATCCAGTTGACGCCGAACACCTCGATGGCCACGCCGGCGATCAGCATCACCGCGCACAACGCCCACGCGGGCAACGGCACCGCCAGGCCCGCCGACGGCAGCGCCAGCGGGAACACGCACAGGGTGCCGACCAGCAGCAGCCGGCGCGGCTTCCACACCATCATCAGGACGGCTCCCGCGATGGTGCCGACGCCGAAGAACGCGAGGGCCAGGCCCCACGGGGCGGGTCCGCCCAGCCGGTCCCGGGCGACCAGCGGACCGTAGACCGACTCGGCGGCGCCCACGACGGCGACTACGACGGAGAACTGGAGCACGATGCTCCACAGCCACGGGCGGGTCTTGAACTCCACCCAGCCTTCGCGCAGGTCGGCCAGCAGGCCACCGCCGGGGGCCCGTTCGGCGACATGGCTGACGTCGAGGAAGGCGCGCAGGGCGCCCGCCACCGCGAAGGCCGCCGCGTCCACGGCCAGGACCCACCCCGGGCCGACCACCGCGATCATGGCTCCGCCGAGGGCGGCGCCGCCGATGCCGGCGCCGTTCATGGCCATCCGGAAGAGGGCGAAGGCCCGGTTGGAGTGTTCGCCGGAGACGCTGGAGAGCAGCATCCCCTCGGCGGCCGGGTTGAAGAACGCCGTGCCCGTGCCGCACAGGGCGGTGAGCAGCATCATCTGCCACAGCTGGGGGTGCCCGGCGAGGACGAGCACCGCGAAGGCGGCCTGCGAGACGCAGTTCAGGGCATTGGCCGCGACCATCACACGGTGGCGCGGGAGCCGGTCGGCGAGGGCGCCGCCGATGAGGAGGAAGAGGACGAGCGGCAGCGTACGGGCCGCGGCGACGAGGCCGACGTCACCGCCGGAGCCGCCGGTCTCCATGACCGCGAACGCGGCGGCGATGAGCGCTCCGTGGCTGCCGAGGTTCGTCACGACCGCGGCGCCCGTCAGCAGGCTGTAGTTGCGGCCCGCCCAGGCGGGTATGCGGGGGGAGGTGGTGGGGGGAGAGCTCACCCACGGACTATCCCCGCCCCGGGCCGAGAATCCAAACGGATAAACGGCCCGGGGGCTGGAATCGGAAGGTCAGGCGACCCGGAGAGGGTCGTTTCGGAAGATCAGCCCTCGCTGAGACGGACCGAGCTGAGGATCTTCTCGTAGGTCTCCTGCTTGACCTCGCCCTCGACACCCGCGGCGCCGTAGAGCACCCAGGTGGCGAAGTCGCCCTTGGCGTTCTTGAAGCTGAAGGCGATGCTCTTGCCGTCGGAGGAGCACTTGTTCTCCTTCGGCACCGGGCTCGCGGTCGAGGTCACGAAGTGACCCTTGAGGCCGGAGGCGGTGGTGTACTCCTTGGCCTGCGAGCTCTTGACGACCTCCCTGGGGTTCTTCACCTTCTGGGCGTACCCGGCGAAGACCCAGCTCTCGGCCGCGTTGAGCGCGGCCTCGGCGGTGTCCTTGGCGCCCTGGGCGCCCTTGGTGCCGGTGCCGGCCAGCGAGGTCGTCTCCTCACTGCCGTTCTTGTCGGAGTCGACCTTGCACCAGTCCTCCTTGAGGAAGGCCGGTGCGGACATCATGACGAACGCCGAGCCGTCGTTCTTCTTCTCGTCCTCGAAGCCCGTGGACATGCCCGAGCTCGCGACGTTCCATTCCGGCGGGACGTCGAAGGCGGTGCCGTACTTCGGGTTGACGACCACCTTCCAGCCCGGGATGACCGGCTTGACCTCGCCGCCGGCGCGGGGGTTCCCGCTCGGGGCGGCCGGCGCGGCCGAACTGGCGGCGGGCGCGGAGGCGGACGCGGCCGGCTTGTTGTCGGCCTCGTCGGTCTTCTTGTCGTCCCGGGTCAGGACGAAGGTGCCGGTGGCGGCTGCCGCCACGACGACCGCGGCGGCCGCGACGAGGGCCACGGTCTTGGTCGAGTACGGGCTGGTGCCGCCGCCGCCCTGAGGGGCCGTCGGCTGCTGGGGCTGGCCCCACGCCTGAACGGGAACGGTCGGGGGCTGCTGCGGGTAGCCGTAGCCGGGCTGCTGCTCACCGAACCCCGGCTGCTGCTGGTTGTACGGGTTCGGCTGCCCCGGCTGCTGCTGGTACGGGTTCTGTTGCGCGTCCTGGGGGTTCTGTCCGCCCCCGGGCGGCTGCTGCTGTCCTGGCCACATGGCCGGTAACGATAGTGGGAGCGGGGGCGGGGAGCCACGGCCACCCCCTCAACAGGTCTGGCCAAGCGCATCTACTCGCGGGTAACATCGCTCTCCATGAGCGCAGATCAGATGAACGTGGGCGAATTGCTCGCCGCGACGGTGCCGATGGCCCGGACGCTGAACCTCCAGTTCCTGGAGACCACCCCGGAGCGCGCGGTCGTCCGGCTTCCGGACCAGCCCGACTTCCACAACCACGTCGGCGGCCCGCACGCCGGTGCCATGTTCACCCTGGCCGAGTCCGCGAGCGGCGCGATCGTCCTGGCCGCCTTCGGCGACCAGCTCTCGCGCGCCGTGCCGCTGGCCGTGAAGGCCGAGATCGGCTACAAGAAGCTCGCCAAGGGCGTCGTGACGGCCACCGCCACCCTGGGCCGCCCGGCCGCCGAGGTCGTCGCCGAACTCGACGCGGGCGGCCGCCCCGAGTTCCCGGTCACCATCGCGATCCAGCGCGAGGACGAGGCCGTGACGGGCGAGATGACCGTCGTCTGGACGCTGCGGCCGAACGCGTAACACCCCGCCCGCGAGGCAGCCGTGGGGCCGCGCCCGAGGGGCGCGGCCCCACAGGCGTTCCGGCCCGCTGTCGCGAGAGCCGAAACCGAGCGACCCGGTGAACCTTGTCGGTCACGGCACTAGAGTCCGTCGCACGTCGATGGAGGAGGTTCCCTGTGGCCAAGGTCAATATCAGCCTCGATGCCGAACTCGTGGTGGAAGTGATGGTCCTCGCCGGGGTCGGGTCGCCGCAGGACGCCGTGGAGGCCGTCGTACGCGACTACATCGCACGCGGCCACCGGACCGAGGCGCGCGTACAGCGGCAGGACGAGCTCAGGCGCGACGCCGACAGCATGCAACAGCCGCCGCAGGGCTGAACCTCGGCGCAGCGGTGGCGCGTCTGAGCGGGCCCGATCGGCGGACGGCGCACACTGGGCGGGGGAGCGGTCCGGCGCGGGCCGCCCCCGCCGAGTGACGCCGATGCCGACGCCGCAGGGAGCTCCCATTGAGCGAGGCCGTGTCCAGACGTTCCGCGATGCGGCTGTTCGGTGCACTGGGCGCCGCACTGGGGGCGGCGGGCTGCGCGCCCACGGTGCCGACGGGCGCGATGGTCCGCAGGGCCGCACCCGAGGCCGAGGTCGCAGCCCTGGCCGGCGCCGACAGACCCGGGAGCGCGGCCCGGATCGACGCCCTGCTGGACCAGCTCACCCTCGACGAGAAGACCACCCTGCTGCACGGCGGCCAGGACCCCGCCCCGCTCGGCCAGGCCGGCTATGTGCCCGGCGTACCGCGCCTGGGCATCCCGCCGCTGCGGTTCGCCGACGGGCCCGCCGGGGTGCGGGTCGCCCAGCCCGCCACCGCGCTTCCCGCGCCCGTCATGCTCGCCTCCGCATTCGACCCGGCGCTGGCCCGCGAGTACGGCCGGGTGATCGGCCGCGAGGGCCGTGCACTCGGCCAGGACGTGGTGCTCTCGCCGATGGTGAACCTCATCCGCACCCCGTACGCGGGCCGGAACTTCGAGACCTTCTCCGAGGACCCGAGACTGACGGCGGACCTGGCCGCCGAAGTCGTGCGCGGGATCCAGGACGAGGGACTCATCGCCACCGTCAAGCACTTCGCGCTCAACAACCAGGAGCAGGGCCGCGACACCGTGGACGTCGTCGCCGCCGAGCAGTGCCTGCACGAGACCGAGCTGCGGGGTTTCGAGGCCGCAGTGGCCGCCGGCGCCGGCGCGGTGATGGCTGCGTACAACAAGGTCAACGGCACCTACGCCTGCGAGAACAAGGCACTGCTCGACGAACTGCTGCGCGGCCGCTGGGGATTCGACGGCTGGGTGATGTCCGACTGGGACGCCACCCACAGCACCGTCGCCTCCATCAACGCCGGACTCGACATGGAGATGCCCGGCGGCACCCACTTCGGCGGCCCGCTGCAAGAGGCGGTGCACGGTGGCTCCGTACCCGAGAACGCCGTGGACCTCGCGGTGCGCCGGGTCCTGACCACCATGGACCGGTTCGGGCTGCTGGCGGCCCGCCCCGCGGCCCGGCCCGCCCGCGACGCCACCGGCGGGGCCCGGGTGGCCCGCAAGGCCGCCACCGCCGGGGCGGTGCTGCTGCGCAACGAGCACGACACCCTGCCGCTGACCGGTGCGGCGGCCCGCTCGATCGCGGTGATCGGGCCCACCGGCCAGGTGCCCTTCGTCAGCGGCGGCGGCAGTGCGCACGTGGTCCCCGAGAAGGCGCCCGCCCCGCTCACCGCGATCAAGCAGCGGGCCGGGCACGGGGCCACCGTGCGCTACGCCCTCGGCGAGGACCTGTACGGGCGGCCGCTCCCGCCGAAGCTGCTGACGCCCGCCGCCGGCCTGGACGACCGGAGCGTGGCCGCCGGGAGCGGCTGGAGCCACGAGGGCGAATTCCGCCTCGCCGCCGACGACGAGTGGACCCTGATCGTCCACTACACCGGGAAGCGGCCCGGCGTACGGCTCGACGGAGAGGAGCTGTTCCCCGTCCGGGAGGGCGTGGCCGAGTACTTCGCGGGCGGACTGCTCGCCGCCGCGCCCGACGGGCTCACCGTCCGCCGCCGCACCCTCGCGCTCAAGGCGGGCACCCACCGGCTCGCCGTCACCGCCGAGGGCGGGGACCGGGGCCAGCGGTTCCGGCTGCGGCACACCACGAAGGCGACCCGGGCCGCAGATCTCGCCGAGGCCGTCCGGACCGCCAAGGCCGCCCGCAGCGTGGTGCTGTTCGCCTACGAGGATGCCACCGAGGGAAGCGACCGCACCTCGCTGGGGCTGCCCGGCGGGCAGGAGGCGCTGATCGAGGCCGTCGCCGCGGTGAACCCGCGCACCGCGGTCGTGCTCAACACCTCCTCCGGTACGACCATGCCGTGGCTCTCCCGTACCGGGGCGGTCCTCCAGATGTACTACCCGGGCCAGGAGGGCGCGGGCGCCACCGCCGACATCCTGTTCGGGGACGTGGACCCGGGCGGCCGGCTCACCCAGACCTTCCCGGCCGACGAGCACACCACCCCGGTCGCGGGGGACCCGCTGCGCTACCCGGGGGTCGGCGGCCGGCAGGAGTACACCGAGGGCGTCCACGTCGGGCACCGCTGGTACGACGCGCAGCGGGTGGCCCCGCTGTTCCCGTTCGGGCACGGGCTCTCGTACACGACGTGGGAGTACGAGAAGCTGACCGTCCGGCCGGAGCGTGGCGGGCTGCGCGTCGAGTTCACCGTGCGCAACACCGGCCGGCGCAAGGGCACCGAGGTGGCGCAGGTGTACGTCGGCCCCTCGCCCGATCTGAAGCTCGACCAGCCGGTGCGCGCGCTGGCCGGCTACCGGCGGCTCACCCTGGCGCCGGGGGAGGCGCAGCGGGTCACCCTCGACGTGGACGTGCGGGCGCTGTCCTGCTGGGATCCGGAGGAACACGCCTGGGTGCTGGGTTCCGGCCGACGCGAGGTGTTCGCGGGCCGTTCCTCGCGCGAACTCCCACTGAGGGCGAAGGCTGTGGTGAGGAGCCGATAGGCTGCCCGTTCGGCGTGTCACAGGAGGCGCGCCGGGGGACGACTCGGGAGGACGTACCGGTGCACATCCAGGAATGGCTGGAGACGATTCCGGCGGTCAGCATCTATCTCCTGGTGGGTCTGGTCATCGGGCTGGAGAGCCTCGGCATTCCGCTGCCGGGCGAGATCATCCTGGTCAGCTCGGCGCTGCTGGCCTCGCAGCACGGGGAGATCGACCCCGTGGTCCTGGGCATCTGCGCGAGCACCGGAGCGATCGTGGGCGACTCGATCGGCTATGCGATCGGGCGCAGGGGCGGCAAACCGCTTCTGGAGAAGCTGGGCCGGCGCTTCCCCAAGCACTTCGGTCCGGAGCACGTCGCGGTGGCGGAACGCTCCTTCGAGAAGTGGGGCATGTGGGCCGTCTTCTTCGGGCGCTTCGTGGCGCTGCTGCGGATCTTCGCCGGGCCGCTGGCGGGTGTGCTGCACATGCCGTACTGGCGGTTCCTGATCGCGAACGTCCTCGGCGGCATCCTGTGGGCCGGCGGCACGACGGCCGTCATCTACTCGATCGGAATCGTCGCGGAGCCGTGGCTCAAGGGGTTCTCCTGGGTGGCCCTGGCACTGGCCCTGCTGATCGGCCTCGCGGTGACGCTGGTACTGCGCAACCGCATGAAGAAGGCGGCGTCGAAGACGTCCTCCGTACCGTCCCGGCCCGCCCCGGCCGAGGGCGAGACGGCGCCGTCGGCCGCCGTCTCCGACTGACGCCGCGCCGATCAGGGGTGGCGGGCCACCGGGTCGCCCGCCCCATCCCCCATCCCCCGCCCCAGCGGGCGGGCGGGGAGGCCGGTTGGGCTACGCGCCCGGGGTTACCGAGGCGCGGTGCTGCTTGGCGAGGTCGGCGTACATGAGGGCGTTGACCTTGATGCCCTCGCGTTCCTCGTCGGTGAGCTCGCGCCGCACCTTGGCCGGGACGCCCGCGACGAGGGAGCCGGGCGGGACGACCATGCCCTGCGGGACCAGCGCCTGCGCGGCCACCAGGGAGCCGGCCCCGATCACCGCGCCGTTCAGCACGGTCGCGCCCATCCCGATCAGGCAGTCGTCCTCCACGGTGCAGCCGTGCACGACGGCGTTGTGGCCGATGGAGACCCGCTCGCCGATGGAGACCGGGAAGCCGGGGTCCACGTGCAGCGTGCAGTTGTCCTGCACATTGCTGTCGGCGCCGAGCGTGATCGGGCCGCAGTCCGCGCGCAGCACCGCCGAGTACCAGATGCTCGCGCCGGCGGCCATGGTGACGTCGCCGACCACGACGGAGGTGGGTGCCGTGAAGGCCGTGGGGTCGATCGCGGGGCTCTTGCCGCCGACGCCCGCGACGAGTGCCTGGCCCTGGCCCGCGTGATGCGTCATGTTCTCTTCCTCACTCCTCTGGTCTGCCGGTCTGCCGGTCTGCCGGTCCGCCGTGCCCTGCCGTGTCGCGCTACCCGCACGGTAGGGCACGCGCCCGGCTCCGCCTGCGATGGGGTGAAGATCACGGCGCGGTCCGGGCGCCAGGCGCGTTACGGTGACCGGGTGCCGAAGAACCAGAACACGTTCTCATCCCTGACTGCCCTGCGACGCAGGCTGGCCAACCGTGCCGTGCAGGCCGGCTGGCGCTGGATGCAGAAGGCCGGCGCGGTCACGGCCCACACCCCCGGGCGGCTGCGCTTCGGGGCGATCGGGCCGCACTCCCGGCTCGCCTTCCCGCAGGGAACCGTCTTCGGCGAGCAGTGGATCCACCTCGGCGACCACTGCATCATCGGCGAGCAGGTCACCCTCACCGCCGGGATGATGCCCGGCCTCGACCTCGGACCGGAGCCGATGCTCGTACTCGGCAACGGCGTGGTGCTCGGCCGGAACAGCCATGTCATAGCCGACACCCGGATCACCATCGGGGACGACACCTTCTGCGGCCCCGGCGTCTACATCACCTCCACCAACCACAGCTACGACGACCCCCACCAGCCCGTCGGCAAGCAGTGGCCGCGCAGCGCGCCGGTGGAGATAGGCCCGGGCTGCTGGCTGGGCACCGGCGCGGTGATCCTGCCCGGGGCCCGGCTGGGCCGCAATGTGGTGGTGGCCGCCGGGGCCGTCGTGCGGGGCGAGGTGCCCGACCACGCCGTGGTGGCGGGGGCGCCGGCCCGGATCGTACGCCGCTGGGAGCCGGAGACGGGCTGGCAGCCGCCGCTGCGCACCCCGGCGCCGGTGCCGATACCCGACGGGGTCACGCCGGGGCAGTTGCGTGCGCTGGCGGAGCTCGCGGAGACGGAGCAGCGCACGGCAGAGGCGGCCGCCGACCCGGTCTAGGAGTCTGATGAAGATCTTGAAAACGCGCCCGGCTTGCACCGGTTCAACCCGATTGACATTTACCGGCAATATGGGGTGAATCGGTCGGCCGGAGCAAGATCTTCAAGAGCCTCCTAGGGGATGACTGGCCGACCCTGATCCGCCGGACACCCCCTAGTGCCGTGGCCGGNNACCTTTCCGGCCACGGCACTAGCGGTCGACCGGCGCCGCGACGAGGCCGTCGGCGACGAGGCCGGCCAGGACCGCCTCGCCCAGGGCTTGGACCGCGGACTGCGGGCGGACCATCACCGTGAACTCCTTGATCCGCTCCTCGTGGTCGAGGTGCAGCAGATCGATGCCGTGGATCTCCTTGCCGTTCACGGTGGCCCGGAAGAGCAGGATCTCCGCCGGAGCCTCCCCGCCGTCGGCGCTGGTCTCGGCGACGCCGTCGAGGGTCCCGGCGTAGCGGAAGTCCTCGAAGGTGCGCAGCAGGACCCCGAAGAGGGCCAGCACCATCGGCTTCCCCTCGAACGGGGTGAACTTCACCGGGCTGTAGAGCCGGATGTCGTCCGTGAACAGATCGTCCAGGCCGGTGAGGTCGCGGCTTTCGACGGCGGCGCGGAAGCGTTCCACAGTGCTCGAAGTGCTCATTGCTGGCTTCTCCCCGATGCATGGTCATGGATGTGATTAGTCAGTTTCTTGACTATCATGGCCGAGGGTCCATGAACAGGGGCAGAGGTCAGGAGGACGTCCGATGGCTTTGCGTCATGCCGTGCTGGCGGCGCTTCTCGACGAGGAGCTGAGCGGCTACCAGCTGGCCAAGGCGTTCGACATGGGTGTGGCGAACTTCTGGCACGCGCTGCCGCAGCAGCTGTACGCCGAGCTGGCCAAGCTGGAGCAGGAAGGGCTGATCGCGGGCCGGGAGGTGGTCCAGGAAACCCGGCCCAACAAACGCCTGTTCCAGGTCACCGCCGCCGGGCTGGCCGAGCTGGAACGGTTCGCGGCCACCGCCACCAAGCCCTCCTTCATCCGCGACGACCTGCTCGTCAAGATCCAGGCAGCCGACCACGTGGATGCGGGCGCGCTCATCGCGCAGCTCACCGAACGGGTCACGTTCGCCGAGGCCAAGATCGGGCTGTTCGAGGCGCTGCTGCGGAAGATGCGCGGCGACCGCGCCGAGGAGGAGTTCCTGCGCCACGGCGAACGCATCGGCCCCTACCTGACCTGCCTGCGCGGCCTGGAGTTCGAGCGGGCCAACCGGGACTGGTACGAGCGCACCATGCAGATCCTTCGCGAGAGGCGGGCCGCCCATGTCCAGCGATGACCGGCTGCGTTATGTGGCCCTGGGCGACAGTCAGACCGAGGGGGTCGGCGACGGCGACGACACCGTGGGCCTGCGCGGATTCGCCGACCGCCTCGCCGAGACGCTCGCGGTGCACAACTCCGGCGTCCACTACGCCAACCTGGCCGTCCGCGGCCGCCTCGCCGGGCAGGTCCGCGAGGAACAGCTCGCGCCGGCGCTCGCCCTGCGCCCCGGCCTCGCCACCGTCGTCGCCGGTGTCAACGACCTGCTGCGGCCCAGGTTCGACGCCGACGAGGTCGCCGGTCACCTGGAGGCGATGTTCGAGGAGCTCACGGCCCGGGGTGCCCGCGTCGCGACGGTCACCTTCCCCGATGTCACACGGCTCATCCCGCTCGCCCGCCCGGTCGGCCCCCGCGTCACCGCGCTGAACCACCGCATCCGGCAGGCGGCGCTGCGGCACGGCGTGGTCGTCGCCGAGATCGCGCACCATCCGGTGGCCACCGACCCCCGCCTGTGGAGCCGGGACCGGCTGCACACCGGCCCGCTCGGCCACGCGCGGATCGCCGCCGCCCTCGCCCACGCCCTCGGCGTGCCCGGTAGCGACGACTCCTGGACCCGCCCTCTGCCCGACCCGAACCCGGCCGCCCCCGCCGGATGGCGCGCCTCCGCGGGCGAACTCCGCTGGGTCGCCTCCTTCGCCGGCCCGTGGCTCGGCAGGCGGCTGCGCGGCCGCTCCTCGGGCGACGGCCGCACGGCCAGACGCCCGGAACTGCTGCCCGTAGGCGCTGGGGAAGGTGCGGCGGGGCCGCTCGATTACGGCGACCGCGGCCGCGGGGCTACCGCAGGGCCGGAATCTCAATCGCCGGGCAGCGGTCCATGACCATGTCCAGCCCGGCCTCACGGGTGCGGGCGAAGGCGGCCTCGTCGACCACGCCGAGTTGGAACCACACCGCGTCCGCGCCCACGGCCACCGCCTGGTCGGCGACCGGACCGGCCAAATGGCTGTTCACGAAGACATCCACGACGTCCACCTTGAACGGAATCGTCTCCAGCGAGGGGTAGCCGGGCTCGCCATGCACCGTCTCGGCCTTGGGGTGTACGGGGATCACACGCTTTCCGAACCGCTGGAGCACCCGGGCCACACCGTAGGCCGCCCGCTCCTGGTTGTTGGACAGCCCCACCACGGCCCAGGTGTCGCCGAGTTCGGTGAGGATCTTGCGGATGGTTGCCGGGTCGCCGTACACGTGCGCCGCCTCCTGCTGCTCTGCCTGCCAGCGCGGCCCGGCCGGATGCCTGACCACACCACCGGTCAACGGAAAGGACACATGTCCGATTCCCCGTAGGGTGGAGCGGTGAAGGCAGACCAGTATGTGACGGTGGCCCGCGAGGGTGTGCACGAGTCCGAGATCAACCGCTCGCGGTTCCTGTGCTCGCTCGCGCCCGCCGCGACCGAGCAGGAGGCGCAGGAGTTCATCGCGCGCATCCGCAAGGAGCACCCCACCGCCACACACAACTGCTTCGCCTACGTCGTCGGCGCCGACGCCTCCGTCCAGAAGGCCAGCGACGACGGCGAGCCCGGCGGCACCGCCGGGGTACCCATGCTGCAGATGCTCATGCGCCGCGACATCCGGTACGCGGTCGCCGTGGTCACCCGCTACTACGGCGGTGTGAAACTCGGCGCGGGCGGCCTGATCCGGGCGTACGGGGGAGTCGTGGGCGAGGCGCTCGACATACTCGGAACCGTCACCCGGCGCCGCTACCGGCTGGCCACCGTCACCGTCGACCACCAGCGGGCCGGCAAGACCCAGAACGACCTGCGCTCCACCGGCCGCACCGTGGTGGACCTGCGCTACGGGGCCGAGGTGGAGATCGAGGTGGCCCTCCCGGAGGCCGACCTGCCCGCCTTCGAGGCCTGGCTCGCCGACAGCACCGCGGGCAGCGCGATCCTCACCCTCGGCGGCGAGACGTACGCCCCCTGACACGGCGACTGGCACCTACCGCGGGACCGCAGGTGGCAGACTGAAGCCGGTTACGGATCAGGTGCCGGCAGGGGCGCCCCGTCTGGTCCCATGGGTGGAGGAACGGTAAACGTGCAGGTCGGAGCAATATCGTGAGGATTCTCCATACCTCCGACTGGCACCTCGGCCGGGCCTTTCACCGGGTGAACCTGCTCGGCGCCCAGGCCGCCTTCATCGATCACCTCATCGCCGTCGTCGAGGAGCGCGGGGTCGACGCCGTCCTCGTCGCCGGTGACATCTACGACAGGGCCGTGCCCCCGCTGCCCGCCGTCGAGCTGTACGACCAGGCCCTGCACCGGCTCGCCGACCTCGGGGTGCCCACCGTGATGATCTCCGGGAACCACGACTCCGCGCGCCGCCTCGGGGTCGGGGCCGGGCTGATCGGCCGGGCCGGGATCCACCTCAGGACCGACCCGGCCGGGTGCGCGGACCCCGTGGTGCTGGCCGACGTACACGGGGAGGTGGCGCTCTATGGGCTGCCCTACCTCGAACCCGCCCTGGTCAAGGACCAGTTCGGCGCCGGGAAGGTCAGTCACGAGGCGGTGCTGGGCGCGGCCATGGACCGGATCCGGGCCGACCTCGCCACCCGCGCACCCGGCACCCGCTCCATCGTCCTCGCCCACGCCTTCGTCACCGGCGGGCAGGCCAGCGACAGCGAACGCGACATCACCGTCGGCGGGGTCGAGGCCGTGCCCGCCTCCGTCTTCGACGGGGTGGACTACGCCGCCCTCGGCCACCTCCACGGCTGCCAGACGATCAACGAACGGGTCCGCTACTCCGGTTCCCCCCTCGCCTACTCCTTCTCCGAAGCCGATCACCGCAAGACCATGTGGCTGGTCGAGCTGGGCGCGCGGGGGGAGATCGCCGGCGCCGAGCGGATCGACACCCCGGTGCCGCGGGCCCTCGCGCGGCTGCGCGGGCCGCTGGAAGCGCTGCTCGCCGACGAAGCCCTCGCCGGGTCCGAGGACTGCTGGGTCGAGGCCACCCTCACCGACCCCGTCCGGCCCGACGACCCCATGGCCCGCCTCGCCACCCGCTTTCCGCACGTCCTGAGCCTCGCCTTCGACCCCGAGGGCCGCCAGGAGGACAGCGGTTCCTCCTACGCCCAGCGGCTCAAGGGCCGCAGCGACCAGGAGATCGCCGAGGACTTCGTCGCCCATGTACGCGGCGGAGGCGAGGCCAGCGAGGCCGAACGGGCCGTACTGCAAGGCGCCTTCGACGACGTACGCACCGACGCCGCACGTCAGGAGAGCCTGCGATGAGGCTGCACCGGCTCAAGGTCACCGCCTTCGGACCGTTCGCCGAACCCCAGGAAATCGACTTCGACGGCCTCTCAGGCGCCGGCATCTTCCTGCTGCACGGCCCCACCGGTGCGGGCAAGACCTCCGTCCTCGACGCCGTCTGCTACGCCCTGTACGGGTCCGTGCCCGGCCCCCGCCAGGCCCCCGGCACCAGCCTGCGCAGCGACCACGCGTCCGCCGGCACGGCGACCGAGGTCACCCTCGAACTCACCGCGGGCGGCCGCCGCCTGGAGATCACCCGGCGGCCCGAGCAGGACCGGCCGAAGAAGCGCGGTACAGGGACGACGAAGGACAAGGCGCAGAGTTGGCTGCGCGAGTACGACGGCGAGACCTGGGAGGCGCTGAGCCGGTCACACCAGGAGATCGGCGAGGAGATCGAGCAGCTGCTGGGCATGAGCCGGGAGCAGTTCTGCCAGGTGGTGCTGCTGCCGCAGGGAGAGTTCGCCAAGTTCCTGCGCGCCGACGCGGAGGCGCGCGGGCGGCTGCTGGGGCGGCTCTTCGACACCCGCCGCTTCGCCGCCGTCGAGACCCTGCTCGCCGAGCGCCGCCGGGCCGCCGAGGCGAAGGTCCGCGCCGGAGACGAGAAGGTCCTCGGCACCGCCCAGCGCCTCGCCCAGGCCGCCGGGCCCAGCGCCGACCTGCGGGCCTGGCCGATGCCCGGCCACCAGCCGGGCGAGCCCGGGCTGGCCGAGGCGGTCCGGGCGTGGGCGGCCGTCGCCCGGTGCGCCGCCAGGGAGCAGCTGACGGTCGCCGAATACGCGCTGGCCGCCGTCGAGGGCCGCCATGCCGCCGCCCGGCGGGACGCCGAGGAGGCGCGGGAGCTCGACCGGTTGCAGCGCAGGCACGCGGAGACGGCCCGCCGGTCCGCCCTGCTCGCCGAGGCCGGGCCCGAGCGGGAACGGGTCCGGGCCCTGCTGGACCGGGCCCGGCGGGGCGCCCTGGTGGCTCCCGCCCTGGAACTGCGCGGGGCGGCGAACGCCGCGCACCTCGCCGCCGCCCACGCGGAGACGGCCGCCCGGGCGGAGCTCCCGCCGCCCCTCGCCGAGGCGGGCACCGAGCAGCTCGGCTCGGTCGAGCAGCGGCTGCGCGAAGAGCTGGGGGCGGTGGGGGCCGCGCACCGCGCCGAGCAGCGCAGCGCGGAGATCGGCCGCGAGCGGGCCACCCTGGAACGGGAGGCCCGGGCCGCCGAGGAGCAGCATCAGGAGTCCGCCGACTGGCTGGCCCGCTGGGACGAGACCCGGGCCGCGCTGGCCGAGCGGGTGGACGCCGCCCAGCAGGCCGCGACCCTGGCCGAGCAGCTCGCCGGGCGGCTGGAGCCGGCCCGGCTGCACCTGAACGCCGCCAGGCGGCGGGACGCGCTGGACGCCGACGCGCAGCGGGCGGCCGGCGAGCTGCTCTCCGTGCGCGAGGAGTCGTCCGCCGCCCGGGAGCACTGGCTGGAACTGAAGGAAGCCCGGCTGCGCGGTATCGCCGCCGAGCTGGCCGAGGCGCTGGAGGCGGGGCAGCCGTGCGCCGTGTGCGGGTCCGCGGAGCACCCCGCTCCGGCCCGCCCGGCTCCCGGGCACGTGGACCGGGCCGCCGAGGACGCCGCGCACGCCCGCTTCGAGCAGGCCGAGCAGCGCAAGGCCGCCGCCGAGAGCAAACTCGCCGCCGTCCAGGAGGCCCGTTCCGAGGCCGCGGCCGCCGCCGGGGACGCGACCACCGCCGAACTCCTCGCCCTGACCTCGGAGCTGAGCTCCCGGCACGCCGCGGCCCACGCCGCGGCAGCCGGACTGCACGCCGCCCGCGAGCAGCTCGCCCGCGCCGAACGCGAGCACGCGGCGCGCAGTTCCGACCGGCTGGAGGCAGAGCGCCGGGGCGCCGCCAGGGTCTCCCGGCGCGAGGCCCTGGACCAGGAACAGGCCTCGCTGGAGGCCGAGCTGGCCCTCGTACGGGGGGACGCGCCCACGGTCGCCGCCCGCGCCCGGATCCTGGAAGACCGGATCCGGATGGTCACCGGGGCCGCCGCCTGCCTCCGCCGGGCCGAGACCACCGCCGCGCGGCTCAAGGAGGCCGACGGCCAGCTGGCCGACGCCGCCTTCAAGGCCGGTTTCGACACCATCGAGGCCGCGGCCGACGCCGTACTCCCGGAGTACGAACGCACCGCGCTTCAGCACCGGATGGACGCCTGGCAGGCCGAGGAGGCCATGCTGGCCGACCGGCACGCCGAGAGCGACACCGCCGCCGCGGCGGCCCTGCCCCCGGCCGAACCGGAGGCCGCCGAGGCGTTCGCGAACCGGGCCGCGGCGAAACTGCGTACGGCCGGCTCGGCCTTCGACGCCGCCCGGGTGCGCTGCGCGGAGCTGGACCGGCTCTCCCGCCAGGCGGAGCAGGAGCTGCGCGCGATGGGCCCGCTGCGCGAGGAGTACGACCGGGTGGCCCGGCTCGCCGGACTCACCGCGGGCACCTCCGCGGACAACGAGCGCAAGATGCGGCTGGAGGCGTACGTACTGGCCGCCCGGCTGGAGCAGGTCGCCGCCGCGGCGACGGTACGGCTGCTGCGCATGTCGGGCGGCCGCTACACCCTCGTCCACTCGGACGCCAGAGCGAGCGGACGAGGGCGCTCCGGCCTCGGGCTGCACGTGGTGGACGCCTGGACCGGGCGCGAGCGGGACACCGCGACCCTGTCGGGCGGCGAGACCTTCTTCGCCTCACTCGCCCTCGCGCTGGGGCTGGCCGATGTGGTCACCGACGAGGCGGGCGGCATGCGGCTCGACACCCTGTTCATCGACGAGGGCTTCGGCAGCCTCGACGACCAGGCACTGGACGAGGTGCTCGACGTACTGGACTCGCTGCGGGAACGGGACCGCAGCGTCGGCATCGTGAGCCATGTCGCGGATCTGCGGACCCGGGTGCAGGCCCAGCTGGAGATCGTCAAGCAGCGCGGCGGTTCGGTGGTGCGCCACCGGATGGCGGCTCTGGCGGACTGAGCCGGGGCGGGCTCGCGCGCATGCGGGTCTGCGGGGCTGCGGGTTCTGCCGGTCTGCGGGGCTATGGGTCTACGGGTCTACGGGCTGAGGGGGCGGCGGGGCAGCGGTGACGAGTACACGATGCTCGTGGTGACCGCGCCGAGGCCGGAGATCCTGCCCGTGACCTCCTCCAGGTGCCCCATCGACCGGGCGGCGACCTTGAGCACGAAACAGTCGTCGCCCGTGACGTGATGGGCCTCCAGGATCTCCGGGGTGGCCTCCAGCAGGTCGTGGAACGGCTTATAGTTGCCGTGCGGATAGCGCAGCCGGACCAGCGCCAGGATGGACTTGCCCAGCTTCTCCGGATCCACCACCGCCGTGTATCCGGTGATCACGCCCGCCTCCTCCAGGCGGCGCACCCGTTCGGTCACGGCGCTGGAGGACATCGACACCGTGCGCGCGAGCTCGGCGAAGCTTGCCCGGCCGTCCTCTTGAAGGGCGGTCAGGATGCGCCAGTCGGTGGCGTCAGGGGAATAGCCGGTCATGTTGCAGGTGTAGCAGGAGGATCCCCGGAGGAACAAGGGAAAGGCCGGTGAAACTCACTTCCGGAGATGATCAATGGCTCGTAGATTTTGAGCCATGACGACGACACACAGCACCTCCGCCGCCCCCGCCTCCACCAACCCCGTGCTCCGGGTCCCCCCGGCCAGCCCGGCCGCGGCCGCCGCCTACTTCGCGGCGAGCCTCGCCTTCCACGCGGATGTGTCCGATGTCGCCGGCGCAGTCAAGGCCCACCGCGAGCAGGGCGCCGAACTCGGCTTCCAGCTCATCGACTCCCGCTCCACCCCGTCCTGGGACCAGGCCCACGTACCCGGCGCGATCCACCTGCCCACCGCCCTGATCCCCGAGCAGGCCGAGCTGCTCCTCGACAAGAACGTCCCCGTGGTGACTTACTGCTGGGGCCCCGGCTGCAACGGAGCCACCCGCTCCGCCCTTGCCCTCGCCGAACTCGGCTTCCAGGTCAAGGAGATGCTCGGCGGCATCGAGTACTGGATCCGCGAGGGCTTCGAGGTCGAGACCTGGCAGGGCAGCCAGCAGCGCGCCGAGGCCGACCCGCTGACCGCGCCCACGGACTCCGACGACTGCGGCTGCTGAAGCCGCCGCCCGCGCGGAAACGGGAATGGGCCGCTCGCTCCTCGAGGGAGACGAGCGGCCCATTCCGTATGCCCGGGGATCAGAGCTTCGACAGCTCGTCCACCAGGTCGTCCAGCCCCAGCGAACCCTGCGACAGCGCCGCCATGTGCCACGCCTTCAGGTCGAAGGAGTCACCGTGCGCGGCGCGGGCGTTGTCCCTGCCCAGCAGCCAGGCACGCTCACCCAGCTTGTAGCCGATGGCCTGACCCGGCATTGACAGGTACCGGGTCAGCTCGCTCTCGACGAACTTCGCCGGCCGCCCGCTGTGCAGGCCGAAGAACTCCTGCGCCAGGTCCACCGTCCAGCGCTCGCCCGGGTGGAACGGCGAGTCGGCCGGGATCTCCAGGCCCAGGTGCATGCCGATGTCCACGATGACCCGGGCGGCGCGCATCATCTGGCAGTCCAGGTAGCCCAGCCGCTGCTCGGCGTCCTTGAGGTAGCCCAGCTCGTCCATCAGGCGCTCCGCGTACAGCGCCCAGCCCTCGGCGTTGGCGCTGACGAGACCGACGCTGGCCTGGTAGCGCGAGAGCTGGTCCGCGACGTGCGTCCACTGCGCGAGCTGGAGGTGGTGGCCCGGAACACCCTCGTGGTACCAGGTCGAGACCAGGTCGTACACCGGGAAGCTGGTCTGGCCCATCGTCGGCAGCCAGGTGCGCCCCGGCCGGGAGAAGTCCTCCGAGGGATTCGTGTAGTACGGAGCCGCGGCGCCGCCCGGCGGGGCGATCATCGACTCCACCTTCTTCACCCGCTCGGCGAGTTCGAAGTGGGTGCCGTCGAGGTTCTCGATGGCCTCGTCCATCAGGCCCTGCAGCCACGCCTGGACCTCGTCGACGCCCTCGATGTGGGTGCCGTGCTCGTCCAGGTGCTTCAGCGCCTCCCAGGGGCCCGCGCCGGGGAGGATCTTCGCCGCCTCGGTCTTCATCTCGGCGAGCAGCCGGTGGTACTCCGACCAGCCGTAGGCGTACGCCTCGTCCAGGTCCAGATCCGTGCCGTTGAAGTACCGCGACCAGCGGGCGTAGCGCTCGCGGCCCACGGGATCCGGCGCGCCCGCCACGGCGGGGGCGTACACCTCGCGCATCCAGTCGCGGAGTTCGACGACGGCCGCAGTCGCACCGGCGGCCGCCTCGTCCAGCTCGGCGCGGAGCGGCTCGGGACCGGCGGCGGCGAACTCGCCGAAGTAGTCCCGGGCGTCGTCGGCGTCCTGGCCGGCCCAGGTGGTCAGCTGGTCGACGAAGGTGGCGGTGGGGCGCGGGCTGCCGTACAGGCTGCGGTCCAGGCCGAGCTGGAGGCTCTCGCGGTAGCCGGCGAAGGCGGCCGGCACGGCGCGCAGCCGCTCGGCGATCGCCGCCCAGTCCTCGGCGGTGTCGGCCGGGGTCAGGCTGAAGACCTCGCGGACGGCGTGCGCGGGGGAGTGGATGTTGCTGACCGCGCGCAGGTCCTCGTCGGCCTCGTGGACCGCGAGTTCGGCGGTGAGGCGCTCGCGCAGCAGGCGGGCGCAGCGGCGCTCGGCGTCGCTGTCCGCACCGGGCAGCCGCTCGGCGGTGTCGAGGCGGGCGAGGGTGGTACGGGACAGTTCGGCCGCAGCGGCTCGGCCGGCCGGCGAGAAGTCCGGGAGCTTGCTGGAGCTCGCGGCTACACCCAGGTAGGTGCCCGTGATCGGGTCGATGGCGATGAGGTCGTCGACGTAGGCGTCGGCGACCTGGCGGGGCAGCCGGGCGCCGCTGTCACTGTGGAGGGTCTCTGACATGCGGACATCTTCTTATGTGAGAAGGGTCCGCGTCATCACCGTTCGCTGTCAGCCTGCTTACGTTGTGACCCGCGCCCGGTACCCCGCGCCCGGTACCCCGCCCCCGGTACCCCGCCCCCGGCACCCCGCAGCCCGGTCTGCGCCGGCCGGTCTCCGCAGCCCGGTCTCCGCAGCCCGGTCTGCGCCGGCCACCGGATCGTGGCCGGCGCAGACCCGGCTGCCGGACCACGTGCTCAGTGCCGGTGGTTCCGGGGCCGCTGCTGGGCCTGCGGGAGCTCGTACGGCAGCCGGGAGCTGACCGGGGTGGCGTCCAGCCGGGCCGTGATCACCAGCGTGCCCTCCTCGATCTGGTAGTCGAGGGGCAGGCCGAGCCCGCGCATGGCCGCGACCATGCCGGTGTTGGAGGCCTGGGTGACGGCGTACACGCTGTCGCATCCCGCCTCGACGGCCATCGCGATCAGGCGGCGCAGCAGCTCCGAGCCGATGCCGCGGCGCTGCCAGTCGTCCTCGATGAGCAGCGCCACCTCGGTCTCGTCCCCGTCCCACAGCAGGTGGCCGAGGGCGACCAGCTTGCCGGAGGCGGTGGTTGCGGCGAGGGTGCGGCCGAAGCGGGGGCTCAGCAGGTGACCGAGGTAGCGGTCGGCGTCGGAGACGGGGCCGTGGTAGCGCAGGCCGAGGGTGCGCTCGGAGCACCGGTCGTGCATCGCGCGGGCGGCCGCCTGGTCGGAGCCGTCGGCGCGGCGCACGGTGATCTCGTTGCCCTCGGGCAGGGTCAGCACGTCCTGGCTGCGCGGGACGCGCGGGCCCAGGCGGGCGTCGAGCTCGACCAGGGCCCGGGCGCGGGCGAACTCGGTCGGGGTGAAGGGCAGGTAGGGGCGCTCCACGGTGATCGCGCCGCCCGAGGGGTCGCGCAGCCGCATCACCGTGGTCTCCAGGACCCCCTCGACCGGGGCGTCGGCGCCCGCGTTGGGGCGGCCCGAGAGGGTGGTGGCCGGGATCGAGTGTATGGTGCAGCGGCCGAGCAGCTGGCGCAGCGCGAGGGGGAGTTCGGCGGCGTCCAGGGCGGTGCGGGTGGCCAGGCCGAGGACGCGGGTGGGGGTGTCGACCAGGTCGTGCGCGTCGGCGCGCTCGATCCAGGTGCTGTGGCCGCCGGCCTGGGCGACGGCCCGGGTCAGCTCGGCGGAGGGCAGCTCCTGCGGTGCGCGCAGCAAGAACTCGTCCACCGTGCCGCCCTCGGGGAGCGGGTGGGTCTGCAGCGTCAGGATGTCAACGCCGTTGCGGGCGAGCGCGGTGCAGAGCGAGGCCAGGCTGCCGGGCTCGTCCCGCACCGTCGTCCGCATCCGCCACAGGGCGGCGCTGGTCCTCGTACCGGCCGGGGACGACGCGGCGGGCGCCGTGCCCCGGGCCGGACCCGAGGGCGCTGCATTCCCCGGCGGCGGCGCATGGCTGTGGCGGCGCGCCCACCAGGTGTGGAACGCCGCCGTGACCAGGAGTGCCACGGCCGAGGCGACCAGCAGGATCGGGCCCCTCGGGCCGTGCACGACGAGGTTCGCGATGCCGTCGGCGACGGCGACGGCGCAGAACAGGGCGGCGAGTTCGACGACGTCACGGCGCCAGTGGTGGCGGTGGGGACGATGGGCGGAGGCAGGATTGCGTTCAGTCATGCGCACCACTGTGGCCCAGGGGTGTTGCGTGATCACGAACGATCTGTGACCGGCGGGTTAAGTGTCCATCTGGCCGATTTCGCCCATTTTTCGGGCTGATTTCCGGTAGGCCGGGGGTTGGGGTCGCGGCCGAGGTCGCGGCCGGGCCTGAGCCCGGGGGCCGGCGGGGCCGGGCCCCGGACTACCGGACTGTCGGTCTACTGGCCCACGCGCCCCGGCCGGAGCGTCTTGGTGAAGAGTACGCCGCCTCCTTGGCGGCGCAACCGGACGGTGAGGTCCCCGCCCGCCGCGTCGATCTCCACCTCGCCGTAGTACGGGGGGTTCTCCGACGGCGACATGTTGGCGAACGGCGCGGACTGGACGTACGCCGTCTCCGGGCCGAAGGTGGCGTCGAGCCGGCCGGCCGGGAACCCGCCCGCGCCGATGGGGCCCGAGACGAACTCCCAGAACGGCGCGAAGTCGGTGAACGCGGCCCGCTCGGGCGCGTAGTGGCTGGCGGCCGTGTAGTGCACGTCGGCGGTGAGCCAGAGGGTGCCGGTGATGCGCTGGTGCTTGATGTGGCGCAGGAGTTCGGCGATCTGGAGCTCCCGGCCCAGCGGCGCGCCCGGGTCACCCTGCGCGACGGCCTCGAAGTTCGTGGCCCCGTCGGCGACGACGATGCCGAGCGGCATGTCGGAGGCGATGACCTTCCAGGTGGCGCGGGAGCGCGAGAGTTCCCGCTTGAGCCAGGCCAGTTGCTCCGCGCCGAGGATGCCGATGGGGTCCTCGGTCTGGCGGCCGGGGGAGTTGGCGTCGCGGTAGGTGCGCATGTCGAGGACGAACACGTCGAGCAGCGGGCCGTACCGCATCACGCGGTACATCCGGCCCTCGGCGCGGCCGCCGCGCAGATCGGTCACGGGGAAGTACTCGCCGAAGGCCTGCCGGGCGCGGGCGGCCAGGGTGTCGGCGTCCTTGACGGTGTAGCGGGGATCCTCGATCACCTGGCCCGGGTACCAGTTGTTGCGCACCTCGTGGTCGTCCCACTGGGCGAGGACCGGGACCTGGGCGTTGAAGTCGCGCAGGCCGCGATCGAGCAGGTTGTAGCGGAAGTTCCCGCGGAACTCGGCGAGTGTCTCGGCGACCTTCGCCTTCTCCTCGGTGGTGATGTTGCGCCAGACGGTGCCGTCGCGCAGGGGCACGGCGGCCTGGATCGGGCCGTCGGCGTAGATCGTGTCGCCGCTGAAGAGGAAGAAGTCGGGGTCGAGCAGCCGCATTTCCTCGAAGACGCGGTAGCCGCCGAGGTCGGGGTTGATGCCCCAGCCCTGACCGGCCAGGTCCCCGGACCACAGGAAACGCACGTCGTGGCGGCGGGAGACGGGGGTGGTGCGGAAGGCGCCGCGGACCGGCTCGCCGGTGCGGCGCGGGTCGTCCGGGTCGGCGAGCGTGACCCGGTAGTGGATCTGCCGGCCGGGCGGCAGGTCGCGCAGCGTGGTGGTGCCGGTGAAGTCGGTGGCGGGGCCGAGGAACGGGCCGCCGTGGCGGCGTACGCCGTAGCGGAACAACTCGCTCGGGGACGTCTCAACGTACATCCGCGCGGGCCGGTCGGAGCGGGTCCAGATGGTGGCCGAGTATGGGGTGATCTCGCCGGACTGGGTGCCCCACAGGGCGCTCGGGCGGCCGGACCGGGTGAAGGCGGGGGCCGTGCCGATCGCGGCGGATTGGGGTGCGGCGGATTCGGGTGCGGCGAACGCGGGTGCGGCGAGCGCACCGGACAGGGTGAGGCCCACTGGAACGGCGAGGGAACCGCCGAGCAGGGACCGTCGGGTGTGCGGCATCGGTGCCATCGGTGCCATCGGTGCGCCTCCAGGGGCCGGCGGGGACGGGTCGGACCAGTGTGCTGGTGCACACCGGCCCGGCCGCGTCGGCCACGCGAACCGTGGATGAACAGCCGTCAGCCGCTCAGATCCCCAGGTGGGTTGTGGTGTGGGTGGTCCCGGGGGTCGTGCTGTGGGTCGTGCTACGGGTTGTGTCGAGGACCACCCGGGAGACCAGCGCCGGGTTGTCGTGCATGGGCACGTGGCCGCAGCCCGGCAGCCGGACGAGCCGGGCGCCGGGGACGGTGTGCTTGGCGCGCACGCCCTGACGGCGCAGCAGCAGCCGGTCGCGGGTTCCCCAGGCGATGGTGACCGGCATGCCGGGCACGTCGTCGGTGAACCGTACGGAGCCGCCCGCCGCCAGGGTCTGCTCGAAGCCGGTCGCCTCGCGCAGGGCGAGGGTCTCCGCGACCACGGCCTCGGGCGTACGCCGGGTCGGGGTGGCGTAGATCGTGCTGGTGAGCGCGGCCCGGCCGGCGGCGCTGCGCGAGAGGCGCTCCAGGGCGGGGCGGGGCAGTGCCTTGGCGCCGACGCGCATTGCGCGGAGGGTGGCGAAGGCGTACCGGCGCTCGCCCTCCGTCCAGAACCCGGCCGGGGAGAGGGCGGTGACGGAGCGGACCAGTCGGCTCCGGCCCATCTCGAGCGCGAGCAGCCCGCCGAGGGAGTTGCCCGCGACGTGCGGGCGTTCGACACCGAGAGCCGAGCAGAGCGCGCCGAGGGCCGGGGCGACGGTCTCCAGGTTGTACGGAACCCCCTCGGGCAGCGGCTCGGAGGCGCCGAAGCCGGGCAGGTCGACGGCGATGACGTCGTGCTCGGCCGCCAGGATGTCGGTCACCGGGTGCCAGGCCTGGAGGTGGTGGCCGATGCCGTGGAGCAGAAGAAGCGGTTCGCCGGCGCCCTTGCGCTCGTAGGCGACGGTGGCGGTGCGGGGGCCCAGCGGCGAATCGATCGTGAAGGAGACCGTGGCGGTCATGCTGCTCCTCGTCGGGTGAACGCGTATGAGACGGGCTGTCAGTAATGACTACAGCCATGATTACCGCCCGGTACCCCTTGACTACAAGCTTTCAGGGCATCACGAACATCCTGTGAACGGCTTGATACATATGCCCGTTCTGCCCGGCAAAGGTACGAGGATTGGTCTTGACCAAGGGATTGCGCCGTCCTATCGTCGCAGGGATAGTGCAGGAACCTTTAATAAACAAAGGCGCGGAACTGCCGCTGGAACACGGCGATTGCAGCGATGGCAGGAGGATTCAGGGTGGGGACCACGCAGCTCGAAACGGTGCCGGAGCCTAAGTACTGGCACCTGAAGACCGTGCTCAGCGAGGCGCTTGACCAGGATTTCGCCGTGGGTGAGGTGCTGCCCAACGAGCGTGAACTCGCCGCTCGCTTCGGAGTTGCCCGTGCGACGCTGCGTCAGGCCCTGGAGCAGCTGGAACTCGAAGGCCGTCTCCAGCGCCGGCGCGGTGTCGGCACCACCGTCGCCCCGCCGCGCGTCGGCGTCGCCGTCGGCAGTACGCGGCACAGCTGGCCCGGCGAGAGCGCCGACGGCTGGGAGGCCGTGGACGCGGCCGAGACCCTGGCTCCTGCCGCGGTCGTGAAGCTCCTCGGGGCCGGAAACGGAGCTGGAAGCGGAACGGGCTTTGCCGCGGACCAGCCCGTGCACACCGTGCGCCGGACCCGGGTCACGCAGGGCCAGCCCGTCGCCGCCGAGCTGCTGTACGTGCCCGCCGACTCCGTGCCGGGTCTCTCCGCCATCGACGCCCCGGCCGGGCCTGCGCGCGCCCGCGCCGTCCTGCGGGAGCTTGAGCGGCTGGTCCTCGACGGCCAGGACCGCTCCGTGGAGCTCGGCTCCGCCCGCGCCGACGACGCCAAGCAGCTGGACCGCCTGCCGGGTGCCCCGGTGCTGGTCGTCACCACCCGCTACTTCACCGCCGCGGGCACGGCCGCCGTCTCGGTGGCCACGTACCGGGCCGACACCTGCCGCCTCACCTTCGGCGACTCCGGCGACGTCGAGATCACGGAGACCCGCGTCGCGTCTTGAGGCGTCACGTCTTGAGGGGCCGGCGGCCCGTGATCATGCGGGCCGCCGCCGAACAGCCGTGAGCATCCTCCGCGCCGACCGGCGCGGAGGATGCTCATGGTCCAAGCCGCCTCTGCTCCGCCTCTGCCGAAGAGCCTGGCATCAGCGGGGACGGCTGTGAGGCTGGTTCAGGAACCCGATCGGCCGGGCTGAGCGGCGCGCTCGGCGTTCTTCTCCTTGATGCGGACCGCTTCCTTGCGGACCTCGGCCTGCGTGGCGCGTTCCTTCTGGAGCCACTCGGGCAGCTCCTGCTTCAGCGCCTCGATCTGCTCCGTGGTGAGCGCCTCGGTGACTCCGCCGCGGGCGAGACCCGCGATGGAGATGCCCAGCTTCGCCGCGACCACCGGACGGGGGTGCGGGCCATTGCGTCGCAGTTCCTGGAGCCACTCGGGCGGGTTGGTCTGCAGTGCGTTCAGCTCGGTGCGCGAGACGACACCCTCCTGGAACTCGGCGGGGGTGGCCTCGAGGTACACACCCAGTTTCTTCGCCGCGGTCGCGGGCTTCATGGTCTGGGTGGTCTGGTGCGACGTCATGGTGTCAAGAGTAGCGAGCGTGTGCGATACCTCCGACCACGGCCGGTACCCTGGCCGAGTGACAGGCTCGGAAGCATCCCCTTCTTTCCGGCTCGCCTATGTCCCGGGAGTGACGCCCACCAAGTGGGTGCGGATCTGGAACGAGCGGCTGCCCGAAATCCCACTGACCCTCGTCGGGGTGTCCGCCGCCGAGGCGCCCGACATGCTGCGGGGCCGCGGCGCCGACGCCGGTTTCGTGCGGTTGCCGATCGACCGGACGGACCTCAGCGCGATCCCGCTCTACACCGAAACGACGGTGGTCGTGGTCCCGAAGGACCACATCATGGCCGCGGTCGAAGAGGTGACCGCCGAGGATCTGGCCGATGACATCGTGCTGCATCCCCTCGACGACACCCTCGAATGGGAGCAGCTGCCGGGACGGCCCGCGATCGAGCGCCCCGCGACGACTGCGGACGCCATCGAGCTGGTGGCCGCGGGAGTGGGACTCCTCGTCGTCCCGCAGTCGCTCGCCCGGCTGCACCACCGCAAGGACCTCACGTACCGGCCGGTCTCGGACGCCCCTCAGTCGCGGATCGCGCTGTCGTGGCCGGAGGAGGAGACCACCGATCTGGTGGAGGAATTCATCGGGATCGTCCGAGGGCGCACCGTCAACAGCTCGCGCGGGCGCTCCCAGGCCCAGGCCCCCGCGGCTGCGCAGCCGAAGCGCAAGCGCCCCGACGCCGGCGGCGCGCAGCGCAAACCCGGAACCGGAAAGTCGACGGGCAAGAACCCCCGCAGTTCTTCCGGCGGCCCGAAGGGCAGTGGCAAGCGAGGCAAACCCCGCCGCCGCCCGTAACCGCAGCCCACTCCGACCACCCACGCCCACCCCCGCGCGGCCTGCCCGTGCGCCGCACCTCCGCGTGCCGTGCTCCCGCGTGGCGTGCCCGGGCGGCGCACCTCTGCGTGGCGTACCTCTGCGTGGCGTGGTCCCGCGTGGCGTGGTCCCGCGCGGCGTGCGTGTGCGGCCTGCCCCCCGCGTGGGTGCTCCCGCGTGGCGGGGAGCCGGCGAGGCCTGCGGCCGTGCGGCGTACCTCTGCGCGGCGTGCGGCCGTGCGGCGTGCCGCCGCGTGGCGTGGTCCCGCGCGGCGTGCGTGCGGCCTACCTCCGCGTGGGTGCTCCCGCGTGGCGGGGAGCCGGCGAGGCCTGCGGCCGTGCGGCGCACCTCCATGCGGCCTATTCCCACGTGACGTGGTCCCGCGCAGCGCGCTCCCGGGGGCGGCGCGTTCACACGGCGGGTGCCTTGCACGGGGCGGTCTGGTGCGCGGGGCAGCCCGCTTCGCAGGGCAGGGGTCCGGGGCCGCAGTCCGGGGTGCGGAGCCTGGGGCCGTTGTCCGGGGTGCGAAACCCGGGGCAGTAGGGGCGCGGGGCGGCCCGCGTCAGGGGGAGGGGTCCTGGGCCGTAGGTCCGGGGATCCAAACCCGGGGCCGCTGTCGGGGTGCGGAGCCGGGGCAGAAGGGCGCGGGGTGGCCCGCTTCACCGGGCAGGGGTCCTGGGCCGTAGTAGTCGGGGTGCGAGACCCATGGCCGTTGTCCCGGGTGCGAAACCCTGGGCGGCGCGGCGCGGCGCGGCGCGGGACGGCAGCGGGGGCCGGGGCGCCGAGCCGGGGCCCTAGTGCTGCTCCGCGTT
>NZ_JAGGOY010000031.1:19387-54992 GCF_018614095.1 Streptomyces sp. ISL-87 | reverse complement strand
CAGGTCATTTTCAAGAGAGCCAGATAAAGGGCCTGGCGGCGGAGGAGGAACTCGCCTGTCCGGGCCTCCTCGGCAGTCCGGCGCATCCGTCGAAAGAACCGCCGTCGGTCGTCCGCGGACAACTCGGGCCGGTTGGGCGCGGGGCCTCGGCGTGGCCTGGTCGGGGCTTGCAGGGCGCGCATAGGCTCAGGGGTTACCCCGTTCAGCGGCCAAGCCAGCATCTCGACGAGGTCGCGCTGTATGACCCATGCGCCCAGAGGGCTGTCACCCGTGGGCTCGTCGTCGGTGAGCGCGCTCGCCAATAGGACATCCGCTTCCAGCGCCTTTTCGAGGGCGAGGAGCAGTGTTGGGCTCGCACCCATGCGCATGAGCCGGTGGCGGTGCACCAGCATTTGGCCGACGGCCAGTGAAGTCAGGGGCCGTCGGCCTGACTCCCATCCTGCCACGGTGTCGGGGGAGACCTGGAAGGCTTCGGCGACAGACTCCTGAGTGTGGTTCAGCTGCTCTCGGGTCACGCGAAATACGTAGCCGGACACTATGCTGCCGCGGCTGCGATGCGGGATTCCCTGACTGCGGGTCAGGGTGCGGTTCACGTTGCTGTCCATGACGCCCCTTCAGCCTGCGAGCTGCGCCCAAACTACCCGTACTCGGGGTCACTTCGACCGATGCGCCGCGAATCCTACGCTCGTCTCACCACCCGCTGACGACGTAGGGAGCACGGGTATGCAGCCGACCAGGGACGAAATCGACGAGGTCACGCGCCTCGTCCGGCGCGCGCTGGTGCCGTACAACCTGAAACCCAGCGCCGAGGACATCGCCTCGCTCACCGACGATCTCATTACCCATGGCCAGCGCCACGTAGCCCGCGCTCAGGCCATCCGCAAAGCGCACCGGGTCACTGGCGCTCTTCAGGACTGGGAGGCCCTGATGACGCGCGGGCCGGAGGGCGACCCCCTCGGGAACTGGAACTACGCGCGCAGCATCGCGCGGGTAGTTCGGATCCTCCACAATGCCCTGTTGGAAGAGGGCCGGCGCCGCGAGTCCGTCGGCCGCACCGCGCTTCCTCCCATCGTGGACAGGACGCTGTGACCACGCCACCCACGTACCCAACGGGAGGCTGGACCGCTCAGCCGCGTAAGTGCCGGCGCTGCGGAGCCGAGCCTCTCCCCCTCGGCGGCCCCGAGGGCGGGGCGACGGTTCACGAGAAGGACTGCCCCCGCGAGATCCAGTGACTCCCGCCCTGGCCGCGCATCTGCCAGGACCCACGGCCCGGGGCGGGCTCCAGCACCTCCACCACAACAAGGAGGCACCACCGCATGACTATCACCCCCTAGGCGACCACCACCAGGGACGCCCGGGGCCTGCTGAGCCGGGACGATTTCGCGGCGGTCGTCGCGACCGTCGCCAAGGACAATCCCGAAATGGGCTGGCCATGGCGTGCGGTGGGTTTCGAGCCTGCCCTGGAGCTGTGGAGCAGTCCCGATGCCGGAGTCGTGGGGGGTGGCCGCGACGCGTGAAACGCAGCTGTCGACGTCCCGTGGCCCGGAGAAGCCTCCGGCACGCGGGTTCATCGTGAAGCCGCCGGCTCGCAACTGAATCGCAGGTCTCAGCCTCGGTCTCCCCTGGTGGGAGGCCGAGGCCTTCACATCTTGGAGTACCGCCGTGCCCTCGGTCCGCTGATCAGCGGCGATGCCTCCTCCCGATTCTCAAGATCTAAGAGGAGGCCAAGCCTGTCGCCGAGTTAGAAGTCCTCGTCCAGGTCGACCGTGCCCTCGACCGCGACCTGGTAGGCCGACGGGCGGCGTTCGAAGAAGTTCGTCAGTTCCTGGACGCCCTGGAGCTCCATGAAGGAGAACGGGTTCTGCGAGCCGTACACCGGCGGGAAGCCGAGGCGGACCAGGCGCTGGTCCGCGACGCACTCCAGGTACTCGCGCATCGACTCGGTGTTCATGCCGGGCAGGCCGTCACCGCACAGGTCGGAGCCGAACTGGAGCTCCGCCTCGACGGCCTCCTTCAGCATGTCGGTGACCTGCTGCTCCAGCGCGTCGTCGAAGAGCTCCGGCTCCTCCTTGCGGACCGTGTCCACGACCTCGAAGGCGAAGTTCATGTGCATGGTCTCGTCTCGGAACACCCAGTTGGTGCCCGTCGCCAGGCCGTGCAGCAGGCCCCGCGAGCGGAACCAGTACACGTACGCGAAGGCGCCGTAGAAGAACAGGCCCTCGATGCACGCCGCGAAGCAGATCAGGTTGAGGAGGAAGCGGCGGCGGTCGGCCTGCGTCTCCAGGCGGTCGATCTTCTCGACGGAGTCCATCCACTTGAAGCAGAACTGCGCCTTCTCGCGGATCGACGGGATCTCCTCGACCGCGTCGAAGGCGGCCGCGCGGTCGTCCGGGTCGGGGAGATACGTGTCGAGCAGCGTCAAGTAGAACTGGACGTGCACGGCCTCCTCGAACAGCTGGCGCGACAGGTACAGGCGCGCCTCCGGGGAGTTGATGTGCTTGTACAGGGTCAGCACGAGGTTGTTCGAGACGATCGAGTCGCCCGTCGCGAAGAACGCGACCAGCCGGCCGATCATGTGCTGCTCGGCGGGCGTCAGCTTCGCGAGGTCGGCGACGTCCGAGTGGAGGTCGACCTCCTCGACCGTCCAGGTGTTCTTGATCGCGTCCCGGTAGCGCTCGTAGAAGTCCGGGTAGCGCATGGGGCGGAGGGTGAGCTCGAAGCCCGGGTCCAGGAGGTTCTTGGCGGACTGGGTGGTGCTCATTACTGGCAGGCCTCGCAGGACTCGGGGTTCTCAAGGGAGCAGGCCAGCGCGTCGGCGTCGACGGCCTGCGGGAGGGTGGCGGGGACGGCGGCCTGCGCGGCGCGGGCGATCTTCGTCGCCGGGCGCGAGCGCAGGTAGTACGTGGTCTTCAGACCCTGCTTCCAGGCGTACGCGTACATCGAGGACAGCTTCCCGATGGTCGGCGTCTCCAGGAACAGGTTCAGCGACTGCGACTGGTCGAGGAACGGGGTGCGTGCCGCCGCCATGTCGATCAGGCCGCGCTGCGGGATCTCCCACGCCGTGCGGTACAGCTCGCGGACCTCGGCGGGGATCCAGCCGAAGCCCTGGACCGAGCCGCTGGACTCGCGCAGCGCCTCGCGGGTCTGGGCGTCCCACACGCCGAGCTGCTTCAGCTCCTCCACCAGGTAACCGTTGACCTGGAGGAACTCACCGCTCAGCGTCTCGCGCTTGAAGAGGTTGGAGACCTGCGGCTCGATGCACTCGTACACGCCCGCGATCGAGGCGATCGTCGCGGTCGGGGCGATGGCGAGGAGCAGCGAGTTGCGCATGCCGGTCTTGGCGACGCGGGCGCGCAGCGCGTCCCAGCGCTCCGGCCAGTTCAGCTCCACGGCGTCGCCGTAGTGATCCGGGTGCAGGACGCCGCGGGCGGTGCGGGTCTGCTCCCAGGCCGGCAGCGGGCCGCTGCGCTCGGCGAGGTCGCAGGAGGCCTCGTACGCGGCGAGCATGATGCGCTCGGAGAGCTTCGTGGACAGCGCCTTCGCCTCGGCGGAGTCGAAAGGCAGCTTCAGCTTGAAGAAGACGTCCTGGAGGCCCATCGCGCCCAGACCCACCGGACGCCAGCGGGCGTTGGAGCGCCCGGCCTGCTCGGTCGGGTAGAAGTTGATGTCCACCACGCGGTCGAGGAAGGTCACGGCGGTGCGGACGGTCTCGTCCAGCCGCTCCCAGTCGATGTCGCGACCGTCAGCCGTGTCGATGACGAATGCGCCCATGTTGACCGAGCCGAGGTTGCAGACGGCGGTCTCGCCGTCGTTGGTGACCTCGATGATCTCGGTGCACAGGTTGGAGGAGTGGACGACCGAGCCCGGCTCGGCGGTCTGGTTCGCCGTGCGGTTGGAGGCGTCCTTGAAGGTCATCCAGCCCTGGCCGGTCTGCGCGAGGGTGCGCATCATCCGGCCGTAGAGGTCGCGGGCGGGCATGGTCTTGCGGGCCAGGCCCGACTCCTCGGCCTTGCGGTAGGCGGCGTCGAACGCGTCGCCCCACAGGTCGACCAGCTCGGGTACGTCGGCCGGGGAGAACAGCGACCAGTCGGCGTCGGCGTTCACGCGGCGCATGAACTCGTCCGGCACCCAGTGCGCCAGGTTCAGGTTGTGCGTACGGCGCTGGTCCTCACCGGTGTTGTCGCGGAGCTCCAGGAACTCCTCGATGTCCGCGTGCCAGGTCTCCAGGTAGACGGCGGCGGCGCCCTTGCGGCGGCCGCCCTGGTTCACGGCGGCGACGGAGGCGTCGAGGGTCTTCAGGAACGGCACGATGCCGTTGGAGTGGCCGTTGGTGCCGCGGATCAGCGAACCGCGGGCGCGGATGCGGGAGTACGAGAGACCGATGCCGCCGGCGTGCTTGGAGAGGCGGGCGACCTGGTGGTAGCGGTCGTAGATCGAGTCGAGCTCGTCCAGCGGGGAGTCCAGCAGGTAGCAGGAGGACATCTGCGGGTGCCGGGTGCCGGAGTTGAACAGGGTGGGGGAGGAGGGCAGGTAGTCGAGGCGGCTCATCAGCCGGTACAGCGAGGCCACTTCCTCCAGGGCCTGCATGCTGCCGTCCTCGGCGAGGCCGCAGGCCACGCGCAGCATGAAGTACTGCGGGGTCTCGATGACCTGGCGGGTGATCGGGTGGCGCAGCAGGTAGCGGCTGTGCAGGGTGCGCAGGCCGAAGAAGCCGAAGCGGTCGTCGGCGCCGTCGGAGAGCGCGTGCTCGACCAGCGCGTCCAGGCGGGTGGCGTGGGTACGGACGAACTCGGCGGTGCGGTCGGCGATCAGGCCCTCGCGGTGGCCGACCTCGACGGAGGCGGCGAAGGAGGTGGCCCCCTGGCCGGCGGCCTCGTCGCGCACGGCCAGCGTCAGCAGGCGGGCGGCGAGGCGGGAGTACGCCGGGTCCTCGGAGATCAGCCCGGCGGCGGCCTCGGTGGCCAGCCCGCGCAGCTCGGCCTCGTCGGCGGCGGCGCTGCGGCCGCGGAGCGCGGCGGCGGCGACCCGGCCGGGGTCGGTGTCGGGCAGGTCGGCCGTCAGCTCGGTGAGGGTTCGCAGCAACGCGGCCCCAGGGCCCCCGGATTCGGTCGCGGCCTCGGACTCGGACTCGGACGGGACGGAGTCGGTGCGCGGTGCGGAAGGCGCGATGGTCACGGGGGGAGCTCTCCCTTGCTCGGCTCCGGGACACCGGCGGTGCGGGGCGCGAGCGGGCGCGCGCGGGCAGGGCCTGGCAGGGCTCACGTACACCGCACGGCGTCCACCGGCCCAACCGCGGGGCCCGGACGTATCGACACCCGGTTCGGTCGAGCCGGGCGCACTGTCGGCAGGTCCTCGGACTTGCGGGATGCACCAATGGGTGCACTTCATACCGTTGCGGGACAGTTCCGGATTCGCACCGGATTCCCCTGCGGCGACAGCGAGCATGAGCATACATGTGGGGGGGCGTCGATGCGCGACCCCCCACATGTTGTGTCGGCCTGCTACCGGTTCGGTACGCGCAGCTCCAACGCGTAGGTCAGCAGCGGCACCGTGGGGATGGGGGACCAGTCCCGCTCGGGGGTCCGTACGAAGCCCAGCCGCTCGTAGATCCGGTGCGCGGCGGGGCTCCCGGCCTGGGTGGAGAGCACCAGCCGGGTCACGCCCTCGATGGCCTGGGCCCGCTCGACGCAGGCACGCACCAGGGCCTCGCCCGCGCCCCGGCCGCGTCCGGCGCGGGCCACGGTCAGCATCCGGAACTCGGCTTCGCCGGGCCCGGCGATGTCGGCCATGCGGCTGCCGGGCGGGGCGAAGGTCACACCGCCCAGCAGGACGCCGTCCAGCGTTGCGACGAGCACCTCGGCGTCGGCGGCCCGGCCGGCGACGTCGCGCAGCGCCCGTTCGTAGGCGTCGTCCTCGTTGTTCTCCAGGAGCCCGTCGTCGAGGTAGGCCTGCGCGGTGATGTCGCCCAGCTCCGCGTAGTCGTCGGGCACGGCCGTTCTGATCACGATGTCCATGGGGACGAGTCTGCGGGACGGCTGTCGGAGTCCGGCGCTATCGTCGGAGACAGACCGTCGACGAAGGCGAGCGAGGCATGACCGTGATGACCGACAGGCCCCACATGCTGACCGAGGAGTTCGAGGCCCTGGCGCGCATAGCGGCTCGCGAGAGGGAGGGGACGCGGCTGGAATTCATCGACGGGGTTATCAGGAGCAAGGCCATGCCGGACGGCGACCACCAGACGATCATCGAGTGGCTCACGCGGATCTGCATGCAGTACCGGCCGGAGCTCTGGCTGCACGGGGGGCAGGGGATCAAGGCCCAGGCGTATCGGGGAGGGCGGGCCATCCCGGACGCGGTGCTGGCGCCTTCCAAGGCATTCGCCGGGCAGGGCGACTGGGTCGACCCCGACCCGATCCTCATGGCCGTCGAAGTGACCTCGTGGGATTCGGACACCCACCGGCGGGACCATGTCGAGAAGCCCCGCGCCTACGCGGAGACGGGTATCCCCGTCTACCTGCTGATCGACCGGGCCAAGTGTGAGATCTCCGTCTACAGCCAGCCCAACGGCCGACGGTACGAGAGCGTCCACATCGTGCCGTACGGCACGGACATCGAGCTCCCCGACCCCGTAGGCATCACCCTTCAGACCGAGCACCTCAAGGACTGGGTGCGCTGAACGCTGAAGGGCCGCCGCGGTGCGCGGCGGCCCTTCAGCCGGGTCAGCAGCAGCGGAAGCCCTCGCGGGGGTCCCCCTCGCGGGCGTCCGTGCGGGCGTGCTCGAAGGCGCGCCGGGTCAGGACCTCGGCGGCCGGGTCGTGCGAGCGGGTGTGCGCGACGTAGCGGTCGTACGCCGCCTCGCCCGAGAACTCCCGTACGTAGAACCGGGCCTTCGCCAGCGCCGCGCGGACGCGGACGCCGGTCACGCCACCGGCTCCTTCACGCGGCCGCCGCCCGAGTCCAGGCCGGCGGCGGCGAGTTCCGCCCGCTCATCGGCCGTCGCGATCAGACCCGCCGGGGCGATGATCTTCGACTTCGTCCACGGGGTCTCCGACAGCTTCACCGACTCCGGGCTGCTGATGGCCTTGAAGCAGGTCCGGGCCGCGTCGAGCAGCACGATGATGATCAGGATCGCGAACAGCGCCGACAGGGCGCCGTCCACCGTGGCGTTGGTGACCACGGTGTGCATGTCGTCCATGCTCTTGGCGGGCGGCAGCACCTTGCCCGCGTCGATCCCGGTCTGGTATTTGTCGCGCTGCGCGAAGAAGCCGACCTTCACGTCCTCGGAGAAGATCTTCTGGTAGCTCGCGGTGAGCGTGACGGCCACGTCCCACGCCAGCGGAACCCCGGTCACCCAGGCCCACTTGAGCCGCCCGGACTTGACCAGCAGCGTGGTGCAGACGGCCAGGGCGACCGCCGCGAGCAGCTGGTTCGCGATGCCGAACAGCGGGAACAGCTGGTTGATGCCGCCCAGCGGGTCCTTGACGCCAACCCACAGGAAGTAGCCCCAGCCGCCGACGACGAGCGCGCTCGCCAGCCACACGCCCGGCTTCCAGCTGACGTCCTTGAAGGACTTGTGCACGTTGCCGAGGGTGTCCTGGAGCATGAACCGGCCGACCCGGGTGCCCGCGTCGAGCGTGGTCAGGATGAAGAGGGCCTCGAACATGATGGCGAAGTGGTACCAGAAGGCCTTCATTCCGGCGCCGCCGAACACGGACGAGAAGATCTCCGACATTCCGAGTGCGAAGGTCGGCGCACCGCCGGTACGGGACAGCAGGCTGGTCTCCTCGACATCCTTCGCGGCCTGCGCGAGGAGGTCCGGGGAGACGGCGAAGCCGAAGTTGGTCACCGCCTGCGAGGCGGTCTCCACCGTGGTGCCGATGACACCGGCGGGGGAGTTCACCGCGAAGAACAGGCCGGGCTCGATGATGGTCGCCGCGATGATCGCCATGACGGCGACGAAGGACTCGGTCAGCATGGCGCCGTAGCCGATGACCCGGACCTGGGTCTCCTTCTGGATCATCTTCGGGGTGGTGCCCGAGGAGACCAGCGCGTGGAACCCGGACAGCGCGCCGCAGGCGATGGTGATGAAGACGAACGGGAACATCGAACCGGCGAAGACCGGGCCGTCCCCGCGCGTCGCGAAATCGGTGATCGCGGGCATCTTCAGCGTCGGCACGGCGATGACGACGCCCACCGCCATCAGTGCGATGGTGCCGACCTTCATGAAGGTGGAGAGGTAGTCGCGGGGCGCGAGCAGCATCCACACCGGCAGCACCGAGGCGATGAAGCCGTACGCGACCATCCAGATGATCAGCGTCTCCTTCTCCAGGGTGAAGGTGTCCGCCAGCGAGGACTCCGCGACCCAGCCGCCCGCGACGATGGCGAGCAGCAGCAGGGCGACACCGATGACCGAGACCTCGGTGACCCGGCCCGGCCGCAGCACGCGCAGGTAGAAGCCCATGAAGAGGGCGATGGGGATGGTCATGCCGATGGAGAAGACACCCCAGGGCGAGTGTGCCAGCGCGTTGACGATGACCAGCGCGAGCACCGCCAGCAGGATGATCATGATGGCGAACACGGCGATCAGGGCGGCGGCTCCGCCGATGGGGCCGATCTCCTCCCGGGCCATCTGGCCGAGCGAACGCCCGTCGCGCCGGGTGGAGAAGAACAGGGTGACCATGTCCTGGACGGCGCCGGCGAAGATGACGCCCGCGACGATCCAGATGGTGCCCGGCAGGTAGCCCATCTGCGCGGCGAGCACGGGTCCGACCAGCGGGCCCGCGCCGGCGACGGCGGCGAAGTGGTGGCCGAAAAGCACCCGTCGATCGGTGGGGTGGAAGTCGACGCCGTTGTCCAGGCGTTCGGCCGGGGTGGCCCGCGTCTTGTCCACCTTCAGCACGCGGTTCACGATGAACCGCGCGTAGAAGCGGTAGCCGATGGCGTACGAGCCCAGCGCGGCGGCGAGCAGCCAGGCGGCCGAGATCTCCTCGCCGCGCGAGAGGGCCAACACCCCCCAGGCGATGGCCCCGATGAGCGCCACGAGCACCCAGACGGCGACCGACTTCGGCGTGAGCGCCCCTGACGAGCCTCCCGCCGGCCCCTGCGAAGGAGAAGGCGAGCCCGGCATGTTGCCGGGACTCGCCGCGTTCCGTTCTGAACCTGTTGCTTCCGGTTCCGGCATGATCCTCGTCCCCTCGTCGATCATCTGCGTAAGCGCAGGGAATCTACGGGGGCCTGCCCGGTGAACGTAAGCCCCCGCCCGCATAGCGGTACGAGAGTCAACTACGTATCAGACGGCGGGGCGCTGGAGCCGGGCGACGAATTTGTAACGATCGCCGCGGTACACGGAGCGGACCCACTCGACGGGCTCTCCGTCGGCGTCCAGCGAGTGCCGGGAGAGCATCAGCATCGGCAGGCCGACGTCGGTGCCGAGCAGTCCGGCCTCGCGCGGGGTGGCCAGCGAGGTCTCGATGGTCTCCTCGGCCTCGGCGAGGCGGACGTCGTACACCTCGGCCAGGGCGGTGTAGAGCGAGGTGTACTTGGCCAGCGACCGGCGCAGCGCGGGGAAGCGCTTGGCCGAAAGGTGGGTGGTCTCGATGGCCATCGGCTCGCCGCTGGCCAGACGCAGCCGCTCGATGCGCAGCACCCGTCCGCCGGTGGCGATTTTGAGCAGCCCGGCGAGGGTGTCGTCGGCCGTCACGTAGCCGATGTCGAGGAGCTGGGACGTCGGCTCCAGGCCCTGGGCCCGCATGTCCTCGGTGTACGAGGAGAGCTGGAGCGGCTGGGAGACCTTGGGCTTGGCGACGAAGGTGCCCTTGCCCTGGATGCGTTCCAGCCGGCCCTCGACGACGAGCTCCTGGAGCGCCTGCCGCACGGTGGTCCGGGAGGTGTCGAACTCGGCCGCGAGCGTGCGCTCCGGCGGCACCGGCGTGCCCGGGGGCAGGGTCTCGGTCATGTCGAGCAAGTGCCGCTTGAGTCGGTAGTACTTGGGCACACGCGCCGTGCGAGTGGCTGCCCCGCCTTCCGGCTCCGTGGTCGCCCCTTCGGTGGCCATCGCCGCCCGCCTTCCCGACTCCAGTTTCGCTGCCGTCACCGGCTCCTCCGATATGTGCGGTCACATCGTGACACGGGCGGGAGGACAGGCCTCCTCCCTCCCCCAGGTGTCGGTCCGATAACGGACCGATCACCCGCTCATTAGACCCTTGACACCCCTAAAGGTCTAGGCCAAGCTCCGGTTGCTGGTCTACACCAATATGGATCAGATCCCGGCCCCACGTGCAGTACTTCGCGTATGTCGCCGCGGCGGGCAAGGGAAGTGCAGGCAGGCATCCCTGAGGAGGGTGGCGTGAAGCGCAAGCTCATCGCGGCGGTTGGAGTCGCGGGCATGGTTATCGGCCTCGCGGCGTGCGGTGATTCCGACAGCAAGGGGGGCGACAAGGCCTCCGGCGCCAAGGAGCTGACCGTCTGGCTGACGGTTGATGCCCAGAACAACTGGCCCGACCTGGTGAAGGCGGCCGACGACGCGATTGTCGCGAAGCACCCGGGTCTCACGATCAAGCACGAGTACTACGGCTGGCCGGACAAGAACGCCAAGCTGGACGCCGTGCTCGCCACGGACAAGGCCCCGGACGTTGTCGAGATGGGCAACTCCGAGATGATCGGCTACATGTCGACCGGCGCCTTCTCCGAGATCGACGCGTCGAAGTTCGAGAACTCGGCCGCCTGGCTGGACGCCCTCAAGGAGTCCGTGACCTACGACGGCAAGACCTACGGCGTCCCCTACTACGCCGGTGGCCGCGTGGGCACCTGGCGCAAGGACCTCGCCGCCGAGGCCGGCATCACCGCCGCCCCGAAGACCTGGGCCGAGTACACCGCCGCCCTCGACAAGATCCAGGCCGCGAAGGGCGACAAGTTCAGCGCCCTCTACCAGCCTTCCCCGGACTGGTACGCCGCGATGTCCTACGTCTACGACGCCGGCGGTGCCATCGCCAAGAAGGACGGCGACAAGTGGAAGGGCAGCCTGTCCTCCGCCGAGTCGCTGAAGGGGCTCAAGCAGTACAAGGAGCTCCTCGACAAGTACATGCACGCGGACAAGACCAAGGACGAGTCCGACCGCCCGGTCGTCTTCGCCCAGGGCAACTCCGCCGCGATCTTCGCCGCCGCGTGGGAGGGCGCCACCGCCGCCGACCCGAAGAACGACAAGGTCGGGGGGCTGGGGGACAAGCTGGAGAACTTCGTCCAGCCCGGCCCGAACGGAAGGAACCTCCCCGTCTTCCTCGGCGGTTCGGACCTGGCGGTCCCGGCCAAGTCCAAGGCCAAGGACATCGCGGGCGAGTGGATCAACGCCTTCACCGGCGCCCAGGGCCAGAAGGGCCTGATCGCCAAGGGCAACCTGCCCAACAACAAGACGGACCTCGGCCCGCTGAAGGCCGACCCGAAGACCGCGGTCGGCGCCACCGCCGCCGAGTCCTCCTGGTTCGTCCCGACCGCTCCGGGCTGGGGTCAGATCGAGAAGGGCAAGGTCCTGCAGACCATGCTCCAGGAGATCGGCACCGGCAAGAAGTCGGTCGAGGACGCGGCCAAGGCCGCTGACGCCGAGATCGACAAGGTCATCAACACCAAGTGACCTGTAGTCAGCAGGGCCCCGCCGGACCGGCGGGGCCCTGCTGCCCGTCAAGAGAGGGACCCCCGAGGAGCGCGCGATGAGTGCCGCACAGACAACCGCCGCCGACCTGCCGCCGGCGAAGCAGAACACCTCCCCAGGAGCCGGGGCCGGGACCGGGACCGGGACCGGGACCGGAAGCATGGGCAGCGAGCCGGGGAAGGCCGGGAAGACGGGCAAGGCGGCCCGCAAGGGCTCCGGCGCCACGCCCTGGCTGCTGCTGGCCCCGTGCCTGCTGGTCATCGTCCTCGTCATGGGGTACCCGCTCTTCAGACTCGTGTCCCTCTCCTTCCAGAGCTTCGGCAAGTCCGAACTCTGGGGCTTCAAGGACGCCCAGTTCGTCGGCTTCGACAACTTCTCGAAGATCCTCGGCGACGGAGAGTTCTGGACCGTCGTCCTGCGCACGGTGGTCTTCGCGGCCGGCGCGGTCATCCTGACCATGGTCATCGGCATGCTCATCGCGCTGCTGCTCCAGCGGGTGTCGGGCTGGGTCAAAGCGCTCGTCAGCATCGCCCTCGTGGCGAGCTGGGGCATGCCGATCATCGTCGCCACCGCCGTATTCAAATGGCTCTTCGACGCCGACTACGGCGTACTCAACTACCTGATGAGCAAGCTCCCGGGCGTCGACATGATCGGCCACAACTGGTTCGCCAGCGGCCCCCAGGGCCTCGCGGTGATCATGCTGCTGGTGGTCTGGGGCGCGGTGCCCTTCGTCGTCATCACCCTCAGCGCGGGCCTGACGCAGGTCCCCAAGGAGCTGGAGGAGGCCGCGCGCCTCGACGGCGCCGGCGCCTGGGGCGTGTTCCGCCACGTCACCCTGCCCATCCTGAAGCCGGTCATCGTCATGCTGACGACCCTCTCGGTCATCTGGGACATGGGTGTCTTCCCGCAGGTCTTCGTGATGCGCAACGGCAACCCCGAGGCCGAGTTCCAGCTGCTGACCACCTACTCGTACCAGCAGGCCTTCGTGGTCAACGACTACTCGGGCGGCTCCGCGATCGCCCTCGTGACCGTCGTGCTGCTGCTCGGAGTGGTCGCCGTCTACATGCGCCAGATGCTCAAGATCGGAGAGGTGGAGTGACCTCGACCACCGCGACCCCGACCACCGCGACCCCGCCCCCCGCGACCCCGACCGTCGCACGCCGCAAGCAGCACAGGGCGAAGTCCAGGCTCGGCTGGAACCTCGTCGGGCTGCTGGTCTTCGCCATCGTGGGCTTCCCGGTCTACTGGATGCTCAACACGGCCTTCAAGCCGGCCAAGGACGCGATCGACCCGAACCCGCACTTCTTCCCGCGCACTTTCACGCTGGACAACTTCAAGCGGGCACTGGAGATCTCCGACTTCTGGGGTCCCGTCGGGCGAAGCATGATCGTCTCGCTCGTCGTGGTCACCATCGGCATCGCGGTCGGCATGCTGGCCGCCCTGGCCATCTCCCGCTTCGCCTTCCGCGGCCGCAAGATCGTGATCGTCGGCATCCTCGCCGTCCAGATGATCCCGCTCGTCGCGATGATCATCCCGGTCTTCCTGCTGCTGAACGACCTCGGCCAGTACGACAAGCTCACCGGCCTGATCATCACGTACCTCACCTTCATCCTCCCCTTCACCGTGTGGACGCTGCGCGGCTTCATCGTCAACATCCCGAAGGAGCTGGAGGAGGCCGCCCAGGTCGACGGCTGCACGCCGACGGGCGCCTTCCTGCGCGTGGTCTTCCCGCTGCTCGCCCCCGGCATGGTCGCCACCTCCGTCTACGGCTTCATCCAGGCGTGGAACGAGTACCTCTACGCCCTGATGCTGATGAGCCAGCAGAACCAGACGGCGACCGTCTGGCTGGGCAACTTCACGACGAAGAACGGCACCGAGTTCGCGCCGATGATGGCCGGCTCCACCATGATGGCCATCCCGATCGTGATCCTCTTCCTCATCGTCCAGCGCAAGATGGCCGCGGGCCTCACCGCCGGCGCCGTGAAGGGATGACGCCGCCATGACTGTCCTCGCGCACCGCACGGACACCCTGACCCGCGACGCCCTCGCGGTCCTCCAGCCCGGCTTCGAGGGCACCACCGCCCCCGGCTGGCTGCTCCGCCAGGTCGGCGAAGGCCTCACCGCCGTCGGCCTGTTCGGCCGCAACATCACCTCGCCCGAGCAGCTCGCCGCGCTCACCGCACAGCTGCGCGCCGTACGGGAGGACGTACTCGTCGCCATCGACGAGGAGGGCGGCGACGTCACGCGCCTGGAGGTCCGGGGCGGCTCGTCCTTCCCCGGCAACCTGGCCCTCGGCTCCGTCGACGACACCGCCCTGACCCGGGACGTCGCCCGCGAGCTGGGCCGCCGCCTCGCCGGGTGCGGGGTCAACCTCAACTGGGCGCCGTCCGCCGACGTCAACTCCAACCCGGACAACCCGGTCATCGGCGTCCGGTCCTTCGGCGCCGGCACCCACCTCGCGGCCCGGCACACCGCCGCCTACGTGGAGGGCCTCCAGGCCGCCGGCGTCGCCGCGTGCACCAAGCACTTCCCCGGCCACGGCGACACCAACGTCGACTCGCACCACGCCCTGCCGCGCATCGACGTGGACCTGGACACCCTGGCGGCCCGCGAGCTCGTCCCCTTCAAGGCCGCCATCGAGGCCGGCACCAAGGCCGTGATGAGCGCGCACATCGTGGTGCCCGCGCTGGATCCGACCCGCCCGGCCACCCTCAGCCCGCAGATCCTGACCGGGCTGCTGCGCAAGGAGCTCGGCTACGAAGGCCTGATCGTCACCGACGGCATGGAGATGAACGCCATCGCCGGGACGTACGGCATCGAACGCGGCTCGGTCCTGGCCATCGCGGCCGGCGCCGACGCGATCTGCGTCGGCGGCGGGCTCGCCGACGAGGCGACCGTGCTCCGGCTGCGGGACGCGCTGGTCGCGGCCGTACGCGAGGGCGCCCTTCCCGAGGAGCGGCTCGCGGACGCCGCCGCCCGGGTACGGGAGCTGGCCGAATGGACCCGGCAGGCCCGGGCGGCCGCCGCCACGCCGGGCGCACCGGAGGGGAGCGCGCCCGGCATCGGCCTGACGGCGGCCCGCCGCGCGGTGGTCGTCTCGGGTGCGGCGGCGCCGCTGACCGCCGCCCCGTACGTGGCCACGCTCGCGCCCGTCGCGAACGTGGCCGTGGGCGACGAGACCCCGTGGGGCGTGGCCGGTGAACTGGCCGCGCTGGCCCCGGGGACCGAGTCGGGCGTGTACCCGCAGGGCTCGGCCGCCGGGGACATCCTGGCGGCGGCGGGCGGGCGCACGGTGGTCGCGGTGGTCCGCGACGCGCACCGCCACCCGTGGATGACCGAGGCCCTGGACGCGTTGGTCGCGGCCCGGCCGGACACCGTCGTGGTCGAGATGGGCCTGCCGCGGGCCGAGCCGCGCGGGGTGCTGTACATCGCTACGCACGGAGCCGCGCGGGTGTGCGGGCGTGCGGCGGCGGAGGTCATCGCGGGCGTCCGCGCCTGACCCCTCCCGTACCCCGGACCGGATCCGGAGCCGGGCACCCGTCACGGGGGTGCCCGGCTCCGCCGTTCCCGGGGGCGGTTAGGGTCGGGGCCCAGGCCGGCCAGGGGAGGCAGCGATGGCGTTCGGCAGGAGCAGACCGGCGGAGGAACCGCCGGTGGAGCAGGTCCGCTGGGAGGCAGTGCACAAGTTCGTCATCGGCAGCGTCGAACGCCCCCTCACAGCCAAGCGCAAGCGGGTGGTCATGGGCCTGACGGCGGTACGGGTACCCAAGGGCGGCAAGGACCGGCGTGTCCTCGCCCCCTGCGCCTATCCCGGGTCCGGCCTCACCCTGTACGAGGACCCGGGGGCGCGGCGTCTGCTCTGCTCCGTCGATGCCCCCGAGGAGGTGGACGGGGAGCGCCGGCACGTGGTGCGCGATGCGGGCGGGGAGCCCATCGGGACGATCCGCAGGATCGCGCCCCGGCGCCCCTTCAAGCACACCTGGCGCATCGACCAGCCGGGCCACCCCGAGATCGTCGGCCGCAACGAATGGGCCGGCGGGCAGGGCGTCTTGAAGGCCGCCATGGCCCTCGCGGACTCCGCGATGGGGATGGGGATCGAGGGCGGCGACCAGCGCTCGAAGCCCCGGACGCTGGAATGGCGGGCCGGCGACCGGACCGTGATGGTTTCCGGGGGCGGTGAGGAGGTCACCATCCGGGCCTCCTGGCTCGACCGGCGGCTGGCGTTCGCGTTCGCCCTGCTGGGAGACCGCTGAGCGGCTGCCGCTGGTTAAGGCCGGACTCCGCCGAACGGTGAAGGCCGGACTACCCGCGGAGTCCGGCCTTCGGTGTGTGCGGGTGCGCCGGTGTCTACAGACCCTGCCAGGAGGGCTTGTTGGCGTAGGTGTGGCGGAAGTAGTCCGCGAGCTTCAGCTTCGAGGCGGCGGCCTCGTCCACGACGACGGTGGCGTGGCGGTGCAGCTGGAGCGCGGAGGCCGGGACCAGTGCGGACAGCGGGCCCTCCACGGTCTGCGCGACGGCCTCGGCCTTGCCCTCGCCGGTGGCCAGCAGGACCAGGTGGCGGGCGTCCAGGATGGTGCCGATGCCCTGGGTGATGACGTGGTGCGGGACCTGGTCTATGTCGTTGTCGAAGAAGCGCGCGTTGTCGACGCGGGTCTGCTCGGTCAGCGTCTTGATCCGGGTGCGGGAGGCGAGGGAGGAGCAGGGCTCGTTGAAGCCGATGTGGCCGTCGGTGCCGATGCCGAGCAGCTGGAGGTCGACACCCCCGGCCGCGGCGAGCGCCCGGTCGTACGCCTCGCACGCGCCCACGATGTCCTCGGCGGAGCCGTCGGGGCCCATGAAGGACGCCTCGGACAGGCCGAGCGGCCGGACGACCTCGCGGAGCACGACGGCGCGGTAGGACTCGGGGTGCCCGGACGGCAGGCCCACGTACTCGTCGAGCTGGCAGATGCGGGCCTTGGAGGCATCGACCTGGCCGGCCTTGACCTTGGCGGCGAGGGCCTCGTAGATGGGCAGCGGGGTAGAGCCGGTCGCCACGCCGAGCAGGGCGTCGGGCTTGCGGCGGACCAGGGCGGCCATGGCCTCCGCGATGAGCTCGCCGCCTGCCTTGGCGTCCGGGACGATGACAACTTCCACGCGGTGCCTGCCGATCTGGAGTCGTGGTGTGGTATAGACCAATCTAGCAGAGGTGGGGCGCCTCGGACCGGACTCCGCCCAATCCCATGGTGATCCGGATCCGCCGGCCGGGCCTCCCGGGCGGGCGGGGGCGGGCTCCCTGCCGCGGCTTGGGTGGGAGCGCCTCAGGGGATGTCCCGGCAGGCCCGCTGGGGAGCGGCTCGGAAGAGCTGGAGGCGGTCGCGGACGGGCCGCCGTACTCGCCTGGCCGGCGTCGCGCGCCGTGGGGGATCCGCACGGGCGTGCCGGGATTCTGACCGGGATTTCGGCTCGAAGCCCGAAGATCCCGCCGGGAAATTCCGCCCAGAAATTCCTCTGGGCCACGGTGCCGGGACGGGACCCTCAGCCCGTCCGGCACCGCAGCCCGGAGTACTTTCGGCCGGCGGGTGTGCGGTTCCCGGCGGCCGGTGGGAGGGGCCTGCGCGGTCAGGGCAGAGCGCGCGGCTTCCTCGATCCGTCCTCCTGTGCGGGGAGGGCGGAAGCTTAAGGCAATTGTGGACTAGACCAATCTGTTCTGTCCATCCAATGACAGGCCTTGCAATCCCGTCACTTCCTCCAACAGTACGCGGACTACGGGCTTCCTGGGTACTCCTGAGTAGTGCCGTGGGGAAAGTCATGGCCGTACCCGGGGTACGCTCGCAACGTGCCCTCCATGAACGACCTCGTACGCCAGCACACCGCTCTCAGTGAAACCGACCTGGAGTGGCTCCACCTGCTGGTCTCGGAGTGGCAACTGCTCTCCGATCTCTCCTTCGCCGACCTCGTGCTGTGGGTTCCCACCCTGGACGGCACCCGGTACGTCTCGGTCGCGCAGATGCGCCCCAACACCGGCCCCACCTCGTACCAGGACGACATGGTCGGCCACCTGGTGCCCCGCGGCCGTCGCCCCCTGCTCGACGCCGCGCTCGACGAGGGCCGGATCGTGCGCGAGGGCGACCCGGAGTGGCGCGAGGAGGTGCCCGTCCGCGTCGAGTCGATCCCCGTCCGCCGCGAGGGACGGGTACTGGGAGTGATCGCCCGCAATACCAACCTGCTCACTGTGCGTACACCGAGCCGGCTGGAGCTGACCTACCTCCAGTCCGCCTCCGACCTGGCCCAGATGATCGCGGCGGGCTCCTTCCCGTTCCCCGGCCAGCAGGTCGACATGGACGCCTCCCCGCGCGTCGGCGACGGCCTGATCCGGCTCGACGCCGACGGCGTGGTGACGTACGCGTCCCCGAACGCACTCTCCGCCTACCACCGGCTCGGCCTCGCCTCCGACCTGGTCGGCCAGCACCTCGGCAACATCACCTCCGAACTCGCGCCCTCCCGGGGCCCGGTGGACGAGGCCCTGGTGAAGCTCGCCAGCGGCTGGGCCCCGCGCGAGACCGAGGCCGAGGGCAACGGCGGGGTCATCCAGCTGCGCGCCATCCCGCTCAAGCCGAAGGGGACCCGGATCGGCTCCCTGGTGCTGTGTCGCGATGTCACGGAACTGCGCCGTCGCGAACGTGAATTGATCACCAAGGACGCGACCATCCGGGAGATCCACCACCGGGTGAAGAACAACCTCCAGACCGTGGCCGCGCTACTGCGGTTGCAGGCCCGCCGGATGGACTCGGAGAACGGCCGCGAGGCCCTGAACGAGGCCGTGCGTCGCGTCGGTTCCATCGCGATCGTGCACGAGACGCTCTCTCAGAACCTTGATGAGCGGGTCGAGTTCGACGAGATCGCGGACCGCGTGATCGCGATGGTCGCGGAGATCTCGCCGGGCAAGGTGGACTGCCGACGGCTCGGCCGGTTCGGGATCCTGGACGCGGAGGTCGCCACTCCGCTGTCGATGGTGCTGACCGAGATCCTCCAGAACGCACTGGAACACGCCTTCACCCAGGGGGAGGGCGGCACGGTACAGGTGTCCGCGACCCGCTCCGGCACCGGTCGCGCGGACGGCCGTCTGCTGATCACGGTGCTCGACGACGGATCCGGTCTGCCCGAGGGATTCGACCCGCAGCGGGCCGGCAATCTCGGGCTGCAGATCGTACGGACCCTCGTCGAGGGGGAGCTCGGCGGCACATTCGACATGCTCCGGGTGGAGCCGCGCGGCACCAAGGTCGTCCTCGACATCCCGGCCAGCCCGCAGAAGTAGTACGGCGCCTGTCACTCAGGGTGACTGACGCGTGGCCGGAGCACGCCGGACAGCACTGAGCCCCGGACCGAGAGTTACCGGTCCGGGGCTCAAGAGCACGTTGCTGAGCGCTTATATGGGTACTACGCGCTGCGGCTCGAGGCTCGAAAGTCGATGTCAGGCGGTGGCGTTGCGCGCCCGATTGCGAGCGGCGCGGCGCTTCATCGCGCGGCGCTCGTCCTCGCTAAGACCGCCCCAGACGCCGGAGTCCTGACCGGACTCGAGCGCCCACTGCAGGCACTGCTCCATCACGGGGCAGCGGCGGCAGACGGCCTTGGCTTCCTCGATCTGCAGCAGCGCAGGACCGGTGTTGCCGATGGGGAAGAAGAGTTCCGGGTCTTCCTCGCGGCAAACGGCGTTGTGACGCCAGTCCATGGCTGCTCCATCTCCTTGTATTGCGAACAGGTTGCTTGTGAATGTGAACGCTTTCACGAATCCCCTCGTGAGGGAAGGGCCGACGCCCAGTTTCCCGGTGCGGTCCGTGATTCGTGGTGGGGTTCTGGCGGTCTGTGTGGGTGCCGGGTCCTGCGGGCTGTCCCGATCGCCATGTAGAGATTCGCAAACCTCGGACGGGGATACAACCCCTTCCGGAAAGTTTTTTTTGATTCGTCGGTGTCTAGTAGGTCACAGCCCTACTTCCTAGGGGTGGACCGGCGTGTAAACGTTCGAGTGAAAGGGCTTTGGGGCCTTCCACTCACACAATCACACGCAGTGCACGGCGTACGCCTGTGAACCGAACGCTGGTCCGCAGACCGAGGTGGTCTCCGTCCATCTGGAAGGGAAGTGGGACCTTCGAATGCAAGGTGAAGTCGGTCAGATCGTGCAGGGACACCGCATGTCTGCCGTGCGGGCCGCGCTCAGGAGTCGAGGTCAGGAGCTGTGTGGCGTACCGGGCGACAGCTGGAGTTGACAAACGGTTGAGCGCCAATACGTCAAGTGCGGTATCGAACGACGCCTCCGGAGAGGCGTAAAGCGGACGATTGCCCAGATACGTCCACGGCGAGGTGTTGCAGACTATCGACAGCACCAGATCCGTCACGGGATCCGCGCCGGGACGCTCCAGCGTCACCGTGCCGTGTCGCCGGTTCGGCTCTTCCCAGAACTGACGCATCAGCTGTCGTACATACAGGGCATGCGTCGAACGCTTGCCGCGCTCCCGCTGCTGCTCGACCCGCCCCACCACACCCGCGTCGAAACCGAAGCCCGCGCAGAAGGTGAACCAGCGGGCCGGAACCGATTCATCCTCCGTGCCGGGGGTGCCGGCCGCGAGGCCCAGGCCCACCGTGCGCTCGCGCTGCTCCCGCAGTGCGTCCAGCAGGGCGCCGGTCGCCTCGACCGCGTCGTTCGGCAGCCCGAGGGCGCGGGCGAACACATTGGTGGAGCCGCCGGGGACCACCGCCAGCCTGGGCAGCCGGTCCGGATCGGGCCCGTTGTGCAGCAGCCCGTTGACCACCTCGTTGACCGTGCCGTCGCCGCCCAGTGCCACCACGAGGTCGATTCCCTGGTGCGCCGCCTTGCGGCCCAGGTCCCTGGCGTGGCCCCGGTACTCGGTGGTGACCGCCTCCAGCTTCATCTCGCTGGCCAGGGCGTGCGTCAGGACATCGCGCGTGCGCGCACTGGTGGTCGTCGCTGCTGGGTTGGCCACGAGAAGTGCACGCATGAGCGTCAGCCTACCCACCCGGTGTTACGCGGCCCATACTGCCCGTCCCTCCGGGGGTGGGCGGGGCGCGGCTACCCTGCTGGGGTGAGTAAGAAGCCCACCCCGAATTCCCCCGCCACCGCCGCCGGGACGCCCGTGGCTCCCGCGGCGCTGCCCGGCCGGCTGACCGCCGCCGCCGCGCTCACCGCGCTGGAGGGCCTGGTGCTGGCAGGCCTCGGCGTCTACATGCTGATCGTGGGCGTCGTCGGCGACGTCGACTCCCCGACGCAGGCCGAGACCGGGGGCGTGACCGTGCTCGCGCTCGCCGCGCTGCCGCTGATCGCGGCCCGCGGACTGCGCCTGGGCCGCCGCTGGAGCCGCGGGCCGGCGCTGATCACCCAGCTGCTCTCGGTTCCGGTGGCGTGGACCCTCTGGAGCACGGGCGGTGCGATGATCGCCGCCGCGGTGCCGCTGGCACTGGCCGCGCTGGCCGTCGTCGTCCTGCTGGTGAACCCGACGGCCACCGAGGCATTGGGAATCGGGTCTGGGGAACAGACCCGATAACCCGTACATCACTCTGTACGTCGTCCTTCTGGTCCTTCTGGTCCTTCTCGTTCTTCTCGTTCTACGCGTTCTCCACGTTCTACTCCTCGACGAGGAGCTTCTCCCGGAGCTGGGCCAGGGTGCGGGCCAGCAGGCGGGAGACGTGCATCTGGGAGATACCGACCTCCTGCGCGATCTGCGACTGGGTCATGTTGCCGAAGAACCGCAGCAGCAGGATCCGCTTCTCCCGCGGCGGCAGCCCCTCCAGCAGCGGCTTGAGGGACTCGCGGTACTCGACCCCCTCCAGCGCCTCGTCCTCCGAGCCCAGCGTGTCCGCGACCGCCGGCGACTCGTCGTCCGTATCAGGGACGTCCAGGGACAGCGTGCTGTAGGCATTGGCTGATTCCAGCCCCTCCAGCACCTCCTCCTCGGAGATCCCGAGCCGCTCGGCCAGCTCGTGCACCGTGGGGGAGCGGCCGTGCTGCTGGGACAGCTCCGCCGTGGCCGTCGTCAGCGAGAGCCGCAGCTCCTGAAGGCGCCGGGGTACGCGGACCGCCCAGCCCTTGTCGCGGAAATGCCGCTTGATCTCGCCGACCACCGTGGGGGTGGCGTACGTCGAGAACTCGACACCGCGGTCCGGATCGAACCGGTCCACCGACTTGATCAGGCCGATCGTCGCGACCTGCGTCAGGTCGTCCAGCGGCTCACCGCGGTTGCGGAACCGCCGGGCCAGGTGCTCGACCAGCGGCAGATGCATCCGCACCAGCCGGTTGCGCAGCTCGGCCCGCTCCGGCGACCCCTCGGGCAGCTCCCGCAGCTCGAAGAACAGGGCCCGCGCGCCACTGCGGTCACGCGGATCCGGCAGTGCCACCGGCGGAGCCGGGGCCTGCGGAGCCGGGGCCTGGGGGGCCGTGGCAGCGGCCTCCGGTGGCTGTGATGGTTGTGGTTGGTCGTGCTGGTTCTCGCTCATAGGGCCCGCCCGTCGCTCCGCCGAGTCCAAAAAGCCGTCTTCCGCATCCGCGTCAGCCGGGTGCGGCCGGGCGTGCAGCTGCTCCGGGATGCCGCCGTCGACCTCGTGCCGTACCCGGGGCCGATCCCCGCCCCGCACCGGGATCTCCCCGCCGCTCACGCCGGGCCTGGTCCCGCGCCGCGCTGTTTGTAGAGGCTGATGCTCACTGTCCGGTTCTCCTCGACCGTGGCCTCGACCTTGCCGGCCAGCGCCGACAGGACCGTCCACGCGAACGTATCGCGCTCCGGCGCCCGGCCGTCGGTGGTCGGCGCGGAGACGGTGACCTCCAGCGAATCGTCCACCAGCCGGAAGACGCAGCTGAGGACGGAGCCCGGCACGGCCTGCTGAAGCAGGATCGCGCAGGCCTCGTCCACCGCGATGCGGAGGTCCTCGATCTCGTCGAGGGTGAAGTCCAAACGTGCCGCGAGGCCGGCCGTGGCCGTTCGCAGCACAGACAGGTAGGCACCCGCAGCCGGCAGCCGGACTTCCACGAAGTCCTGGGTCCCGGGCTCGCCTGCGATCTGGGACACCCTCACCTCCAAGGTGGTACGAGCTCTGTTCGCCGGTGACGCTATCGCGATCCGGGCGATCGTGTCGCGGCACCCCTCATGACACCCGCTGGGAGCACCCAGGCCGGCCGTGCCTACCCAGTGACTGATGGTAAGCCCATGGGTACGCACAGTGGCTAGGGGTCTGCGGGGCCCAAATCAGGGGAGCCGGCGGAGGGTTGACCTACCCCGCCTCAGACGATCGAACCGTCGACAAAACACCACCGCCAGGTCTCGCCCGGCTCGAAGCTCCGCATCACCGGGTGGCCGGTCTCGTGGTAGTGCGCCGTGGCGTGGCGATGAGGGGAGGAATCGCAGCAAGCCACGTACCCGCACCACAGGCAGAGCCGCAACTGCACGGGATGGCTGCCGGCCACCAGACATTCCGGGCAGGTGTCCGCATGCGGGACAGGCTCGGGGCGCGGCAGTTCGGGAACATGCGTGCACTCGCTCATGATGGCCAGCGTACTGAGGTGCTGGCGCGCGATGACGACTGAACCCAAGCGAAGGTGATCGCCAATGGAGGTATTGCCGCTGGTGGCCTTGGTCGCCGGCAGCGCGGCCGTCGCGGGGCTGGCCCGCCGGACGCCGGTGCCCGCGCCACTGCTGCTCGTCGCGGCGGGGCTGATCGCCGCGTACATCCCCGGCGTGCCCTCGTACGCCCTCGATCCGCACATCGTGCTGCCGCTGCTGCTCCCGCCGCTGCTGCACACGGCCGCCGTCGACAGCTCGTACCTGGACCTGCGGGCGAACATCCGGCCGGTGGCGCTGCTGTCGGTCGGGTACGTGCTGTTCGCGACGCTCGCCGTCGGGTACGCGGCGTACCTGGTGGTGCCGGGGCTGTCGCTGCCGGTGGCGCTGGTGCTGGGCGCGGTGATCGCGCCGCCCGACGCGGTCGCCGCCACCGCGATCGCCCGCAAGCTCGGGCTGCCGAACCGGATCACGACGATCCTTCAGGGCGAGTCGCTGGTGAACGACGCCACCGCGATCACCGCGTACAAGGTGACGCTGGCGGCGGCGGTCGGGGTGAGCGCCGGCTGGGCGGGCGGGATCGCGGAGTTCCTGCTGGCGTCGGTGGGCGGTGTCGGCGTCGGGCTGGTGCTGATGGTGCCGATCCACCACATGCGCAAGCGGCTGCGGGAGCCCCTGCTGCAGAACACCCTGTCGCTCCTGATCCCGTTCGTGGCGTACGCGGCGGCCGAGCGGGTGCACGCGTCGGGCGTGCTGGCGGTGGTCGTGGTGGCGCTGTACCTGGGGCACCGGAACTGGCAGGTCGACTTCGCGACGCGGCTCCAGGAGGAGGCCGTGTGGAAGATGGTCGCCTTCATCCTGGAGTCGGTGGTCTTCGCGCTGATCGGGCTCCAGCTGCCGGTCGTGCTGAAAGGGCTGGGGGAGTACGAGGGGCTGCACGCTGCGTGGTACGCGCTGGCGGTGTTCCTGACGGTGGTCGTGGCCCGGTTCCTGTGGGTGTTCCCGGCGACCTTCCTGCCCCGGGTGCTGTCCGAGCGGATCCGGGCGCGGGAGCCGGACACCAACTGGAAGGCGCCGGTGATCGTGGGCTGGGCGGGGATGCGGGGGGTGGTGTCGCTGGCGATCGCCTTCTCCGTGCCGATGAGCGTGCCGCACCGGAACCTGCTCCTCTTCCTGACGTTCACGACGGTGATCGGGACACTGGTGGTGCAGGGGCTCACCCTGCCGCCGCTGATCCGCCTTCTGCGGCTGCCGCCGAGGGATGCGCACGCCGAGACGCTGGCGGAGGCGCAGGCGCAGAGCGAGGCCTCGCGGGCGGCGGAGCAGCGGCTGACGGAACTGCTGGAGCTGCCGGAGAACGCGTTGCCGCCTCCGCTGGCGGACCGGCTGCGGACAGTGCTGGAGCGGCGGCGCAACGCGGTGTGGGAGCGGCTGGGCGAGGTCAACCCGGTGACGGGGGAATCGGCGGACGACATCTACCGGCGGCTGGCGGGGGAGATGATCGAGGCCGAGCGGGAGGTGTTCGTCTCGCTGCGGGACCGGCGACGCATCGACGACGAGATGCTGCGGGCCCTGCTGCACCGCCTGGACCTGGAGGAGGCGGCGGCCTACCGCGAGGAGTCGGCCTGACCGGCCTGACCGGCCTGACCGGCCTGACCGGCCTGACCGGCCTGGACCGCTCCCCCCGGGCGGGGGAGCGGGACGGGCCCGGGGGCGGACCTGCCGGGGTACCGCCTAAGGGCGGCCCGTGATGACGGCGGCGAGGGTCGAGCCGGGTGGGAAGGCGCCGGATTCCGTGAGGGCAGTGAGGGCCCAGAGGAGCTTCGCCACGTAGATCCGCTCGATCGGGAGGCCGTGCCGGGCCTCGAAGTCCGCTGCGAAGGATTCCAGTGGGGCCGGGACGCGGGCGTAGCCGCCGTGGTGGAAGCCCTCGGCCAGGGTCCAGGCGCCGGCCGGGCCGCCGAAGGCCGCCTGCTGGAGGGAACGTATCTCCGCCGCCAGGAAGCCGCCCGCCAGCACGGGTACGCCCACGGCGCGCTGCTCGGGGGCGAGGCCGGCCGCCAGGCCCGCCAAGGTGCCGCCGGTGCCGCAGGCCACCGCGACCACGTCGGCCATGCCGCGCAGCTCGCGGCCCAGCTCCAGGCAGCCGCGCAGCGCGAGCGCGTTGCTTCCGCCTTCGGGGACCACGTACGCCCCTTCCCCGCCGGCCGCCGCCAGCAGGTGGGCCAGCGCCTCCGGTTCGGCCTTGCGGCGGTACTCCGACCGGGAGACGAAGTGCAGGCGCATGCCGTCCGCCACGCACCGGGCCAGGGACTCGTTCAGCGGCCGCCCCGCGAGTTCGTCCCCCCGGACCACGCCCACCGTCGGCAGCCCCAGCAGCCGCCCGGCAGCCGCCGTGGCCCGCAGGTGGTTCGAGTACGCCCCGCCGAAGGTCAGCAGGGCCGGGAAGCCGCCCTCGACCGCGGCCCGGAGGTTCGGCGCGAGCTTGCGCCACTTGTTCCCGGGCAGCTCCGGGTGCACGAGGTCGTCCCGCTTGAGGAGCAGCCGTACCCCGTGCGCGGCGAAGCGCTCGTCGGCCGCCTCGACCAGCGGGGACGGCGGGCGTGGGCGCAGCTCGGGGTGGGTCACCCGCCCATTGTCAGCCGGATGCCTTGATCGCGTCACACCCCGGCGCGGGGCGGGCCGCGTCGAGGTGGGTCAGGGCTGAGGTGGGTCAGGGGTGGGTCGGGGCGGGGATTCGTGTCAGACGGCGGTCACTTCAGGCGGGCCCCGACGCGCTCCCGCATCGACGCCATCGTGAATCCCTTGGGGTCGATCTTGCCGGGCTGCCATTCGAGGTGGCCGATCACCGAGCGCTCGGTCCAGCCGTGGACCCGGCAGACGGCCGCCGCCGCCCGGGCCATGGCGTCCAGCTGGACCGCCGGCCACAGGTCCTCGCCGTCGCCGAGGTTCTCGCACTCGAAGCCGTAGAAGTGGCGGTTGCCGTCGGTGTTCGCGTGGTGGTCCGGCGGGAGCCGCTTCTCGGCGATCACCGCGGCCAGGACGTCGGAGTCGCCCGCCCCGGCGTGGTTGGCCCGGCCGTAGCCGACCAGGTGGACGCGACCGTCCTTGGTGATCACGCCGTGGCAGAGCGGGCCGGGGAGGGCGCTGTCGCCGTCGCGGCAGAGCTCGACGGTGAACGCGGTGCCGTTGGAGACGGTGTGGTGGATCATCACCCCGTTCACCGGGCCCCAGGGGCCCTTGTGGTTGCGGTTGTGCGTACGCCAGGCGCCGACCTCCACGACGGTCAGACCCTCGTCCCGCAATGCCTTGATGAACCGGTCCGCGGACATGGGTGCGGACATGGCCGCCTCCTTTGCGGTTGCGTGGCGGTCACCTTTCGTGCTCGCCTCGTTACAGACCGGTGTAATGGAGGCAATCCTTCCGAGGCTAGTGCTCTCGTACAGCGAGCGAGCTGATCCGGACACTCGTCCCGACCAGCCCGCCCGCCACAGGAGTTACGCCGAGGCCGGCCACAGGTCCGGGCCGAACGCCTCGTAGTGGATGCCGGCGGCCGGGACGTCCTTGGCGAGCAGCTGCTCGCGCACGGTCCGCATGAAGGGGAGCGGCCCGCAGAGGCAGGCCTGGGTCCCGGCGGCGACCGGGACGTCCGACAGGCCGATCCGGCCCGCGCTGCCGCCCGACTCTGCGTCCTCGTGGCCTGTTTCGTACCAGAACCGGACCGAGGTGCTCGCCAGCTTGTGCGTCAGCGCCCGGTGGTCGGCCCGCAGCGCGTGCTCGGCGCTCGCGCACCACCCCGCCCGCCGAGGCCGCCCGCCCCGCGGAAGTGAGGGAGAGCCGGCCGCGCCGCGCCTCGACCAGGCCGAGGTGCTGGAGCCTGGCGACCACCTTGGCCGCGTGCGTGTACGGCACCTCCATGGCCGCCGCCACCTCGCGGGTGGTGGGGAGGTCGAGGTCCGTCTCCGCGACGGCCAGGCGCATCAGCACGCGGAGCGCCAGGTCGGTGAATCGGGTCAGCCTCGTGGCTTCACGGTACGTGCATGGCCCCCGTACGGCTGAAACCGGTGGGGCTCGGGGGGTCTCGAGTGAAGGAGTTGAACTCCAGAGGGTGCCCAGCACCACGCGGAGTAGTCCCACCCTTTTGTGTAATGGTCCCACTGCGTTGCGTAGTGAAAGGCTGCATCCCGCAGATCCATGGAGTGATCGAAAGGGAAATACATGTCCGTCCAGGCAGGTTCCGAGTCCCCGGCCCAGCCTCTGCCGCAGCGCAGTCTCGCCACCTCGGCCGCACGGAACTTGGCCACCACGACCAAGTCCGCGCCGCAGATGCAGGAAATCACCTCGCGGTGGCTGCTGAAGATGCTCCCGTGGGTGTCGGTTCAGGGCGGCACGTACCGGGTGAACCGGCGCCTGAGCTACTCGGTCGGCGACGGCCGGGTGGAGTTCATCAAGACCGGGACCCAGGTCCAGGTGATCCCCGCCGAGCTCGGTGAACTCCCGCTGCTGCGCGCGTACGAGGACCTCGACGTCCTCACCGAACTCGCCGCGCGGTGCCAGCAGATCGACTTCGCGGCCGGACAGGAGCTGACCTCCTTCGGCAGCCCCTCCGACAAGGTATTCCTACTCGCTCACGGTCGCATCGACCAGGTCGGCCCCGGCCCCTACGGCGAGGACGCGATCCTCCAGACCGTCGCCGACGGCGCCTACTTCGGCGAGGACTCCCTCGTCGACGACGAGGCGATCTGGGAGTACACCGCCCGCGCCGCCACCTCCGGCACCGCCCTCGTCCTGTCCCGGCAGGACTTCCAGCTCCTCGCCGACCGGGTCGACTCGCTGCGCGCCCACGTGGACTCCGTACGGTCCCTGCCCGCCCAGCGCACGAACAAGTACGGCGAGGCCGCCATCGACCTCTCCGCCGGCCACCAGGGCGAGGCCGTCCTCCCGGGCACCTTCGTGGACTACGAGGCCCGTCCGCGCGAGTACGAACTCTCCATCGCGCAAACGGTTCTGCGGGTCCACACGCGCGTCGCGGACCTGTACAACCAGCCGATGAACCAGACCGAGCAGCAGTTGCGGCTCACGGTCGAGGCGCTGCGCGAGCGCCAGGAGCACGAGATGCTCAACAACCGTGACTTCGGCCTGCTCCACAACGCCGACTACGACCAGCGCATCCAGCCGCACGACGGCGTGCCCAGCCCCGACGACATGGACCAGCTGCTGAGCATGCGGCGCGGCTCCAAGATGTTCCTCGCCCACCCCAAGGCCATCGCCGCCTTCGGCCGGGAATGCAACAAGCGCGGCCTGTACCCGGAGTCGATCGAGATCGGGGGCCACCGGCTGCCGTCCTGGCGCGGGGTGCCGATCTTCCCGTCCAGCAAGATCCCGATCAGCGACGCCCGTACGACGTCCATCCTCTGCATGCGCAACGGCGAGGAGGAGTCGGGCGTGATCGGCCTGCACCAGCCCGGGATCCCCGACGAGATCGAGCCGAGCATGTCGGTCCGCTTCATGGGCATCAGCGAGCAGGCGATCATCTCGTACCTGGTCACCGCGTACTTCTCCGCGGCGGTGCTGGTGCCGGACGCGCTCGGCGTACTGGAGAACGTCGAGATCGGCCGCTGGCGCTGAGCCGCCGGCCGGCCGAAGGGCATCGGGGACTCACGGGATGCGCGGGGCGCGCCATGGCGACCACTGAGGCGATCACGACCGGCGAGGGCCAGGAGGCCGCGGCCCTGCTGGAACGGACAAGAGAAACGGTCAACCCGGAACTGCGCCGGACGGTCGAGAGCCTGCCCGGCGCGATGCGGCGCGTGGCGATGTACCACTTCGGCTGGCAGAACGCGGACGGCAGCCCGGCCCCGGGCAACGCGGGCAAGGCCATCCGGCCCGCCCTCGTGCTCGCCGCGGCCCAGGCCCTGCAAGGGCCGGCGGCCGAGGCCGCGGACGCGGTCCGGCCCGCGGCGGCCGTGGAGCTGGCGCACAACTTCACGCTGCTGCACGACGATGTCATCGACAAGGACGTCCGGCGCCGCGGGCGGGCCACGGCCTGGACCGTGTTCGGGATACCGGACGCGATCATCACCGGGGACGCCATGATGGCGCTCGCCCTGCGGCTGCTGGCGGAGGACGCGCATCCGGCCTCGGCGGCGGCCTCCTCCCGGCTCGCGGCCTGTGTCATCGAGCTGTGTGCCGGCCAGCAGGCGGAATGCGCCTTCGAGCAGCGTCCGCGCGTCGCCCTCGACGAGTGCCTGACGATGGCCACGGCCAAGACCGGCGCCCTGCTCGGCTGCGCGTGCGCACTCGGCGCGCTGTACGCGGGCGCCGGGCCCGACGAGGTCGACGCGATGGACGCCTTCGGGCGGGAGGCCGGGCTCGCCTTCCAGCTGATCGACGACCTGATCGGCATCTGGGGCGATCCGGGACACACCGGCAAGCCCGCCGGGGCGGATCTGATCGCCCGCAAGAAGTCCCTCCCGGTCGTGGCCGCCCTCACCTCGGGCACCCGGGCGGGGGAGGAGCTGGAGACCCTGTACGCGGGTCCCATGACCGGGGACGACGTGCGCAGGGCCGCCGACGCGGTGGACCGGGCCGGCGCCCGCGACTGGGCGCAGGCCCATGCGGCGGACCGGATGGGCCGGGCGGTGCAGCAGCTGTCGCGGGCCGTTCCGGACCTCGGGGCGGCGGGCGGACTGCTGGCCCTGGCGGAGTTCGTCACGCGCCGGACCCGGTGACGCGACCCGGTGACGCGACGCGGTGACGTGACGGGTTGAGTGACGCGGTGACTTCATAGCGCTCGAACGGCGGGACGCAAGCCCTGTTCCGGCATCTCATGGTGCCGGAACGGGGCTTTCCGCCTTCCTGGGCCAACTCTAGGATCACCCAAGGTCGTTGACGCGTGAGCGAAGGGTGTGACCCGTGGTGCTGGAGATACGTCAGGCGGATCAGTCGGACCGGGACGCGGTGGCGCGGCTGCTGGACCGGGCGTTCCGCGACGACCCGGTGAGCGGCTGGGTCTTCCCGGACACCGCGCACCGGGCGGCGGTGCACGGGAAGTTTCTCGGCGTCTTCGTGGACGTGGCGCTGGCCGAGGGCCGGATCGACTACGCGGTGGACGGCTCGGCGGCCGCCCTGTGGCTGCGGATCCCGGCGGGCGAGCCGGAGGGCGAGGATGAGATCCCGGCGAGGATGCGCGCCGTGGCCGACCCCGACAACGAGCGGTGCGAGCTGGTCGGGCGGCTCACGGGCGAGGTGCACCCGGCCTCGGAGGGGCACGAGTACCTGCTGATGATCGCGGTCGAGCCGGGCCGGCAGGGGGAGGGCCTGGGCACGGAGCTGATGCGGCCGGTGCTGGAGCGCTGCGACCGCGAGGGCGTGCCGGCGTACCTGGAGGCGAGCAGCGAGCGCAGCAAGGGGCTGTACGAGCGCCTCGGCTGGGAGTTCACGGGCACGGCGGTGCGGCTGCCGGACGGGCCGCTGATGTGGCCGATGTGGCGCAAGCCGCGGGGGTAGCCGGAGCGGGGGCTTGTGTAACCACTACGGGTGAAGTACTTTGCATGGCGTGCCCCGGTGCGGCGGCACTGCCGAACGGAAGAGACTCGCTTGCGCAAGCTCACGTACTTCATCGCGACGACGGTCGACGGGTTCATCGGAGCCCCGGACGGCGACGCGGACTTCATCTATGCGTACCTCGACCTGGAGTTCATCGACCACCTGAAAGCCGAGTACCCGGAGACGGTCTCCGCCCAGGGGCGTACGCAGCTCGGGATCGAGGACGCCGCGCCGAAGCGGTTCGACACGGTGCTCATGGGGCGGGCCACCTACGAGCCCGGCCTCAAGGCGGGCATGACCAGCCCCTACGGCCACATGCGCGAGCAGTACGTCGTCTCGCGCTCCCTCACGGTCTCCCCCGACCCGCAGGTGCGGCTGATCAGCGGGGACGTCGCGGCCAGGGTCCGCGAGCTCAAGGCGCAGGACGGGCTGGACATCTGGCTGTGCGGCGGCGCGGACCTGGCGGCCCAGCTCGTCGACGAGATCGACGAGTACATCGTCAAGACGTACCCGGTCGTCGTGGGGACCGGCATGCCGATGTCCCGGGCCGGTTTCGGGATGCGCCCGCTGGAACTCACCGGCTGTGTGGCCCTCGGCGGAGGCCAGGTCATCACCACGTACGCCGTCAAGCGCTGATCCCGCCGGATGGGGGAAACCGGCCTACCGTGTAGGTATGGCAGGTGAGCAGCAGCACGAGCACAAGCACAAGCACGAGCGCGACCGCGACGACGAGCACGAGCACATGACGGTGGCCCCGCAGGCCGGGCGCGAGCAGCAGGTGTGCCCGGCCTGTGGGCGTCCCGTCGAGACGGTGGTCCGGCGGCGCAAATCGCTGGGGATCTACATTCCGGAGTGGGTGCCGGGTCCCTGCCGGAACCCGGACTGCCCGCGGTACGTTCTCGCTGAAGGTTAGCCGGGGTCAGCCTTGGCCGGGGTCAGCCCTTCGTGCCCAGGCCGGAGGCGACGAGGCCGTTGGCCCACAGCTGGTTCACGCGCGCCCGCTCGGTGGAGTTCGGGTAGGCGTTCTGGCACGAGGTGCCCGGGCCGCCGCCCGACATCAGCTCGCTGCAGGGGCCCGAGTAGTGGTCCGGCAGACCCAGCACGTGGCCCGTCTCGTGCGCGGTCACCCGGGTGGAGTTGTACTGCTGGTTCTGCTGGTAGTCGAGGAAGATGTAGCCCCGGCCGTGGCCGTCCGTGCTGGCGTACGAGCCGCGCGAGTCGTTGCCCTCGTAGTACGAGAAGTTCCCGCCGGAGGACACCTCCTGGAGCTTTACGTTGGACACCGAGCTGTTCCAGATCTGCGTGGAGCGGGATATCTGGGTGCGGAAGCTCGGCGCGTTGCGGGTGTTGTAGGTGACGGTCACGGCCAGGACGCCCGGGTTCGCCGCGCGCTGCTCGGCCACCGAGCGCTGCACCGCCTCGAAGAAGGCGCGGTTGGCGGCCTCGTTCTCCTGGGAGCGCTCGTACGAGGCGTAACTCGAGGCGTTGCCGGCGGCCGGGGCGGAGGCGGCTGCGGCGGTGGGGGCGACCGTACCGAGGGCGGCGGCGAGGCCGAGGCCAACGGTGGTGGCCAGTAAGGCTTTTCTTAAACTGCGGGAGTGGCGCATGTGGGGGCTCCTGCTCATCCGGTGTGGGGGGTGGATGGTGCCGGTACCGGAGTCTGCGGGAGCGGGAGGGGCCGGCGGATGATGCCAGTCACCGATAGCGCGGGGTTATCGGGGAGTTTTCGGCGGGCCGACTGCCGTGAGAATGGCGGGATTCGGTGGGTTGTCAGTGGCTGGTGCGGTCAGCCGGGCCCGGCCTACCCTCGGGACATGGAGCTTGAGGTCAGGCACCTGCGCGCACTGTGCGCCATCGCCGACGCCGGCAGCCTGCACAAGGCGGCGCGGCAGCTCGGCGTGAGCCAGCCCTCGCTGACCACCCAGCTGCGCCGGATCGAACGCGCCCTGGACGGCGAACTGTTCCTCCGCGAGCGGACGGGTTGCCGGCCGACCCCCTTCGGGCGCACCGTACTCGGCCGGGCGCGCCCGCTGCTCGCGGAGATGGCCGCGCTGGTGGCCGAGGCCCGGGCGGTGGCGCGCGGGCCCCGGCTGCGGATCGGCTCCACGGCGAGCCGCGCCCTGCCGGGGTGGCTGCGGCGGCTGCACCGGCGGCTGCCGGACACCGAGACCTCGCTGGTGGTGGACGTCTCGGCCAACGCCCTGCTCCGGATGGTGGCTTCGGGGCAGCTGGACGTGGCCTTCGTACACGAGGTGGAGGGCAGCCCGCTGCGGGTGCCGGCCGGACTGGAACTCCATGTGCTGATGGAGCGGGAGCCGCAGTTCGTGTCCATGTCCCGGGACCATCCGGCGGCGCGGCGGCCAGTGGTGGAGCTGCGGGACCTGGCCGCCGACCGGTGGACCGTGGACCCCTCGGTGGACGGGGAATGGGACGGCCTGCGGCGGGTCTTCGCCGGAGCGGGGCTGAACCCTCCGGTCCTGCACGCCGATTACCACACCGCGACCTCGCTGATCGTCTCCGGCGAGGCGGTCGCGCCGTGCCAGCCGACCTCCGGGCCCCGGGACGACATGGCGATCCGGCCGCTGTCGGGGGACCCGCTGGCCGTACGGCTGCTGCTGGCGACCCGGCCGGGGGCGCATGCGGAGGTCTACGAGGACTTGCGCGCGGCCTATCGCGAGGCCGCCCTGCGCACCCCGCCGTACCGGGCCTGGCTCCACCACCACGCCAGCCCGCTGCTGGCGGCGTAAGCGTCTGCTCGTCTGCTCGTCTGCGCGGCTACTCGTCTGCTCCGGTACTCGTCGTCGCCTCGCCGCGGGCGGTTTCGCGACCCGCGGACCACACGCTTGACTTCCCTCAACCGCGATATATCGTGTTCTCAGAAGACGCGATATGTTGCGTGCCGAGCAGGCGTACGTCCGAGGAGGATCAGCACCATGGCAGAGCAGACGACGTGGTCGGTTGCCGAACCCCAGAAGCTCACCTTCGAAGAGCCGGTGACCGAGCTCCGCGTCCGCGTGGTCGGCGGCACCGTCAATGTCGTCGCCGCCGACGAGGGCCCGGCCCGCCTCGAGGTGGCCGAGGTGGACGGGCCGCCCCTGCATGTGGTGCAGGAGGGCGGCGTCCTCACCATCTCCTACGAGGACCTGCCCTGGAACGGTTCCCAGGGCTTCAAGAAGTGGTTCGAGGACAAGCCCTGGAAGGCCTGGTCCTCCTCCGCGTCCGGCCGCAAGGCCTGGGAGCGCAGGGCCACCGTCACCCTCACCGTCCCCGCCTCCACCCACGTGCAGCTGGCCGCCGTCACCGCCACCGCCTTCGTCTCCGGCGTCAGCGGCGGCACCGAGGTCAACGGGGTCTCCGGCGACGCCACGCTGGTCGGCCTGTCCGGCAAGGTCAAGGCCCACACCGTCTCCGGGAGCGTCGAGGCCCAGTCCCTGACCGGCGAGCTCGGCTTCCGCTCCGTCTCCGGCGGCCTGACCGTGGTCGACGGCGCGGGCGGGATCGTACGGGCCGACTCGGTCAGCGGCGACATGCTCATCGACCTGGCGCTCGACCCCGCCGTGCCGCGTCCCGTGGAGATCCAGCTGAACTCCGTCTCCGGCCAGGTCGCGATCCGCCTCCCGCACCCGGCGGACGCCCGGGTGGAGGCCAACACTGCCACCGGCGGCGTCTCCAACGCCTTCGAGGACCTGCGGGTCTCCGGCCAGCTCGGCGCCAAGCGGATCACCGGCACCCTGGGCGCCGGCACCGGCACCCTGCGGGCCACCACCGTCTCCGGCGCGATCGCCCTGCTGCGCCGCCCGGCCGCCGACACCCCGGCGACCCCCATCGCGCTCGACAAGAAGGTGCTTTGACATGCCGCCCGTCTTCGCCCACGGCCGCCTCCGCCTCTACCTCCTCAAGCTGCTGGACGAGGCCCCGCGCCACGGGTACGAGGTGATCCGCCTGCTGGAGGAGCGCTTCCAGGGGCTGTACGCGCCCTCCGCGGGCACCGTGTACCCGCGCCTCGCCAAGCTGGAGACCGAGGGCCTGGTCACGCACGCCACCGAAGGCGGGCGCAAGGTGTACTCCATCACCGAGGCGGGACGCGCCGAACTGGCCGACCGCGGCGGTGAACTGGCCGACCTGGAGATGGAGATCCGCGACTCGGTCTCCGAACTGGCCGCCGAGATCCGCGCCGACGTGCGCGGCGCGGCGGGAGACCTGCGGCGCGAGATGCGGGCCGCGGCCTCCGCCTCGGCGACCCCGGTCGAGGACGACTCCTGGAAGGCGGCCAAGGAGGAGCTGCGCAAGGCGAAGCAGGAATGGAAGGAGCAGGCGCGGCGAGCGAAGGATGAGAGCCGCCGGGCCCGCGAGGAGGCTCAGCAGGCCCGCCACCAGGCCAAGGAGGCGCAGGACCGGGCCCGCGAGGAGGTCCAGCGCATCGCGAGCCAGCTCCACGAGCAGTTCGCCAAGTCGGGCGGCGTCCTGGGCAGCCTGGCCGGAGCCTGGCTGGGCGGCAGCGCCAACGGGAGCAACGGCGCCGCCGCCGGCGATACGTCGCCCACCGCGCCCGCCGCCTACGGCTGGGCCGATGACCTGACCCCCACCGACGACCCGGCCCGCGACCTGGACCGCCTGCTGGACCGCTTCCGCGACGACATCCGCGACGCGGCCCGCGACCACGGCGTCACCCCGGCCCAACTGGCCGAAGCCCGCGCCCACCTGTCCGCCGCCGCGGGCCGCCTCACCGCGGCGCTGCTCTCGGCCGACTAGGCGGCGCGGTCCGGCCAGTCCGGCCGGTCCGGGGCCTGGGGGAGTCCGGGCGAAGGGGCGCAGGCTAGTGCCGTGGCCGGAAAGGTTCACCGGGTCGCGACGCCCGGCACGGCACCTC
>NZ_JAGGOY010000031.1:0-19372 GCF_018614095.1 Streptomyces sp. ISL-87 | reverse complement strand
CCGGCCACGGCACTAGGCCGCCAGGCCCGACTCGGCTTCCGCGTACGTGACTCCGTGGGCCGCCAGGACCTCGGAGGGCGTGCCCGGGCGGGAGAGCAGGGCCAGGAGCAGGTGCAGGGTGCCGATGTGGCGGTCCTCGCGGCCCAGGGCGATGCGCAGGGACTGCTCCAGTACCTTCTTCGCCCCCTGGGTGAAGGGCACGTGGCGGCTGTCCGGTTCAGGGCGGCCGAGGGCCGAGCGGAGCGAGGCTCCCAGGGTCCGGCGGCGGGGCGCCGCGGAGGAGAGGGCGCCTTCGCCGTGGGTCTCCTCGACGCGGGAGACGATCTCCGTGAGGTCGATGCCGAGCCCGGCCAGGGCTTCCTCGTCGGCCTTGGACATCCCGCCGCGACGGCGGGCCGCGGCGAGGTCCGCGGTGACCGCCGTGCGGTCCACGCCCAGGGAGTCCAGGGCGCCCTGCGCGAAGAGGGCGAGCAGCAGGTGTTCCTCGGTGACGGTGGAGTCCCCGGCCCGGCGGGCCTCGGCCACCGCGCCCGTCACCGTGCTCCGGGCGTCGGTCGTGAAGCGTTCGAACATCAAAGCCTCCCGTATTTCTTGTGCACGGCCTGCCGGCTGACGCCCAGCTCGGCCGCGATCTCCTGCCAGGACCACCCCTGGGCGCGGGCACTGCGTACTTGTACGGCCTCCAGCTGCTCCAGCAGCCTCCGGAGGGCGGTCACGGCACGCAGGCCCACGCGCGGGTCGTGGTCACCGGCTCGCGCGGCGAGATCGGTCGCTTCTGTCATGCCTGTCAATGTAGGTTGACACGGGAGGGGTGTCAACGGTGATTGACAAAGCGGTTCGCGTCACACCGTCAGGACGACCTTGCCGAACAGGTCGCCCGACGCGAGCTTCTCGAAGCCCTCGCGTGCCCGGTCCAGCGGCAGCACCTCGTCGATGACCGGCCGCAGTCCCGTCGCCGCGCAGAAGGACAGCAGGTCCTCCAGCTCGTCCTTTGAGCCCATGGTCGAGCCGACCACCTTCAGCTCCAGGAAGAAGATGCGGGTCAGCTCGGCGTGCGCCGGCCGGTCCCCGCTCGTGGCGCCGGAGATGACCAGGGTGCCGCCCGGGCGCAGGGACTTGACCGAGTGCGACCAGGTGGCCGCGCCCACCGTCTCGATCACCGCGTCCACCCGCTGCGGCAGCCGCGCGCCCGGCTCGTACGCCTCCACCGCGCCCAGTTCCACCGCCCGCTTGCGCTTGGCCTCGTCCCGGCTGGTGGCGAACACCCGCAGGCCGGCCGCCTTGCCGAGGGCGATCGCGGCGGTCGCGACCCCGCCGCCCGCTCCCTGGACCAGTACGGAGTCCCCGGGGCGGACCCCCGCATTGGTGAACAGCATCCGGTACGCCGTCAGCCATGCCGTGGGCAGGCAGGCGGCCTCCTCGAAGGACAGCTCGGCCGGCTTGCGCAGCACGTTCCAGGCCGGGACGCTCACCTGCTCGGCGAAGGTCCCCTGGTAGCGCTCGGTCAGGATCGAGCGCGGCTCGTCCGGGCCGACCCCGTGGCCGCTCTGGCCGATCACGGAGTGCAGGACGACCTCGTTGCCGTCCTGGTCGATCCCGGCGGCGTCGCAGCCGAGGATCATGGGGAGTTTGTCCTCGCCGAGGCCGACTCCGCGCAGCGACCACAGGTCGTGATGGTTGAGGGAGGCGGCCTTGACGTTCACGGTCACCCAGCCGGGTCGGGCCTCGGGAGCCGGGCGTTCGCCCAGTTCGAGGCCGCTGAGCGGCTGGTCACGGTCGATTCGGGCGGCGTAGGCAGCGAACATGCGGCCAGAGGCTACCGCTCGGTAGCCCCGCCTGGCCAGAGGCGCGGGGTTGCCGAACGCCTGAACGGAGGGTTCGTTCGACCCTCAACAACCGGTTGTACCAGTCAGTTTGTGCGCGTGCGGGGCTCAAGCGGAATGTCAAGAGCGATCCAAGATCGGGGGTAATATTCAAGCCACGCGGCGCGCTCGTCATGAGCCTGTCATTCCTTGGCCGTGGCCTGTGGCTCCGGACGGCGCGACCCCTCCCCGTTCGGGGGCGGGGAGGGTGCGCGTATGCCATCCGGACGCGGAGGAGGCCCGGCCGGATCATTCCGACCGGGCCTCCACCCGTTTGGCGCAGTGCGTCCCAGCATCGCTGAGCACCTGCTGAGCACCGCTCAGTGCGGCGATATCAGGCCAGACGGGCCACGCCGTCGGCCTTCGCGGCCGCGGCGACCGCGGCCGTGACGGCCTCGGCGACGCGCTCGTCGAACGGCGACGGGATGACGTAGTCGGCCGCGAGCTCGTCACCCACGACACCGGCGATGGCGTCGGCGGCGGCGATCTTCATGCCCTCGGTGATCCGGGTCGCGCGCACCTTCAGGGCGCCCGCGAAGATGCCCGGGAAGGCCAGCACGTTGTTGATCTGGTTCGGGAAGTCCGAGCGGCCCGTCGCCACGACCGCCGCGTACTTGTGCGCGACGTCCGGGTGGACCTCCGGGTTCGGGTTGGCCATGGCGAAGACGAAGGCGTCCTTCGCCATCGAGGCCACCGCCTCCTCCGGCACCGTGCCGCCCGAGACGCCGATGAAGACGTCGGCGCCGGCCAGGGCGCTCTCCAGGGAGCCGGAGAGGCCGCTCTTGTTGGTCAGGCCCGCGATCTCCGCCTTGACGTCCGTCAGGTCGGAGCGGTCGGCGGAGACGACGCCCTTGCGGTCGGTGACGCAGACGTCGCCGATGCCCGCGTCCACCAGGATCTTGGCGATGGCGATACCCGCCGCACCCGCGCCCGAGATCACGGCGCGCAGGTCGCCGAGGGTGCGACCGGTGAGCTTCGCGGCGTTCCGCATGGCGGCCAGCGTCACGATGGCCGTGCCGTGCTGGTCGTCGTGGAAGATCGGGATGTCCAGGGCTTCCTGGAGCCGGCGCTCGATCTCGAAGCAGCGCGGGGCGGAGATGTCCTCCAGGTTCACGCCGCCGAAGGACGGCGCGAGGCGGATCACGGTCTCGATGATCTCGTCCGTGTCCGTGGTGGCCAGCGCGATCGGGACCGCGTCCACACCGCCGAACTGCTTGAAGAGAATGGCCTTGCCCTCCATCACGGGGAGGGAGGCCTCGGGCCCGATGTCGCCGAGTCCGAGTACGGCCGTACCGTCGGTGACGACGGCGACCACGTTGGACTTCCAGGTGTACTCGTTGACGAGCTCCGGGTTCTCCGCGATGGCGCTGCAGACCTTTGCCACGCCCGGCGTGTACGCGAGGGACAGGTCGTCCTTGTTGTGGACCGGCACCGTGGCCTGGATGGCCATCTTGCCGCCCCGGTGCAGTGCGAACACCGCGTCGGGGTTGTTGTCCGTCGCGCTGTCGCTGCGAGGATTGACGATCTCCGCTGCCACTTTCTTGGCCCCTTAAGTCTTTGAATCGTTGAGGGTGACCACTCCTGGTTAAGGGGTGGGCGGGCACCGCGTCCGTACTCCGCATCGGCGGTTGGCCCGCCTCCGCGAAGGGGAGGTTCGTACGCGCGGGCGCGCCGCACGCGCGCCCTGAGCCCCGGATGAGGGGTGTAAGGATCCGTTTTACCGGAAGAACACTCGCTCAGACGAGTCGATTCCTGCTCGACTGTAAGCTCCTTGTCCTGGTTTTGGCGAAAAGTCCAAAGCCCCCTGTCCAGCAGGCGAGACGCACCGCAAAAACCGCGGCCTAAGGGGCCTGGCGCCGCGCATAGTGCGGCCGACAGGGGTCTGACCCGCAGGCCTGTTGGGCTGTCCGGGTCGCCCGTTATCCGATTTTGACCTGACTGCCTGCCTGAATGCGCCAGTCCGAATGGCAAGATGCCGTAACCACACAAGGCCGCGACACTCGATGGTGCGTGCCCGACCATTTTTCGGATGCTTTTCCACCAGCCGGAGGAACCAGCTCATGACCGCAAGCACCACCCGCCGCTCGACCGCCGCCCGGTCCCGGATCGCCGCGGTCGGCGCGATCGCGGTTGCCGGCGCCCTGATCCTCACCGGCTGTGGCGACCAGACGGAGGAGAAGTCCACCGGCACCCCCTCGGAGGCCACGAAGGCCAGCAGCAGCGCCCCGCTCTTCTCGGCCCTGCCGAAGAAGATTCAGGACGCCGGTGTGATCAAGGTCGGCACGGACTCCGCGTACGCGCCGATGGAATTCGTCGAGGGCGGCAAGATCGTCGGTGTCGACCCCGACATCGCCGAGGCGCTCGGCAAGCAGCTCGGTGTGAAGTTCCAGTTCACCGCGGGCACCTTCGACGGCCTGATCACCTCGATCTACACGGGCCGCCAGGACGCGATCATGTCGTCGATCACCGACAACAAGAAGCGCCAGGAGGGCCTGGACGACAAGGGCGAGAAGATCGGCAAGGGCGTCGACTTCGTCGACTACTTCTCCTCCGGCCTCTCGCTCCTCGTCAAGAAGGGCAACCCCGAGGGCATCAAGTCCATGGACGACCTGTGCGGCAAGACCGTCGCCGTCCAGCGCGGCACGATCTACGAGGACACCTTCAAGGCCCAGGCCGAGAAGTGCGGTGACAAGAAGCTCACCATCCAGGCATTCGACACCGACGCCGAGGCACAGACCCGCGTCAAGGCCGGCGGCGCCGTGGCCGACCTGAACGACTACCCGGTCGCCGCGTACACGGTGAAGACCTCGGGTGGCGGCAACGACTTCGAGGTCGCCGGCCAGCAGAGCGACGTCGGCCTCTTCGGCATCGGCGTGAGCAAGGAGAACAACCAGCTCCGCGACGCCCTCAAGCAGGCCGTCGACGCCATCATCAAGGACGGCTCCTACGCCAAGGTCCTGGAGAAGTGGAACGTGCAGGACAGTGCCGTGAAGGAAGCCACGGTCAACGCAGGTCAGTAAGTCCCGCAGCTCCACTGAAGGGCAGTCATTGTGACTGACAAGATCGACAAGGGTCCGGCCGCAACTCCGCCGGCCGGACCCGGCGCCTCGGGTACCCCGTACGAGGCAATCAAGGCAATCCCGGTACGGCACTACGGCCGCTGGGTCAGCGGTGTGGTCGTCGTCGCACTGCTGGGCTGGCTCGTCTACGCCTTCTCCCAGGGCAACGTCATCTGGAAGACGGTCGGCGACAAGCTGTTCGACCCGGCGATCATCAGCGGTCTCGGGAACACCGTGGTGATCAGCGTCGCCTCCATGGCGCTGGGCCTCGCCCTCGGCATCCTCTTCGCGGTGATGCGCCTCTCGAAGAACCCGGTGACGAGCGCCGTCTCCTGGCTCTACATCTGGTTCTTCCGCGGTACCCCGGTGTACGTGCAGCTGCTGGTGTGGTTCAACCTGTCGCTGATCTTCCAGTACATCAACCTGGGTCCGATCTACAAGAACGAGACCGTCGACGTCATGACCCCGTTCATGGTGGCCCTGCTGGGCCTCGGCCTGAACGAGGGCGCGTACATGGCGGAGATCGTCCGGGCCGGCATCCAGTCCGTCGACGAGGGCCAGACCGAGGCGGCGCACGCGCTCGGCATGGCCCAGACAAAGACCATGGGCCGCATCGTGCTGCCGCAGGCCATGCGCGTGATCATCCCGCCGACCGGCAACGAGTTCATCAACATGCTGAAGACCTCGTCCCTGGTCTCGGCGGTGCAGTACACCGAACTCCTGCGGGCGTCGTCGAACATCGGCAACACGGCCGGTGCCATCATGGAGATGCTGTTCGTGGCCTCCGTCTGGTACCTGGCCCTGACCAGTGTCTTCAGCGTCGGCCAGTACTACCTGGAGCGCCGCTTCGCCCGTGGTTCCACGCGGAACCTGCCGCCGACGCCGTTCCAGCGCCTGCGTGCCAACCTGAACATGTTCCGCCGTACGGAGGTCGCGCGATGACCGCCCAGCCGATGGTCAAGGCAGAAGGCGTCCACAAGTCGTACGGCGCCGCCCACATCCTCCGGGGCATCGACCTGGAGGTCGCCCCGCGAGAGGTCTTCTGCCTGGTCGGCCCGTCCGGCTCCGGCAAGTCGACCTTCCTGCGGTGCATCAACCACCTGGAGCGCATCAACTCCGGGCGGCTCTCGGTGGACGGCCAGCTGGTCGGCTACCGCCAGAAGGGCGACAAGCTCTACGAGCTGAAGGACAGCGAGGTCGCGGCCCAGCGCCGCGAGATCGGCATGGTCTTCCAGCGCTTCAACCTCTTCCCGCACATGACGGCCATTGAGAACGTCATGGAGGCGCCGGTCCAGGTCAAGCGTGAGAGCAAGGCGGTGGCGCGTGAGCGCGCCATCAAGCTGCTGGACCGCGTGGGCCTGGGCGACAAGGGCGGGAACTTCCCCTCCCAGCTCTCCGGCGGCCAGCAGCAGCGTGTGGCGATCGCCCGCGCGCTGGCCATGGAGCCGAAGCTGATGCTCTTCGACGAGCCCACCTCGGCGCTCGACCCGGAGCTGGTCGGCGACGTCCTCGACGTCATGCGGGACCTGGCCGAGTCGGGCATGACCATGATCGTGGTCACGCACGAGATGGGCTTCGCCCGCGAGGTCGGCGACAACCTCGTCTTCATGGACGGCGGTGTGGTCGTCGAGTCCGGCCACCCGCGCGACGTCCTGGGCAACCCGCAGCACGACCGGACGAAGGCGTTCCTGTCCAAGGTGCTGTAGGTCTCCGGCATGCGGGAGGGGCGGTACGGGTTCGTTCCCGTACCGCCCCTCCCGCATTTCCGCTTCCTGCTTCCTATTTCCTGGTTCCTACTTCAGGCCTAGGACCAGTCCGTCGGACGGGGAGCGCCAGACGGTACGGGCCTCTGCGAAGCCCGCCTCGCGCAGGGTGCGGGCGTGCCAGGCGGCGTCCGGGGTGTCGCCGTCCGCGTGCTCCCCGTAGATCTCGTAGCGGCGCTTGGTCGGCTCGGCCAGCACCGGGTCGGCGGCCGCGAGGGCCCACCAGTCTGTCCAGTCCAGTGCCCCCGCCTCGCGGGCCCGGTCCATGGCGGCGTGCCGGTGGGCGCGCTCGGCGGCGTTGATCCGCGGGGTCGCCGGGTCGGGCATGTGGTCGGCGTTCATGAAGACGCCGCCCTCCCGGACGAGCGGCGCGAGCTGCCCGTAGAGGACGGCGAGCGCCGGGCTGTGCAGCCAGTGCAGGGCGGTGGCGGTCAGCACCGCGTCGTACGTGTCGTGGGGGAGCGCCGAGGTCCAGTCGGGGTCCTTGAGGTCGGCGGTGACGAAGGTGACCCGCTCGTCGCCGGCGAAGTGGCCCCGGGCGATCGTCAGCAGGGCCGGGTCGAGATCGACTCCCGTACTGGAGGCCTGCGGGAACCGCTTGAGGACGCGGTCCGTAGTACTTCCCGTACCGCATGCGAGATCCAGCACCCGGGGGGTGGGTCCCACCAGCGCCTCGACCATGTCCAGCATGACCCGGAACCGCTCCTCGCGGTCGGGCATGTACCACTCCTGCTGGCGGTCCCAGCTGTCCTGCCAGGCCTTCCAGTCGGTCACGGTGTCCGCCATCCCGAACCCCTCCGTCCGTAATACTCTCGAATACGTCTTATCCGTTACGCCGTTACCGAGACATTAATCCGCAGCCGTAAGGACTACAAGTGGAACTGGCCCATTACTCGGACTATGCCGTGCGCCTGGTCAACACCGAGGAGCCGGCCCGCAACAAGGACTCGCTCACCTCGGTGGACGCCGTACGCGCACTCTTCGGCGCCGGGGTCCAGTCCGCCCGCCGGGCCACCGACGCCGACGTCACCCGCTTCCGCAACGTGCGGGGCCGGCTGCGCGCCGTCTTCGAGGCCGCCGACGCGGGCGACCACGTCCTCGCCGTCGACCTGCTGAACTCCCTGCTCCTGGAGTTCCCCGTCAGCCCCCAGGTCTCCGGCCACGACACCCTCGGCGAGGACGGCAGCCCCCACTGGCACATCCACCTCGCCGACCACCCCTCGAACGCCTCCGCCGGATACGCCGCGCTCGCGTCGTTCGGGCTGGCCTTCCACCTCACCGAGCACGGCCCCGACCGGCTCGGCCTGTGCCAGGCGGCGCCCTGCCGCAACGCCTACCTCGACACCTCCACCAACCGGTCCCGGCGCTACTGCTCCGACCGCTGCGCCACCCGGGCGAACGTGGCCGCCTACCGCGCCCGCAAGCGGCTGGAGGCCGAGGGGTCCGCCCGGAGCGGCCGCAGCGCCGAGGCCGCCCAGGACAGCCACGCCCTCAGCGAACGCTGATCCGCCGCGCGCGGCCGGAAACGCAGCACGGCCGTCGCCAGCACCAGCTCCTCGGGCACCGTCCCGTAGTCGGTGCTGTCGCCGGTCTCGTTGTACGGGTTGTCGCCGAGCACCCACCAGCCGCCCGGGCGCCGCTCCACCGCCCGCTTGACCACCAGCAGGTCCTGCTGGAACGGATGCCGCAGCACCACCACGTCACCCGGACGGACCACCGCCCCGTACCGGACCACCAGCTGGTCCCCGTGCAGCAGGGTCGGCACCATCGACGGACCCGTCACCTCCGCCACCCCGAAGCGCCCCCGCGAGCGCCTGTTCTCCACCATGTGCGTCCTCCTCGTCCCTCCCGCATGCTGCCGTACGCGTCCGTACATTCGCTCACCCCGCCTCCGGCGACCCTGGACTTTTGTCCTAAGCCCCTGGGGGCGCCCGCGAATTCCGGTTTCCGAGCGAGTAATCTCCCCCTTGAGAAGACGATCACGAGGAGGACAAACTCCATGCTTTCCCGCCTCTTCGCCCCCAAGGCGAAGGTCTCCGCCCACTGTGACCTGCCGTGCGGCGTGTACGACCCTGCCCAGGCCCGCATCGAGGCCGAGTCCGTCAAGGCCGTTCAGGAGAAGTACCAGGCCAACGACGACGCCGACTTCCGCGCGCGCGCCATCACCATCAAGGAGCAGCGCGCCGAGCTGGCCAAGCACCACGTCTCGGTGCTGTGGAGCGACTACTTCAAGCCCCCGCACTTCGAGAAGTACCCGCAGCTCCACACCCTGGTCAACGACACCCTGAAGGCCCTCTCGGCCGCCAAGGCGTCGAACGACCCGGCGACCGGCCAGAAGGCCCTCGAGCTCATCGCCGAGATCGACCGCATCTTCTGGGAGACCAAGGCCGCCTGACCGCAGCCGCGTCTCACAGCCCGAAGGGGCCCGACCGTTCGGCGGTCGGGCCCCTTCGGCGTGGGCGTTGTAGCAGCTCTGCCCGGCTGCTCCGCGGGTGCTCTACTCGTCGTCGGCTTCGTCGTCGTCCAGGCGGGCCAGCCAGGTGGCCAGGCGTTCCACCGGGACCTCGAAGTCCGGGTTCAGGTCGACGAAGGTGCGGAGCTGCTCGGCGAGCCACTCGAAGGTGACCTCCTCCTCGCCGCGCCGCTTCTCCAGCTCCTCGATGCCGCGATCGGTGAAGTACAAGTCGGGCTCCGTGCCGTGATGAGGGTGTGCAGGGGGTGTTTCCCGCCAGGATAATCCGCATACCGAAATAGATCTCCCGCCGTCCCCGCCCCCGGCGATAGCCTGGACGGCCTCAATGGGGCACACGGGAGTCGGGGGCCGATAGATGCCGGTCGTGCGCACGGGCAGCTCCGCGCGCGCCTTCGAACTCCTCGAACCGCTCGTCCAGGCGGCCACCGTACGCGTCCACGCCCCGCCGGACGGGTATGAGACCCCTGGCACCGGCCCCACGTGGGGGAGCGGCTTTTTCGTCGCCCCGGGCTGGGTCCTGACGTGCGCGCACGTGGTCGGCGAAGGGGGTGGTGCGGTGCGTCTGGTGGGGCGTGAAGTCGGCATCACCTTCTCCTCCGGGGGCCACGGCGCCACGGGGACCGTCGCCGGGCGCGTGGAGTGCGTACTGCCCGAACGGCTGGAGCGGCACCGGCCGGGCCGGCGGTCCCTGTGGGACCTGCCCGACCTGGCGCTGGTCCGGGTACTCGCGCCCATCACGCACGCCTGCGTCTGGCTGACCGACCGGGCCAGGCCCCGGCTGGAGGAGGCCGCCTACTTCGGCTGCACCGAGGACCTCGGCGTACCGGAGATCACCGGCCGCACCACCCGGCTGCGCGGCACCGCGGCGAACGGCGCAGCCATCCGGCTCGGCGACGACGACGAGATCGAGCCCGGCATGTCCGGCGGCCCCGTGGTGGACCTGGCCCGCGGCGAGGTCGTCGGCGTGGTCAAGGCCCGCCGGCACACGGGCGGGGGCGGGCTCGCCGTGTCGGTGGCCCAGTTACGCACCCTGCCGATGGCCGCCACCGGGCAGACCGGGCTGTACCGCAGGGTCATGCAGGCCCACGACCTCTACCACTACGACCAGCACCTGAGCGACCTGGACAGCCGGCGGACCTGGACCGACGTGCACGACGAGCTCCCGGCCGGGGACGGAGACCCGTACGGCGGCCGGCGGCTGACCCCCGGGGAGCGCACCACGCTGTGCGGGCTGCTCGCCGAACTGCCCCCGCCGGGCTCCTCCGAGGCGGTACGGGAGCTGGCCGAGGCGGCCCGCGGGGAGGAGCCGGATCCGGCACTGCCGGCCCCGTTGAACTGGCGCGACGGGCTCGGGCTGCTGCACGATCCGCCGGGCGGGGCCGGGGAGGCCGTGGCGATGCTCCGGTACGCCACCGACGTGAGCGTGGCCGACTACCGCGAGCCGCCGTCCCCGGGCGCCGACGAGGAGCTGTGGGACTGGGTGCGGGCCACCGCCGAGCGGCTGTGGCGGCCCCTGCGGCGGGAGTTGGCCGAGCGGCACGAGCGGGGTCTGGCGGAGCGGGCGCGCCGCCGCCGGCGGTCGGCCGGACACGCGGTGCACGGCCCGGCCCGGCCGGCCGGGGTGCTGCCGACGGGGCCCTCGGTCCTGCTGGAGGCGTGGGCGCACGGCTGGGAGGACGTCTACGACTGGCGGGTCTCGGTGCTGGCGGGGCCGGCCCGGCCGGGGCTGGTGACGCCGGTGGAATCGGGCGTACGGGCCACCCTGGCGGCTCTGCCGGAGGTGCTGCGGGCGCCGCTCGCGGAGGGGTTCCGGCGGTGCGACACGCACGAGGCGGCGGCGCTGCTCGAAGTGGCCGTGGCGCCGGAGCTGTTCGGGCTGGCGGTGGACGAGTGGGCGGTGGCCGGCGGGGTGCCGGTGGGGGTGCAGCGGCCGGTGGTGTTCCGGCACGCCTCGGGCGGTTCCGGTTCCGGTTCCGGTTCCGGTTCCGGAACCGGAACCGGTGTCGGCGCGGAGGCGGCGGCCGGGCGGTGGACGCGCGTGCAGGCGGGGCCGCTGCTCGACGAACGGGCCGACTGCGTACGGGGGCGGCCGCGGAGCCCGGATCCGGGCTGGCTCGCGGGACTCGCGGACAACACCGTGCCGGTGCATTGCCGGGCGGCGGCGCTCGAACCCACACTGGGCGCGCTGCACGTCGTACGGGAGGCCGGGTACGGGGTCGCCGTCTGCCGGAGGCCTCCGGAGGATCCGGGGGTGTCGTGCGCGCCGTTCCACCGGGGCCTGCGGGAGGAACTGGCCGAGGCGGGACGGGGCGCGGCGCTGCCGGTGCGGATGCAGGCGCTCCGGGCCCGGGCCCACGGGTCGGACCCGGACGCGTACTGGGCGGCGGGGGCGGGGCTGGTCTGGGACGACCCGGCGCGGCCGCTGCCGGAGGACGAGCCGTTGCAGGGGGACCTGTGACGGGGCGCGGCCCCGACGGGGTGCGGGGTACGCGCGGTGACGGGGGACCTGTGACGGGGCGCGGCCCCGACCGGGTCCGGGGTACAAGCGGTGACGGGGGACCTGTGACGGGGCGCGGCCCCGACCGGGTCCGGGGTACAAGCGGTGACAGGGCGCGGCCCGGACGCGGCTCGGGACACGCGTGGAGTGCGCCCCTTGCCCGCGCCCCATATCCCGGGCGGTGGCCCGGGTTTCGGACTGGCAGTGCGGAGGGGAGCTCCTGTGAATGACGAATGGCTCATCTACCGGGGCGTCGGTGAGCCCCACGACGGGATCGAGGCCCTGCCCGGACCGCCGCCCTGGCGTGACTTCGACGGCGGGCCCGTCGGGGAGGCCGGCGGGGTGGAGGACGGGGACGTCGCGCGGCGCCTCGGGGCGCACCGGCAGGCCGCCGAGATGCACCGGCCCGAGCCCGAGGAGCTGGACGCCGTCAACGCCGCGCTCTACCTGCGGCGGCCGCTGCTCGTCACGGGGTATCCGGGGACCGGGAAGTCCACTCTGGCGCACGCCGTCGCCCACGAACTGAAGCTCGGGCGGGTACTGCGCTGGCCCGTGGTCTCGCGGACCGTGCTCCAGGAAGGGCTGTACCGCTACGACGCCATCGCCCGGCTCCAGGACGTGCAGATCGCGGCCGGCGGCGGGGTCGTGGGCGGGGCGGGCGGCGGGGCCGGCGGCGGAGCGCCCGGGATCGGGAAGTACATCCGGCTCGGGCCGTTGGGGACGGCGCTGCTGCCCACCGCGCGGCCCCGCGTGCTGCTCATCGACGAATTGGACAAGAGCGACATCGACCTGCCCAATGACCTCCTGAACGTGCTGGAGGAGGGGGAGTTCGTGCTGCCCGAGCTGGAGCGGGTGGCCGATACCGAGCCCGAGGTGCAGGTACTCACCGACGACGGGGCCAAAGTGACCGTCCGGGACGGGCGGGTGCGGTGCCGGGCCTTTCCGTTCATCGTGCTGACCAGCAATGGGGAGCGGGATTTCCCGGCCGCGCTGTTGCGCAGGTGCATTCAGCTCAAGCTCGGCCAGCCCGGGGAGAAACGGCTCGCCACCATGGTGCGGGCACATCTGGGTGAGGAAGCCGCGCAGCTGGGCGCCGATTTGATCCGGCAATTCCTCAGCCGGTCCCGGTCCGAGCTCGTCGCCGCCGACCAGCTCCTCAACGCCATCTACCTGACCCACTACGCCGCCCCGCCCACCCGGGAGGACCTCGCGGACCTGCTCATCCAGCGCCTCGACCGGCCGAGGTGACGCCATGCGCGAGCTGATCGCCCTGCTGCGTGCCGCGGGCCTCGATCCGTCCGCCGGGGAACTGGCCGACGCGCTGTGGCTGGCCGGGCAGACGGCCAGGGGCCCGGCCGGGGGCCGGCCTGAGGAAGAACCCGGGACGGCGGCCGGGGCGGCGGCGGCCGACTCGGCGGCCGGCACGGTGATTCCGGCTCCGCGGCCGGAGGGGGAGGAAGGGGAGGAGGGGCACGGGGCGCCGCGCGCGGGGGAGTCCGTAGAGGAGGCTGAAGATCCGGTCAGGCTGTATGCCCCCGGGGCGCGCCCGGCGGCCGACACGGAAGCGGAAGCTGAAATTCTGGTCGAGGGCGGGGTGCCCGTGCGGGTGCCCGGAGCGGCTGCGCTGCCGCGGATCCTGGAGATCCAGCGGGCCCTGCGCGCCCTCCAGCGGCACCGGCCGGCCGCCCCGCCCACCCGGACCGTGCTCGACGAGCCGGCCACCGCCGAGGCCAGCGCGCGGGCCCTCGGGCTGGTCATCCCGGTGTTCCGGCCGGAGAGCCGGCGCGAGGCGACCGTACGGCTGGTGATGGACGCGTCGCCGTCGATGGCGGTGTGGCAGGACATGTTCGAGGAACTGCGGTCCGTGTGCGAGCGGCTGGGCGCGTTCCGGGACGTGCAGGTGTCCTACCTGCACCGCCTGGCCGACGGTACGGCGGTCGTCGGGCGCGGGCCCGTGCCGGGGGCGGGGCCGGGGGCCGGGCTGCGGTCCGGGGATCAGCTGCGGGACCCCACCGGGCGGGCGCTGACCATGGTGGTGTCCGACTGCGCCGGACCGGTATGGCGGGAGGGCGAGGCGCAGCGGCTGCTGTACCGGTGGGCCGAGTGCACGCCGTGCGTGGTCGTCCAGCCCCTGCCGCAGCGGCTGTGGAGCCGGAGCTGGCTGCCGACCGAGCGGGGCACGCTCTCGCGGGTCGACGGCGGTGGGGGGAAGCTGAGATTCAGGTCAGAGCGGCCACCGCGGCCGGGGCGGCCCACCGGAGGGCTGACCGTGCCGGTGCTGCCGCCGAACGCGATCGCGATGGGCGCGTGGGCCCGGCTCGTCGCCGGGCTGGGCACCGGGCCGGTGCCGGCCGAGGTGGGCCGGGTGCTCGCCGACCACCCGGCCGCGCCGGTGCCGCCGCCGCGGGCCGTCCGGCCGCCGCGTGAACTGGTGCGCCGCTTCCGCTCCTCGGCCGCGCCCCGGGCCGTACAGCTGGCGGTGTACCTGTCGGCCGCGCCGCTGACCCTGCCGGTGATGCGGCTGGTGCAGCGCACGATGCTGCCGGACTCGGAGCCGTCGGACCTGGCGGAGGTGCTGCTCAGCGGGCTGCTGCGGCGCGGCCCCGACCCCGGCTGGTACGAGTTCGCGCCGGGGGTGCAGGAGGTGCTGCTGGGGCCGCTGGGGCGGGACGAGGCCGCGCTGGTGCTGAAACACTGCTCGGAGTACGTACTGGCCCACTTCGGGCGGGGCGTACGGAACTTCCCCGCGCTCGCGGTCTCCCAGCTGACCGGGGCGCCGGTGGCGGAGGAGCCCGGGCCGCTGACGGAGGTGCGGCTTCCGCAGGCCTTCGCGCAGGTCTCCGCGCAAGTGGTACGCCGCTACCTGCCCGGGCCGCCGGAGGAGGACGCGGCGGCGCCGCCCCAGCCGGCGCCGCCCGCGCGGGAGTGGGCGGTGCGCACGGCACGAGCCCGGCTCGCGGACGGGGACCAGCGCGGGCTGTACGAGGCCGTGACGGTACTGCGGCGGGCGGTCACCGCCCCGCCGGGGCCCGGTGACCCGCCGGGGGAGGCGGAGTTCGAGCTGGCGGAGGCGTTGCTGAGGCTGTGGGGGGTGCAGCGGGATCCGGGACTGCTGGCGGAGGCCGAGCGGGCGGCGCGGGCGGCGACCGGGCTGCCGGGGCGGCTGGCGCTGGGCCGGGTGCTGTACGAGCGGGCGCGGGTGCCTGTCGAACCGGACGCCGGTCTCCTGGAGGCGGCGGAACGGGAGTTCGCGGCGGTGAGCGCGTCCCCGGGAGCGGGCCGCGCGCTCCGCCTGGACAGCGCGGTACGCCGGACGGAGACCCTGATCCGCCTGAGCGACCTCCGCTCCGACCCGTCCCCCCTGCGAGAAGCCCGCTCCGCCCTGGAAGCCCTGGCCTCCCGCAACGCCCCGGCCCTCCACTTGGACCCCAGCCTGGACCCGGGGGTGGACCCGGGGGTGGACCCGGGGGTCGGCCCCGCCCGGGGCCCCGCCCGAGGTCCCGCCCGAGGTCCCGCCTCGGGCCGGGACTCCGCCTCGGGCCCTGGCCGGGGCTCGGCTCCGGGCCGTGGCCGGGACTCCGCGTCGGGCCCTGGGCGTGACCCCGCCTCGGGTGGCCGGGACTCCGGCTCGGGCCCTGGGCGTGACCCCGGCCTGGACCCCGGCCGTGAACCTGCCTCGGGCCGTGGCGGGGGCTCGGCCGTGGCTCCCGGCCTGGACCTGGTCGCGGACCCTGCTGCGGACTCCGCTCTGCACCTGGCTCTGGGCCGGGTGCTGTTGGCCCTGCTGGCCTACACCGCCGGTCCGGGGGGCCGTACCGACCTGGCCAGGCTCGCCGCGGTCCATCTGGCTTGGGCCTTGGGGGGCTTGGAGCTGGAGGGCGGCGAGGGCTTGACGGCTTTGGGTACCCCGATTCCGGGTGGGCTGCTGCCGTTCCCGGACGCCGGTCACCGGCGGGCCCGGGTGAGGGTGGAGCTGGCCACGGCTCTGCGCCACCTTCCCGGGCGGCTGGAGGAGGCGGCCGGGCAGCTGGCCGCAGCGCTGGAGGAGGCCGACGGGGATCCGGAGCTCCGGGTGGCTGGGCTGGTGTGCCTGGCGAGGGTCCACCGGGAGCGGCACGCACGGGACGCGGACCCGGTGGCACTGGAAGACGCCGCCGAGGCGTACGGGCGGGCCCGGCGGCTGATTCCCCGCGACGGAGACGCCTACGGGGAGCTGTTGCCCGAGTGGGGCGACGTACTCCTGGCCCGGGCGCGGGCCGCCGACGGGCGGCGGTTCACGTCCACCGCCGTACGGGTGCTGCGCGAGAGCCGGGCGGCGGTCCCGCAGTCCGACCCCCGAGCGGCGCACCGGCTGCGGCGGCTGGCCGCCGGGCTCCGGCTACGGCACGCGTACGAAGGGGACTTGGTGGACCTGCGGGAGGCGGAGTACCTCCTGGAGCTGGCCGTCCGGCATAGCCGGTGCCCGCTGGAGCAGGCCCGCGCCTGGCGGGAACACGGCGACGTGCAGCAGGAGATCCACGCCCATACGCACGCCGCGGACCGCCTCGACCGCGCGGCGGACTCCTACCGGCGAGCCTGGCGGGCCGCCTTGGAGGCCGACGCGGAGCACAACGACGACCCCGACGGCACACGACGGCCCCCCGAAGGGCGATACGGCACGCAGCGCGACGGCCAGTACGGCGCCGGCCAGTACGGCGGGGAGGCCGGTCCCGGGCGCGGGATGGAGCGCGACGGCCGGTCCGGTGCGGAGGGCGACGGCCGGTCGGGCACGGCGCGCGGCGGTGAGCGTGGTGCCGAGCGTGGCGGCCGGGACGGCGCCGACCGTGGCGGCCGGTCCGGCACCGAGCTGGACAGCGAGCATGGAACTGAGGGCGGCCGTCAGTCCGGCACGGAGCGCGGCGGCGAATACGCCCCGGAGGCGGTGGGCCGGCGGGAGGAGGGGCCGGACTCCGCGGTGCGGCTGGCGGCGCGGGTGCAGCAGTTGCGCGGTGAGGTGCTGGAGCGGCTGGCCCGGCCCCGGGCGGCGCTGGACGCCTATCGCTCCGCCCTGGAGCTCTGGCAGCGCCTCGGCGGCGACCCGCCCGCGCCCCTCCGCGACCGGATCCGTGAATTGGAGGCCACCCTGTGACCTACCGGGCCTGGGGGCTGCCCCTCGTCCACGCCGGGCGCGGTGTCCGGCGCGCGCACGCTCACCGCGTTCTCGTCGGTCGCCGGCGCGTCCCCCCAGCCAACGCCGGCATGCGCCCCACCGCCTCGGCTCTCTCCCCCCAGCTTCGGCTGGGCCAACCTTCGGCCGGGCTCAACCCTTCGGCTGGGCCAGCCTTCGGCCGGGGCCGACCTCCGGCTGGGCACCGACCTCCGGCTGGGCACCGACCTCCGGCTGGGCCCCAACCTCCGGCTGGGCACCGACCGCCGGGCGGCCCCAACCTCCGGGCCGCCCCAGCTCCGGGCCGGGCTCAACCTTCGGCCGGGCCGAGCCTCAGCTGGGCTCAACCTTCGGCCGGTTCAACCCTTGGCCGGGCCAACCTTCGGCCGGTTCAACCCTTGGCTGGGCCGAGCCTCGGCCGGGCCCCAACCTTCGGGCGGGCCCCAGCTCCGGGCCGGGCCCGATCTTCGGCCGGCCTCCCGACCCTCGGCCAGGCCCGACCTTCGGGGCCGGGCTCAACCCTTCGGCCGGGCAGACCCTCAGCTGGGCTCAACCTTCGGCCGGTCCCACCACCGGGTGGGGCCCCAGCTCCGGGTGGGGCCCCAGCTCCGGGGCGGGCCCGACCTTTGCTATCGCGTCGCGCACGCGTCAGGCGTCGCCGCAGGCTGGTCCGGGCCGGGGGCCGGCCCGGTGCAAGGGACAGGGGCCGGGCGGTGGTCGTTTCCCGGTGGCGGGGGGCGGGAAAGGGCAGTGGACCACCGAACGTGCGACGCACCAGGGGGGCATCCGGTACATGGTGACCCAGCATCAGCAAGCGGAGGCGACCGCCCGGGCCTGTCCCGGGAAACTACCGGACCTCTCCGGGCTGGATCTGGCCGCACTGCGCGGCATCGACCATCCTGTGCTCGCCCAGGTGATCGAAGGCATGGTGGAGCGGGTCACGCACCCCGCCGAGATCCTGAACGCCTTCGACTCCGGAGTCGACTGATCCGGCTGTTCTGAGCGGGAGTTGACCACTTTCCGCCGTTAGCCGCGCCCATCCGCCGGGCAGGGATGAACCGGCTGCTGGGGGAGGTGGCCGGGGGAGGGAGGTACAGGCGATGAGGCGCAGGACCACGAGTGACGACGCCGTGCTGCCCGCACCCGGACCGGAACCGGTACAGGCACTGGTACCCGCACCGGAACCGGCCCAGGCCCAGGCACTGGTACCCGTACCCGCGCACCGTAGCCATGACCTCCATGCCCTCCATGCGCCCTGGCCGTACGCCCGGCTCGACGTGCCCGCGCTTCGCGCCGCCGGCCACCGGCCGTACCCGATCCGCCAGTTCGTGCTCAAGACGCACAGCCGCTGCAACCTCGCCTGCACCTACTGCTACGTCTACGAGATGGCCGACCAGGGCTGGCGCGGCCAGCCGCCCGCGATGAGCGCGGCCACCGCCGCCCGCGCCGCGCACCGGATCGCCGAGCACGCCGCCGCCCACGACCTGACCCGCGTCGATCTCGTCCTGCACGGTGGCGAACCGCTCCTCACCGCGCCCGCCGGGCTCGCCGTTCCCGTCGAGGCAGTACGGGCCGCCCTGGCCCGGCAGTCACCGCGCACCCGGCTCACCGCCACCGTCCAGACCAACGGCACGCTGCTCACCCGCGGACGGCTCGCCGCGCTGGCCGCCGCCGGGGTCCGGGTCGGCGTCAGCCTCGACGGCGGCCTCCCCGCACACAACGCCCGCCGCGTGGACCACGCCGGGCGGCCCGGGTTCGGGGCCGCCGCCCGGGGGCTGAGGCTGCTTGCGCGGCATCCCGGGAGTTACGCCGGGGTGCTCTGCGTCGTCGATCTCGCGCAGGACCCGGTGGAGACGTACGAGAGCCTGCTCGCGTTCCGGCCGCCCGCCCTCGGGCTGTTGCTGCCGCTCGGGAACTGGAGCAATCCGCCGCCGGGGTATGCGGAGGGCACTCCGCCGCCGGGGTATGCAGAGGGCGGGAGCGACGAGACCCCTTATGCCGACTGGCTGCTCGCCGTCTTCGAACGCTGGTGGCACGACGGCGTGCGCCGTACCCGGATCCGGATCTTCGAGGAGATCATCGCTCTGCTGCTCGGCCTGCCCGAGGCCACCGAGACCCTCGGCCTCGCCCCCGCCGCCACCGCCGTGATCGAGACCGACGGCAGCATCGAGCAGGCGGACTCGCTGAAGTCCGCCTACGAGGGCGCCGCCGCCACCGGACTCACGCTCGACCGGCACAGCTTCGACGAACTCCTCGACCATCCGGGGCTCGTCGCCCGCCAGCTCGGGCGGGAGGCCCTGGCCGGCACCTGCCGCTCCTGCGAACTCGTCGAGGTGTGCGGCGGCGGGCACTACCCGCACCGCTTCCGCGCCGGCGAGGGGTTCCGCCAGCCGTCCGTGTACTGCGCCGACCTCCAGGTCCTGATCCGGCGCATCGGCCAGGCGCTGTACGAAGCCGCCCAACAGCCCCGGCAGGCCGCCTCATGACCGACCGAACCGACCGCACCGACCCCGCCGCCGACCCCGCCCGCGCCGACTCCGCCCCCTCCGCCCGCGCCCCCTCCGCCCGCACC